>JBDHJR010000001.1:0-220810 GCA_039586815.1 Gemmatimonadota bacterium | reverse complement strand
CCGAATATCACGCGCACGATGTCCTGGAACCCGGGTTCGCCGTACGCCACGGCGAAGCCAATGCGCTCACCCTGCGCCGTGTAGCCTGCGAAGATCTGTTGCAGTGCCGTTCCGTCCACACCGGCGGGCAGGTCCTTCACCAACGCTCCTTCGTACACGTAAAGAGTGTCGAAGTGGTCCGGCCCACCCAGTACCTGCTGCACCGCGAGGCGCAGTTGCTCCGCCTTGTACTCCTGAATGATCGGCTGCGTCCAGCTCCACACGAATACGATGAGGAAGCCGGCCAGCGCCCCCGCCGCGCCCAACGTAGCGAGCAGCTTGGAGGCCTTCACCTCGTGCTTCCCCTCGAGCTGGACGGGTTCGGTCACGTGGCCGCCTCCTTGGGCTCGCGTCGCTTGGTGCCGAACAGGCGCGGCTGGGTGGCGCGATTGATGAACGGCACGAGCGCGTTCATCAGCAGGATCGCGTACATGACGCCCTCGGCGAGTCCGCCCCACAGCCGGATCACCACGACCAGGAAGCCGATCCCGAAGCCGAAGATCCAGCAGCCGGCGTTGGTCACCGGCGAGGTCACCATGTCGGTGGCCATGTATACGGCGCCCAGCATGAGGCCGCCGGAGAACAGCATGAACATCGCGTCGGGATAGCGGGTGGCGTCGAGCCAGTGCAGCAGCTGCGAGAACACCGCCACCGTGAGGAAGATGCTGGCCGGTATGCGCCAGTTGAGGAACTTGCGCAGCGCCAGGTAGCCGCCGCACAACAGAATCAACAGCCCGGCGGTCTCACCCAGCGACCCTTCGGTCGCGCCGATCATCAGGCTGCCCAGCTCCGTGGTGGTCTGCTCGAACTTCATGAGGCCGAGTGGAGTGGCGGCGGTGAGCACGTCCACTTCCTTGGCGCTCATGAGCGGCAGCGCGAAGTTGTCGCCCCTCAGTGCCCACCAGTTCTCGCGGATCACCGGCCACGTGGTGAGTGCCACCGGAAACGCGGCCTGCAGGAAGGCGCGCCCCAGCAGCGCCGGGTTGAAGATGTTCTGCCCCAGCCCGCCGAACACGATCTTGCCGAACCCGATGCTGAACACGCCGCCCACGAAGGCCATCCACAGCGGAATGCCCGCCGGCAGGATCAAGCCCAGCAACAGGCCCGTTATCATCGCCGAGCCGTCGAGGAGGGTGCCCTTCTTGCCGAAGGCCCACTCGGTGAGCAGGCAGCCGGCCGTCGCAGCCGCGGTCACCAGCACGGCGCTGGGACCGAAGTAGTAGATCGACGCGCCCACGATCGGCAGCAGGCTCAGCACCACGTGCCACATGATCTTGGGCGTCGAGTCGCTCTCGGCGAGATGCGGCGACGCCGTGATCAGGAAGCGCGGCGTGGTCATGCGGCCTTCACCTTGCGCAACGCCGCCTTGCCCATGACGAAAAGCTGTGACAGCGGGATGTTGGAGGGGCAGGTGTAGCTGCAGCAGCCGCACAGCATGCAGTCCATCAGGTTCTCCTGCTCCATCTCTTCCCACCGCTCAGCCAAGGCGAGCTTGCCGAGCTGCTGCGGATTGAGGAACACCGGACAGGCGTCGAGGCAGTGGCCGCAGCGGATGCAGGGGTACGACTCCTGCGGCTTCACGTCGCGGTGCGTGAGCACCACCACGCCCGTCGTGCCCTTCATGATCGGCGCGTCCAGGTCGGCCACTGCGGTGCCCATCATCGGACCACCGAAGATCACCTCGCGCGCGTCGTCGGTAAGCCCGTCGCACGCGTCCAGCAGGTCACGGGTCTTTGTGCCCACGGGAACGATCAGGTTGGACGGCTTCTTCACTCCGAATCCCGTCACGGTCACGATGCGCTCGATCAGCGGCAGCCCGGTCTCGAACACCTCGGCGATGGTCGCGACCGAGGCCACGTTGTGCACCACCACACCCACGTGCATCGGCAACCCGCCCGACGGCACCTCGCGGTGCAGCACGGCGTCGATCAGCATCTTCTCCGCACCCTGCGGGTACTTCACCGTGAGCGGCTGCACCGTGACGTCGATGTCGCCGGGCAGCGTCGCGCGGATCCGCTCGATGGCGTCGGGCTTGTTCCTCTCGATCCCGATCACGGCGCGGCTCACGCCCAGCGCCCGCATCATGATCCGCACCCCGAGCTGGACCCGCTCGGGATACTCGACCATGGTGCGGTGGTCGGTCGTGAGGTACGGCTCGCACTCCGCCCCGTTGATCAGGATGGTGTCGACCGTCTGATCCTTGGGTGGCTGCAGCTTCACGTGCGTGGGGAAGGCGGCACCACCCAGACCGACCACGCCCGCCCGGCGCACGGCCTCGACGAGCGCATCATGGTCCAGGCCCTCCCAGTCGGGGATGATGCGAGGGCGCGGCACCTGGGCCGAGAACTGCTCCACTCGAATGCGGATCGCGGACTGGTAGCCGCCGGTGGGATGGGGCCACAGCCCCACCTCCTCGACGTGGCCCGCGGCCGACGCGTGAATCGGTGAAGAGATGAAGCCGTCGGCCTCCCCGATCTTGTCGCCGCGCTCCACCCTGTCGCCCACCTGCACGATCGGCTTGGCGGGCTTCCCGGTGTGCTGCGATAGAGGGAGCACGACCTCGGTGGGGAAGGGCATGCGCCGTATGGGGCTACCGGCGGTCAGCTCCTTCAGCTCCGGCGGGTGAACCCCGTGGCGGAACCTCGTGCGGCGGGCCATGAGCGTCTTCAGCCTAGTTGAAGGGCTCGGCCCGCTTCATCCACTTCGCGAGGTCCTTCTCCTTCTTGTTCAGCGGGTTGCCCGGATGGATGATGCGTACCGGGCAGCGCTCCGCCGCCATCACCATCTCCTTGAAGGTGCCGGCCTTGGGGTCCTTGATGTATGCCTGCTTCTTGTCGTTGTATGCGAACATCTTCTTGTTGAGCTTGGTGCATTCGTCGCAGGTCGTACACCGCGCCGTGTCGATGTAGGCCTCCAGCGCGAGCTCTTCCTCTTCCTCCACGGCGGGTGCCGCCGCTGCGGGTGCCTCCGCAACCGCCGTCGCCGCTCCGCCGTCGCCATCGGAGACCGGTACTTCCGGCGCCGCCCCGGCCCCGAATCCCGCCACCATGTCGGTGGTGACCGGAGTCAGACCCTCCATGCCCTGCACCTTGCTGAGCAGGTCGGCCACGGTCTGCTGCCCATTGCCCGCGCGCACCAGGCCCTCGGCCAAGCGCCGTGCGATTACTTGCGGGAACTTCTGCTTCAGGTCGGCGATCTTGGCCTCGTACTCGGCCCGGATCTGCGCCACCTCCTGCTCGAAGTCGGCGACGTCGCCGGCCTCGACCTCGGCCTCGCCGGCCATCTCCTTGAGCAGGTTCCACACCTCGATGCGGTCCTCGGTCAGTTCCACCATCTCGGCCGACGCGGCGAGCCGTCCCAACGTCTTGTCGCGCTCCAGCACGTAGATGAAGGGCGTGGCGCCTTCTCGGTCGTCGGGCGGCCGCGCAATGAACTCGTGGAACGGCACCAGCTCGTCCTCGGGTGTGTCGGGCTTGACCTTCTTGAAGTGCTTCCTGAAGCGCACCTCGGTCGCGGCCCAGTCGGCGATCGTCACGGGCAGGGTCTTGGTCTGCTCGTTGCCCTCCTCGTCGAGATACGTGAGGTCGTACTCGGGCCAGGTATCGCTCATCGACGGATTGCCGTCGAGGCTCAGCCGCTCAGCGAGCTTCGTGCCCTCCGCGGGATCGTATTCCATCAGCGGATATGCGCGGCTCTCGAGGGAGAGCTTCGCGGCATCGGGTGCCTGGTCGTCGCCCAGGCCGTGCTCCGGCGGGCAGGGGCAGTGCAGCGCAAACACGGCGGGGTAGTTCGACTGCAGCCCCTTGAGCACACCGCCCAGCATGTGCGCCGGTGAGGCCTGCGATGACTGCAGCACGAACACGTTGCGGTGGGCCATGGCCAGTAGCGCCATCTCCTTGCGCGTCTCCTCCTTGCCGTGCTGGTCCTTGCCGTACGCCGCCATGTCGCTCACCTGGCCGCGGTAGCCGCTGGTGCACGCCTGGCCGCCGGTGTTCGAGTAGACCTGCGTGTCGAGCACTATCACGTTCCCCGACGCCAGCAGGCGCGACAGGTTCTGGAACCCGATGTCGAGCATGGCACCGTCGCCGCCGGTCGCGAAGATCGGCGGACAGAGCCCGAACTCCTCCTCGTCGAACTGGCGCCACTCGAACTTCTGGAAGAACGGCTCGTGTACCGCGGGGTCGTACTCGCCCGCCAGCTCGAGCTGGGCGCGCCGCACAGCGATGAACTGGTCTCCCATCTTGCGCATGTGGCCCTCGAATACGCCGATGGCCACAGAGGGCGCGTCCTGGAACAGGTGGTTCACCCAGGGGAAGGGGTACGGATTGAACGGGTAGGTGCTGCCCCACACCGACGAGCAGCCGGTCGCGTTGGTCATCGCCAGCGTGGCGCGGCCCTTGCCCGTCGGTCCCTCGGTGTAGCGCCACCGCAGGTCCTTGAGCGCGTCGATCATGTTGGAGATGCGCGCCACCGCCTGTTGCTTCTGCTGCTCCAGCGGCAAATCGATCTTGCCCTCGGCCACGCCGAGCTTGGACAGGTCGGCGTCGGAAGCCAGGATCGAGCGGGCTTTATCGTCGAGCTGCTGAATCAGGTCGTCCAGCTTGGCGACGTATTTCTTGACCCGCGGCAGCATCAGCGCGTTCACCGCCGACAGCACCAGGTGGACCTCGGTCTTCTCACCGCAGCCCATGCATGCACCGTCGCCGCCCGCCATCGACTGGTAGTTCTCCTTCTTGAGCAGCAGCGACGACAGGACGCCGATGCCTTCCTCGAGGTTGGAGACGTTGACGTAGCGGTCGTCGGTGTCGGGCAGGTTCTCCCACAACTGCCAGTTGCGCCGCAGCTGCTCCACGATCTCGTCGGTCTGTGCCACGGTCACCAGCGCGTTGTCGGGGCAGACCTCGACACAGATGTTGCAGCCCTTGCACGCGTCGGGGCTCACCGTGATGGAGAGCAGCCCGCCAGTGCCCTTCTCCTGCGTCTCGAATACGTCGAAGAACGGCGCGGTCTTGGCCAGGGGGAACTCCTCGAGCGCCGTGTACACCGGTGCGAACTCCTCGTCCAGCGCGGCGCGCCGCTCGGGATCGAGGTTCAGCTTCTCGGTGACGTTCTTGTACGCCTGCGACAGCACTTCGCCGAACGTGGTGAAGGGCACGCCCTTCATGATCTTGCGCGATTCGTTCGACAGGTGCTTGGAGACCTGGTTCAGCCGGTCGAGCGAACGGCCGTTGGATGCGGTCGCGATTGCGGCCTGGAGCACCTCCTCCACGCTGTTGACTACCCCCGGGATGGCCGCGTCGGGGCACTGGGTCCAGCACTGCGCGCACCCGGTGCAGTTGGCCGCGATGAACTCCGGCACTTCGAACCGCACGTCCGTCATGTCGCGGATCGTGCTGGTGGCGGCCGGGATGGCCGAGAGCGCGGCGAACGGGTCGGCGATGCCGTCGTCCCCGGTCTTGTACACGTGGCACACCTGCTCCCAGAAGCGGCCGGGGTTGGCGATGCCCGGATCCACCTTGGAGCCGTCCAGTATGGCCGGCATCTGGGGCACGTGGCCGACGTCGTCCTCGCGGATGCTCGCTGCCGCGACGTCAACCGTGTCGGTCTCGTCGTAGCCGCGGCGGATCACCCGCAGGTTGTCCTCCACCACGCGCTCGCCCAGGTGGCCGAACTTGTACTGCAGCTGCCGCCGGATGCCCTCGACCAGCTGCTCGGCGGTGGCTTCCTCCCGCTCCGCCAGGCCCGAGACCTTGAAGAACGAGCCCATGAACGCGGCGCCCTGCATGCGGTAGCGCAGCTCGGGATCGCTTGCCTCGTCGGTCGCGATCTTGAAGGCGTTCACGAAGTGGACGTGGAGCTGCTTCTCCTTGATGGTCTTCTGTGCCGTGGCCGGCAGGCTGTCCCACAGCTCGGCCGCGGTCCCGTCGTGCTGGATCACGAACACGCCGCCCTGTGACAGCCCGGCCAGCGGGTTGGAGTGGCGGAACACGTTGGGATCGGGCGACAGCACCACGTTCACGTGCTTCAGCTCGCAGTTGAGCCGGATCGGCGCGTGCGCCAGCGTGGCGTAGAACGTCGTCGGCTGGCCCTTCTTCTCCGAGCCGTACTTCGGATTGGCCTTGATGTACATGCCGAACAAGTCGGCCGCGGTCATCGCCACGTTCTTGCCCGTGGTGATGGCGCCCCATCCGCCGATCGAGTGGATGCGGATCGAGGTCGAGCCCTCGGGCATCAGATCGATGTCCTCGGCCATCGGAAGCGACAGGTCGGCCACGTCGGGGTAGGCCTCGAGCAGCTCCTCCTGCCAGATCTGGAGCTTGGGCAGCTTGGTGCCCTCGCGCACGAAATCGATGCCGAGGTAGAACTGCCGCCGCCGCTTGCCGTCGGGCAGCATGTTGTCCACGGCGGCGATGATGTCGCCCGGTTGCAGGTCGCGGCTTCCCAGGCCGAACGTGCCGGAGAAGAACTCCGGCGCGTCGTCCGACAGGTAGGTCGCGATCTCGGGGTAGGGCAGCGCTCCCTTGGCGCGCCCGTTCTCGAGTGCCTTGTTTACCGCCGCGCGCATCTCGCGCAGGACCGGCTGGTCCACCGCCAGCGGCTGGTCCACGCGCTCCAGCACGGTCACCGCCTTCTTGCGGCGCAGCAGGTGCGTGATGACGTCGGCCGGGAAAGGGCGGAACATCGTCAGGTTGAGCACGCCCACCTTGATCCCGCGCGTCTCACGCAGGTGGTCCACCACCGCCTCGGCGTTGCTCACCAGCGAGCCCTGCCCGGCGATCACGTATTCGGCGTCTTCCAGCCGGTAGCCAATGGCGCGCGAGTAGCGCCGCCCGGTGAGCTGGTAGTACTCCTCCATCGCCTGGTCGGTGAACTCGACCACGTGATCGAAGTAGAAGGGCCGTTGCGCCGCCACGCCCTGCATGTAGGCATCCTGGTTCTGCACGGTGCCCAGCATGGCGGGGTAGTCGAGGTCGAAGATCTCGGGAATGCGGCGCCGCTTCTCGCCGAACACCCACTTCTGTGCCGGCGTGGGCGAATCGATGATGTCCGACGGGTCGCCCAAGAACTCCTTCACCAGCTCGGGCTCGGGCATGTTCATCGACTCGATCACGTGCGTCGTGAGGAATCCGTCCTGGGCCAGCGCGCCCGGGTTGAGCGACAGCTCGGCCACCTTGTGCGCGATCAGGCTGAGGTCGGCGCACTCCTGGGCGTCCTTGGCGAACAACTGAAAGAACCCCGTGTCGTCGATCGCGTGATAGTCGTCGTGGCCCGCATGCACGTTGAGGGCGTGCTTGGTCATGGCGCGCGCGCCGATGTTGAGCACGTAGGTGAGCCGCTTGCCGGCCGCCGCGTAAAGCGACTCGTGCATGTAGGCGATGCCCTGGCCGCTCGAGAAGTTGGTGGCCCTGAGGCCCACCATGCTCATTCCCGCGGTCACCGCCGCGGCTGCGTGCTCGCCCTCCGGCTCGAAGAAGATCAGCCGGCGGCCGTTCACGTTGGTCTTCCCGGCGGCGACGGCGGCCGCCCATCCCTCGCCCATTTGTGTCGATGGCGTGATGGGGTAGGCGCCGGCCCCTTCGCTGGCATCCGTCTCCATTTGCACGACGGCCCCGGTGCCGTCGTTTTGCGTCGGGACGCCCGGGTATTTCGGCTCGGGAGGTCTGTCGTTCTTCTTCTTGAACATCATGCGGCTACCTCTTCAGATGGCCGAGAGAGATCGAACTGCTGCATGCCCTCGACCCAGACGATGGCGCTGGTGGGACACCGCTCGATCGCGGCGGGAGTCGCCATCTCGTTCTTGCCGTAATCCACCACCGCCAGCCCATTCACCATTTGGATGACTTCCGGTGCGTCGGCCGCGCAGCGCCCGCAGGCGTTGCACGCGACCTGACACAACTCTTCCGCTTCTTCTCCCTCGAGCAGACTCTTGCACTGCACGATGAGCTTCTGCTCGAGGGGCATCAGTACGAACAAGTCCAGGGGGCACGCCACGACGCAGTCACCGCACGCAGTGCACTTGTCGGGGATCACCACCGGCAGGCCCCAGGGGTTCATGTAGATGGCGTCGAAATCGCACACCACCTCGCAGTCGGCCAGGCCGATGCACCCCCAGGTGCAGCCCTTGCCACCCCCCGCCACCGCCACCGCGGCCTTGCACGTCTCGAGGCCGATGTAGTCGGCCTGCTGCACTGCCACGTTGGCGCCGCCGGCGCAGAGCAGTCGGGCCACCCGCCTGTTGGCCTCGCCCGCCTCCACGCCGAGGTAGTCCGCCACGTCGGTCACGTCATCCGGGCCCATCACGGTGCAGGTAGCTGGTTGCACCTTGTCGGCGATCAGCGCCTCGGCGAACGCATGACACCCTGCCTGGCCGCACGCCCCGCAGTTGGTGCCGGGCAGCAGGTCCACCACGCCTTCGATGCGCGGATCCTCCCACACCCAGAACTTCTTGTGGGTGAGGGTGATCAGCGCGGCGAAGGTGAGCCCCACGCCGCCCAGGATCACTACCGAGAGCAGGATCGTGCCGACTTCCATCTAGCGCCTCACTCGGACAGATCGGCCTGTGTCAGCAGCCACGCCGCCAGCTTGTCCACCGGATCGCTCAGCGGGGCGGCCTCCTGCACCGGCTCCCCCGCGGCGAGCGCTCCTGCCGCCGGCTTCCTGGCCAGGGCGACGAGCTGCTTGGCCTCCTGTGCCTGCTGGAAACCCGAGAGCCCACCGAGCGACTGCTTCGGCTGCTTGTCCGGTACGTGACTCAGTGAGAGGCGCTGCCACGTCTCGCTCCCTGCCGCCGGATCGTGCACGAACCGCGCGGCAGTCTCGGGCACCAGTGCCGCGACGCCCGGACCCTCGAACTCAGCCAACCGAGCCAGCTCGTTCGGGTCGGCCGTCTGCATCACGAACACGCCCGGCGTGATCAGCCGCACGAGTGGGGCAGGGGCGCAGGCGCCGCGCACCACCAGCACGATCTTCTGCTGTCCGTCGAGGAACTCCGCGAGACCGGTTGCCGCGAGGTCGTCCCCGTCCACCGTCACGACCAGGGGCGGCGCCAGGCGCCGCTCGCCGCGGCTCCAGCGGTCGAACGGAAATGCGCCCAGCGAGCGCGCGTGCTCCTTGCCGTGCAGGCTTCCCGAGCGGGTGAGCTCGAAGACGCGCACCGCGCCGAAGGCCCGGCCCACCTCCTCGAGCGCCTGTGCCACCGCGTCGTGCAGGCAGCCGCCCGACTTAACCTCCACCAGGAACAGGTCGGAGTTGCGCTGGGTCAGCTCTGCCATGGTGTCGCGCGCCTTCGCAACGGTCTCCATGGTCAGCGTGTCGAGCGAGTCCTCAGTGGAGAACAGGGACGACAGCTTGTCCATGTCGATACGTCCGGCGGCGAACGGGCCGAGCTCGGCTGCGAGCCGGCCCGTGCCACCGTTCTCCGATGACCGGTGATCGTCCAGGAAGCCCTGTACCTGCTCCACCGTATTGCCCAGCGCCGACCGGAACGCATCGCGCTTCGGTGCCAGCGCCTCCATCGCCAGTGCCACCCGCTTGTCAGACGGCATAGCGGTCGAGCTCCTTGTTGAGAATCTCCAGCTTCTGCTTCGCCGACTTGGCCGGGACCGCGCGTACCTGCTCGTACACCGGCAGATCCTCGTTCTGGTAGAACAGGCCGAGGCGGAACCGGCCGTCGTCCTGCGCCAGCCGGAAGCCGTTATTGAGGTCGGAGGGATCGTGGTACGTGTGGTTCTTATAGATCCCCTCCAGCTCCGGCACGCTGATCCCGTCGGGATGGAGCAGCAGCTCGATCCGGTTGGGGTCGCGCATCGCGTCGGTGAACAGCTGGTCCGTGTAGGCCGGACAGCGCTGCAGGATGCGCACGAAGGAGAACCCGTTGTGGTGGTACGCCTTCTTGAGCGTTGCGTAGATGTGATCCGGCAGCCAATCCCCCGTCTGCGCCACGAACGAGGCGTTCTTGATGCCCAGCGTGGTCGAGATCGGGTTCATGCCCGGCAGGAACGCCCCGCGCGGCTGCGTGTTGCTCTTCAGCCCCTGTGGGCTCGTGGGCGAGGTCTGGTTCTTGGTGAGACCATACACCCCGTTGTCGAGCATGATGGCCGTGATGTTGGGGTTGTAGCGCGTGGTGTGCAGCCAGTGCCCGCCACCGATCGAGCAGCAGTCGCCGTCGCCCATGACCGCGAACACGTGCAGGTCGGGCCGGCGCAGCTTCACGCCGGTGGCCACCGGGAGCGCGCGCCCGTGCAAGCCGTGGAAACCGTACGTGCTGAGGTAGTGCGGGAAACGGCTGGAGCAACCGATGCCGGAGACGAACACCGTCTGCTCCGGAGGGAGCTGTTCATCTTCGAGAAGGCGCTGCACGGCCGTGAGCACCGCGTGGTCACCACACCCCGGACACCATCTCGCGATGGCGCCCTCATAGTCCTGCATGCTCCAGGAGCGGTCGTCGTCCTCGACGGCGCCACCGAGCAGTGAGCATCCACCGAATTGTATCATCACTTGGCTCCATTCGGCATGTGGCCGCGAATGGCATCGAGAATCACGCCGGGGCGTAGCGGCTCACCGGGCACGGCAGCCAGGTGAGCTGCCCGCGCCGCCGGTTCTCATCGGTGACGAACGGCGCGTCCTTCTCGTCGCTGTAGTTGATCTCCACCGTCATCACCTTCTTGAACTTCTTGAAGATCTTCGTGAGACCGGGCTCCATCGGCGAGAGGAACCGCAGGTGCAGCGAGGAGACCGAGAGTCCCTCGGCCTGCGCGCGGTCCACCGCCTCCTGGATTGCGCCCTTCGTGCTGCCCCAGCCCACCACCAGTAGCTCGCCCTTCGCCGGACCGTACACGTGAGGCGGCTTCAGTGTCTGCTGGAACACCGCCATCTTGCGGCTGCGCATCTCGCAGCCGCGCTGGTTGATCTCCGGCTGGTACGCCACCTTGCTGCCCTCGTCGTGGGCCAGGCCCGTGAGGGTGTGCATCCCGCCCTGCTGTCCAGGAATGAGCCGCTGCGAGAGTCCCGTGCGCGTGTCCCACTCGTAGGCGCGTGTGCCTTCGGGCACTGCCGAGAGGTCCACCGGGTGAGCGATCCACTCGCTGGTCACCTCGGGCCGCGGAAACGGCTGCACGCCGGTGGCTAGGTTGGCGTCGGTCAGCACGATCACCACGCAGCGGAACGCCTCGGCGATGCGCCGTGCCGTGGTCATGCAGAGGAAGCACTCCTCCATGGTCGCGGGGGCCATCACCACGTGAGGCGCGTCGCCCGGCTGGCCGTAGATGGCGGCCAGCAGATCGGCCTGCTCGACTTTGGTGGGCAGTCCCGTGCTCGGCCCGCCCCGCTGTACGTCCACCACCACCAGCGGCGTCTCGGTCATCACGGCCAGGCCGAGGAATTCGGTCTTGAGTGCCAAGCCCGGCCCCGAGGTGATCGTGAACGCCACCTTGCCGGCGAACGAGGCGCCGATCGCCACACCGGCGGCGGCGATCTCGTCCTCCGCCTGGTGCACGATGCCGCCGTAGTCCTCGAAGATGTCGCTCAGGTAGTGCGACGCAGAAGTCGCCGGCGTGATGGGGTACATCGAGCAGAGCTCCATCCCCGACGCGATGCTCCCGATGGCGATGGCCTGGTTGCCGTTCATCACGACCATCGGCTTGCTGGGCTTCTCGATCGGGATCTCGACGCGGAAGTCGAGGTGCTTCTCGGCCCAGTCGTACCCCAGTTGGAGCAGTTGCAGGTTGGCGTCGATCACTTCCTTCGACTTCTTGCGGAACTCGCGCTCGATCTGGCGGCGCACCCGGTCGAGCTCCCGGTTGTACACGTAGGACAGCATGCCCAGCGCGAACATGTTCTTGCCGCGCCGCGGGTTCTCCACCAGGGTGAGGCACTGCTCTTCCATGGGGACCTTCACGAACCGCAGGTCGTGGCCGTCCATCTCCTTCATGGCCGCCGCCCACTCCTTGCGGATGTCCTCATCGTCGTGCTTCTCCCACATGCTCTCGATGAGGACCGTCGCGCCGTCGGCCAGCGCCCCCTGGCGGAAGCGGTGCAGCAGCACTTGCTCGTTGAAGGCCACCACCAGGTTCGCCGCATCGCCCCAGTTGGTCACCGGCTTGGTGCCGATGCGGACGCGGTTACCGCTTGCGCTGGGCGGTGTGCGCGCCGGCGGCTGGATCTCGGCCGGGATGATCTCGACGGTCCACACCCCGTTGCCCATGCGGGCCGAGACGCGGCCAAAGATCTGCGCGCAGCGCTGCGCGCCCTCGCCGGAGTCGGAGACCACCTCGACGGTGTGCTCCGGCACCTTGATGACCTTGGGGCCCTTGGCCTTCTTGGCCTTCTTCTTGGCGGGGGCTTTGGCGGGCACTCCGCCCCTCCCATCCATTGCGGCACCTCGTCCGCATGACAGGAGAAATGTATAAACCCTTGCAGGGCTGTGAAATAGAAAGGAAAGGTGAAGACTTCTTTATCGCGGTTCGACTATGTTGTGGCGGCCGCGATTGGTACAACCACTCCCCGCATTGCTGTAACGGACAGGGTGGGATTCGAACCCACGGAACGGTTCCCCGTTCACGCGCTCTCCAGGCGCGTGCCTTCAGCCGCTCGGCCACCTGTCCGAAAGGCCTTGAGCTAGTGCGTTAAGCCGTTGAAAGAACACCAGTTAGGGGGGGCGGTGTCAAGGGAGGGGGGGTGTGGTATCGACTGTACGCAGATGAAGTCTTGGATGCCACCGCGCACCCGATAGCGTCCTCGATCGGAAGCTGCCGCTCACGCTCCAGTCGATTGCCCAGTGACTCCACCTCGAGGTAAGGCATCACGTAGTAGAGCAGGCCGTCGGGGTGTGCGAGGCGTGCGGCGACCCGTATCTCCTTGAGGAAGCGCTCGGCGCCCACACTGCTTGTGAGCTCCGGCCGCAGCACCTTGAGCGCAACGGGCCGGTCGTGCTTCCGCTGCCGCTGTTCAACGAGTCAAGTATGCCTCTAGACGGCTGTAGAAGCTCGCCTCGAAGTCGTCCTGGGTGATGTTCATGTGCGTGCGAAACGCCGTGTCGAATGCAACGCCGTCGGCGAGCGCGGCCCACATGTTCTTCACGTCCACATAGGATCTTCCCAATCCGTCTTCTGAGAGCAGCAGCTCCACAGCCAGGTGGAACATGGGGTAGTACTCACCCCACGAGTCCGGCTCCGGGAGGTCCTGAGGATACCTTCGAATCGCGATTGGGTTGATGTGCCGCGCGAGAGTCTTCCACTCCACAACCTGGTCCCAGGTTTCGAACTTGGGCTCGCCTCCGCCACTCGCGTACTCTGCGAACCCTTCTGTGAACCACATGGGTTGCCAGCTGATCCCATTCATCAGGAGGTTCACCACGTGAACCGTTTCATGCTTGATCGAGTTGAAGAAGCGTTCGTTGTGAATGCCCCACTCCAAATACGGCGCCGAATCAAACCCCGCGTGAAAGAATCCGTAGGGGAAAGCGGTTTGACCACGTGAGAGGTCGCGCATCGAGTACACCGTGATCTTTGACATTCGGTTGCTCGGCTCGATGCCTATCGCGACTGCCGTGTCAACCTCGAAGTCTTGCAGCAACTCGGCCAGATATCGTTCCGTATGCCGCGCCATGATCATCTTGGCGCTGTCGCTGTCGGCATCACTGAAGATCAGGAAGTGGTTGCTCTCGAGGATTCGGTTGTCGTGCCCTTGGCCACCGTGGAACTGCAAGTCCGCAGTCCAGCCAAAAGTCAGCTCGAGCTCGGTACGGGCTGTCACCACGAGTGGCGTCGCGGTCAAGGAATCGCTGAGTACGCTCACCTGGAGTTGATTGTCCGGTCCCTTTCCCACCGACCACGATGTCTCTGCGGTGCCGAGTCCGGCCGACGTTACGGGAGATTCCGCCACCGATCCACCACCGCGGATTACCTCGAATCCGACGACGACTCCCGGAACGGCCTCTCCGTAACAATCCAGGAGGCGCACGACGACCGGTTCCCCCAGAGCCTCTCCCCTGTACGCGACCTGATCGGCTCCAGACAAGACCGCTATCTGGAGCGCGAGTTCGTTCGTTGCCGTGACGGTGACCGGATCTGCGACCGAACGAGCGTGGGCGGCAGCAACCTTCAGCCTGTGTTCGGGGCCGACACCCAACGTCCAAGAGGTTCGCGCCAGGCCGTCACTGTCGGCTTCGACTGAATCATTGGAGAGCGCGCCGCCGCCGCTGGTAATGGTGAAGACCACGCCGGCACTCTCTATTGGAACGCCTTTATCGTCCAGAACCTGGACCACAATGGAATCCGCCAGCGCCTCACCAGTTCGGCCGAACTGCGAGTCGCCCGATACGACGGCTATCACGTCGATAACGCGGTCGATCTCCAGATCGGTCGGTGTTCCTCGGTCGCAACTGGTAGCCAACGGGCCGCAGAGGCCCAGGCCGAGTAAGAGCCAGGATCGCATCTTCACTCCCGCCCGATCACACCCCCCTTCATGACCCAGCGCACTCGGCGCGCGTTGGCTATGTCCTGCGTCGGGTCGGCGTCGAGGAGAATGAGATCGGCGAGCTTCCCCTCTTGGACCGTACCCAGCTCCTCTTCGCGGCCCATGGCCCGAGCGCCGATCCTGGTGGCGGCCACGAGAACGTCCATCGGGGCGAGTCCCGCCTCTTGCAGCAACTCCATCTCGCGATAGATGGACGGACCGTGCAGTGTGCCGGGATTGCCGGCGTCGGTTCCCACCGCGATGGCGACGCCGGCATCGTGCAGCCGCTTGGCGTTCTGCAGCCCGATCTCGATCCTTCGCTGCGTTGCCCGAGCACTCTCGGGAGTTAGACGCCTCGGGGGAACGCGATCGGCAGGGGGTGGCGAGGCCACGAGCGCGCGCGATCTCTCGTCGGCGCACTCGAGGGGGTAGAGCGAGCCATCCACCGTGCCGCGGGCGGCGTGTAGATACCCTTCCACCACCGTGTTGTTGGGCGTGTACACCACTCCGCTCTCCCGTGCCAGGGCGACGAACTCCTCGTCCACCGGTTCCGACCAGACGCTGTGGACCAGCAAGTCGGCGCCCGCGCGGATGGCGTCCTTCGCCTCCCACAGCCCCGTCGCATGCACGATCAACGGCAGCCCCCGTGCTTCCGCTTCGTCGGCGGCCGCCTGCACCAACCGCTGCACGCGAGCCGTGTCCGGGGGTTGCGGCGGCATGATGTACCAGATCTTCACTGCATCGGTCTCGAACGCGGCGTGGGTCCGCACCGCACGGCGCACCGTCTCCTCGTCCGCCATGTAGATGAACTGCCGCTGGCCGGGCAGGTTGAGCCAGAAGTCGACGGTGGAGAGCAGGGGCCCGGCTGCGGCGATCCGCGGTGCGCGGTGGTCGTCCTGGAAACGGCGACGCAGCGACCAGGTCCACGGGTATCCGCCGACATCGAACACCGATGTGACTCCCGAGCAGAGATAGGCGTCGAAGAACCGCTGCGGGTGTGCCTCGAGATCGGCGATCACATCGGGATACGGGTACTGGTCGCGGAAGTCCACGGCGTCGGGACGGCCGTCGTACCAACCGGTCTGACTGAAGTGCACATGTGCGTCAATCAGTCCGGGTATGAGCCATGCTCCGGCGGCGTCGATGGTCGCGGCCTCGTCAGGGAGAGCGCAGTCGGCACGCGGTCCCGCGCAGAGGATCCGTCCATCGCCCACCACGACCGCCGCATCCTCGACCGGTGCGGCACCCGTGCCGTCCACGAGGGTCGCCCCCACGATCGCGTAGTGTGAAGCCGGAGGAGCCTGGCACGCGGCGAGTAGCACCAAGATCGGCGCGAGAGTTATCACTCGGCGCACGACGACCTCCATGAGAGGGGTCCGGGCAAACGTAAGGCGAGCGTGTTCGGGAAGCCAGGAAGGGAGTGGTCGAGAGTCTCTGCGCCGCCATGGCTGGCCAGGCAGCGAAGCGCGTCAGAAACGGGATGCTCCATGTCGTGTTTAGGTGGTGGCTCGGGCGCCGCCGCAACTTTCGAGTCCTTCCGCCCGTCAATAACAGAACAGCGGTCTCCGGAGACGGGATTGCGCTAGCTTGCAGGTTCAAACGGGCTCCGCTGAGCAGCTCGGGTCCTGGGCAAGAGGCAACTTTCCGGCAGCAGGAACGCGTACGACGGTAGGGGGTAGCGTTGGTGCTGCCTGAATTCGGACGGAGGTAAGGCATGGGGTGCGGAGGTAGGCCGGTCGTTCCGCGAGGTTTGTTGGCTGTCACCGCGGCAGCTGCCATTGGAGCCACCGCGTGGGCATGCGACGGATTCCCCACGACACCGTTCTACGTGTACCAGGTCCCCCCGGACACCGACGACGGATGGACCACGGCGAGCGTGGAGGAAGTCGGGCTCAGCATTCCGGCGCTCAGCTCGCTGGTCGACGACATTCGAGACGATCGTTACGGTTCGGTGCACAGCGTTCTGATCGCGAAGGACGGTTTGCTGGTCTTCGAGACGTATTACCCAGGTTACGCGTACAGCGAGGGAGGCGAGGCGTATCGCGGCGAGTGGACGGAGTTCGACCGTGACGCGCTTCACAACGTGCACGGTGCGACCAAGTCCGTCACCGCGATCCTAATCGGCATCGCAATCGAGCAGGGGTTCATCGCGGATGTGGACGCCCGGGTGTTCTCGTTCTTCCCGGAGTACGCGCATCTGGCGGACGCGCAGAAGTCGGCCATCACCGTGCGCCACCTTCTCTCGATGACGTCGGGACTCGAGTGGAACGAGGGTGACGTCCCTCCAGGTGGTGACGTCCCTCCCGACGTGACCAATGACGTTGCCCAACTGTTCGTCGTAACCGATCCGATCGAATACGTGCTTGCCAAGCCGGCCGTGGCGGATCCGGGCGCAGAGTTCAACTACAGCAGCGGTGGGGTCGTCGTGCTCGGCGCTCTGCTCCAGGCGGCGACCGGGATGAGCGTCGAAGCGTTCGCTCGAGAGCAACTGTTCGCGCCGATGGGCATCACGGATTGGGAATGGCGGCGCATCAACGCAGAGCTGGTGTTTACCTCGAGTGACCTGCGGCTGCGTCCACGAGCCGTGGCCAAACTGGGCCAGATGTACTTGAACTACGGCAGCTGGAACGGGCGGCGAATCGTGGGGCCGGGCTGGGTGCACGCGGGCGCCCTGTTCTCGAGCTCCCAGTTTCAGGACGAGGATTGGCCCGGCTTCGCCTGGCTGTGGTGGCATCGGTCCTACCGCGGTGAGGGGGAAGCGGTCTATGCGTTTGAGGCCGTCGGCTGGGGCGGGCAACGGTCCACGGTGATTACGAGCGAGCACATGGTGGTGGTCGTTACAGCCGGCGACTACGTGACGGACGAGCGCGTGGATGAAATGATCGCGCAAGGCGTGTTGCCGGCGCTGCAGTGAGCGCGATTGCCTGCGATATCCTGCCTCCCCCCAATTCAGATGGAGTCAGTCCCGTTTGCCCCTACGACGGCGTCGTCCCGTAGTCGCGCAACCTTTGGTCAGTTCGACCCGTCAATAACAGAAGAGGCCGGACGACTCATTCCCACCGGAGGCGCCGCATGCCACCGCTGAAACGTCTGACAACACTGGTTCTCCTTGTTTCCGCCTTCCTGACACTCCTCGCAAACAACGCCCTCGCACAGACCGCGGAGCAGCGTCCCGTTCCGAACCCGATTGTGGTCTCCCAGGGATTCGACCGGGCCCTGATGCGGGGCACCCGCACGGAGCAGGGGGTACCGGGACCCAACTACTGGCAGCAGTCGGCGCACTACACGATCGATGCTCGGCTCGACGTCGCCGAGAAGCGGCTACAGGGCACGACGCGGATTCTCTATCGCAACGCCTCGCCCGACACGTTGTCGCGGCTAACCGTCCAGTTGCTGCAGAACTTCCACCGCGACGACGCGGCGCGTGTCCGTCCCGCCGAGATCACCGGCGGGTACGCCTTCGAGAGTGTAGCGGCCGGGGGGCAGGCGCTCGAGGAGCTGCGCCGGCTCAACGCAACCGGCTACCAGGTTCGTGGGACGAATCTCTACATCATGCCGCCGGAGCCGGTGGCGCCGGGCGAGTCGGTGGTACTGGAGCTGGCCTGGAGCTTCAAGATCCCCGCGGCCGGTGCCGGTGGGAGGATGGGCTGGAACAGCGACGACTTCTTCTTCCTGGCGTACTGGTACCCGCAGATGGCGGTGTACGACGACGTGGTCGGCTGGCACACCGATCCCTTCATGGGACTGGCCGAGTTCTACTCGGGGTTCGCCGAGTACGACGTGACGCTCGACGTGCCTGAGGGATGGGTGGTGCAGGGCACCGGTCGCCTGCAGAACGAGAGCGAGGTGCTGCCGGATGCCGTGGTGCGGCGTCTGCGCCAGGCCGAGGCGAGCGACACCGTGGTGCACGTTGTCACCGAGCAGGACTTCGGGCCGGGGTCAGCTACCCTGCGTGGTCCGGACGGTCGGCTGCGCTGGCACTTCATATCGGACTCGGTGCGCGATGTGGCCTATTCGATCACGCGTGCGTCGCTGTGGGACGCGGTACGCACCGAGGTGGGCGATCGGGACGGTGACGGGCGGCCCGAATACGCCAGGGCACAGGCCATCTACCGTCCCAGGTACGAGCGCTGGCGTGAGGTGGCCCGCTACGCGCAGCACAGCATCACTTTCCTGTCGCGCCACATGGGCCTGGCGTATCCCTACCCCCACGCGACCGCGGTCGAGGGCGACGGGATCATGGGGGGCGGCATGGAATATCCCATGATGACGCTGATCGGCGGCTACCAATCGCAGAGCGACACGTCGATGTACGGGGTGACGGCCCACGAGCTGGCGCACAACTGGCTGCCGATGATCGTCTCGACCGACGAGCGGCGCCGCGCGTGGATGGACGAGGGTACCACGGCGTTCAACGATTGTGCCGCTGCGGCCGACTTCTTCCCGGGCTATGACTCGGAGCCGGGTGAGTTTGCCAGCTACACACGCCAGGCGAACACGGGACACGAGGGCGCGCTGATGCGTTACTCGGACCGTCTCGACAACCCGAACCACTACGGCGTCCACGGCTACACCAAGCCCTCCTCGCTCCTCATCAGCCTGCGAGGCCTGCTCGGAGAGGAGACGTTCTTCCGTGCCTATCAGGGGTATGTGCGCACCTGGGCGTTCAAGCATCCCAAACCGTGGGACTTCTTCAACTACTTCAACGCCGCGACCGGCCAGGACCTCTCATGGTTCTGGCAGAGCTGGTACTACGAGACCTGGACGCTGGACCAGTCGATAGCGAGTGTCACCCCGCGCCGTAATGGCACCGAGATCGTGGTGTACGATCGGGGCGAAGTCCCGATGCCCGCGCGCCTAACGATCACGTTGGAGAGCGGGGCCACGCTCGAGCGCGAGATTCCGGTCGAGACCTGGCTCAGTGGGACGCGAACCGCCACCGTCACGGTGCCTGGCTCGGTAGCCGTGACGCAGGTCGAAATCGACGCCGAGCGCACGTTCCCCGACGTGATGCGCAAGAACAACTACTGGGCGGCTGAGGCCGATGCGCTGGCCGCGTCGTTGGCACCGGCGGTGCGCGCCGACCTTTCTCGCAGCCTGACCCGGTTGACGGATCGGGGCTATCGACCCGAGGGCGAGCCGCTGAGCAGCTCCATCGCCCGCCGCAAGAGTGGGTACCGCACCCTCACGCTTGAAGGCGGCGTGCAGTATGCGGTTCTGGGGGCGTGCGATGACGAGTGCTATGACATCGACTTCGTGCTCACCGACTCGGCGGACTCCACTTTGGCTCGGGATGTGCGGGGGGACGACACACCGGTGATCGAGTTCACCGCTCCCGAGACCGGGCAGTATCGGCTCGAGACCGTAATGTTCAATTGCCGCACGGACAGCTGCGCTTGGGGCGGGCAGGTCCTGCGGCACGAGGGCCCGCCGGTCGCCAGCGAGACCCCGCCGAATCCGTAGTGGGAATGGGGGCCCGGGCAGGAAGCTGCTCGGGCCCCTCTCGCGCCCGGCGGTTTGCGCCACCCCCACCGCTGCGACTACTCTAGCGGCCGATACCGATCCTCATGGGGGACGTATGCCGACCGCAACGACGCGTGTGATTGCCGTGCTGCTGGTCTGCGCCGGGGCCCCGGCGCTCACCGCACAGGAGCCGATCGCTTGGGGTGAGGAGCCCTACTTCCACACCTTTTCCATCGCGGCCATCGATCGCGCAACCGGCGAGGTGGGTGCGGCGGTGACCACGCGAGTCCCCTGCGTGGGCAACGGCGTGCCCTGGGTACGTCAGGGCGTGGGAGCGGTGGCGACGCAGGCATTCACGCGGGTGGAGTATGCCGCGGAACTGTTCGAGATGCTGGAGCAGGGTGTGCCGGCCGACGAGGCGCTGCGGCGCGCGACGGCCGCCGACTCGCGCTCGTCCCGCAGGCAGGTCGGTGTCATCGCGCTCGACGGCACCAAGGGACAGCACACTGGCGACTCGACCAGCGCGTGGGCGGGGCACCGCGCCGGCACCACGTACGTGACGCAGGGCAACCTGCTCGTCGGCCCGCAGGTGCTGGAGGCGGTGGCCCAGCGGTTCGAGGCCAGCGAGGGCTCCGAGCGGCACCTGGCCGATCGCCTGATCGAGGCCCTGTGGGCGGGTCAGCAGGCCGGGGGCGACGCCCGCAAGGGGAGGCTGCAGTCGGCGGCGGTCGTGGTGGCGGATTCGCGGGAGGGAATGTCGCGCCGGCCCGACGGCATCACGGCCAACGTCAATGTGTGCGAGCATCCCACTCCGGTTGCCGAGCTACGCCGCATCTACGACACCATCTCACGGACGCTTGGCTATCGGGAGCTGCACGAGGTGGCGGGCAACGACGTGTGGCAGCTGAGTGTGATGCTCCACGCGCTGGGCAAGTACCGGCCGGAGCTCGACTCGATACCCTTGAACCGCGAGACGCGCGTGTACTCGGAGGATCTCGTCATGGCAGTCGAGGAGTTCCGGGCTGCCGAGGGACTTTCGACCTCGCGCAACGGGTCCCCACGCGGTCTGGTCGACGGCGACACGGTTGACCGGCTGTGGCGGGCGCTGCAGCAGGCGGGATTGGACGACGAGGTGCGGCGCCGCATTCGCAACGTGACGCGGGTCAGGCGATGAGGGTCGCACGACTGGCTTTGGCACTTGCGCCTCGGCATCTTTCACACCATGACTGAGCAAGTCCAAAGCAAGAAAGGCCGCCTCCTCACGCCGTTCATCATTGGCGTCGTGGCGGGGCTGTTCATCGCGTTCGTCGGGCCGCGGGTGCTGCGGCCCTACCTGCCCGCGGGCGCTGAGCAACAGCGCCACGAGCTGGAGGGCGTGGTGCGTGCGAAGCGCTCCGAACCGGAACGTGTGTTGCTCACCATTCCGACTGCGGAGGGCACGCTGCTGGCGACCTTCACGGAGAACGTGGCGGAGATCGATCTGCTGGTGGTCCAGGGTGACAGCATTGCCCTCGGGCTCTCGGCCTACGAGCCGTTCGTGACCAATCCGCCGATCGCGCGGGTTGGCACAAAGGGCTCGGCACCGGCGGTCGAGGAGGTCGGATCGGCACCGCCACCCGTCGAGGCAACCCCGAGCCAGCCGCAGGACACGGTATCGCCGGACACGCTGTAGCAGTCAGGCCAGTTCGCCGAACACGCGCGACAGGCTGCTGCGCGCCAGCACCTTCGGTCGCAGAGAGCCGTCGTCTTCCGGCCAGCGCACCAGGCGGATCTCGCCGTCGGCTATCTCCAGGCCCGTGATGTCTCCGTCGCCGAACGAGCAGCACCCGCTGTTGAAGTAGCACGGCCTGGAGCGCTCCGCCTCGCCCGCCGCTTCGTCACACTGGCGGTCCTTGGTGCGCACGTGCTCGATCTTGGCCCTGAGCGCCGCTACACGTGAATCGTAGCCGGCGTCTTCCTGATTAAGCGGGAGATCGAGCAGCTGCTGCAACTCGTCCTCGAGCTGCTGCAGGTGCGTCTTCGAGTTGAACACGGGCCGGTGGGTGTGACCGGCGACCGTTACCAGCCTGCTCTGCCGGGCGGCCCAGTCGTACATCGCCTTGTCGTGCTCGTCTCGCAGGCAGGCGTCCGAGGCCGGGGTCGTCGAGGGCTTCCGCGTAATCCGCTGGATGGTGCGCCACACGAAGCGCACGACGAGCTTGGCAATACCTGCGAGCCGGTCACTGAAGAACGAACCCTGGTGCCCATGCACCATGAACAGCGCCCTTGGCTCGTCGCCGCCGTGCACCTCGAAATAGAGAGCCTCGTACACCGTGAGATTGGGGAAGAACGGCGAGAGGTGCTTGCGCACCCGCCGCGGGCTCTCCCATTCGTCGTCGTGGTTGCCCCACACGCGCAGGTAACGGTCGGGGTGGAAGCGCCGCTCCAGCTCCAGGATGTTGGCGTACGCCCGGAGGACGGGCTTGGGCCGGCATTCCCACAGCTCCTCGGCATCCCCCAGAATGATCAGCGTGAATCCCTCGCGGTCGTAGTGCTTGAGCGCGCCCACGTACGCGCGCTCGCAGCGCGAGAAGTCGTCGGCGCCGTCACGTCTTCCCTTGTGATGGTCCGAGAACACGATGTAGCGCGCGGTGGACGGATCGAGTGACCGGGGCGAGGACCGCGCGCCCCGGAGAGCGCGGTCGAGTGCCTTCTCGACCGCCGACTTGCCTGGCATGATCTACCTCCCGCTCGGGGCCGCGTCAGCGCCAGCCGCGCTCCAGCACCCGCTGAGCATTGCCTCCCAAAATCTTCCGTACGTCGGTCTCGGCGACACCGCGCTCGAGCAGCAGCTGCGTGACCCTGCCCATGTGCGAGGCATCGCGCACATCATCTGGTGGGTCAGTGAACCCGTCGAAATCGGTACCGAGTCCTATGTGGTCGAACGAGCCCGTGACCTGTTGCACGTGTTCGATCGTGCGCCAGATGGCGTCCAGCCCGTTCTTGGGCTCGCCCGGATCCAGCCAGTGCGTCATGAAGATCACCCCGACCAGCCCGCCCGTCGACGCTATGTGACGTATCTCGTCGTCGCGCAGGTTGTACGGATCTGCGTGAACCTGATGCACTCCCACGTGACTCGCCACGACAGGACGGTCCGTGTCCATTTCCCCATAGACCGCCGTGCGCGCGCCCGGCGTACAGTGCGTCACGTCCACCAGCATGCGGAGCTTGCTCATGTGCTGCAGCACGCTCCTGCCGAAGTCGGTGAGGGGAGTCGGGTGTGACCAGCCGAAGTCGTACTTGCAGAACAAACTCAAGACGTTGTTCCGCGGGATGCCGCGGGTCTGCTCCGCTACCCGGTTATCGAAGAAGTGACTCAGGGTGACCATGGCCACACCGCGAGACGCGAGCCTGTCGAGGTTTCTGGGATCACCCTCGAGTACGTGAGTGCCCTCGACAGTGTGCACCACCGCGATCTTCCCCAGTTGGTGAATGCGGCGCACGTCGGCGGCGGTGGTTGCCAGCTCGGCCCGGCCCGGCGGTCGCACTATCTCGCGCTCCATGGCTCTGGTCATTTCCAGCAGACGCTCGAACGGGCTGCCGCTGACCAGCTTGCGATAGGCCGGCAGTACGAGGAGCCCGGCGACGCGCAGCCAGAAGCACCTGAAGAGCTCGCGCTCGGGGAGGTGCAGGGCGTTCCACAGCACGCCCACGCCTCCACGCTTGAGCATCTTGAAGTCGCTGCGGCTGGAGAAAGGGTTGAACGTCTTGCCCGACCGATAGTGTCGCCAGAGGTTGCGCCGGAAGAGGTACGCCTTCAGTGACGGATGTGCGTGGATGTCGGTGAGTGGCGACTCACGGTGGAGCTTGGCGACGAGGTCCGAGTCGATAGGCACTGCAGGTACCCGAGTGAGGACACCTCACCAGATACGATCCCGCACGGGGGCGCGAAAGGCCCCGATTGGGGCGGTGGGTGCACTTCTTGGGACATCCGGCCCTAGAACGTCCACTGCGGCAGGTCCACCGCCTCGAGACAGCCGACATCCAGCCCCTCGGTCGAGCCACGCTCGAAGAACTCCGTCGCCACCCGGACCGAGCAGGCGCCGTCGGTGGGGCCGTGTCCCTGCCGCACGACGACATGCAGGCTATGGGCCAGGTGCCGCGCCACGTACGCGCCACCCTCGGGCGGCGTTGCCGGATCCATGTCCCCGGACACGATCAGAACCGGCGTGTCGGAGACCACGGGCTCGGCGAACCCCTCGGGCAGCGGCCCCTGCGGCCAGTGCTCGCAGGCTTCCCGGTGGGTGCGTACCCGGTAGTCGCCGAACACGGTGCCGCCGGTCTCCCGCGCGACGTCGGCGTCGGTGATGAAGGGAACGTCCTCGCTGCAGGTGATACTCATCCACATTCCCGTGAACCAGTTCACTCCCTCGGTGAAGCCCCGTTCGTACTGAATGATGAGCTCGGCCAGCTCGCCCAGGTCTGCGGTGCGCGCCGCCCGGTCGAGGATGCCCGGGATGCGCACGGCGTTCCCCGAGCTGTACATGAGGGAACGCAGGCGCTCGGCCACCACCTCCCTGTACACGCGCACGCGCGCGGTCTCGTCGCTCGTGGGATGATCGATCTCCGTCGAGACCGGTCCCTGGGCGAACAACTCCATGACCTCCCGCAGGTCGTCCAGCGGATCCCCGACGGCGTCGGTGCACGCCGGGTCCTCGCGACATGCGGCGAACAGCATGTCGAGCGCCCGCTGGCCTGCCGACGCATGATGCAGCGGGTACTTGAAGCTGGTGTGGGCGACCCCGGAGATCATCGCCGCCCGCGCGTGCTCGAGGTGACGCCGCAGGTACACCAGCACAGGCCGCGTGCCGTACGAGCCACCCCACAGATTGATCCGCTCGTAGCCCAGCGCGGCGCGCACGTCGTCGATGTCGTCGGCGTGGTGCTGCGTGGTGTAGAACCGGAGGTCGGCGGTCCGCTCTAGGTCCTCGCGGCACGCCACAACGTCGTCCAGGTCCAGCATCGGGTTCAGGTATCCCTGGAGATCGTCGTCGCTACCTGGCGGCGCACAGGTCAGCGGATGCGAGCCCCCGGTGCCGCGCTGATCCACGAGCACGATGTCGCGCCGCGTCCTGAGCTCCGCAAACGCCAGCGGAACCCACCCCCAAGTGGACACTGCCTCGCCGGGGCCGCCGCCGAAAAAGAATACGGGATCGGAGGCCGGATCTTCGCCCGTGTGGGGCAGGACGATGACGTTGAGGGCGATCGTCCGGCCCGCTCGCGCCGCTCGATCCTCCCAGACCTCGTAGCGCCCACACAGAGCGTCGCCGGCTTCGGGATCTGTCGCGTCTTCGGGCAGGTTCTCGGCGAGTTCGTCGAACGCCGCGAAGCGGCAGGCAGCGAGCTCCAAATCTTGCGCACGAGCGGCCCCCGGCAGGGGCGGGACGGCCGCGAGCAAGGCCAGTACCGGGAAGAGAACGCGCTTCATCGGTCCTCGGAAGTTGAAGGTCACGGCGGCACCACAAGTTGAGATCACTACGAATCTCTCGTGGGACCGGTTTCTGGCAAGGTGGCGACGTGGGCGCGCGCGGACCCCTACGCGGACCGTGGGGGCAGGGCAACGGCCGTGGCGGTTTGCCCATCGGGAAGGTGCGCGTCCCACCATTGGGCGGCTCGCTGCTCCGTCCAGGGCTGCGGCACACTGCAACCCTGGAGCCGCTGCGCGAACTCTGTTGCGCTCTGCGGGCGGAGTTCCGGTCGCTTCGCCAGGGACCAGAGTATCAGTCGCTCCAGCGCGGCTGGGATGTCGAGCTCGGTGCGGCGCGATGGTGGTGCGGGGTCGTGGTTGAGGTGGCGGCGCATCGTCTGCTCCACGCTGTCGCCCTCGAACACGGGGCTCGCCGTGAGCAGCCAGTAGGCCACGCACCCCAGCGCGTAGATGTCGGTGCGTTCGTCGCCGGCCTCACCCCTGGCGATCTCCGGGGCCATGTAAGCCGGCGTGCCCAGCACGCGGCCCCGCGCCCGGACCGCCAGATGCTCAGCCGTGGCGCCCCGTGTCGGCTTTACCAACCCCAGGTCGGTCACCTTGAGGAAATCGTGGTGCAGCTCGCGGCGGCACACGTTCAGGTTCTCCGGCTTGATGTCGCGGTGCACCAGGCCCGAGGCGTGCATCTCCTCGAGCGCGTTGCAGACCTGGCGCAGGAAGTGGACCGCGCGCTCGGCGGGCACGGGCCCAAACCGATCCACCAGGCGTGCCAGGTCCAGCCCCGTGAGCAGCTCCATCACGATGTAGAACGTGCCGCCGTCCGTCAGGCCGAAGTCGTACAGCCGCACCGCGTGTGGGGAGCGCAGCCTGCTGCCCGTCTCGGCCTCTCGCCGGAAGCGGCGCAGGGTGAGGAACAGATCATCGTCGTCGGCGTGAACCAGCACCTCGGGCCGGATCAACTTGACGGCGGCAGGGGTGCCCAGCAGCCGGTGCGTCGCGTTGTATACCTCGCCCATGCCCCCGCGCCCCAGCAGCGATCCCAGGCGGTAGGCGCCGATCTCAGCGCCCTCGGCCAGCTGGCGCCGCCGCTGCGCGGCTTGCCTCACCTGACCGGCGCTCACGCCGAGGCTGCGGCGCTGCACCTTGTTTCTGTTGAGGCTCACCCACCAGGACGGGGGCATCTCGCGCTCCGGGATCTCGACGGGTGCACGGTGGGGGGGGAGCGTCAAGCGCTCGTCAAGTGGCGGCGGCGATACAACTGGCCCCGCGGGGCGGAAGTGGATAAATTCTACACGTGATGGGAGTGTGCGGGCCGACGGGAGGGCCTTTGCACGAGACGGCCGCTCGCCAGAGTGGCCCTTTTCATACGCCGTCCCTCGAGGGGGATCATGACCGCAGGAACTGCTGACGGGACACCGGTCGACTGGAACGCGATGCTCGCGCCGTACCGCAAGCCGGAGCTGTGGCGCAGCGTGTACCAGCTAGCGAACACCACCGTGCCGTTCATCGCGGTGTGGCTCCTCATGCTCTGGAGCCTCGACGTGGCATACTGGCTCACGCTGCTGCTGGCAATTCCGGCCGCGCTGCTCGTCGTGCGCATGTTCATGTTCCAGCACGACTGCGGGCATGGGTCCTTCTTCCGGTCGCAACGGGCGAACAACGCGGTTGGGAGTGTAATCGGCGTGCTCACCCTCGTGCCGTACGCCTACTGGCGCAAGACGCACGCGATCCACCACGCCAGCTCCGGCAACCTGGACCAGAGGGGCTTCGGGGACATCGACACGCTCACGGTCCGCGAGTACTTGAGCCGTCCATGGATCAAGCGGGTGCTTTACCGTCTCTACCGCAACGCGCTCGTGATGCTGCTCGTCGGGCCGGCCTATCAGTTCATCCTCAAGCATCGCCTCCCGGTGGACACCCCGCGCAACTGGAAGCGGGAGTGGGCCAGCGTGCACTGGACCAACGCGGCGCTGGCGGGCGTGCTCATCGCGGCGTGGCTGACGATCGGGCTGGACCGGTTTCTCATGGTGCAGCTCCCGATCGTACTGCTGTCGGGATCGATCGGCGTATTCCTGTTCTACATGCAGCACCAGTACGAGGACACCTACTGGCGGTATCGCGAGGCGTGGAACTACTACGCGGCGGGTCTGGAGGGGGCGTCTCACCTGGTGATCCCCAAGGTGCTGCAGTGGTTCACGGCGAACATCGGCCTGCACCACATCCACCACGTGTCGAGCCGGATCCCCAACTACCACCTGCAGCGGTGCTACGACGAGAATCCTGAGTTGCACGACGTCACCAAGCTCACGCTGGCCGAGAGCGTGAAGACCCTGTGGCTCACGCTGTGGGACGAGGAGGGTCGCCAGCTGGTGGGGTTCCGCGACCTGCCGGAGATCCGGCGGCGGCTCGAGCAGGAGACCCCCGAGGGCGACGGGATCGGTCCCACCAAGCCGGAGGCCGTGCCCCGGTCCTGGCAGTAGCTGGCTACGTTCATCGCCGATCACATCATCGCGAGCGTCGTGGAGGTCCAGTGACGGTATCGCATCGGGGGAGATGGTCGATCATGACGACGACCTTGCTCTACTGTCCCCTCGCCATCGCGTTCGCGCAGGTACCCTCCCTCGAAAGCCGTGCCGTCGCCGCCTACGCCGACTCGGCCTACTACGATGCGACGCTCACCACATTAGCCGACCTGGTCGCGTTCCGCACGGTGCACGTGGAAGGTGTGGCGAACGCGGAGAATCCTGAGTTTCGGGACATGACCACGTACTTGGAGCGGAAGGCGGACGAGCTCGGACTCGATTTCGCTGACCACGGTGAGGTGGTCGTTGTCGGGCTGGGCCAGCCGGAGGAGCGGCTGGGCCTGGTAACGCACGGCGACGTCCAGCCGGCCGACCCCTCCAAGTGGGCCGAGGATCCGTTTTCGCTCGACGGCTCGAGTGAGCCAGGTAGGCTCGTCGGGCGAGGAGCCGAGGACGACAAGGGGCCGATCGCCACCGCCATGTACGCCATGGCCGCTGTGAGAGACCGTGGTTTGGCACTGGACCGGCGCATCGAGCTCATCATCTCGTATACCGAGGAGTCGGACTGGCAGCCCTTCTTCGCGTTCCTGGCGCAGAACCCGCCACCCGACCTGAACGTGGCGCTGGACGCCGAGTACCCGGTCGTGGTGGCGGAGAAGGGGTGGAATTCCATCCACGTCGCCATGCCGCCGGTCGCCGGAGGCTCCGAGCAGTCCGATCGCCTGGTTGCACTGAGTGGTGGGGCCTTCCTGTCGCAGATACCCGAGGACGCGGAAGCGGTGATTGCCGATCCGACGCCCGACCTCGAGACACTGCTGCGGGAGGGAGCGTCCCACGACAGCGGGATTCGCTACAGCTTCACCTCGCAGGGCGCCACGCTCACGATCCGGGCTCTTGGTCTTTCCGCGCACTCGTCCAAGCCGGAGGACGGCCGCAACGCAATCACGCACCTTGCGGCACTGCTCGGCACCTACGAGTGGCCGGACGGTCAGCCGGCGCGCATGGTGCGGTTGATCAATGACTTGGTTGGGACCGGCGACTTCGCAGATGGGTTCGGGGATGTGGCCTTCAGCCATCCGTTCATGGGGCGGCTCACGCTGTCGCTCACCACGCTGGGGATGGTGGATGGGGCGCTGGTGGCAGGGATCAACATCCGCAGCCCGGCGGGACGCAGCGCAGCGGAGCTCGAGCAGAGATTGCGTGCGGCTGTCGGTCAGTGGGAGGCACGCTCCGGTATGGTAGATGTGGGTATCCGCGTCTTCACCTCCGAGCCGTACTACGTTCAGGACGCCCCGCACGTTCCCGTGTTGCTCGACGTCTTCGAGCACTTTGCGGGCGAGCCCGATCCACAGCCCATCTCCATCGGAGGCGGTACGCACGCACGCGTCGTGCCCAACGGTGTCAACTTCGGACCGGCCATGCCGGGTGAGGAATACACCGGCCACACCGAACACGAGTACATCGGCCGCGAGCAGATGCGTTTGAATCTCAGGATGTACACGGCGATGCTGGTGGAGCTTGCGGGGCGCTAGGCAACACGGGTGGGTCAGCGCCGCACGGCCGGAAGCACCTCCCTCGCGATCACCCCGATGATCTCCGACCAGTGCTGGCGCGCCTGTGCCTCGGGGACCCGCCAATGGCAGGTTGCCACGACGACGAGATCCAGCGTCGGTACGACGACGATGAATTGGCCGCCCCATCCCATAGCCATGTAGAGCTCGGTACCGGCCGCCTCCCCAATCCACCAGTAGTATCCGTAGTGCGAACCGTACGGCACGGCACTGTTCGTGCTCGTGTGCACGGTTGTCGACGTGGCGACCCATTGCGCTGGAACGAGCTGATGCCCCTCGAACACACCTTCGTTCAGGAAGAGCATCCCAAATGCTACCATGTCCCGGGGAGTCACGATTAGGCCCACGCCGCCCAGGTTGTAGCCGCGGTTGTCTGTGAGCCATTGGCGCTCGCCGATGCCCAGCGGGCCGAACAGGTGTTCCTCCGCGAAAGCCAGTGCACTCCTGCCGGTCGCCACCTGCAGAATCGCGGCGGCCAGGTGAGCGGTACCGTCGCTGTAGGCGAAGAGAGTCCCCGGTGCGTCAACCAGGGGCCGCCGGACGACGTAGTCGAGCTGGTCCGGCGCCCGAATCCAAGAGCCGAACTCGGATGCGTTGGTGAAGTCGCTCCAGGCCTGGCCGGACCGCATCGTGAGCAGGTCGTCGATCGTAAGACGGCCTATGTCGTCGGGCAGGTCGGAGATGATACCGGTCAGGTAGTCGCCCACGGTCTGGTCGACGCTCTCGATGAAGCCCTCGCGGATGGCGATCCCCAGCAGGGCCGACGTAAAGCTCTTGGTGACGGACCGGACGTCGTGGACGCTCTGGGGTGTCTCACCGTTGAAGTACCCCTCGGCGATGAGGGAATCGGTGGAAGCCACGAGCAGGCTCTTGATCCCCGCAATGCGGCCAGCCTCGGCGTAGGCTGCTTCCAGCTCCGGCGGGTAGTTCCCCTGCAGGGATGATGCGGGGTCACTGCATACGGTGAGCGCTGCCAGTAGTGCTGCCGCGAGGGGCTGCTTGCGAGTCATGCGCCACCTCCCGCTGCCCGCTGTCTGATCCCGAGCAGGCACTTGCGCATCCTCACGATCTCGAAGAAGTCCAGCATGAGCCGGGCCCGCATGCTCGACGCACGGTAGCAGCGCGAGCACACGCCATCAGTCTTCACGCCTCAGTCTCCCGTGCCCGGTCCGGCGCCGGTCAGCGGCGCTCCCTGCGTTCGAGGGTCACGTTGCCCCCGATTTGCACGCTGGTGGCCGTGCCGTCTGCGTCGCGCCGGAACGTCACCAGCTCGTCGGCGTAACCGGTGACTCCCGGCAGCTTGAACGTGTCACCGTCCATGTGCTCCAGGGGTTGCAGGGAGAACCACTCTACCAGCGCGTAGAGCTTGCCGCCCCGCTCCACTACTGTGACCCCGTTCTGGGGCCAGCCGTACTCGCCTGCCAGCTTTCGGTAAGCGTTCATATCGCTGCACCTACTGATAGATGTGCTCGTGCGGGATGTCCGCCATGAGGCTCGCCGACCAGACCACCGGCACGGATCCCAAGAACCTGCGGTGCTCGGCGTAGGGGTCGGTTAACAGGCCGTCCTGCGTCAGGATCAGGTTGGTGGCCCCGAACAGCCAGTGCCACGTGTTCCAGAAGGAGAACGCGAACGGTCGCGCGTGCCCGATGGGCGTGACGGCCATGAGCGCCTCCTTGTACTGCTCGTAGTTCTCTGCCAGCCAAGCAGTCATGATGTCACGGCTGAGCTGCCTCAGCTCCTGGACCATCTCGTGGTCCTCCTCGGACAGCACGGGAACCGCTATGGCGTAACTGCCGGCGTCTTCGCTTACGTAGTCGAGGCTGTCGAGGAATACCAGGTAATCCGCCACCTCCGCGGGCTTGCGTTCGAGCGCCTGCGCGATCTCTTCGGCAGTGGCGGGGCCGCCGTCGCGCAGGGTCATCATGATGGCCGCGAGCTGCTTTTCGACACTGATGGAGGCGCGCCGAGCCACGCCACGCATTGTGGGACGCAGCGGCTCCGGCACCTCGACAGTACGGATCCCTCGCTGTATGAGGTAAGCGACGTCGGGCAAGGCTGCGCGCGGCAGCGTGTGGAAGTCGCCGAACGACGTGAGCACCATGCCGTTGTCGAGGTAGTTGTTGTGGCTGCCCCAGTAGATCCCCTTGGGCCGCCAGGCACCCTCGACGATGGCCCACCGGACCATGCGTGGGGGCTCGGGCCGAACCGTCCGGTAGCCGAGCTCGCGCGTCAGCGCCAGGCCCTCCCAGTCGAGGGAGAAGCAGCCGACCAGGATGTAGGCCAGGGTCGGCACGTCGATCTGCTCGAAGGGGTAGGCGCTCAGGATCTCCTCGATTGCTGCCCGCTGCGCCGTGTATCGGTCCGCCAGGCTTCGTGCGAAGCGCATGCTCACTTCGAGCAGGTGCTCGGCGTCCTCCGCCGTGAGCAGCGGGAAGTTGAGCGCGAACGACTCGCCGTCCCTGTACAACACCTCGGCCGTGAGCAGGTCGTCCAGCGTGATGCCGCTTCCGGCCAATCCCGTTTCGATGTAGCCGGCGTCTCGTGGCTCCGCGCGCACCGCGATGAGCAGTTCCTGCACCTGCTTGAGCCGCATGATGTAATCGGTGTTGTGCTGCTGCGGCAACGAGCGATCGGCCGGTCCGTTGCCGTACGCCCGCAGCAGGTTGCCGCGTTCCTGGGCTGCCGCGTCGTCGATCGCGGGTGGGCTGACCACCAGGGCCAGCGCGGCGCCGCCGATGACCAGCCGTTGCATGGCCAGCTTGAAGGACATCGAACGCTCCTTCCTCGTTGAGTCGTAAACGGCGTCCAGTGGTCAACAGTTGCACACGAAATACGACTTGTCATGTCGCCATTAACGGCCGCGTTGGGAGCTGACGGAGGGGGGCTTCGATCGGGTGTCTTTGGGGGCGGTCGCGGGTGTCGTGGAGGGACGCCGGTGTCAATCCGCCGGCAGCAGCTCCCTGATCTCGGCGGCGATACGCGCCCCCACCTCGTCCTCTTCGTCCACCACGGTGTGGGCACCCGCCACGTCGAGTTGCCAGCGATGCACGTGATAGCGCGCCCGCACGACGATGCGCGTGTCGGGCGCCAGTGAACGGACCATCTGCACGACCTGCCGTGCCGTGCGCGGATCGGGCAGGGTGATCGCGACCGCGGCCGCCGTCCGAATGTGAAGCCGTGCCAGTACACTCTCCCGCGTCGCATCGCCCACCACCGTCTGCAGCCCGTAAGCGCGGGCCAGGTCCAGGCTGTTCGCGCTCAAGTCAGTGACCACGATCTGCAAGTCCCCCATTCCCATCAGCGTCTCCGCCACGCGCTGCCCCGCAGGCCCGAACCCGATGACGACGAGGTGCCCGCCGAGGACCTCGTCGCGTCCTGCCTCGGTCGCGGTCATCACCCTGTGCTCCTGCGTCATGATGCGTCCTACCGCCGTCGCCAGCCGTGGGGCGAGCGCCGCCAGGTACGGTGTGAGGAACAGCGTCACGATCATGGTGGCGACCAGGAGATCGAACAGGCTCGGCCCGATGACCTGGCTGTCGCGCGCCAGCATGGCGAGCACGAGGGAGAACTCGCCCAGCTGTGCGAGCACCAGTCCCGTGGCGGCCGACAGTCCCGTGGGGATGCGGAACAGTCGCACCACACCCGCCGTGACCACTGTCTTGCCGACCACTACCAGCAGGACGACGCCGGCCAGCAGCGCCCAATTGCGGGCGGCCCAGCCCGGGTCGGCCAGCATGCCGATCGCGCTGAAGAACAGCGTGACGAACAGCGTGTGCAGCGGTGCAATGTCCGCACGGATCTGTACGGCAAACGGGCACTCCGCGAGTACCATGCCCGCCACGAACGCGCCCAACACCGGGGAGAAGCCGAGTGCATGTGACAACCACGCGGCGCCCGTGGCCGTCACGATGGCGAGTAGAATGGACAGGTCACGGTTCGCGGCGACGGCCCCCGCACCCAACAGTCTCGGGAGCCCGTAGCTCACGACGACGAAGAGCGCGCCGGCCAGCACCGTGGCCAGCGCGAGCGCCTGCACCACGGCCCACCCCACCTGCGCGATCCCACCTCCCATCCCCAACGCGGCCACGAACAGAGCGGCCGGCACGATCGCAATGTCCTGCAGCAGGAGAATGCCGAGTGCGTTGCGACCGTGCACCGCGTCGATCTCCTGGCGGCCGGCGAGGACGCGTACCACGGCTGCGGTGCTGCTCATTGCGACGATTGCACCAATGGCCAGTGCGGCGGGAACGTCCAGGCCGAGTAGCCGGCACAGCAGGGCGGTGGCGGCACCGGTGAGCAGGATCTGCAGCGTGCCGCCCCCGGCCGCGATGGCGCCCACGCTGCGCAGCCGGCGCCACGAGAACTCCAGGCCGATGGAGAACAGGAGCAGGGCGATCCCCAGCTCGGCGATGGTGGAGACCGCCTCGTAGCTGGGTAGCACGTTGAGCGCGTTGGGTCCGAGCAGAGTGCCGGCCAGCAGGTAGCCCAGCAGGGCGCTCTGCTTGAACCGCTCACATAACGCCCCCAGGAGCATGGCGGCGCCCAGCAGGATCAGGATGTCGAGCAGTGAGGACCAGAGGTCCATGCTTTCCTCAGTCGCCGGGGGTTGCCGCGGGTGGCTTCTCCGCGCGGCGCTTGCGCAGGCTGCCGAGCAGTACTGTGCCCAACCCCAGGAGGATCTCGTCCACGAAGGGTATGGCGTCGGGGACCACGAGGTCCGCGCCGAACAGCGTGAGCATCAGCAGCAGTAGCCGAGGGTAGCGCAGCCGTCCGGCGTACCGCTGCACCAAGGACTTCACAGGTCCCCGCATCGTGCCCGGAAGTTAGGTGTCTTCAGGGAGGGCCGCTACGACGTACGACCACAACCCCACACGCCGCGGCGCACCACAGCGGAAGCGCGCGGCCTGCAGCAACGCCGCTGCCTCCCTCGGGGCGTAGAACCTGTAGTCCCCGTCATGCGGTGCGACCCGCATCCAGAGGTTGAGCGCGTGCCGCACGAGCGGGAAGAAGCACGGATCGACCACGATCAGGCGACCCGAGACGCGCAGCACGCGCCGGATCTCGCGCAGCGCCTCCAGCGGGCGGTAGAAGTGGTGCAGCACCCCAACCAGAGTCACGACGTCGAATGACTCGGCGGGCCAGGGCAGGGTGTCTTCCGCGTCCGCCGGGCGGAGGTCTGCGTCGGCCTCCTGTGCGGCGAGCTTGTCGCGCGCGACGTCCAGTATGCGGGGCGCGAGATCGGTGCCCGATAGCCGGTGGGCGCCGGCCGCCGCGAGCTTGGCGAGCAACCGTCCCGTGGCGCAGCCCACGTCGAGGATGTCGAGGGACCCGATGCTCGGCGGGAGCCTTTCGATGATCGCCTTGTCGAGGAGCGGCATCTGGCAGAACCACATCCAGCGCGAGGCATCGTAGCGCTGCGGCAGCTTGACGTTGTACGCCTCGTAGCTGCTCGCCTTGTAACGATCCGGTTTGGCAAAGTCGGGCGTCTCGACCATGAAACCTCGAGCGAGCGTTGCCTGCCGCCCTCGCCCTGTCAGCCGTCGGGTGCGGCGGGCCGCTGTGCCACCAGCATCCATTGGTGCGAGCGGCGGTAACCGGTGGCTTGGGCGAAGCTCTCGTCGCGCCGGAGGACGTCGAAGCCGGCATCGGCAAGTTCGCGCTCCGCGTTAGCGATGGCAATCGTGTGACGAGCGGTCTGCCCGGCGCGCGACGCAGACGGGTCGGGAGGCGTGAAGTCCAGTATCACCAGCCGCCCGCCCGGGCTGAGTGCCTGGTACATGCGCGCCAGCATGGCCTCGTAGTGCGTCATTTCGTGATAGGTGTCGACCACGAGGATGGCATCCAGGGCGCCATCGGGAAGCAGCGGGTCATCCGACTCACCGTGTATCACCTCCACGTTGGTGAGGCCCTCTGCCTCCAGCCGGTCGCGCAGCCGGCTCAGGCTCGACTCGTCGATGTCCACGGCATACACCCGGCCCCCACCTCCCACCTCGCCGGCGAGCCGCACGGTGAAGTAGCCGCCCCCCGCGCCGATGTCGGCGACGTGGCTTCCCGCGCCGATGGCCAAGGCGGCGAACACGTCGGGCACCCGCTGCCAGGCATCGCGGGCCGCGTCCCGCTGTGCCGCGAGACCGGAGGAGGCCCCCGCCGCTGCTGCCAGAACCGCGAGTGCGACGCGCGTCACAGCAGTCGCCCAGGCGCGCCAATAGGGTGAGATTGCCATGAACGACTCCAAGCTTCGAGGAACGGTTCAGTTCGCCTCGGTGATCACCGAGGCGGAGATACGATGGCGTGACAAGGTGCTCCCGGAGATGCAGACGTCTCCCGGACTCCAGGCGCGGATCGCGCAGGACCCGATTTTGCGGGAGGCGCGGGTGGTGCTCACGGCGGCTTCCAAGGAAGAGGCGGTCGAGGCGGCCAAGCGGCTGCGCAGCCGCTGGTTCCCGTTCCACGGCCTCAACGAGGATGGGGACCAGCGCCGCAAGTGGCTTAGCGACCTGCAGGAGGCCACGGCCGCCGAGGCGCGGAACCGCGGGACCTCCGAGGATCGAATCAAGGAGCTCCTCGGCGAGCAGGCCGTGTGGCTTGCGGTCATGCGCTCACCCATGAAGAGCACTGCCCCCAACGTATGGAAGCAGGCGCAGCAGCGCTGGATACAGGAGTACAAGAGCGACGTTCTTACGGAAGTCGATGCGCCTGCGTCGGCCCGCCGCCGCCCGGCGCCGGGGTTCGAGCCCCCCTCGCCGGAGCGGTTCTTTGCGGAGACCCGCCTCTTGGCGATGGAGAGCCTCAACACCGTCTGGCTGTGCGAGAAAGCGGGAACCCAGCTCAGCGACGCCCAGAAGAACGTTCTGCGGCTCACCTACGTGACGGGTCTGATGGAGGATCACATCGCGTACCAGATGGAGCTTTCCATCGAAGCGGTCGGCAAGCTCAAGCGGAATGCCATGTCCGCCTTGCGCGCGGCGGCGGTGTAGCGCCGGGCGCTCGACCCGGCCAGCTACTCATTCCCATTTGTCCCACGCAATGAGCAGTAACCGCCACAGCAGGAAGGCGACCAGCGCCAGGCCGAGGTAGAAGAGCACTCTACGGCCCCGGCATCACGGCGCCGCTGGCCGTGAGAAAATCGCTTGGATCGTGCCACTGGTCGCGCTGCTGGTCGTGCGTGGCATCGAGACAATCGCGCGTGTAGCCCACATAGAGCCATACTCCGCAGATCCGCGACTCGCGGTCGTAGGCACCCTCGCGGATGCCGAAGTGCAGATGCGGCCTCCAGGTGCCCCCGTCCTCGTCGTCATCGGCAATGAAGGCTACGAGGTCGCCCGGCGCCACGACCTGATCTACGTCCACCGCCGTCCCGCGCCGAGTGGAGAGGTGACCGTATAGTCCCGTCACGGTTTCTCCTCCGAAGGGGTGCTCGATGAGCACGATCCCTCCGTAGCCACGCGCCTCATTGTTCAGGATCACGGCCCGGACGACTCCCGCCGCGATGGCGAATACCGAGTCGCCGCCCTCGGCCATCACGTCTTCGGCCAGGTGGTAGCCGTCCCGCGAGGTGTTCCACGCGCCGAAGTCCTGTGCCAGTACCCAAGTGCGCAGTGGAAAATGCACCGCGTCCGCCACCGGCTCGGTTGCCGTGGTGCAGGCTCCGCTCGCTAGGAGCAGCGCCACGGAGAGCGCATTGGCGGCTCGCATGGTCACACTGCTGATACGGTGCCGCGGGCAACCGGGTTCCAGCGTCGCGACTGTGCTGCGGAGAAGTGGTCTCCACAAATCCACACAGCGTGGGAAACCTGCGTCACGCGGCACGGACACTCTGCTATGCGCTCCACACGGGACGCACACGGTGGGTGCGACGCCGAAGAAACAACGGCGCTTGCGGCTCGCGGTGTGCTGCGTAGCTTGAGCCACCTCCTTGGTGGTCAGGTACCCTCCCCCCCGACCACGCGTCCGCAACAGCCAAGGAAGTCCAGTGCCCTGAAATGCCCGACTATAGCGTCCTTGGGACCCACAAGATCGCTCGACAGGCAGCCGATGATATCGGCTTCATTCGTTGTCCGCGCGATGGGGCTGTCATGCGGGTCATGGCGTCTCGCGCCGAGCATACGAGTCACAACGGAACCATCGTACGCGAGTTCGACCGGCTGCCCAGGGGGAACGACTGGCGGGTGATCGACCTCGATCTCGAGTGTCCGGCCTGCCGGCGCCGAGCCAACCGCGTGCGCCCCGAAGGGGACGCCGAGTGCCCCTACCAGTGGGGGCTGTTCGAGACCGGGCGGCGACCTGAGCCAAGGTCGGCATAGCACCCAAGTCACTGCAAAACAAAGAGATGAAGTGGTAGGCGCCTTACTGGTCGGCCTGTGCCTCCAGCAGTTGCGTCGCGGTCTCCCCGTCCACCGGCTCGGAGTACAGGAAGCCCTGTCCCTCGTCGCACTTGAGGAACTTGAGGCGTGCCGACTGTTCCGGCGTCTCGACGCCCTCGGCCACCACGCTGATACCGAGGTCGCGCGCGAGGCCCACGATGGCCTGGATCACCTGGGGCTTCTGGCCTGCAACGTCGAGGTCGCTCACGAAGGAGCGGTCGATCTTCAGCGTGTCGATCGGGAGTTGCTGCAGGTAGCTCAGTGAGGAATATCCCGTCCCAAAGTCGTCGATGTTCACCTGGATGCCGAGTGAGCGCAGCTGGTTGATCGTCTCCACGCTGATGTCGACCTCCTCCATCAGGACGCCCTCGGTGATCTCGAAGCGGAGACGGTGGAAGTCGAACCCGCTACGCTCCACCGTCTCCTTCACCCGCTCCACGAGATGGCTCTGCTGGAACTGCTTGGGCGAGAGGTTCACGCTGACTGAGAGCTCCGGCATGTCGGTGAACTGCGCGAGCCACTTCGACATCTGGCGGCAGGCCTCTTCCAACACCCACCAGCCGAGCGGAATGATGAGGCCGCTCTCCTCGGCGAGGGGAATGAAGTGGCTGGGTTGGAGCAGCCCCTGCACCGGGTGGTCCCAGCGCACCAGGGCTTCGAAACCCGTTATCCGGCTGCTCTCGAGCGACACGACCGGCTGGAAGTAGAGTCGTAATTGGTTGTGGTCGATGGCCAGCCGCAAATCGGTCTCGAGCCGGATCAACGCCAGCGCCCGGGCGTGCATCGTTTCGTCGAACAGCTCGTAGCGGTCCTTGCCGTGCGCCTTGGCGCGGTCCATTGCTGTACCCGCGTCCCGCACCAGCGTGCCCGCGTCGTACGAGTTCTCGTCGGTAACGATGCCGATGCTCGCGGTGATGGGGAGCTCCTGGTCGCCCAGCCCGTAGGGCGTCTTGAGCACGGCTTGCACGCGCTCCGCGACGCGGATTGCGTCGCTGCTGTCTCTTATCTGATGTAGCAGAATGCCGAACTCGTCCCCGCCCATGCGGGCCACCACGTCTCCGGGACGCAGACAGGTGAGCAAGCGGCGCGCCACTGCGACCAGCACCTGGTCGCCGGCAGCGTGCCCCAGGGTCTCGTTGATCAGCTTGAACCGGTCGAGTCCTACCACCAGTACCGAGAGACTCGGTGGCTGTTGCCGCTGCGCGCGTCGCGTGGAGCGCTCCAACAGATTGAGGAAAGAGGCCCGGTTGGGCAGCCCGGTTGCGGGGTCGTAGAGCGCGTCACCCGACAGGCCCGTGCTCGCCATGGTGCGGCTCAGAACGACCACCGTGACGAGTGCCAGTACGCTCACACCGAGGGTGGCGATGTCCACGGCGTGCACAGCCAGCTCGAGCCCGCGCGACAGTCCCGGTGCCAGCACGACGATAGTCCCGACGACGGCCACCACTCCCAGCACCGTGCCAAGCACCGCGAGCTGCCGATCGTGCAGCCGGAACAGCAGGTAGATGCACCACCCGGCCGCAGTGAGCAGCACGGCGATCGAAACCAGCAACAGCGGTGTGACGGCCACTGACATCCCCGCGTCTAAGGGTTATGGGCCGGGCGCACCCCGGGACGTTGGCGAGGCGGCAGTGGTTTCACAGTGACGGGACTCACGAGTAATCGCCCAACGATCAGCCTCTCGGGTCAGTAGTGTATAATATGGTGCGACAACCACTTACGTCCCTGCATATCGGTCGGAAATTACGAGTCGAGAGCGCGGGTTGAGATAACCGGGCCCCGGGTTACTATACGTCGCCGCACGGAGCGGCTTCCAGGACATGGCTCGAGCCATTTGCTCCGGGGATAGGTGAAGGCGGGGAGGTTCCCAATACCACGCGGGAGTGAGTTTAATGCAGCGAGTACATCGAATCATCGTCCTGACCCTGTTCCTCGTGAGCGGTCTGCTCGCGAGTGCCGACACCGGCGCCGCGCAGGAATCCCCCGTGCTGGACCGGGTGGTCCAGACCGGCGAGTTGCGGGTCGGCATGTCCGGCAATCAGCCGCCCTTCAACGTGCGCGCCCGCTCGGGCGACCTGATCGGGATCGACATGGATGTCGCGGCGGTGCTGGCGTCTGCCATGGACGTCGAGTTGACCATTGTGACGCGGCCGTTCGGCGAGCTGCTGAATGCGCTGGAGGCCGGCGAGGTCGACATGGTGATCTCTGGAATGACGATCACCGCGGAGCGGTCGCAACGGGTCTCCTTCGTGGGTCCCTACATGCTCTCAGGTATGTCGATCCTCACCAACTCCCGGTCCTTGTCGATGATCGACGAGACCGAGGACTTCGATCAGGCCAACCTCAAGCTGGCCGCCCTGAGGAACTCCACCAGCCAGCGCTTCATCGAGCGTCACCTGCCCGCCGCCCAGTTCACAGCGGTGGAGGACTACGATGCCGGCGTGCAGATGGTGCTGTCGGACGAAGTGGACGCCATGGTGGCCGACATGCCGATCTGTCTGCTGACGGTGCTGCGCTATCCCGATGCCGGCCTGCTGACGCTGGATGAGCCGCTGACGATCGAACCGATCGGGATGGCCCTGCCCAAGGGCGACCTGCAGTTCCGCAACGTGGTCGAGAACTACTACCGGGCGATGCGGGGCACCGGCATACTCGAGCTGCTACGCGAGAAGTGGATGGAGGACGGGTCCTGGATCGCCGCGCTGCCCTAGCGCGGTGGCTCTGAGCTGAAGGCCCCGGCACTGCCGGGGCCTTTGCGTAGTGCCAACCATGCCAGCGCCAGGTTGGGCGGCGTGGCCAGGGCTACCAAGTCGCGGTTCACTTGTGGGAGTAGTGGCTGGAGCAACAGGCCGACGGCGGTGAGGCCTGCGACCACCAGCGCGAGCACCACGGCGGGTCGAGCCGCCCAGCGCGCCCGCCACAGCATGGCCGGGATGAGAACCACCAGCGGCAGCGCCAGCGGATTGTAGAAGAACAGGTTCTCGTTCCAGTATGCCGACGCGTGGTCGGTGAAGAACCAGAGGCCGGTAAGCACTAAGCCGGCGATACCCGCCGCGAACGCCCACGCTCCGGCGACTGAGACCGACGCGACTGCAGCCGCTCGGGAAGCATCGGATCGCAGCCCGCCCGCAACCATCGCTGCTGCCAGCACGAGCCCGATAAGGAGATACCAGTGTGTTCGGAAGGGCGGGGCATCGCGCTCCGGCTCGGCGGTGCTCTGGTAGAGCGTGTACTCGGCGCTCACCAGGGGCACCTCGCGCCCCTCGGCGTCGAGCACGGTAATGCTACGCACGTGCTCCCGCAGCTTCAGCGGTATGAACATTTCCTCCCATACTGAGATGGGACGGTCCACGTACGGTCCGAGCGCGAGCAGCAGGCCGGTGGATGCGGCGACGTCCACCGCCGTGAGCCGCTGTGTGTGGAACCGGAACGTGGTGCCCGACTCCACGTTCGCTGTTAGCTCTCGGATGCGGCCTCCCAGCACCTGGTCGATTGCATCGCGGATGCGGGTGGAGCAGTTGTCGAGATAGTAGTCGTAGCGGTAGTAGCGGTTTTCCGGTGTGTCATTCCAGCGGAGAAAGACGGCCAGCTCCGCGCGCTGTTCGGGAGTGAGGTTGAGCTCCTGGATCCAGAGGGATCGATCGGCCGCCACGTAGGCGGCGAAGTGCTGCGGCGACTCGAAACCCATCATCCAGTATTCCAGCAGGCCCTGTAGGAACCGCTGCACGTAGCGCTCCTGCTGGAAGCTGAACATGCCGTAGTTGTACACCCGGTCGAAGCCGCTCACCGTATCGCGCACCCACAGCGCGTTGTGGCCGAACCGCTCCCACACCTGCGCACCCGGCCCCATGGTGACGAGCGCGATGGATATGCTCGAGCCATCGGGCGGCGTCTCCGCTTGCTGCGCGGCGCCTGCCGCCGGCAGCAGGACCAGCAGCAGGAGCGGCCTGAGGGCCCTCACCGCACCTTGGGGTAGAAGTTGCTGTGTCGCGGTGGTCGCGGCACGTCGCTGGCTCCGGCGCTCGGGGTTCGGATAGGCCTCCAACTACTACCCGAGATTGGCCGGCGTCAAGCGCTAGTTGCCTCCCCGACGTGAATTGCGCCGCAGCTCGCGCAGCCGCGCGCCATAGCTGCGCGCAAGATCACGTGCGCTGCCGTACCACTCCGCAAACCGGTACCGCGAGCAGGACTCCTGCGGCGCAGTGCCGAGCAGGAACACCTCGGGCTCTCCGCGACAGCCCCACCCGGCCCTGAGCCCCGAGATGCGATCGACGTCCACGGTTTCGAGACCCTGGGGGCGCTGGAACCGGACGTCGCCGTAGACGTCGGGAGCGTCTCTCAGAAAGCGGGCGAAGATCGGGAGCGCAGCCCGCGAGCCGGGGAGTCCGATGCTGCGCCCGTCGTCGAACCCCACCCAGACGCCGACTACGAGCGCCGGGGTGTAGCCGACGAACCACGCGTCGCGAAAATCGTTCGTCGTGCCCGACTTCGCGGCGACGGTGCCGCGGAACCCGAAGGCCCGCATTCCGCGTCCGGTGCCGCGCTCCACGGCGCCTCTCAGTGCGGAGGTTACCAGGTATGCCTCGGCGGCAGTGTACGCCCGCTCGCGCTCCAGTTCCTGCCGCTCGAGGATCTCACTTGCGGGCGTCAGCACGCCCAGGGTGGCGTGGGTTTCCGCCCGGTAACCCTCCGCCGCCAGGACTCCGTACGCGCGGGTCAGCTCCAGCGGTGTGAGCTCGAAGGCGCCGAGCGCGATGCTGGGGTACGGCTTGAGCTTGCTCTCGATGCCGAGGCGGCGGGCGGTCTGTACAATGCGGTCCGCACCCACCGCAAGCCCCAGCCGGGCGAACGGCACGTTGAGCGACCGCTCCAGCGCCTCGCGCAGAGTGAGCTGGCCGCGGAAGCGACCGTCGTAGTTGGTGGGTTGCCAGAGTCCCGCCGGCGTCTCCACCGATAGTGGCTCGTCGTCGAGCACGGAGGCCAAGGTGAACCCCGGCCGGTCCCGCTCGTCCTCCTCTCGTTGCCGCGCGAGGGCGGTGAGAGCGACGATGGGCTTGAACGCGCTTCCGGGCTGACGCCGCGCCTGCGCGGCACGGTTGAACTGCGATGCCCCGTAGTCGCGACCCCCGACCATGGCGAGGATCTCTCCGGTACGCGGGTCGAGCGCGATCAGCGCCGCCTGCAACGGCGCACCTTCGGACAGGTAGGGTGCCTCCGCCTCCAGCCGCGCGAGTCCTTCCCGAACCGCCAGTTCGGCGCTCTGCTGCAGCCCCGCGTCGAGCGTGGTGAACACAGAGTGCCCCTGCGTGAGCACGGCGGCTCCGTGGCGCACCCGGAGCTGCTGTGCCACGTAGTCCACGAAGTAACGGCCCGAATGGGCACGCTGCCGCCGCGTGCGCAGCCCGAGTGGCGCGCGCTGCGCGCGACGAAGGGCATCGTCGTCGAGCACACCGCGCTGGTGCATCAGCTGCAACACGAGATCGCGCCGCTCCGCGGCGCGCTCGGGGTGGCGGAACGGCGAGTACAGGCTCGGTCCGCGGATGATCCCCGCGAGCAGCGCAGCCTCGGCGACCTCGAGCTGGCTCACGTCCTTGCCGAAGTAGTGCTGGGCGGCCTGTCCCACCCCGTGGACCTCGAACGCCCCGTTCTGTCCCAGGTAGACCTCGTTGACGTATGCCTCGAGGATCTGCTCCTTCGAGTGGCGCGCCTCGAGCACCACGGCCATCGCCAGCTCTCGCAGCTTGCGAGTGGGGGTGCGCCGGGCCGAGAGGTACAGATTCTTGGCCAGCTGCTGGGTCAGGGTGCTGGCGCCCTCGACGATGTGACCGGCGCGCAGATTGGCCAGGCTTGCCCCTGCGATGCGGCGCACGTCGAGGCCGGCGTGATCGAAGAAGCGCTTATCCTCGATCGTGAGGATCGCATCGACCAGGTGCTCGGGGACGTCACCCAGCGGAACGGGCAGGCGCTCCTCGAGCAGGCTCCCGTGGGTGCTGCGCAGCAGCTCCGGCTCGAGCGCGATGTACGAGATGCGCTCGCCACCCTCGTCCCTCACGTCGCGCACTCGTCCTCTCCAGTCGGTGCGGACGGTGGCCACACCGCCTGGTTCGAGCCGGTCGTAGTGACGGAAGGCGCGGCGTCCGATGATCCACGTCGATGAGCTGCGGTAATACTCGCCTGGGTCGACTCGCCGGCTGCGCACGCGGCGGTACCCCAGGCGCCCGAGTGCTTGCTCGACGCGCATGGGGTCCAGTGTCATTCCAGGCTGGAACACCAGTGGGCGGGCGTAGAACCTCGTGGGCGCCCGGAGGATGTCGTCGTCGAGACGCGCGCGTACGAGCGCCTCCAGCGCGACGGCTGCGCTCCCACCGAGAATGATGAGCAGCAACGCGGCCAGGGCGACCGCGGATTTCGGCTGGCGCCGCAGGATCGCGCGGGCGCGAGCGCCGAGTTCCCTCATATGGGGTCCCATGGGGCCTCTACGATGGTGGATGCGCCGGGGTTTCGCAGCGTCGCGGCTGGTGAACGAAACCGCACGCGGCCCGAGACCGTTCTGCTGAGGTACCCCAGTCCGGAGTCCGTGCAATGACGTCCCTCCATCGCCAGCACCGCGGTGCCGCCGGCATCGTGGCGGTCCTTCTCGTGGCCTCGCTCTGGTCCTGCGCTGGTGAGGCGCCTGCCGACCACCGGGCCGAGCTGCTCGTATCGGCCGACTGGTTGGCCGAGCACCTGGACGACCCGAGCGTGGTGCTGCTGCACGTGGGCGCCGCGGATGATTACCTGGCGGAGCACATCCCGGGCGCGTATCACGTCACGCACGAGCTGATGTCGCACCCTGACTCCCATTCACCGGACGCGCTCATCCTGGAGCTGCCCGAGCCGGAGGCCTTCGAGGAAACGCTCGAGGGCTTCGGGATCTCCCATGACTCCCGCATCGTGGTGTACTGGGGCAGCGAGTGGGTGACGCCCACCGCCCGCCTGGTGTTCACTCTCGACTGGGCGGGACTGGGTGACCGCACCGTCTTGCTGGACGGTGGGCTCGCTGCCTGGAAGGCCGCCGGGCAAGCAGTGACGGACGAGGAGCCGGTGCCGGGGGCCGGCGAGCTCACGCTGGCGCCACGACCCGACATGGTGGTGCAGGCCGACTGGGTAGAGCAGCATGCCGCCGCGCAGGGCTACGCGTTGGTGGACGGGCGTGCCCGCGCGTTCTACGACGGGGTGCGCGAGGATCGCGGCAAGGCTGGCCACATCCCCGGGTCTGGCAGCATACCGTGGACCGAGCTGATAGACGACTCGCTGCACCTGAAGAGCCCGGGTGAGCTGGCCGAGCTGTTTGTCGCCGCCGGGGTGGAGCCCGGTGATACCGTGGTGGCTTACTGCCACATTGGCCAATACGCCACGGCGGTCATCTTCGCCGCGCGCACGCTGGGGCATGAGGTCAGGCTGTACGACGGCGCCTTCCAGGATTGGGCCGAGCGCGACCTCCGTGTGGAGGTGAGTGCGGAGGCCATGTGAAGCGTCCCCAACCGTACATGAATCCCTACCTGTCAGGGGTGGGGATCGGCTTGGTGCTGCTCCTTGCCTTCGTGATCATGGGGCGAGGGCTCGGTGCCTCGGGGGCACTCTCCACGGTCGTGGCCACGGGGGTCAGTGCCGTTGCGCCGCAGCATACGGCCGACAATCTCCCCTACGAGGCGTATCTCAGTGACGGCACCGTCAGCCCTCTCAAGGACTGGCTGGTGTTCGAGATCGTAGGCATAGCGCTCGGTGGCCTGCTCTCGGCGTTGCTTGCCCGCCGCTTTCGGCCGGGCATTGACAAAGGCCCGCGCGCGAGCAACCGCAGCCGTCTACTGTACGCATTCGGCGGGGGCACGATAATGGGACTCGGTGCGAAGCTGGCGCGTGGCTGCACCAGCGGACAGGCGCTCACGGGAGGTGCGCTGCTCAGTGTGGGGAGCTGGCTGTTCATCACAGGCGCGTTCGCCGCCGGTTATCTCGCGGCGCCGCTGTTCCGCAGGGAGTGGACGTGAGCGCGCCGTTCTATGAGTTCGGGCTGTTTGGTCAAGAAGCGAGTCTGCTCGTGGCGCTGGCCATAGGCGTGGCGTTCGGGTTCTTCCTGGAGCGCGGCGGCCTGGGCAACGCGCGCAAGCTGGCGGGGCAGTTCTATCTCACCGACCTCGCAGTGCTCAAGGTGATGTTCAGCGCCATCGTTACCGCCATGCTGGGCCTGTTCTGGCTCTCCCAACTCGGACTCGTCGATCTCTCGCGCGTGTATCTGCTGCCCACCTACGTGGCGCCGCATTCGATCGGCGGGGTCGTCTTCGGCGTGGGTTTCGTGATGGGCGGGCTGTGCCCCGGCACTTCGTGCGTGGCGGCCTCGAGTGGCCGCTTAGACGGCGTCGTGCTCCTCGGCGGCATGCTGTTCGGCATCCTGCTGTTCAACGAGGCGTTCCCGCTGGTGCGGGGGCTGTACTACAGCACCGACCTCGGCCAGGTGACGATCGCCCAGCTGGTGGGCTTGCCCTACGGGGTGCTCGTGTTTGCGGTGGTCGTAGTGGCGCTCGGCAGCTTCGTGGTAGCCGAGCGGATCGAGGCGCGAGCGCGGTGACGCGGCCGGTGACGGTAAACGGCGCGCTCGCGACCGCTGCGTTCGTGCTCGGACTGGCTGCCCTCGTGGCGGGGAGCCCGTACCGCGAGATGTCCGACCGCGTGTGGGCTCCGGCGCCCGACGGGAGTGTGTCTGCGCTGGTGGTCGCCCAGTGGCTGCGGGAGCGGAAGACCGGCCTGCGTGTGGTCGACCTTCGAGGCCCGGAGGAGTACGAGCAGTTCCACCTCCCCAGAGCCGAGCCGCTGCGGGCGTTCGAGCCTGGCGAGACCGTTGTGGTGTACGGTGCGGACAGCCTGGAGGCCCGCCTCGCCGCGCAGCGTCTGCGCGACGCCGGGATCGACACGGCGTACTACTTGGCCGATGGCGTCGCCGCGTGGTTCACCGATGTGCTCAATCCCACGCTGTCCCCCGATGCGTCGCCCGGCGAGCGCGCCGCGTGGGAGCGAGTGGCGGAGCTGAGCCGCTACTTCGGCGGCCTCCCCCGCATAGTGTCCCGCGGTGCGGCGCAGCGGTCGACCGCGGAGGTCATGCGCCGTACCATGCGGCGCGGTTGCGCGTTCTAACCGTCGCACTTTCGCTGCAGTCCTGAATCGGCTATTCTGTCGTCATTCCGACGGCATCCGACATGTGGGAGGTGCGTGCGATGGCGAAGAAGTACGTGTCGAACAAGGACGAGACCGTACGGATGTTCAAGAGTGACTTCATCGAGAAGTTCACGCACATACATCCGGCCCTGCCTCATGTCGTGTTCGTTCCGGTCGTCGTGGCGCTGCTGTACTGGAGCTACCGGATGGACGTGCCGGCCGGTCGCGCGTCGCTGCTGTTCCTCGCTGGGCTGGCCATCTGGACGCTGACCGAGTACGTGGTGCACCGCTTCGTGTTCCACGTGGACGATGCGACGATGGAGGAAGTGACCCGCATAGTGGCGTCGGTCGAGCCCGGACAGCCGGTGTTCCCTGCGCTCCAGACGCTGAAGCAGAAGCACTACTTCATCGCGCACGGTGTGCACCACGACTTCCCCAACGATTCCAAGCGCCTCGTGATGCCGCCGGCCATTAGCGTGCCGCTGGCCGTGGTCTTCTACTTTCTGTTCCGCTTGATCTTCGGCGCCGTCGCTGCGCCGGCGGTTCTGGCTGGGATGGTCGTAGGATACCTGGTGTACGACACGACGCATTATGCGGTACACCACTGGCGCCTGCACGGCCGGGTGACGCTCTACCTCAAGAAGCATCACTTCAGGCACCACTACCAGGACCCCGACAAGGACTACGGCGTTAGCTCGCCGTTCTGGGATATCATCTTCCGCACCTGGGGTCAGTCCGGCAAAGAGCCCGCGTAGTTGACACCAGGCTCCCAATCCGAAGTCGGCGCCATCAAACGCATGGTGCTCAAGCATGCGAAGGACGCTTTCGCGAGCGATATGGACATCGCGCGCCAGTGGCGCGACCTGGGTTACCAGGGGCGTCCCGATTTCGTGCGGGCTGTAGATGAGTACGACCGGTTCGTGGACCTGCTGGGCGAGCTTGGAGTGCAGCCTGAGTTCCTGCCCGCCGACGATGCAGTCGGACTCGACTCGGTCTACGTGCGCGATGCATGTGTGGTGTGCGAGCAGGGCGTCGTGCTGGGCAACATGGGCAAAGAGGCTCGGCGCACCGAGCCGGCGGCGCAGGCGGCCGCCTACGCGGAGATGGGGATTCCCGTCTGTGGTGAGATCAACGGCGACGGGCGGCTCGAGGGAGGTGACGTCGTGTGGCTCGACGAGCGCACGCTCGCCGTCGGCTGGGGATACCGCACCAACGAAGAGGGCATCGGGCAGCTGGAGCACCTGCTCGTCGACTGTTACGACGAACTGATCGTGGTGCCGCTACCGCACTGGACCGGGCCCGGTGGCGTGTTCCACCTAATGTCCATGCTGAGCCCGCTCGACAGTGACCTGGCGCTGGTCTACTCGCCGCTGCTGCCGGTCCCCTTCCGCGAACACCTGGTCGAGCGGGGGATGGAGCTGGTGGAGGTACCTGACGAGGAATACGGCACGATGGCCTGCAACGTGCTGACCGTGGCACCCCGCCGCTGCGTCATGCTGAGTGGCAACCCGCAGACCCGGGCCCTGCTCGAAGCGGCCGGCGTCGAGGTGCACGAGTACGAGGGATTGGAAATCAGCTGGAAGGGGGCGGGTGGGCCGACCTGCCTCACGCGCCCCGTCGTGCGAGAGTAGCGCGGTAGGTCATCAGCTCCCCCGCGCCGAGTCCCTCAGGTCCATCAACTCCCGCGGGTAGGGCTCCAGGAAGGTTTGCCCTCTCAGGTACGGCTCGTCGAACCGCTCGATCCAGGACTGCAGCAGCACCAGTGGAGCGCTCAGGCTCATGCGGCCCGCTCGGTACTCGTCGAGGGAGTGCAGGAAGTGCCGCTTCTCTCCCGCCGACAGTCCGTCCGACACGTAACCCAGCGCGTGCATCATCACGTTGATGTTTGAGGTGTTTCGCGGCGGCCTGGCGAGAGCGTGAGCGAGGCGCCCCTCGTACGACGCAGCGACCTCCGCAAACGGGCGCCTGTCGGCGTTTGCCACGATGCGCCCCAGCTCGCGCAACTCGGTCTGATGGTAGGCCATCAGCATGAGCTTGTTCTCGGCCTGGAACCTCACGAGCTGGGCCATCCGGCCGGAGGCCTTGACCGCCCGAAAGGAGGCGCGCGCGAACAGCTTGGTGAGGAAGTGGTGCCGCAGGCGGTAGTTGGTGAGCCGACCTTCGTCCTCGACCGCGGCGAGCGGGAACCTCTCTAGCACGGCGCCGCCGAACAAGCCCGCTCCCTTCCCGAACGGCTCGGTGCCCTCGGACCCGCCGTAGATCTTGGTGTCCTTGATCCCGCACGAGGGCGAGCGGCTCTTGAGGATGAAGCCGTCCACCTCGCCGAGACCGCCGAGGAAGCGCTCGTTGAAGTCCTCCATGTCGCGAGTCACGTCGCGCTTCGTATCGGGCTGATAGAGTCGCAGCGACTCGCCGCGCTGGACCAGGCGAATCGGTGGGCGGGGGATGCCGAGACCGATCTCGACCTCGGGGCAGATGGGCGCGAGCTGCACGAGCGGCATCAGCTTGAGCACGAACGGCGCGCGCACCATCTGCCCGTTGTAGCGGCAGGCGTCCAGTTCCAGACACTTGCTCATTACCAGGGAGGGGCGTGGGTGCTCGCGCATTGCGGCTCGCTCGTTCAGAAACGCAGCGTCACGCCGAAGGTGGCGTAGTGCACGAGTGCAAAGTTGTAGACCTGATCCACGTCGGCGCCACCCTCGAGCAGGCGGTACCCCAGCCGTAGTGCCACGGCGTCTGATGTTGCGTACTCTACGGCCAGCAGCACGTCCTCAGCGCGACCCTGCGGAGCCCACGCCCCGTCAGCGTTGAACAGCAATGACGCGCGCCCCGCGAACCGCCACGCGAAGTCGAGGTTGAGCAGCGGCACGAGCCCCACGTCGGTGCTCTCGGACGAGTCGGCTTCACTCGCCAGGGCCACCCTGGCATCGCGGATCTTCAGGCTCAGACCGAACCCGAAGCGCAGGCGCGACGAGCGCACCGGCGTGTACCGGTAGGTGAGCCGGTACGAGTTGAACTTGTAAGTGCCTCCGACCGGTGTGTCCGCGGGGAACGTGACGCCCTCGAAGGTGACGGGCCGATCGAAGCTCCCGGCCGCGCTGAAGCTCAGCGGGGCGAACAGCACCGATACGTGGTGCCGCGGGGTGATGTCCCACCCGAGACGCAGACGCAACGCCACCGTCGGGTCGGCGTCCAGGTCCTCGACGAAGGAGAAGTCCGTGCCCCCCTCGTTGGGAATGCGCACGTCGTTGCGCCCCAGCACGGCCACGCCCCCTTCCACGTCGACGAACGCCTGTGCAGCCGTGATGCCCGGGGACACCGCGGCCAGCACGACAACGAGTGACAGGACGCGGCACATCACCGCACGTCCGTCGTCACCGGTGCCCCAGGTGGCGCATGCGTGTCGGCCTGTGCCGCACGGGCGATGCCGCGCAGCATCCCGTCGAATACCAGCGTGTGGATCGGGTACAGCGTGTACCAGTAGAGCAACCCGACGAGGCCCAAGGGGTCGAAGATCGCCGTCTGGCGAATCAGGGCGCCGTTCGCCTTCGGTTCGACCTCGAATTGCAGCCAGGCCCTGCCGGGTAGCTTCATCTCGGCCGAGAGCAGGAGTAGGCGTTGCGCCTCGACCCGCTCCACGCGCCAGAAGTCGACCGTGTCACCGGCCTGCACGCGCCCCGGATCGCGCCGCCCGCGCCGTGCGCCCACACCGCCCACCAGGAGATCCAGGAAGCCTCGCAGGCGCCACAGCCAATCGCCGTAGTACCACCCGGTGTCGCCGCCGAGGCGGCTGATCGGTTCAAAAGCCTGTGGGGGTGAGACCGCGACGTCGCGACTGCGCGAATCCACGATGCGCGACCCGAACCTGACTCCACCACACTGGCGCTGAGAGCCAGCCGCGGAGAGGGCGTCGCACCAGCGGGTCTCGGCGAAGGCGCGATCTTCATTGCGCAGCGCGCGAGCGATCGCCTGCGCGATGCCGCGTGGCCTAACTGCAAAGGCCGACAGCGCCCGCTCGTCCTCGACCACCGTCGGGTTCCGCAGGCTGTCCACCAGCTTGCGGCCGACGCGGGCGTAGATCGGTGTGACCAGGCCGAGCCACAAGCCCGAGAGCCGCGGAGACAGCACCGGAACCGGGATCATCGCGCGGCGCAGTCCGCGCTGGCGGGCGTACTCTCGCATGATGTCCGCGTAGGACACGCGGTCCGCGCCGCCGATCTCGAATACCTGGCTCCCAGCAGTCTCGATGTGCCGGGCCGCCAGCAGGTAGTCGATCACGTCCTCGATCGCTATGGGCTGAGCAGGCACGCGGACCCAGCGCGGAGTTACCATGACCGGGAGCTTCTCGGTGAGGGCCCGGATCATCTCGAAGGACAGGCTGCCCGAGCCGATGATGATAGAGGCGCGCAGCTCGATGGTCGGCACGCCGGATTGGCGCAGGATCTCTCCCACCTCGTGCCGGCTGTGGAGATGGGGAGACAGCTCCGATCCGCTGCCGAGCCCGCCGAGGTAGACGATGCGGCGCACCCCCGCCGCGTTGGCCGCCTGGCCGAATAACCGGGCCGCGCGCCGGTCCTCGTCCTCGAAGTCGCCCGTCGAGCCCATGCTGTGGACCAGGTAGTAGGCGGTATCGACGTCGCGCATCGCGGCTTCGAGGGAAGTGGGATCGAGCACGTCACCCTCGACCACCTGCGTGTCCGGGCCGGCACGCCGTCGCAGCGCTTCTGGGTTGCGAGCGATGCAGCGAATCAGGGCTCCCTCTTCCTCGAGCGCCCGCAGCAAGCGGCCCCCGACGTAGCCTGAGCCGCCCGTGAGGAGGACGCGCGGTTCCTCTGAGCTGTATGTCATGGTGTAACCTATGATCTCCCAACGACTTAGATGAATCGTCCAGCTCGTGTGACGTCCAACTGTTGTAAATATAATGTCTTAGACATTGATGTGACAAGGCCGCATTCTGGTCTCGGCCGTCAGTAGGCGAAAGCGGCCCCACCGCTCGGCTAGAGGGATGGGGCCGCTGTGGGTCCGGGAGCTCAAGTGTGCTTACAAGCGGAACCGCTCCACCCACTGCAAATCGTCCTCGTCGCTGCGGATCACGTAGACCACGCCTTCTCCGAAGGCCGCCACGCGCCGGTCGGCCGGCAGGCTGACCTGCTGCACCAGGTTACCTGAGGCGTCGAACACGTCGTACGTGCGGTCGTCCGCGTTCGCCGGAGCAGAGCGCTCCACCCAGAGCTTGCCGTCCGGAGCGATGCGCGCTGTGCGTGGCACGGTGGGCGGCATGTAGTCGGGCCAGTCCACGTTGTCGATGTTGGGTCGTGGCGGCCGCCGGACGCGGCGTCGGCCGTTCTCGACCTCTATCATGACGCCGCGGCTCGTCATTGCGTCGGCCCAGGCCTCTTTATCGTCTGTCGTGATCTTGACGGGCTTGAAGTCGACGGGGGGGCCCTCCTTCGCCGTGCCGTCACCCGCGATCCACTCGACGCTGTAGTCCGCGTAGCGCACCAGGCCGACCGTGCCGTCGGGCGTCACGGCCCAGTCGTCCCGCGGCTGGTACGCGCCCCCGCCAATGTTGACCACCGCCTCGCCGGGCCCGGCAGGCTCCATGGGCGGGAAGTGCACGTAGCCCAGAGTGTCCACCGCCCCCGCCGAGCGGTCCCAGCGTAGCATGGGGGCGATGCCCTGTACCGCGCTCTCCTCGAGACCCGGCATCATCATCCCCGCCAGGTCGAAGTAGATGCGCCCGGCTTGGTCCACCCCCCGTGGGAGAATGGGGTAGCCAGCGGGGTGCCTGAGCGGAATCGTCTCTTCGCTCAGCTGTCCGTCGGGAAGAATGACGTTGAAGCGGCGGTTCATGATGTCGGACATCAGCGTGGAATCGCCCGGGAGGGCGTACAGCGCGCCGGGCATCTGGAACTCGCCTGGTCCGCCGCCCTGTCGCCCGAGCTGCTCGTAGGTGCCGCTCGCGAAATCGAGTCGCGCGATCGTCATCTCGATGCGGTCGGAGATGAGCACCTGTCCGTTACTCAGCTCGCGGATACCGAGGATGGCGCTGAAGGGCTCGGGAAATGCCGCGTCAGGCTCGCTCAGCTCGACTGTGTTCGGGGCGGATTGGGCTGTGACGGCGGTGGCCACCAAGCCAAGGGCGGCTACGGCCACCAGGCTGGATCGCAGGACTCTACGGTGCATACGCTCTCCGTGTGGTTGCGGGCGATTGGTCTGCCGCACTAGATGCCTCGCAGACGGGAAGGGTCGCACCTCCGAAGGTGCAACCCTGCGGACTGCCCGGGCGTCTACCAAGCGGGCCGCACGCTCGCCGAATAGGGCTATTATTGGGGCTACTATATGGATGTAGGGTACCATGACTGAGGGGTGGTTGGAATGACCTTGCGGCGAATGTTGGGGTCGGTGGCTGCGGTGCTGGTCATCAGCTCGCTGGTCGGCGGCGTCTACCTGCGGAGCCGGGGAGGCGACGAGGAGAACGGCGGCACAGCCCTCGCAGAGGTCCCCGAGGGCGGTGCCGAGGCCGTCTCGTCCGCACGCACCTTCTCGACCGACGTCGCCATACCGGTCGAAGGGGGGTTGGTGGTGCGGGACACGCTCGTTATCTCCGTGTCGGCCGCCGCCGAAGCCGCCGCGTCGCGGCAGGCAGTGCTGCGGGCGCAGGTAGAAGGCCGCATCACCGCTCTCCGGGTGGAGGAGAACGACCCCGCCCGCAACGGCCAACTCCTCATCCAGATCGACACCACCGAGTACGCCATCGCAGTCGACCGTGCGCGCGCACGGCTGGCCACCGCCACTGCGACATACGACGAGCTCACGATGTTCGACGACGAGATCGAGGACGAGCGGATCCGCTCCGAGCGTGCCCGCTTCGCGCGCGCCAAGAGCGGGCTGGCCGATGCCGAGCTGTCAGTGCGGGAGGCGGAGCTGCAGATGCAGCGCACGCGCATCCGGGCGCCGTTCGCCGGCCGTGTCGCCTCGCTGCGGATCGTCGAGGGGCAGCAGGTGCGGCCGGGCGACGAGTTGCTCACCGTAGTGGATCTCGATCCCATCAAGGTCGAGGTGCAGGTGCTGGAGAGCGAGGTGGGCCTGCTGGCGGAAGGCCGCGGCGCGACCATCGCCTTTGCCGCGTTCCCCGGGGAGTCGTTCTCCGGACGCATCGCCACCATCAACCCGGTTGTGGAACGAGACACCCGCACGGCCCGTGTCACGGTCACCATCCCCAATCCCCGAGGGCGAATCCTCCCCGGCATGTATGCCCGTGTCTCGCTCGAGGCGCGCAAGTTCGCCGACCGCGTGATGGTGCCGCGGGGGGCGCTGTTGGAACGGGACCGGCGCACGATGCTGTTCGTGTTCGAAGGCGAGAACGACGTCGGCTTCGCCAAGTGGCGGTATGTGACTCCGGGCATGATGAACGACTCCCTGGTGGAGATCCTGCCCAATCCCGATACCGACATGGTAGAGCCCGGCGAGTGGGTCCTGACCGACGGACACTACACTCTGATTCACGACGCCCGGGTGCGTCTGGTGGAGAGTGTGCAGGCCGAAGGCGGGCGGCCGCAGTAAGAGGCCACCGTCAACTGATCCCCTAGTCGATGTCCCTCACCAGCCGCTCTGTCCGCCGCCCCGTAGCAGTGGCGATGCTCTTCCTGGGCGTCGTGTTTCTAGGGCTCATCTCCTTCTCTCGCATACCCATCGACCTGCTGCCGGACGTCGCTTACCCGCGCCTCGTGGTGTACACGCAGTACTCCGACGTGGGCCCGGCGGAGGTCGAGCGGTTCGTCACCGAACCCGTCGAGCGCGGAGTGAGCCGAGTACCCGGAGTCGAGCGGGTGGAGAGCGTGTCGCGCGAAGGGATCTCGCTGGTCACGCTGCGCTTCTCCTGGGGCACCGACATGGACTTCGCGGTGCTCAACGTGCGCGAGCAGCTCGACAACCTGCTGGAGGAGCTGCCGGAACTCGCCGCGCGTCCCGTGGTGCTCAGGACCGATCCGAACTCCGAGCCCATCATGGCGCTCTCGGTGGCGGGTGCGACAGATCTTGCCGCGCTCAAGGAGCTTGCCGAGAACGTCTTCAAGCGGCGCCTGGAGCAGATCGACGGGGTGGCCGAGGCGGCGCTGGCGGGCGGACTGGAGCGGGAGATCCACGTCGAGATCGATCCGCGACTGCTCGAGAGCTACGGCTTCACCGTACAGGACGTGTTGGAGGCGCTCGACGCTGCGAACCAGAGCGCACCGGGCGGGACGATCCTGCGGGGCCGCTACCGCTACGCACTGCGCACGCTCGGTGAGTTCCAGGCGGTGGAGGAAATCCAGCGCGTGCCGCTCGGTCCCAGTCCGAGCGACACCACGCGGAGCAGCCTCGTGCTGCTGGGTGACGTGGCACGGGTGGAGGACGGGTTCAAGGAGCGTGAGTCGCAGGCACGCTACAACGGTCAGGAGTCGGTGGGCCTGCTGCTGTTCAAGGAATCGGGCGCCAACACGGTGCGGGTTTCCGAGCGGGTCGACGAGGTGTTGGGACAGCTGCGCACCCGGTTCCCCGAGGTCCGCGTAGACGTGGCGATGAACCAGGCGGGCTTCATCTCCGAGGCCATCTCGAACGTCGTGCAGGCGTTGGTGCTGGGAGGCATCCTGGCATTCCTCGTGCTGTTCCTCTTCCTGCGCGACGCCCGCTATCCGGTGTCCGTGGCGCTCGCCATTCCCATCTCCGTGATCGCCACCTTCGTGCTGCTCGACCTGGCCGGCGTTTCCCTCAACATCATGAGCCTGGGCGGGCTCGCGCTCGGCGTCGGGATGTTGGTGGACAACTCGATCGTGGTGCTGGAGAACATCTTCCGGCACCGCGAGCAGGGCCAGGAGGCTGAGGCGTCGGCGGTGCGTGGGGCGGAGGAAGTAAAGGGGGCCATCACAGCCTCCACGCTTACCACGATCTCCGTGTTCGGCCCGATCATCTACGTGGAAGGTGTCGCGGGCGAGCTGTTCGGCGACCTCTCGCTTGCGGTGGCGTTCGCCCTGCTCGCCAGCCTGCTGGTGGCGCTCACACTGCTCCCCACGATGGCCGCGCGCTGGGCCAAGGTCAGCGAGCAGAAGAGCCGCACGCGACTCGGCCGTCTGGTACGTGGTGCCGCGGCGCGTGTCGGCAGCATGGTGGCGGGACTGTTCCGGCCCCTGCTCGACGCATTCGATCGGCGTTTCGCCGTGTTCGCGGCGTGGTATCACCAGCTATTGGAGCGGGCCCTGGAACGCCGCGGCCGGGTGGTGGGCTTCGCAGCCGCTACGCTGGTGCTGGGCATCGTCGTCGGCGTGGTGCTCGACCGCGACGTGCTGCCGCAGGTGGACCAGGGGGCGTTCACGGTCCGGCTGGAACTGCCGCGCGGGGCGCCGCTGGAAGAGACCGCGGAAGCTGCGGCTCGGGTCGAGCAGGTGTTCCTCAACGACGCGTCGGTGGAGGCTGTGTTCACTCGCGTGGGCCGGCAGGAAGCCATAGCCGGCGTGGAGGACGAGGAGAGCGGACTCAACACCGCGGCAGTGGAGGTACGGCTCGCCGAGGGACAATCGACCGCCGCAGTCGTGGAGCGCGCCCGTCCCGGTCTGGCGCAACTCCCGCCCGGGGCCGTGGCTGTCGAGACGGGTACCGCGACGGCGTTGGGGAGGCTGTTGGGTGGTGGGGAAGCGGACCTGGCCGTGCGGGTGCGCGGCGACGATCTGGACCAGGCGTGGCGCTACGCGCAGGCAGTGGCCGCACGGCTCGGGACCGTCGGCTCGCTCGTGAACGTGCGGCTCGGCACGGAAGAGGGACAGCCCGAGATTCGGGTTGAGATCGATCGGGAGCGCGCGGCGTCGTATGGGGTAGAGCCGCGACTCATCGCGCAGACCGTAGAGCGGTACATGCGGGGTGAGGTGGCCACCGACTTCGTGGACTTCGACGAGAAGGTACCGGTGCTGGTGCGGCTGCCGGAGGCGGAGCGTCGCTCGCTCGAAACGCTGCGAGTGCTGCGCGTGGGCGGGATTCCGCTGCGGGAGCTGGTGAACACCTACGAGGAGGTAGGGCCGGCGGAGATTCGGCGACTCGAGCAGGCCCGCACGGTGACCGTGCACGCGGATGTGGCGCGCGGCGGGCTGGACGGCGCGGTGGCCGACGCACGGGCGGCGCTGACGGAGATTCCGGCACCGCGTGGCCTGCGGGTGGAGATCGGGGGGGCGAACGAGGAGCGCGACCGCAGCTTCCGGGACCTGGCGTTTGCCTTCGGACTGGCGCTGCTGCTCGTGTATATGATCCTGGCCGCCCAGTTCGAGTCGCTGGTGCATCCGTTCACGATCCTGCTCAGCGTGCCGCTGGCCACTGTCGGCGCGGCGGTCGCGCTCTTCATCGCCGGCGAGGGTCTCAACACGATGAGCCTGATCGGTCTGGTGATCCTGGTCGGGATCGTGGTGAACGACGCCATCGTGAAGGTGGACTTCATCAATCAGATGCGCGCGCAGGGCATGGCCCTGCGCCAGGCCATTCTGGAGGCCGGCCGCGTGCGGCTGCGTCCCATCATCATGACCACCGTGACCACGGTGCTGGGGCTCACACCGATGGCGTTGGGAATCGGACGGGGCGCGGACCTGCGTGCGCCGCTAGCAATTGCCGTGATAGGAGGGCTGATCAGCGCGACCGCACTCACTCTGGTGGTCGTGCCGGTGGCCTACGACCTGTTCGAGGAGCTGCGCGGCAGACTCCGCTCTCTCGCCGGCTTAGGCGAGGCGCGCAGCAGGCGCAAGCCTGTTGTGCAGACCGCGGGGGGATCGGAATGAGACGGGGAACGGAGAACGGGGAACGGGGAACGGGCCGCCGCAAGGCCGTTCATCGGACGTGGGCACACTGTGTTGCCTTGGCGTTGGCGGCGACGCTCGTGGTAGCCGCCTGCGACGAAGGCGGCGCCGGTGCCGGGTACACCGTGCGCGACTCTGCGGGAGTGGCGATCGTCGAGAACACGCGGGGAAGCTGGCCGGAAGACGACGCCTGGCAGGTCGCCGCCGAGCCGTCGGTGGACATCGGAGAGTTGGAGGGCGACGAGCCGTATCAGCTATTCCAGGTCTCGGGCGCCGTGCGGCTCACGGACGGGCGCATTGTCGTCGCCAACGGCGGCAGCAAGGAGCTGCGCTACTTCGATGCGCGGGGGCGGTACCTCGAGTCCGCGGGACGCGAAGGCGGCGGCCCCGGCGAATTCGAGGGGGTGGGTGCGCCGGTAGCACTTGGAGCCGACACGATCGCGGTGTACGACTGGAACCTGCGGCGGATCTCGCTGTGGAATCCTGACGGCGCGTTCGTGCGGTCGTTCGGGATCCAGTTCCCCAGCGGCTCACCGGTTGCCGTGGGGCCACTGGAGGACGGGAGCTGGCTGTTCACCAAGGGCTTCGCGTTCTCCCCCTCCGAGATCTCCACCGTGGTGCGGGATACCGCAGCGTACTTCCGCTTCGATCAAGCCGGCGAGTTGATTGACTCGATCGGCCGGTTTCCGTCATGGGAGTTCTTCGTGCAGGGCTCGAGCCAGGCGGCCTGGGCCACGAGCCTGCCGTTTGGGCGCTCGTTCGCCACGGCAGTGGCGCCTGCCGGGTTCTACCACGGCATTACAGACCGCTACGAGATCCTGCGCTACGCGACGTCGGGCCGGCTGGAGCGCGTGATCCGCAAGCACCACCAGCCCATCGCCGTTCGCGACGCGGACGTCGAGGACTACAAGGCGGAGCGACTCGAAGGCGCCAGCAACGACAACTGGCGCCGCCGCACCGAGCGGATGTTTGCCGAGGTCCCAATGCCGTCCACCATGCCGGCCTTCCAGACCTTCGAGGTCGATGCGCTGGGATACCTCTGGGTAGCCGAGTACGAGCGCCCGGCCGCCGAGGTTCAGCGCTGGAGCGTGTTCGATGCCGAGGGGATCCTGCTGGGAACCGTAGTAACGCCTGCCGGGCTCCAGGTGCACCAGATCGGGGCCGATTTCCTGCTCGCGTCGTGGCGTGATGACCTCGGGGTGGAGCACGTGCGGCTGTACGAGCTCGAGCGGTGATCCGAGTCTCCATCCGCAGGCCCGTCGCCGTGACCATGGCGTACTTGGGGGTGGCGCTCCTGGGCGTCGCCGCGTGGCGCAACATCCCCATCGAGTTGCTGCCCGACACCGAGCTGCCGCAGCTCAACGTGGCCACGGAGTGGCGCGGCGCGAGCCCTGAGGCGATGGAGGCGTTCGTGACGGCGCCTCTCGAAGGCGTGATCCAGCAAGTGCGGGGCGTGGAGAAGGTGACGTCGGTGTCGAGCGAGATGTGGGGCTGGGCGCGCGCCAACATCACGGTGGAGTTCGCGCGTGGCACGGACATGGACTTCGCTAGGCTCGACTTGTCGGAGCGGATGGCGGCACTGTACGACGACCTGCCGCCCGATGCCGACCGGCCGCGCATCGAACCCTATGTACCCGAGGAGTTCCGCGAGCAGCAGCGTGCCTTCTTGAGCTATACGCTGACCGGCCCCCATACGCTGGAGGCGCTCAGGGCCCACGTAGACGACGACATCGTGCCGGAGCTGCTGCAGGTTGATGGTGTGGCGGCCGTGGAGGTGAGCGGAGGACGCGACCGCCTGATCGAGATCTCCCTCGACGAGCGGAAGACCCAGGCGTTGGGGCTCGATCCCGGCTACGTCTGGATGCGGATCAACGAGTTGGAGTACGTGAGCGAAGCTGGGCTGGTGGAGGACGACGGAGTGCTCCGGACTCTGGCGATCCGCCACCGCACCGCCTCCACCGATGAGATTCGGCGGGCCCCACTCCTGACAGATCGGGGTCGGATCGTGCGCGTAGGTGATGTGGCGACACTGCACGACACCTACGAGGAGGCGAGGAGCTACTACCGCATCGACGCCCAACCCGCCGTTTCCTTCGAGATCCACAAGGAAGTGGGAGTCAACACCGTGGACGTGGCGGACCGCGTGAAGGTCCGGCTCGAGGCCATCGAGAATCTGCACCCTCTCGGCGTGCGCGTGATACTCGACGAGGACGAGAGCGAGGCGATCCGATCACAGCTCACCGACCTGCGCTACCGCGCGCTCATCGCGGCCGGCGTGATCTTTCTGGTGCTGTTGCTCTTTCTCCGGTCGTTCCGCTCAGCGGGTATCGTGTTTGCCACCATCGCGTTCTCGATCCTGATCGCGTTGAATCTCATCTACTTCGGCGGCTTCACGCTCAACGTGCTGACGCTCATGGGACTCGCGATGGGCTTCGGCCTCATCGTTGACAACGCCATCGTGGTGCTGGAGAACATCTATCGACGCCGGCGCGGTGGGGAGCGTGCGGAGGAGGCGTCGGAGCGCGGGGCGCGTCAGGTGGTGCTGCCCATTCTCGCGGCGACGCTCACCACGATCATCGTGTTCATCCCGTTCGTCTACCTGCAAGGTGAGCTGCGAGTCTACTACGTGCCCCTGGCCATCGTGGTCGGGATGGCTCTGGTGGCGAGCCTGTTCGTTGCGTTCAGCTTCATTCCGGCGCTGGCGGCGAAGGTGCTGGGGGCGGGTGGCAGGCGGGAGGTGGGAAGATCAGGACGTGAGCCCGAGCCGCCTTCCGCATCAGGTTCCGCGGTCTCCGTACCGCCGCTCTACATACGTTTCTACGAGACGATCCTGGGCTTCACACTCCGCTTCCCCGTCATCACCGTGATCCTCGCGGGAGCCGCGCTTGGTGCGTCGTACCACTACTTCGACAAGTACGTGACGCGTGGTGTGCTGTGGCGTTCGTGGTGGGGGGAGCAGACCTACATAGACATCATCATTCGCCTACCGCGCGGAGAGGAACTGGACCGTACCGACGAGCTGGCTCGCTTCTTCGAGGCGAAGCTACTCGAGACGCCGGAGGTCGAGCGGTTCGTCACGCGCGTACTGTCACAGTACTCGCGCATCAAGGTGACCTTCCCGGATTCCATCGAGAACAGCTGGGAGCCGGTGGCCATCAAGGAGCAGATGCTGGCCTACAGCAATCTGTTCGGGGGCGCCGAGGTTCGCGTGTACGGCTACGGGCCGTCGTTCTACGGCGGCGGCGCCGGCCCACCCAACTACTCGGTCAAGGTGTTGGGCTACAGCTATGAGACGGTGCGAGTCATCGCGGAGGACGTGGGGCGGCGGCTCCAGCGGTTCTCGCGTATCCGTGACGTCGACGTGAACTCGGCGGGAGGATGGTACACCCGTGACAAGGCCACCGAGTACGTGCTGCGGCTCGACCGGGAGCGGCTTGGCCTGCACGACCTCACGGCACGGGACGTGGTCTACCAGGTTGCGGCCGCGGTCTGGGGCCAGGTGCGCCCGGGCAACATCAGGGTGGCGGGCGAAGAGGTTCGCTTCGACGTGAAGCTCGCGGGAAACGAGGACGTAGACGTGCTGGAGCTGCAGGAGCTGCTCGTTCAGACGCCCTCCGGACAAGGGGTGCGGCTCGCCGACATTGCAGCTCTGCGCGAGCGGGAGGTGCTCACGCGCATCGTTCGCGAAGACCAGCAGTACCAGCGCTTCGTGAGCTATGAGTTCCGTGGACCCACCAGGCTGGGAGACCGCGTGCGGGACGCGGTGATTGCCTCCACGACCTTGCCCGAGGGTTACGAGATCGAGGGGGAGCAGGATTGGACCTGGTCCGCCGAAGAGCAACAACAGATCTACACCGTGCTGGCCATCTCCCTGGTCCTGATCTTCATGGTGACGGCGGCGCTGTTCGAATCGGTGCGGCAACCACTGACGGTGCTGCTCACCGTTCCGATGGCGTTGATCGGTGTGTTCCTGATGTTCATCTACACAGACGCCAGCTTCACTCGCGAGGCGTACATCGGCGTGATCATGATGGGCGGGATCGTGGTGAACAACGCCATTCTGCTGGTGGATCACATCAACTACGTGCGCCGAGTGGAGGGGGCGTCGGTGCGCGACGCGATCGTGCGGGGGACGCTGGAGCGCGTGCGGCCGATTCTGATGACCAGCGCCACGACCATCTTCGGGTTGCTTCCTCTGGTGCTGTTCAGTGAGTACGCCGACGAGAATATCTGGAACGCGTTGGGCTACGCGCTGATCGGCGGGCTCGCCAGTTCTACCCTGTTGGTACTCACCGTGACGCCGGCAATTTACTACCTCCTCGAGGAGCGTCTCCCCAAGTTGTTCGGCGTCGCGTCACCGTCGGAGCCGGCTTTGGCTCCGGCCGGATCATGATGTCACGCGGCCGCCGCCTTGGCGCGTCGGTTGCTCCATATATGCGAGGAGGCCCCATGCGGTCGCCGATCATTGCTGTAGGGCAGTTCTGCCTGTGTGCCACCCTGCTCGCGACCGGGGGCTGTGCGCCCCGCGACTCCGACGCAGCCGCGCTGTGGCGCGGCACCATGGACACGCTCGAGACCGGAACCGTGGTCGTGACGAATCCCGCCACGGGCGTTTGGGCGGACGAAACCGCGTGGCGCGTGGTCGAAGAACTCCGCATCGGCACGCTGGACGACGCCGGCCCCGACATGTTCGGGCAGATCCGGGATCTGGAGGTCGATGCCGAGGGGCGCTTCTGGGTGTTCGAGAATCAGGCACAGGAGCTGCGGGTATTCGACGGGGACGGCGCGCACGTCCGGACCGTCGGGCGCGAGGGCGGGGGACCGGGCGAGTTCGCCGGCGTCATGGGGATGACTTGGGCGGGCGACGGAAACCTCTGGGTAGCGGACCCCAGGAACGCACGCATCTCCATCATCGACTCGGCCGGGACCTACGTGGGCAGCCACGGTGCGGTCGGCGGGTGGATGTTCGTGCCGTGGCCGGGCGGTGTGGATACGGAGGGCCGGTTCTGGAACTTCGTGCCGGACGTGTCCGACACCGAGCCACGCATCGTGATGGTCGCCCACGATGACGACTTGATCCCGCTCGACACGGTGGAGGTGCCGGAGTATCCCGGTGAGCGTGAGGTCTTCGAGCTCCGCAATGAGAACAGTCACCTGGTAACCGGCGTGCCGTTCACGTCGAGCCTGGAGTGGCGGCTCGACTTCCGGGGCCACATGTGGTTCATGCTCACGGGAGATTACAGCATCACCCAACTCTCGCTCGAGGGCGACACGCTGCGCAGGATAACGCGCGAGTACGAGCCGCTACGCGTGACCGCGGCCGACGTGGACAGCGCGATGGCAGACCTCGACTGGTTCATCCGCAACGGAGGCGACGTGGACCGGGCGAGGATCCCGAGTACCAAGCCGGCCACCGAGGAGTTCCTGTTCGACCACGAGGGCAACATCTGGGTGCTGCCGGTAACGGACAGTGCACGGAAGGGGAGGGTGGTGGACATCTTCGATCCCGAGGGACGCTACCTGGGGCGCATCGAGCTTCCGTTTCCGATCTCCACCAACCCGCCCCCCGTGTTTCGTGACGGATACATGTACGCGGTGACCGAGGACGATCTCGAGGTTCCCTACGTCGTGCGCGCCCGCATCGAGAAGCCTTGACCGTGCGGCTGGACGGGCGCATCACCGTGGTGGACGCCCACGCTGGCGGAGAGCCCGGCCGTGTGATCACCGGTGGCGTGCACGATGTCCCGGGGGCCACGATGTTCGACAAGAAGGTCCACCTCGAGACGCACGGGGACCATCTGCGCAAGCTGATGCTGCGTGAGCCGCGCGGCTACCCGGCGCTGTGCTGCAACGTGATCCTCCCGCCGACCGATCCAGGGGCCGACGCCGGCTTCGTCATCATGGAGCAGACCGAGTACCCGCCCATGTCGGGCAGCAACATCATCTGCGTGGTGACGGTGCTGATCGAGACGGGGATGGTGGAGGCTATCGAGCCCGTGACTGAGCTCGTGCTCGAGGCGCCCGCCGGGCTGGTGCCGGTGCGGGCCGACGTCGCGGGCGGCAAGGTGACCGGGGTGACCTTCGAGAACGTGCCGGCGTTCGCCGTGCACCAGGGGGCCAGGCTCGAGGTTCCCGTGCTTGGAGCCGTGAGCGTGGACGTCGCGTGGGGTGGGATGTTCTACGTGATCGCCGACGCGGAGCAATTCGGCCTGCGGCTGGTGCCCGAGGAGGGGCGGGAGATCGTGCGCATCGGGAGGATGCTGCAGGCGGCGGCCGCGGAGCAGTTGCCGGCCGTGCATCCGGAGAACGCGGCGATTGCCGGCGTGTCGATCTCGCAGCTTTCGGGACCGCCCGCCGGGGATGGGGCGGACCGCAGAAACGCCGTGGTCGTGGCCACGGGCGAGCTCGACTGGAACCGTCCGGAGACCTGGACCGGAGCGCTCGACCGCTCACCCTGCGGGACAGGCACCTGCGCGAAGATGGCCACGCTCTACGCCAGGGGCGAGCTGGCGCTGCAGCAGGAGTTCCGGCACGAGGGTGTCATGGGGACGGTGTGGACCGGCCGGCTGCTGCGCGAGGCCACGGTCGGTTCCGCGCCCGCCGTAGTCCCCGCATTGACCGGGCGGGCGTGGATCACGGGACAGGGTCAGTTCGTCGTGGACCGCGAGGACCCGTTTCCCGAGGGCTTCACGGTGGGAGACATCTGGTAGCCCCTACGTGACCTCCCAGGTGCGGCCGCCGCGCAGCACCGCATCCATCTCGGCCTCGGTCGCCGGCTTGGCTCCCTCCTGCGCGAGCTGCTGCTGCACCTCCTGCTCATAGCTCGGCATCGGGTCGCAGTAGAGCACTCCAATCGCGACGGGGAAATCGGGTGGCTTCAGGTCCACCAGCATCGCGGCCAGCGTACGGCTCTTCTCGTCGTGCACCAGGATGTCGGCCTCGGTGACACCGTTCTCGCCCAGCGACACTACCTCGACCTCCAGCGTTCCGGGCGTCACCCGCAGGCCTTTGGTCCGGTCCCTGCCGAAGAGCAGAGGCTTGCCGTGCTCCACGTGGAGCTGTGCCTCCGGTGCCACGCTCTTCTCGGTGAACGCGCTGTGCACTCCGTCGTTGAAGACCAGACAGTTCTGAAAGATCTCCACGAATGATGCACCGCGGTGTGCGTGGGCCCGCTTGAGCACGTCCACCAGATGCGGCTGCATCGTGTCTATGGAGCGGGCGACGAACCGCCCGCCCGCGCCCAGGGCGAGCGCGCATGGCGCCACGGGAAGCTCGAGCGACCCTTGCGGCGTGGACGGCGAACGGGTGCCCCGCTTCGACGTGGGGGAGTACTGCCCCTTGGTGAGCCCATAGATCTCGTTGTTGAACAGCACCACCTGCAGATCCACGTTGCGGCGCAGGACGTGCAGCATGTGATTGCCGCCGATGCTCAGGCCGTCGCCGTCGCCGGTGATCACCCAAACATCGAGCCCCGGGTTCGCTAGCTTGATCCCGGTGGCAAAGGCGGGGGCGCGGCCGTGGATCGTGTGAAACCCGTAGGTCGATATGTAGTAGGGGAACCGGGCGGCGCACCCGATACCCGAGACGAACACCGTGCGCTCGCGCTCCACGGCGAGGTCGGCCAGTGTTTTCTGCATCGCCTTGAGGATGGCGTAGTCACCGCACCCCGGGCACCAGCGCACCTCCTGGTCGGATGCATAGTCCTTGGCCTTCGGCGCGGTCTCGTTAGGGGCGATCATGCTAACGCTCCAGTCTGGCGTGAATCGCGTCCAGAATCTCGCTCACCTTGAACGGCTTGCCCGTTACCTTGTTCAGACCCTCCGCCGGCGCCAGGTAGGCGCTCCGCAGGATGGTCACGAGCTGTCCCGAGTTCATTTCCGGTACCAGGATCTTGTCGAAGTTCCCCAGCAACTCCCCCAGGTTACGCGGCAGAGGGCTGAGGTGCCGCAGGTGGAAGTGCGAAACCTCCAGCCCCTCTTCACGGGCGCGCTTCACTGCCTGGTAGATCGGCCCGTAGGTCGAGCCCCACCCGACCACAGCCAGAGCGCCGCGCGGCTCGCCGACCTGGACCTCCTGCTCAGGAATGTCGTCGGCGATCCCACGGACCTTCTCCGTCCGCGCGTCCGTCATACGCTGGTGGTTGTCGGCGTCGTACGAGATGTGTCCCGTGGTGGCGTCGCGCTCGAGCCCGCCGACGCGGTGCTCGAGTCCCGGCGTGCCGGGAATGGCCCAGGGGCGCGCCAGCGTCTCTGGGTCGCGCAGGAACGGTTGAAAGCCCTCCGGCTCGCTGCGGAACGTCACCGGGAAGCGGGGCAGCTCGTCGGCGTCTGGCACGAGCCACGGCTCCGCCGCGTTGGCGAGGTATGCGTCGGACAGCATCACTACCGGTGTCATGTACTTGGTGGCGAGGCGCACCGCCTCCAGGGCCACGTCGAAGCAGTCGGTTGGCGTGGCGGCCGCCAGCACCGGCAGCGGCGCATCGCCGTTGCGGCCGTACACCGCCTGGTACAGGTCGGCCTGTTCCGCCTTGGTCGGCATCCCGGTGGAAGGACCCGCTCGCTGGGAGTTCACGATGACGAGGGGGAGCTCGGTTGCGACGGCCAGCCCCATCGCCTCTCCCTTGAGCGCGATGCCCGGGCCGGAGCTGGAGGTGACCCCCAGCACGCCCGAGTACGACGCGCCGATGGAGGCGCAGATGGCCGCGATCTCGTCCTCCGCCTGGAAGGTCAGCACCCCCTGGCTCTTGAGGTTCGCCAGCACGTGCAGCAGTGAGGTCGCGGGAGTGATCGGGTACGAGCCGAAGAACAGCTGCGGCAGCCCCGCGGCCTGTGCGCCGGCCAGCAGACCCCAGGCCGTGGCCTCGGTGCCCGTCACCGTGCGATACACGCCCGGCGGGACGTCGGCCTTGGCGACCGTGTAGCCCACCACGTCCATCGGCATCTCGACGGTGTCGCCGAAGGCGAAGCCCGCCTTTAGCGCGGTGACGTTCGCCCGGGCGATGTCGGGCTGCTTGGTGAACTTCCGTTCGACCCACTGTGCCGTGGCGTCCTGCTCCTGGCCGAACATCCAGAGCATCAGTCCCAGGGTCCACATGTTGCGGGACCGCAGCGCGTCCTTCTGCTTGAGCGTGGTCTCCTCGAGCGCGTCGAGCGTGCGCTGCGAGATGTCCAGCTTGAGCAGCTGGTAGGGGGCGAGCGTGTCGTCGTCGAGTGGGCTCGTCTCGTAGCCTGCCTTGGCCAGATTGCGCTTGGTGAACGCGCCGGTGTCCACGACGATGAGGCCGCCGATCCGGAGGTCCTTGTGGCTCACCTTGAGAGCGGCCGGATTAAGAGCCACCAGGACGTCCGGCTCGTCGCCGGCAGTGGTCAGGTCGCCGCCGCCGAAGTGGATCTGGAATGCCGACACACCGTACGTGGTGCCGGCCGGAGCGCGAATCTCCGCGGGATAATCCGGGAACGTTGCGATGTCGCTCCCGGCGAGGGCCGCCTCGAGCGTGAACTGTGATCCGGTGAACTGCATGCCGTCGCCGGAGTCGCCGGCGAACCGGATGACCACCGAGTCGCGCACCTCGCGCGCCTTCACGCCGCGGAGATCGGGAGATGAGGAGGTGAATCGGTTTTTCATGAGAGGTGGGCGTCCGCCGGCCGGGGGGTCGGGAAAACGGAGTACTCTATTACACTCTGCATACAATTGTAGAGGGGAGGTGCCCCCCGACGCCACCGCTGTATATTTCCTGCCCAACGTCAGACCTCAATCACACGGAGACCCCCGATGGCCAGCAAAGCAGTGGTGAAGGCGATCAACGACCAGATCGCCATGGAGTTCAAGGCCGCCTACACCTATCTCGCGATGTCGGCGTACTTCGAGGACAAGAGCCTCTCCGGCTTTGCCCACTGGATGCGGATGCAGTACGAGGAGGAGTTGACCCACGCGTTGCGTCTGTTCGACTTCCTCGGGGATCTGGGCGAGCGAGTGGAGCTCGGAGCGATCGACAAGCCCCCCGCCAAGTACGACAGCACGCTGGCGGCCTTCAAGGCGGCGCTGGGTCACGAGAAGAAGGTGACCGCCGCCATCAACAAAGTCTACGATCTCGCGGTCGAGGAGAATCACTACCCGACCCAGCTCCAGATGCAGTGGTTCGTTAACGAACAGGTGGAGGAGGAGAAGTCCGTGGGCGACGTGATCACCCAGCTCGAGATGGTGGGTGACCACCCTGCGGCGCTGCTCATGCTGGACAAGCAGCTCGGAGTACGCGCTGGTGAGGGTCGGGCAGGGCAGTAGCGCGGCGCACTGACGGTTCTCGGCCAGCCTCGGAGCGTCCCGCACCGAGGCTGGCCGCTCTTGTATCCCTTAACATCCCGACCCGTCACCTCGTCTCACAGGACGGAACCCACGCATCGGCGCGAGCCGCCGGTGCCTGCGAAGGAGAGAAGATGATGAAGCGATTGACGAGACTCGCTGCGGTGGTGGCGGTGGCGACTGTGACGGTGGCTGGTGAGGTCCGGGCCCAGGAGCCCGAGGCGGCTCCCGAGACCCGACCGCGACGGATGCGTCTGCACGAGCCGGGCACCGGCCTGGAGGGCGGGCCGGCCCTGCGGCAGCGCGTGAGGATGGGCGCCGGCGAGCTGCCGGGCATGAGGGCCTACGCACCGCAGGTGCTGATCCAGCGCAAGGACTTCCTGGGACTCAGTGAGGAGCAGGTGTCCAGGTTGGAGCAGCTCAATAGGGAAGTTGAGGGCGCCCACCAGCAGGCCTTGCAGGAGGCACAGGCGAGCCACGACGCGCTGCGAGAGGCGTGGCAGGCAGATCAGCCCGACGCCGGAGCAGTGCGACGCTACGCCCAACAGGCCATGGAGGCCCGCCAGTCAGCCGAGTTGGCCATGGTAGGCGGCGCGGCGCAGGCCAAAGCGCTGCTCACGCCCGAGCAACAGGGCAAGATGGCGGGCTGGATGGAAGGGATGCAGCAGGGAAGGCGCATGGGCCGACAGGGCATGCGCGGCGGGGCGCAGCGGGGGCGGCTGGGGTACCGGCAGCGCTCGCCCAAGCGGCAGCCGTAGCAGCGCCGACCGCCCTGTGGCTCCCGGCCACGGGGCGGCTTCTCCGGCGTCACCATCCAGCCGATCCTCCACCAACATCACCGGCGCCCCAAAGGCCGCGATGGCCAGCCCGGAGTCTCACCGAGTGATAGATTCCGGCTGGAGCCTTGCAGCGAGTCAAGTGGCGTGGAGCGTCTCGACAGCGACCGTATCCAGATCACCTACCAGCTCACCTTGCGCGAGGGCGAGCGCGCCGAGGTGCGCGCTCGACAGATCGCGCTGGAGCAGACGGTGGAGCTGCCCGACGGCTGCTACCCCGACGGCGTCGAGGAGCGTGTGGTGGGCCGGATCGAGGATATCGAGGACCTCGGGAGCGCGCGCTGGGAGCTGACTCTTTCCTACGATCCCGTGCTGGTCGGATCGGAGACCACGCAACTCCTCAATCTGCTGTTCGGCAACGTCTCCATGCACCCGGGCACGCTGGTAAGCGACCTGCAGCTGCCGGCGGCCCTGGTAGAGCGCTTCCCGGGCCCGCAGCACGGGATCGCGGGGGTGCGTGCGGCCTGCGGCGACGCCGAAGACCGTCCGCTGCTGTGCACCGCGGCAAAGCCGGTCGGTCTCTCGGCCGAAGAGTTGGCTCGGATATGTGGAGCGCTCGCGCGAGGAGGGGTCGACGTCGTGAAGGACGATCACGGCGTGACCGATCAGGCGCCGGCTCCCTTTCGCGAGCGGGTCGAACGCTGCCAGGTTGCGGTGTCGGAGGCGAACGAGTCCACGGGCGGCTCGACGCTCTACTTCCCCAACGTCACGGCCCCCGTCTCGCAGTTGCCGGAGCGGGTGGAGTGGGCCCGTTCGGCGGGTTGCCGTGGCGTGCTGGTGAGCCCGTTTCTCACAGGTCTGGACACCGTGCGTTGGCTTGCCGCCGACAGTGGGATGATCGTCGTCACGCACCCCACCTTCTCGGGAGCGCTGCTCGCCGAGCGGCATGGCGTGGCGTCCGACGTGATGCTGGGGCTGGTGCTGCGCCTGCTTGGAGCCGACGCCGTGATCTACGTTAACGCGGGGGGGCGCTTCCCCATCGGCGAGGCGGAGTGTCAGGCCATCAATGCCCGATTGCGGCAGCCGTACCACGGTCTGGCGCGAGCGCTGCCCGTGCCGGGAGGTGGCGTGGACGTGGACCGGGTACCCCGCTGGATCGAGCGTTACGGGGTCGACGTGATGTTCCTCATCGGGAGCAGCCTGTACGCGCAGGGAGACATAGAGGCGGCCGCCAGGCGCGTCGTTCAGACGGTGCGCGAGCGGGTCCGGGGCTGACTGAGCCGGGCGAACCTACCGGAACAGCGACTTAGCGACGAACAACAGATTGGCGGGGCGCTCGGCCAGGCGCCGCATGTACCAGGGGAACCAGTGCTGCCCGTAGCTGATGAGGGTGCGCACCCCGTAACCCGCTGCCGCCAGACGGTGCTGGTCGTCCCGCCGGATGCCGTAGAGCATCTGAACTTCGTATGCGTCCTTGGGCAGCCCCCTGCCCGCCGCAAAGTCCTGGATCCGCATGATCAGGTGGGGGTCGTGGGTCCCGAACGCGTGCGGCACTGCGCCAGGCGGACCGTGCGACAGCAGGCGCTGCGCCAGCTTGAAGAAGTTTTCGTCCACGTCCCGCTTCGCCGGGTATGCAATCCGCGGCGGCTCGTTGTAAGCGCCCTTCACGAGACGGATCGGAACGTTCAGTCGCAGCAGTTCCTCCAGGTCGTGCGCCGTGCGGTACAGGTACGCCTGGAGACATATGCCTACGTTGGTCCGTGAGCCGCGGACCGCCCGGAACACGTCGAGCGTGGAGTCCACGTAGCTCGAGGCCTCCATGTCGACGCACACGTAGTTGCCCGCCGCGTCGGCTCGCGCGACGATGCGTGAGAGCTGCTCGACGCAGACGTCGCGGCTCACGTCGAGCCCCAGTTGCGTCAGCTTGATCGAGAGTTGCGTGGGCAGGTCGCGCTGCTCGATGCGGTTCAGCACCTCCAGGTACTCGTCGGCAACCAGTTCGGCTTCCCGCCGCTCCGTGATCGCCTCACCCAGCAGGGTGATGAGCGTGGGGACGCGCCGGTCGCGCAACCGCTCGGCGGCGGCGAGCGCGGCCTCCACGTCCTCGCCGGGGAGGAAGCGGCGGGAGGCTCGCTGCGCGAAGCTTCGCCCGCGCACCTGCCGCGCGAGCCACTCGCTCTGGGACGCCTTGAGCAACGTCGATCGCATCAAGCCCATGCCGCCTCGTGAGTCAAGGGTGGCGCGCCGTCTCGCACTTCAGCTACTATTGCTGCAGCGTCGAGCACAATGGTAATCCCCGGTGACGGTTGCCGCGACTGGCAACGGGAGGTCGCAATGCCGCGATACTTGATCCGCGTGGCCGCCATGGCCGCCGTGCTGTGTAGTTTCGCGTCTGCCGCCGAAGCGCAGGCACCTCGCCGGCAAGGTGTCTACTTCTCCATGGGCCTCGGGGGAGGCGCGGACCTGTCGGTCAGCGGTGAGACCGCGGGCGGGTTCGCGGGCTATCTGCGCGCAGGTGGAACACCCAGCACCAAGTTCGTCGTGGCTGGCGAGATCAAGTGGCATGTGCGCGAGGAGCGCAGCAGCGTATGGCTCACCCGCGGCACCTTTACGGGGAACGTGCTGTTCTACCCCAGCCCGGTCGCGGATATCTTCATCAACGGCGGCGCCGGCCTGAGCTGGGTCGCGCTGTACAGCACCGCGGGCAGCTCGGTCACGGATGAGTGGAGCACGGGCTTCGGCACCACGATCGGCGTGGGGTACGACATCCGCATCAGCGACAGTTTCTCCATCACCCCCAACCTCGATTTCCTGTACCAGCTTGTGAGCGACACCAACGGCTACGTGCTCATGCTGACGGTCGGAGCGACCTTCCCATAGCAGGCCGGGCGTGCGCTCCCTGACGTGGCTCGTGGCGACCGCACTGCTGGTGGGCACGGCCAGTCCTGCGGCGGCACAGGAATCGCGCGACGGTTTCTGGATCTCTCTCGGTGCGGGCGGCGGGTGGAACTTGGCTCGCAACATCGCCGACGAGACGAGGGCCGGGCTGGCAGGCTACCTCCGGATGGGCTGGAGCGTGGATCCCCACATCCTGCTCGGGGGCGAGGCCATCTTCTGGGGCCGCGAGCAGTCCGAGCAGCTGTTCACTCGCGGCAACGTCACACTGACCGGGCTGTACTACCCAGTCGCCCGCCAGGGACTGTTCCTAAAGCTGAGTCTGGGCCTGGCGTACCTGGACTTTTTCCCCACGAGCGACAGCACGCTGATCGCCACTGAGCGGGGCTTCGGCTCCAACATCGCGCTGGGCTACGACGTGCGCATCGGCCAATCGGTGTTCATCACGCCCAACGTGGACTTCGTGTGGCAATCGGTCGAGAACCTCACCAACACGATGCTGCTGTTGACCGTGGGGCTGACGCGACAGTGAGGCTGAGTAGCGCCGTCCACAACGTCGAGCGCCCGGCCGCGTGAGCGGCCGGGCGCTTCGAGCAGGTCGCCGATCGACTCAGACCTTGGGAGTATGTGTCTTTGTGGAGAGGATGGCGACGATGCGTGCCACCAGCACGGCCACGTAAAACTGGCCGGCTACGGCCTGTAGGGTGGCGAGCGAGCGGGCTTCCTGGCTCACCGGAGTCATGTCGCCGTATCCCAACGTCGTCTGGGTCACGAGCGAGAAGTAGACGAAGTCGCCGAAGTGGTAGCTGCCCGCCCAGGTTCCGCTCTCCGGCGTTAGCCCTCTGAGCGAGCCCGGTGCGACGACCTCGAGCCAGCCGTACACCACTGCGAACGCGATGCCGATCATGAGGTAGGCGGCCGCCGCCCCGTAGATCGTGTCATTGGTGATCTCGGATTCCGTCATGACGTGGTGCAGGATCGACGCGGTCACGTACAGCAGGAACAACGCCTCGAGTCCGCGGCCGATCGCGAACAGCACCCGACTGTCCACGGCATAGGCCGCCCAGCCGGCCAGCAATGCCGGCACCACCAGCGCGAGGCCGCCCACCAGTGTACGCCGGCTACCACGGACGGCGTACAGTCCGGCGAGGAACAGGAAAGTGAACGCCAAGGTGACGAACTCCTCTCCCCTGGCGCCCAGGGTGGGCTCCAATAGCATCATCAGGACCAGCACGATGAGCAGGAAGGAGTAGTTGCCGAAGTGCTTGAAAAGCGGCTTCACCATGGCTCGCGCGTCTCGCTATTGGGAAAACGGAGAGGGTGGGATTCGAACCCACGAGACCCGAAAGGGCCCACCGGTTTTCGAGACCGGCTCCTTCAACCACTCGGACACCTCTCCCGGCGTGCATAATAGAGGCTCTATGGGGTAGTTTCCACCCCGATGGCCCAGATACTCATAGCCGCCGAGCTGCGGGAGCTGCTGCCGGACGATCCCGTGCCGGGACACGTCGTCGAGTGGCTTCCCGGCGACGGGCCCACCCCGAGCGGCTCATACGAGGCCATAGTGCCTCTGCTGTCCCGCCACATCGGTGAGGCGGAGCTGGAGGGGCTGCCGCGGCTCCGCATCGTGGCCAACTGCGCCGTGGGGTACGACAACATCGACCTCGCCGCCGCCGAGCGGCGCGGTGTGCCAGTCAGCAACACGCCCGACGTGCTCACCGAATCCACGGCCGATCTCACCTGGGCGCTGATCCTGGCCGTGGCTCGGCGCCTCAAGGAAGGGGAGGCGATGGTTGCCGAGGCACGCTGGCCGGGGTGGCATCCCACGCAGCTGCTGGGGCTGGAGCTCAAGGGCAGCACGCTCGGCGTTGTGGGGGCGGGGCGCATCGGGCAGGCGGTGGGACGACGGGCGGTGGGGTTCGGCATGCGCGTCCTATACAGCGACCGGGAGCGGCGTCCGGAGTTCGAGCGCGCCACCGAGGCCGAGCACTCGGGTTTCCTGCAACTTCTTGCCCAGAGCGATGTGGTCACGGTCCATGTGCCGTCTACCGCCCAGACGCGCGGCATGTTCGACGGGCGGGCGTTTTCCGTCATGCAGCCGGGTGCGCTGTTCGTAAACACGGCCCGCGGAGATCTGGTGGATGAGGAAGCGCTGGTGGAGGCACTGACCGGTCACCTCGGCGGGGCGGGGCTAGACGTGTTCGCCAACGAGCCCGCCGTGCCCGGGCCCTTGGTGGCCCACCCGCGGGTGGTTACGCTGCCGCACCTGGGGAGCGCCACCACGACGACCCGTCGGGCCATGGCTGGGCTCGCCGTCGAGAACGTGAGCGCCGTGCTCGCAGGCAAGCCGCCGCTCACCCCGGTCGTACGGTGATTGACGCCCCACCCCGCTGCCTCTAACTTGCGCGGCAGCCATGAGCCCTTCCGAGCGGCGTACCCTGCTGGACGCCTCCGAGGTCGCTCGAGTTCTCGAGCGGATGTCCCGAGAGATCGTTGCTTTTTCAGGTGGAACCGAGAACCTGGTCCTGGTGGGGATTCAGCGCCGCGGCTCCGACGTGGCCCAACGGCTAACCCACCTCATCGAGAGGCACGAAGGCGCGACCGTCCCGCTCGGCGTCATGGACATCACCCTGTATCGCGATGACCTGCAGACCATCGGGCCGCGCCCGGTGATCGGGGAGACCCGCCTGCCGGTGGAGCTGGATCACAAGTGGGTGATGATCGTGGATGACGTGCTCTACACCGGGCGCACCATCCGGGCCGCAATGGACCAACTGGCCGACTTCGGGAGGCCTGCGCGCATCGGGCTCGCCGTGGTGGTGGATCGCGGCGGGCGTGAGTTGCCGATTCAGGCCGACATCGTGGGGCACCACATCGAGGTACAGCACGGGGATCGCGTGGACGTGCTGGTCGAGGAATTGGATGGGCGGGACGCCGTCGAACTGGTGGATGGAGGGAAGACGTGACCGGACCTTCGCTCGGCAAGGATCTGTTGGGTCTCGAACCCCTGACCGCGGAACAGATTCGACTCATCCTCGACACCGCCGAGCCGTTCAAAGAAGTCAGTGAGCGAGCTATCAAGAAGGTCCCGGCCCTGCGCGGCAAGACCATCGTCAACCTGTTCTTCGAAGCCTCCACCCGCACCCGCATCTCCTTCGAGTTCGCCGAGAAGCGCCTCTCCGCCGACACCGTGAACGTGGCAGCGTCGGGATCGTCGGTGCAGAAGGGCGAGAACCTGGTGGACACCGCCCGCAACCTGGAGGCGATGCGCATCGACATGGTCGTGATGCGGCACCCCTCTTCAGGGGCGGCCAAGTTCCTCGCCGAGCGGATCCCGTCCAACGTCGTGAACGGCGGGGACGGCACGCACGAGCATCCCACCCAGGCCTTGCTCGACATGCTCACCATCCGCGACCGACTGCAGCGCATCGAGGGGCTGAAGGTGTGCATCTGCGGCGACATCCTTCACAGCCGGGTAGCGCGCAGCAACATTTGGGGACTGCTCAAGCTGGGAGCCGAGGTCGCAGTATGCGGGCCCCAGAGTCTCATGCCGCGCGGTATCGAGGAGCTGGGCGTCACGGTGTTCCGCCGCATCGAGGAAGCGATAGAGTGGGCGGACGTGCTCAACGTGCTGCGGTTGCAGCTGGAGCGGATGCAGGCCGGTTACATCCCTTCGGTGCGCGAGTATTACCGGGTGTTCGGAGTCACGCTCGAGCGGTTGGAGAAGGCCCCGAAAGAGCTGCTCATCCTGCACCCGGGGCCGATGAACCGGGGCGTGGAGATCGACTCGCGCGTCGCGGACGGGCCGCATAGCGTGATCCTCCATCAGGTAACCAACGGCGTCGCCGTGCGCATGGCCGTGCTCTACCTGCTCGCCGGGGGCCAGCCGGAACTGGCGGAGGCCGCTAAGGGATCGGGCCGGGAGATGGACGAATGAAGCCGCTGCTCATCAAGGGCGGCCACGTCATCGATCCGTCGCAGGATCGTGACGGGGTCGCGGACGTGCTCGTTGTCGACGGCAAGATCGAAGCGCTGGGGAAGAAGCTGTCCGCCCCCGATGGAGCTGAGAAGCTCGATGCGAAGGGCAAGGTCGTTGCGCCGGGCCTGGTGGACATCCACGTGCACCTGCGGGAGCCGGGCCGTGAGGACGCCGAGACGGTCGCATCGGGTGCAATGGCGGCGGCGGCAGGTGGCTTCACGTCGGTGTGCGCCATGCCCAACACCGATCCCGTGACCGACAACCAGGCGGCGGTAGGCTTCATCGTGAAGCAGGGCGCGGCTGCGGGTGCAGCCCGAGTGTATCCGATCGGAGCCACGTCGTTGGGCCAGGAGGGGAAGCAGCTGTCTGAGTTCGGCGAGATGGTGGCCGCGGGAGCGGTCGCCGTGAGCGACGACGGCCATCCCATCGTCTCGAGCCACCTGATGCGTGCGGCGCTGGAGTACGCCCGTTCGTTCGGCATCCCGGTCGCCGAACACTGCGAGGACCCGTACCTGTTCAAGGGCGGGGCCATGCACGAGGGCACGGTGTCGACCAAGCTCGGGCTCAGAGGCATCCCCTCGGCGGCCGAGGAGATAATGGTGGCCCGCAACATCCTCCTCGCGGAGTTGACGGGCGGCCACGTGCACCTGTGCCACATGTCCACGCGCGAGTCGGTGAATCTGATCCGCCGCGGCAAGGAGCGGGGCGTCAACGTGACGGCGGAGGCGGCGCCGCACCATTTCGCACTCTCGCACGAGGCATGTGAGGGATACGACACCAACGCCAAGATGAACCCCCCGCTGCGTGAGCAGGAGGACGTGACGGCTGTGCGGGAGGGACTGGCGGACGGAACGCTGGATGCCATTGCGACCGACCACGCTCCGCACCACTACGAGCTCAAGGAGCGGGAGTTCGAGAACGCGCCGTTCGGGGTCATCGGACTAGAGACGGCGCTGGGCCTGGGACTCACACAGCTGGTGGACGGGGGGGTGCTGACCCTGGCGCAGCTGATCAGGCGCATGAGCACCGAGCCGGCGCGGATCTTCCACCTGCCGGCGGGTACGCTGCGGAAGGGGAGCCCCGCAGACGTCGTGGTGTTCGATCCGGCCCAGCCTTGGGTGGTGGATCCCCAGGGGTTTGTGTCCAAGAGCCGCAACACTCCGTTTGCCGGATGGGAGCTCCGCGGAAGGGTGGAGCGCACCATCGTGGGCGGCGTGACGGTGTATTCCCGCCCCAAAGCGTGACGTACGTCGCTGCCGCGTTTGGCGAGCCCCGCCAAGTTGTTATAGCTTAAGTACATAGGTCGGCAGGGCGCGCGATCGTGCGGGCCCGGACTGGCAATCTGCCAGCGGAGAATAGATGGCCAAGGGGTCCAAGCGTTCCTCGTCAGACATCCAGAAACTGCTCGAAGAGAAGCGGCAGATCGAGCAGTGGCTGGAGCGCCTCAGCATGGCCGCCGACCAGACCTCGGACCAAGTGCGGGACAAGGTCCAATCGGACTACCGTGATCGGCACGAGGCCATTCTCACGGAACTCCAGGGGTTCAAGGGCGAGCTGTCTCTGGCGCTCGACCAGCAACGCGAGTTGCGCGACGACCTGGCAGCGCAGGAGACTGCGGCGTCGGAGCGCCTCGCGGAGGCGGAGCTGCGGCACACTGTGGGGGAGTTCGACGAGGGGCGGTGGTCGGAGCTGCGCACCGAGATCCTGGAGTCGCTGGTCAAGATCCGCGAGGAGCTCAAGGCGGCCGAGGCGGAGATCTCCAGCATCGAAGGAGTCATGGTGTCGGTCGATGGTGCCGATGCCCAGGAGGCCCTGCCGCCTGAGGTCACCGAGGAGGTGACTGCGGCCGCGGCGGCGGAGGAGGAAGCGCCGGCCCAGACCGATGCATTCGACGAGCTGGAGTTCCTCCGCTCCGTGACCGACGATGAGGCCAGCAAGCCGCGCCCCCGACTGAGCGGACAGCAACCCCGCATCTCCACTTCCGATCTGGCCTCGCCCATCGAGGACACTCCCGTACCGGGTGGCGAGCCGGACCCGCCAATCCTGAAGGGGTCCGAGGTGGGAGCCGAGGGGGTGGGACCCCTGGAATTGAAGCAAGACCGCCCGGACCATGGTTCGGCCAAGACGGTCAAGTGTGGGGAGTGTGGCGCTCCCAACCTGCCTACCGAGTGGTACTGCGAGCGCTGCGGCGCTGAGCTCGCGGCGCTCTAGCTACTTCTTCGACGTCCCTCGAACGGCCTTTGCAAGGCGGCTCTTCTGACGTGCCGCCGTGTTCTTCGGTACCAGGTTCTTCCCTGCGGCGCGGTCGAGCATCCGCTCCGCGTCGCGGTACGCGGCCTGTGCCTCCTCTGCGCTCGAGGCGGCGCGCACCTTCTTGACCGCCGAGCGCACGGCGCTGCGCTGCTTGCGATTCCGCTCGCGGCGGGATTCGCCCTGCCGCTCTCGCTTCTTGGCTGACTTCGTGTTCGGCACTACGCTCCTCGCATGAAAGGGGCCGTTAGGCCCCGAAATCGGACCGGAATACTACCCCGCAAGTGTCTGCCAGTCAAGGCACTACGCCTTTGACACTCGGCGAGGCTGCGGTTAGCTTCCTCCCCACCGTGCACGAGTTTCTCTACGCCCTTCCCGTGCTGCTCGTCTCAATGGTGGCGCACGAGTACGCACACGGCTACGCGGCACTCAGACAAGGTGATCCGACGGCCCTGGCCATGGGGAGGCTGACGCTCAACCCGCTGAAGCACGTCGATCCGTTCCTAACCGTGTTACTGCCGGCAGCCGTATTCTTCCTGTCGGGCGGGCGGGTGATCTTCGGGGGCGCCAAGCCCGTGCCGGTGAACCCGGCCAACTACCGCGAGCCCAAGAGGGGCGATCTCATCGTGTCGTCGGCCGGTATCGTGATGAACCTGGCGCTGTTCGTCGCGTGCCTCTTGGCCGCGATGCTGGTGGGCGCCCTTGCAGCCGTGGCACCCGGAGGCCACGCGGTGCTCTCGGGGCTGCAGCGCGTGCTGCTCTGGGGAGTGTGGCTCAATCTCTTGCTGGCCTTCTTCAACCTGATACCTGTGCCGCCGCTCGACGGATCACACCTGCTGTACCATCTGCTGCCGGCCGGGTGGCAAGGGTCCTACCGGCGGTTCGCCCGCTACGGCGTGCTGGTTCTCATGGCCGTGATCCTGATCGCGCCACAGGTGCTGTGGATCATGCTGACGCCGGCATTCCTGCTTCAGGGAGTGGCGTGCGAGCTGGCTGCCCCACTCACGCTGCGGCCGTTCCCACTGTGCCTGCTATGACGGCGCCCCCGACGAACAACGGTAGGGAGACCCCCTTCGTAGTTCAGCTGGATTCCTTCTCGGGGCCGCTGGACCTGCTGCTCCATCTCATTCGGGAGCAGGAGGTGGACATATACGATATTCCGGTGGCCTCGATCGCCGACCAGTTCCTCGAGGCGATCGACGCTCTGGGGCTCAACGAGGCCGCCGACTACCTGGAGATGGCGGCTCAGCTGCTGCGCATCAAGATCCAGTTGCTGCTGCCCCGCCCGTTCGACGAGGAGGGTTGGGAGGATCCGCGGGCCGAGCTGGTGCGGCGGCTCCTGGAGTACGAGCAGGTGCGCGAGGTGGCGGATTGGCTGGCGCAACGCTCGAGCGAACACGCTGGTAGGTTTCCGCGCGGGTGGTTCGCGGAGCCGCCCGAGCTGCCGCCGCGGCCCGTCGCCGTGTCGCTGGAGGAGTTGCTGGTTGCGGTAGAGGAGCTGATCGAGTCCCTGCCGGAGCCGGTGCTGCACCGAGTGGTGCCGCGCCCGCTCGACGTCGAGGGGGCAACCAAGCGCATCGAGGGACTTCTCCAGGAGCTGCAAGAGCTTACACTGCTGGATGCAATCGGCGAGGCGACGAGCGTGGCCGACGTGCTGTCGGTCCTGATTGCTGTATTGGAGTTGGCCCGGGTGGGCCGTATTAGCCTGGCGCAACGCAAGCCTTTCGGCTCGGTGACGATTCGACGTGAACCAGATCGTACAGCTGTTTGAGGCCGCCTTCTTCGCGGCGGCACACCCTCTCTCATTGGAGGATCTGGGGCGGCTTGCGCCCGACAGCTCCGCCGAGGAGCACGCGGCGGCGCTGGAGGAGCTGCGCCGCCACTACGAGGAGCACCGCCACGGAGTCGAGTTGGTGGAGGTGGGCGATGGCTTCCAGCTGCTGACGCGGCGCGACCTGGCCGAGACGATCACCGAGGCACAGATCGTCCACCGACCGCGCAAGCTGAGCCGCGCGGCCCTGGAGACGCTCGCGGTGGTTGCGTACCGCCAGCCCGTGAGCCGTGCCGATATCGAGGAGATCCGAGGCGTATCTGTGGAGGGTGTCCTCCGCTCGCTGCTCGACCGGGAGATGATTGCGGTGGTGGGGCGGGCCGAAGGGCTGGGCCGGCCACTGCTCTACGGGACCACGCCGCAACTGCTCGAGCTGCTGGGGATCAGGTCGCTGGACGAGCTGCCCCGGCTCGAGGAGCTGTCGGTGGCGCTGCGTCCGCCGACCGAGACGGCGGAGTTGGGCGAAACGTGACGAAGATGCGGCTGCAGCGGGCCCTGGCACGAGCCGGGGTTGCATCGCGCCGCCGTGCAGAGGAGTTGATCGAGGCGGGTCGGGTCAAGGTGAACGGCAAGGTGGCCACGATCGGCGCCTCCGTGGACCCGGAAGCCGACGTGATAACGGTCGGGGGTCGGCGCATCAAGCCCGGGCGCACCGTGTGGATCGCGCTGCACAAGCCCTTGGGCTACGTGGTGACCAAGCGGGACCCCGAGGGCCGCAAGACGGTGTTCCAGCTGGTGCCGCAGGTACCCGGGCTCACCTACGTCGGCCGATTGGACGCTGCGACGAGCGGCCTGTTGCTGCTCACCACTGATGGACAGGCCGCGCATCGCCTGACACACCCGCGATACGCAGTTGAGCGCACGTATCGGGTTCTGGTGCACGGCCGCCCGCCGCACGAGATTCGAAGGGCTCTGGAGCGCGAGACCGTGATCGACGACAGGGCGGTGCGCGTGCTCCGCTGGCGGCTGCGGCCCGCGTCCGGCCGGTCGAGCGACCTGACGCTGGTGCTTGCAGAAGGACGGTATCGTATAGTGCGGCGACTGTGCGACCGCCTGGGACTCAAAGTGGAGCGGCTGACGCGTCTGTCGTACGGTCCGGTGCAACTGGGTCGGTTGGCGGTGGGGAAGTGGCGTTACCTCACGAAGCGTGAACTTCAGGCAGTGACGACGGGATAGGGTCATGGAACTCAAGGGGAAAACGATTCTGATGCTCGGCGGCAGTGGGCTCGTGGGTCACGCGGTGGCTCGGGAGCTGCTGCGACGGGAGCCCAAGCGGATCGTGCTGGTCGCACTGTACGAAGAGGAGGTGCGTGCAGGGGCCGAGGCGCTGGCGCCGTATGCCGGCGACACGCAGATAGTCACCGAGTGGGGTGACATCTTCGTGCCTGCGGAGGCCGCCAAGCTGGATCGGCAGGCCATGCTGGCTGACAAGAGGGTGCGCGAGCTCGTGCTCGGCGACCTCCTGGGTGAGCTCAGCAAGGAGGTGCTGGACCGTAGCTACCTGTTTCAGATGTTCCGGAACTACGAGCCGCACGCCGTGGTGGACTGCATCAATACCGCCACGGCGTTCGCTTATCAGGACGTGTTCCACAGCGCCAGGGATCTGCTCGACGCCGCACGCGGAGGGCCGCTGACGCTAGAGCAGGTGGAGGAGCACGTTCTGTCCATTCCCATGCCGCAGCTCATCCGACACGCACAGATCATGCTGCAGTGCCTGTGCTCGTTCGGTACCGAGGCGTACGTGAAGGTCGGGACTTCGGGAACCGGGGGGATGGGACTCAACATTCCCTACACCCACTCGGAGGAGCGTCCGTCGCGCACCCTCCTGGCCAAATCGGCGGTCGCCGGGGCTCACTCGCTCCTGCTGTGGCTCATGGCGCGCACGCCCGGTGCCCCGGCCACAGTGGAGATCAAGCCCACCACCGCGATCGCGTGGCGCCAGATCGCCTACGGTCCGGTACGCCGCCATGGGCAGCTACTGCGGCGCTGCGATTGCCCGCAACCGATCCCACTGGCCGAGGCGTTTCAGGAGCATGCGGCGGGATGGACCGATACCGGTTCGGTACTCGAGTCGGTGTGGGCCGACTGTGGCGAAAACGGCCTTTTCGCACGCGACGAGTTCGAGACGGTGACCGCCCTGAGGCAAATGGAGTTCATCACGCCCGAGGAGGTTGCAGGGTACGTGATCTCGGAACTGCGGGGGCATCCCACGGGCCGGGACATCATGGCGGCACTCGACGCCTCGACGGCGGGGCCGACGTATCAGGCGGGGCTGCTGCGGGCGGCGGCCATAGAGAGACTCGATGAACTGGAGCGGGAGCACGACTTGCGCTCGGTCGCCTTCGAGATGCTCGGACCGCCGCGGCTCACGAAACTGCTGTACGAGGCGTACGTGCTGTCGCGGCTCTGCACCTCCGTCCGCGCGCTGGCCGAGAGCGACGCAGCGGATCTCGCGCGGCAGGCGGAAGCGCTCGTGGCACAGGATGTCGATCTGCGCTCCACCATAGTCTCGGTGGGTCTTCCGATAGTCGTACCGGGTGGGAAGGTTTATAGGGGCGAGATTGTCATCATCCAGCCCGACGATGACGACGTCGAGCCGGCGGTGGCTCGCGGATGGGTCGACCTCCGGTCGCAGAATCTGGAGACGTGGATTGGGCGCGGCAAGCTGATGGTGAAGCAGGCCGGCAGCCGCGACCGCCGCACCGACAGCGGTGTCGAGTGGGGAGCCATCGAGTCCGAGGACACCATTGCGCCGTCGCGTTTCGCGACCTGGATCTTCCGGTACGAAGACGGGGGAGAACGGATCAAGCGATGAGAGGCGATAACCGATGACGTCACGGGCGGTCAAGGCGCCGGACGCAGCCATCACCACTAGCGTCGTGGAGGAGGTCGGCAAGCGGATCGTCGGCCAGGAAGCAATGATCGAGCGCCTGCTGGTCGGATTGCTCACCGGCGGCCACATCTTGCTCGAGGGCGTGCCGGGGCTTGCCAAGACGCTGGCCGTCCGCACGCTGGCCGAGGTGATCCGCACGACGTTCCAGCGGATTCAGTTCACGCCCGACCTGCTGCCCGCGGATATCATCGGCACCATGATCTTCGATCAGCGGACCGGTGAATTCCGGCCCAAGCGGGGACCGCTGTTCGCCAACATCATTCTCGCCGACGAGATCAACCGGGCGCCCGCCAAGGTGCAGGCCGCGCTGCTCGAGGCCATGCAGGAGAAGCAGGTGACCATCGGCAGTGAGACGCACGCTCTCGACGAGCCGTTTCTCGTATTGGCGACGCAGAATCCGATCGAGCAGGAAGGCACGTACCCGCTCCCCGAGGCCCAGCTCGATCGATTCATGCTCAAGGTGTTCGTCGGCTACCCGTCACGCGACGAGGAGAAGGAGGTCCTCTGGCGCATGGCCGGCGGCCAGGAGATACCGGTCGGTCGCGTGGCCGATCCCGAGGACATCATCTCGATCCGGCGCCAGATCGCCGAGCTGTACATGGATCAGAAGATCGTGGACTATATCGTGGATGTGGTGCGCGCAACCCGGGAGCCCCAGGCAGTGGGGCTGCACGAGGTGCGACCGCTCATCGCCTACGGCGCGAGCCCACGGGCCTCGATCTATCTCGCCCAGGCAGCCCGAGCGCACGCCTTTCTCCGGGGCCGGGCGTACGTCGTTCCGGAAGACGTGAAGGCCATGGCCCCCGACGTGTTGCGGCACCGCGTGCTGCTCACGTTCGAGGCGGAGGCCGAAGACGTCATTTCCGACGGTGTGATCGCCAAGATCCTGGAGGCAGTGGACGTTCCGTGACGCGCCCGTCCCGCATCGTCGGGGCCGACGTTCTGCGCCAGGTAAAGACGATCGAGCTCCGTACGCGCCGACTCGTCAACACGCTCTTCTCCGGTGAATACCGCTCGACGTTCCGCGGCCACGGCATGGAGTTCGCCGAGGTGCGCGCCTACCAACAGGGCGACGACTACCGCTCGATAGACTGGAACGTGTCGGCGCGCATGGGCTCTCCCTATGTGAAGACCTTCATGGAGGAGCGAGAGCTCACCGTGATGCTCGTGGTCGATCGCTCGGGGTCGGAGGAGTTCGGAGCGCCGGTCGCCAAAGCGGAGCGGGGAGTGGAGGTCGCGGCAGTGCTCGCGCTGGCCGCGGCGCGGCAGAAGGACCGGGTGGGCGCAATGATCTTCTCGGGTGGCGTCGATCACGTCGTGCCGCCCCGCAAGGGCCGGCTGCACGCGCTGCGCATCATCCGGGACCTCCTGGCGTTCCGCCCCGTGGACCGGGGCACCAACATCGCCGCCGCCCTCGCCTACGCCTCCCGCCTGCTACGCCACCGTTCCATCGTTGCGGTGTTGTCGGATTTCCGCGCGCCCGGGTGGGAGGATCAACTCGGCCGCCTGGGCCGCAAGCACGAGGTCGTAGCGATCACGGTGGACGACCCTCGCGAGTTCGAGCTGCCCGAAGCAGGGTGGATCGAGCTGGAGGATGCTGAGTCGAGCGAGCGCGTGCTGGTGGACTCGTCGCACGGGCCCACCCGCCTCGCGCTCGCCATGGCCGCAGAGAAGGTGCGCCTCAACCGAGCTCGCGCGCTGAAGCAGGCGCGGGTGGATCACATCGCGCTGCGTACGGATCGTCCATACGCCGAGGCGCTGCACCGCGCGTTCGCCGAGCGCGCCCGCAGGTTGAAGCGGTGATGGTCCTGCTGCTACTGGCGGCGCTGCAGCTCTCCACGTGGGCCGTTTCCCCGGGGCACGTGACCGTAGGCGATACGGTGCGGCTGGTGCGTCGGGTGAGCGCGGCGCCCGACGTACAGGCGCGCCTCCGTCCGCTCGCGGTCACACGCGCGCTCGAGCCGCTGAGCCCGCCGCGCGCGGCCTACGCCGAGGGCGATCTCACGATGCTCTATACGGTGGCGCTGTTCGAGCCGGGGAGCCACGCCATCGCGATGCCGCCGGCCGAACTGCTCTACCCGGACGGGCGCGTCGAGACCATCCCGGGAGACACGGCGCGGATAGAGGTGGCCTCCGTGCTGCCGGCGGACGACACGCTGTCGCTCGAGCCGGCTCCCGCCGCGGAGGCGCTCGTGCGCCACCCGACTCGCCTCGTCCCGTTGCTCGTGCTGTTCGGCGTCGTGCTCGGGGCCGCTGCAACGTGGGGCGTAGCCCGCCGGCGCACGCGGCCCCGCCCGGGGATTGGCGAGCCGGATGTCACGCCGGCGGAGCCGCCGATCGAGCGTTGGGTTGCCGCGGGGGAGTCGCGAGCCGTGGCTGCGGTGACTGCCGACCGGCTGCGGCAGCACATCGCGCAGTTGATCCCCCGTGCCGGGCGCTATCTCGACACCGAGGAGTGCCTTAGGGTGTTGCACGATGAGGTACCCGAGTGGCCGCTGCGCGATACCGGTGACCTGCTACGCGCGCTGGAGCGCGCGCGCTTCGCTCCGGCCGTGCCGAGCGACGTGGTCGAGCTGGTGGAGCAGGCCGATCAGCTGAAGGAGCGCCTGGCGTGATCTTCGCGCGACCTCTGATCCTGCTGTTGCTCGCGGTGCTGCCGCTGTGGTGGTGGCGTCGCCGCAGCCGTCCGGCGCCCGCCGCCCGCTACAGTGACGCGCAGCAGTTCCGCACCGCGCCGCGGGGTCGGCAATGGCTGGCGGGTGCGCCGGCGGCACTGCGCACTCTGACGCTCGCAACCTGGATCGTTGCGGCGGCGGGGCCCGAGTACGGGATCTCGTCTGAGGACACCACGAGCGAGGGCATCGCGATCGTGCTCGCCGTGGACGTCTCCAGTTCCATGCTCGCCGAGGATTTCGCCCCCTCCAACCGGTTGGACGTCGCCAAGGAGCAGTCCATCGCGTTCATTGCGGCACGTGAGTTCGATCGCATCGGATTGGTGGCGTTCGCGGGCGAGGCGCTCACGCGCGTGCCGATCACCGTGGATTACCACGTGCTGGAGCAGGCAGTGCGCGAGTTGCGTGTGGGAGAGTTGGAAGACGGCACCGCGATTGGCACGGCCATCGGCACCGCGGCCAACCGGCTGCAGCGGGCGCCCGGTGCGAGCAAGGTCATCGTGTTGCTGACGGACGGGGAGAACACACGCGGGATGCTCGACCCGCGCACCGCCGCGGAGGCGGCCGCCGAGTTCGGCATCCGCGTGTACACCATCGGGGTGGGCACCGAGGGTGAGGCGCCGATGCCGATCGGCCGCGGCACCCAGGGGCAGCTACGCTACCAGACCTTGCCGGTGCGGATCGACGAAGTGCTGCTGCAGGACATCGCGAACCTCACGGGCGGACGGTACTTCCGCGCCACCGATCCCGAGGCGCTCAACCGCATCTTCCAGCAGATCGACAGGTTGGAGAAGACCCCGGTCGTCGTGACGCGTTATACCCAGTACAACGAAGCCTACCAGCTTCCGCTGGTCGTGGGGCTTGCTGCGCTGGCCCTGGAGCTGCTGATCGCGGCGACAGTCGTGATTCGGGTGCCGTAATGTCCTTCGACTCACCGCTCGTTCTCTGGGCCGCTCCCGCAGTGGGGCTCGTGGCGGCATTGATGGCGCTGTGGGGGCGCGGCGCCCGCATAGGCCATGCACGCCGCTGGTCGCGTACGTTGGCCGTGCGGGCGCGACGCCTGGGTCGCTCCAGTCCCTTCGCGCTCGGCGTCGCGGCGCTCGCCGCCACGGCTGCGCTGGCCGGACCGCGCTGGGGCAGCAGGGTGGTGGAGGCGGAGACGAAGGGTCTCAACCTGGTGATCGCGGTAGACATCTCGCGCTCCATGCTGGCCGAGGACGTGGCGCCCTCCCGGCTCGAGCGGGCGAAACGGCAAGCCCGGCGCCTGGTGTACGACTTGGGGGGCGACCGCCTTGGGCTGATCGCCTTCGCAGGACAGAGCTTCGCGCTGGCTCCGCTCACCGTGGACGGCAGCGCACTGCACCTGCTGATCGACGCGCTCGATCCCGAGTTCACGAGTGCCGGCGGCACCGAATTGGCGGGCGTGTTCGACATGGGGAGAGATCTGCTGTTCGCCGGTGACCCGGTGGCCGATCGGGTGCTGGTGGTGTTCACGGACGGGGAGGCACACGACTCTCTGGCCGCGGTGGTGAGCGCGGCCGAGCGCCTGCGGCGTGATCGGGTGCGGCTAGTGCTCGTCTCGGAGGGGGGAGTCGAACCGGTGCCCATCCCGGTGCGGGAGCCGGACGGCAGTCTGGTGGGCTTTCAGCGTGACCCCGCTGGCGAGGTCGTCGGGACCTCGCGGCGCGACGACGTCCTCACTGCGGCGGCGGATGCGGCCCAGGGAGTGCTGGTTGCGGCGCAGCTTGCCGACCAGGCAGGGGCGGTGCGTGACCTGGTGGCGGCGTACAAGCGCTCCCCACAGGCGACTTCAACCGCGGCGCAGGACATCTCGCGCGCCTGGATCCCGCTGCTCCTGGGGGTGCTCGTGCTGCTTGTGCACACGACGACCCGCCGCTCGATGGCGATGATCTCGCTGCTGCTGCTCGTCGCGGCCGGGACCGCACAGGCACAGGGACCGCGCAACCGGGCCGAAGAGGCCTGGCGTGAGGGGGATTACGAGAGCGCGGCCGCGTTCTACCTGGAGCAGGTCCGCTCCGGCGAGGGCGGCGACACGAGCGTCTACAACCTGGGTACGGCGGCCCTGGAGACTGGCGACACGGCGATCGCGCGGCGGGCGCTGGAACAGGTGGCGCAGTCGCTGGAGCCGGAGCTGCGCTTCCTCGCGCTGTACAATCTTGGCCTGCTGCGCTTGCGGCTCGCGCGGGCCGACTCGGGCAATGCGTCGCTCCATCTAGAGACGGCGCGGGCGCACTACCGCGAGGCGCTGATGCTGCGCCCCCGGGATCGAGCCGCCAAGTGGAACCTCGAGCTCGCGGTTCGCTCCATGCCGCCTCCCGGAGCGCAGGGCCCACCGCCGCCGAGTAGCAGCGAGTCACCGCCCCCGCCCGAGGAGCCGCCACCCGAAGGACTCTCGGCAGCGCAGGCGCAACAGATACTCAACTCGATGGCCGAGGAGGAACGACGCACCCGCTATCGCCAGAACAGCCGGCGCCAGCAGGTGCGCGAAACACGCGGGAGGAAGGAGTGGTAGCGCTCTTTCTGGCCGCAATGCTGCCACTGCAGCAGGTGGGCGTGACGGCCGAGCTCAACCGTGACGAGGTACTGGTAGGCGAGGAGGTCGTGCTCACGCTCACTGTCGAGGCCGGCGGCGCGGCCCTGCTTGAGATCCTCGATCCCGACCTGGTCGGCCTGGAGCTGATCAACCGCAGGGATCGCACGAGCGTCTCCATGATCGCCGGCGTCCCGACCCGCTTGACCACGCGACAGTTCACTTTCAGGGCGTTGCGGGCGGGGGACGCCGTCATCGGCCCGGTGAGCGTGCGTCAGGGCGAGGCTCAGATGGAGACGCGGGCCTTCAGGGTGACCGTGACGCCGCATGCCGGCTCGGGGACGGGACTCGATCCCCGCATCGAGGAGGCCGTCCAGCGGTCCACGCCGCCCCAGCTCTCCCCCGACGAGGCGACTCTCGAGGTGCTCGCGCCGACATCGCCGGTCATGCTGGGTGACCAGGTGGACCTGGTGGTGGTGGCGTGGTTCCCCCGCGAAGTGCGCAGCAGGCTGCGCAACCCGCCCACGCTGGAGCCGCCCAGCCTGCGCGGCGCCTGGACGTACGATCGGCCCACGCCGACCGGCGTGGTCGCGAGCCGTCGGGTTGGTGGCCGCTGGTACGACCTGTTCGTACTGCATCAGGTGGTCTTCCCCCTGACCGCCGGGGGTCTCGACGTCGGTCCCGCCACGGTGTCGTACAGTCTCCCTGTTTCCTCGTCATTCCTGAGTCGTGAGCTACGCTACGAGGTGCAGAGCGAGCCGCGCGCGATTGCGGTGCGGGCTCAACCTGCCCGGCGCGGCGCGGCGGGCTACCGCGGGGCGGCTGCGCGGGACCTGCGCTTCCGGATCGACGTGCCATCGGGCGAGCTCCCCGTGGGTGGAGGCGCACGTGTACGGGCGGAATTGTCGGGATCGGGGAATGTCGCCCTCTGGCCGGAACCCGAACTCGAGTGGCCGGTGGGGCTGCGTGCCTACCCGCAGGAGGTGAATGTCGCGCTCGCTACTGAGGGCGGTCTCGTGGGGGGCACCAAGGTATTCGACTACCTGGTGGTGGCTGACTCGGCGGGCACGCACCGGGTGCCGGCACCGCGTTACGTGTACTTCGACGTGGGTCGGGAGACCTATGTCACGCTCGCGGCAGCCCCAGTCGAGTTCGTCACGCCGAGCGGGTCGGGTGGCGTCGCGCCGGTGCAGAGCGTGCCGCCGCTGCTGACTGCGCCGCAGCGGTCGCTGGAAACGGTGGTCGAGCCACTGCGGTGGTGGGCGTGGTTGCTGGTCGTACTGCTGCCCCCCCTAGTGGCCCTCGCGCTCCGGCTCGGCGCGGCGGCCTGGTCGCGCGGGCGCGGCGCCGTTCGCCGCAAGCCCGAGGTCGTGCAGGGAGTGACCCTGCATCAACTCGAGTTCGAGTTCCGTGGAGTGCTGGAAGGGCTCGTCCCCCTGGCGCGGTTGCGAGCGAGCGAGGACCTGGCCGACGCGCTGCGTGCGGCGGGTGTCGAGGCTCCTCTGGCGGCTCATGCGGCCCGCGTGCGCGACCGGCTGCGGCAGGCGCTCTATGGCCCGGAGGGCTCGACCGACGCTGAGGAGTTGACCCTCGAGGTGCAGGAGGTGCTTCGCGCTCTCGTGGGCGGCGCGGGCAAGGCGCGCCCCTCGGTGATCGGCGCCGCCACGGTCGTCGTGCTGGCGGCGGTGGCCGCGCAGGGTGCCATGGCGCAATCTGCGGAGCGACTGTACGACGCGGGTGCGGTGCGGCCGGCGGCAGACAGCTTCGCGGGGCGAGCGGCCACGGAGCCGCGGGTGGCGGCGCACTGGTACAACCTCGGGGCGGCGCTGGATCGTCTGGGGGAGCCCGTACGCGCGCGCGCTGCGTGGCTGCGCGCGGCGCGGCTCTCGCCGCGCGAACCATCGATTCGCCGGGCGCTCGCGGTGGGCGGCGCCGAGTCGCCGGCGGCACCGGGCTTCACTTGGGTCGCACCGGTCACTCCGGCCGAGGCCTTCGCGCTCGCCGTGGTGCTGTGGCTCGTGGCGTGGGTCGCGTGGGCCGCCGGTGCGCGCCACCGCTGGCCGGCGGTCGTAGCGGCGCTCGCGCTGTCGGCCGCCGCGTACGGCGGCACAGTGCTGCAGCGCTACGCGCAACCGGTTGCGCTGGTGATGAACTCCCAAACCCCGCTTCGGGTCGCACCGTACGGCTCCGCGCCGGCGGACTTCGAGTTGGAAGAAGGCGCCGCGGTGCGCATCGAGCGCGAGCAAGGTGCCTGGGTGCTGGTGACCGGAGGGAACGAGCGCGGCTGGTTGCTGCGTGCCGAGGTCGTGCCGCTGTAGTGGGACGCATCGAGATCCTCCCTGCGCGTGTCGTCGACCAGATCGCCGCTGGCGAGGTGGTCGAGCGTCCCGCCTCCGTAGTGAAAGAGCTGGTGGAGAACGCGCTGGATGCGGGCGCCACCACGATTCACGTGGAGCTGGAGAACGGCGGACGCAGCGTCGTGCGGGTGAGTGACGACGGTGGCGGCATGGACCGAGAAGACGCGGTTCTCTCCATCGATCGGCACGCCACTTCCAAGATCCGCACCGCGCCGGACCTCGTGGGGGTCGCGACGTACGGCTTCCGCGGCGAGGCACTGGCGTCGATCGCCTCGGTGTCCCAGTTCGAGCTGGAGACAGCGAGTGGCGGGAATGGAGACACCGGCCCTGTCGGGACGCTGCTGCGGGTGCGGGGTGGGCGGCTGGAGTCGGTAGAAGAGGTTGCCAGGACGCCCGGTACCACGGTCACCGTGCGCAAGCTCTTCGGCAACACGCCCGCGCGCCGCAAGTTCCTCCGCTCGGCCCAAGCGGAAACGCGCGCTGCCGTGGAGGCACTCAACGTGCTCGCGCTCGCGCGGCTCGACGTGGCGTTCAAGTTGGTGAGCCAGGGGCGGACCCTGCTCGATGCGCCCCGCGTGGCGAGCGTAGCCGACCGCATCGCCGCGCTCTTCGGACGCAGGGTGGCCGACGAGCTCGTGCCGGTGGAGTTCAGCGACGGTGCCATGTCGGTGCGGGGATTCGTGCAGCGCCCTGCGGACGCGCGCGCGAGCGGACGCAAGGCATACCTCTTCGTGAACGGCCGGCCGTTCCGCGATCCCTTCATCATCAGGGCGGCCGAGGCAGGCTACCGCGGCGCTATCGCGCCGGGATTGCGTCCCACGCTGTTCCTCGGCATCGGCGTGCCGGGCGAGCGGGTGGACGTGAACGTGCACCCGGCCAAGCTCGAGGTGCGGTTCCGCGACAAGCGGGTGGTGGAAGAGGCGGTCGAGGCAGCGGTGCGGCAGGGCATCGCGCCCCTTGGTGCTGCGGGGGTGGTGCGCGGCACGGAGTCCACGCTCTCCGAACCTGCGTCGGCGAAGCCCTACCGCACGGGTGTGACGGAGCGGGGCGGGGCGGACGCCGCACTGGCGGCCGCCTCACTGTTCGACGCGGCCGCAACCCCGACCGAGCCGGCGCTCGCCCGGTCCGGCACGTTGCTCCAGGTGTTCGACACCTATCTGGTGTTCGAAGTTGACGACGAGCTGGCCGTGGTGGACCAGCACTCGGCTCACGAGCGCGTGCTGTACGAGCAGACCATGGCACAGCTGACTGGGGAGGGAGGGGTAGCGCAGCGGCTGCTGCTGCCGCTGACGCTCGACCTTTCCCCGGAGGAGCTGGAGGCAGTCGAAGCGTACGCGGAGCTGCTGCACCGCGTGGGTTTCGAGGTGGAGCCGTTCGGGGGGCGCTCGGTGGTGCTGCACGCGGTGCCGAATCCGCACCCGCGCTTCGACGCCCGGCGCTGCTTCGAGGAACTGGTCACCGATCTGGCGCGCGGTCGGTTGGGCGGGCTGGCCAACCGGCTGGAACGGTTTGCCGCGACCTATGGCTGCCACGCTGCCATCAAGGCGGGACAGCGGATGGAGCCCGAGGAGATGCGCGCCCTGATCCGCCAGCTCTTCGCTTGCGAGCTCCCGCCGCATGACGTGCACGGGCGGCCCGCCGTCGTGCGAGTTCCACGGCACGAGCTGGAGCGCCGCTTTGGCCGATCCTAAGCCGCTGATTCCCGTGATCGTTGGGCCGACCGCCGTGGGCAAGACCGCGGTGGCGCTGGCGCTCGCCGAGTACTGGTCACCGGTGGTGGTCTCCGCCGACTCACGCCAGATCTACCGCGGCCTCGACATCGGCACGGCGAAGCCGACGGCGGCGGAGCGGCGCCTGGTGCCCCACCTGGGACTCGACGTGGTGGATCCCGGAGAGCGCTACTCCGCGGGCCGATTCGCGGCCGACGCAGCGAACTGGCTGCGCGACCCCGGAACCACGCGGCGCCCAATCGTGGTGGGCGGCACCGGGTTCTACGTGCGAGCCCTGGCGGACGGCCTGTTCCGCGAGCCTCCCCTTCCACGACAGCGGCGCGACCGGCTGCGGCAGTGGGCGGAGCAGGCGGAAGGCCTGGGACGTTGGGCCGCGCGGCTCGACCCGCAGTACAGCGGCGGCGGACGGCAGCGCGCCGAGCGAGCCATCGAGATAGCGCTGTTCACCGGCCGACCACTTTCGTGGTGGCAGGCCCGGGCCAAGGCCGAGGGCGTCATGCGACCCTGGTACGTACGCCTCACCCTGCCGCGCACGGTGTTGCGCCAACGCATCGAAGCGCGGGTCAACGCGATGCTGACCGCGGGACTGGTGGACGAGGTGCGTGGCGTGCTGCAGCGTGGAGTAGCCTCCAATGCGCCGGGGCTCGACGCAGTAGGATACCGCGAAGTCGTGCGGCACCTGGCCGGCGGTCTCTCACTCGAGGATCTGGGCCCGACGATCGTGACGGCCACGCGCCGCTACGCCAAGCGGCAGGATACCTGGTTCCGCAACCAACTGATCGGGCATCCCGTGGTAACTTTGGACGCGACGGAAGGACCGGACGTCCTGGCGCGGCGCATCGCCGCACTGTGGGAGGAGCGAAGCGACTGATGCGAATCGGGATCACCTGTTATCCGACCTACGGCGGCTCCGGCGCGATGGCGACAGAGCTGGGCCTCGCGCTGGCGCGGCGCGGGCACGAGATCCACTTCATCTCCTACGCCTCTCCCTTCCGGCTGCGAGGCTTCGCCGAGCGCGTCTTCTTCCACGAGGTGGACCTGAGCGGGACGTATCCGTTGCTGGAGTACTTCCCCTACTCCCTGGCCCTGGCTGTGAAGCAGGAAGAGGTGGCGTTGCGAGAGCGGCTCGACATACTGCACGTACACTACGCCGTGCCGCATGCTACGGCCGCATTCCTCGCCAAGGAGATGATCCGCGACGAGCATGACCTGAAGGTGGTCACTACGCTGCACGGCACGGACATCACCCTGGTGGGCCGGGAGAAGTCGTTCTTCACCGTCACGAAGTTCTCCATCGAGCGGTCCGACGCCGTGACTGCGGTGTCGCAGTATCTCAAGGACGAGACCTACGCTGCGTTCGGGTGCACCGGATGCGGCATCGACGTGATCCCCAACTTCGTGAACCTGGACGAGTACCGACCGTCCGACGACGCGCACTGCCGCTCGGCGCTGGTGCCGGGCGACAGGAAGGTGCTGATGCACGTCTCCAACTTCCGCGAGTTGAAGCGGGTGCCCGACGTGATCCGCGCGTTCGCGCTGGTGCGGAAGCAGATCGACGCTGCGCTGGTGCTGGTTGGCGATGGTCCCGAGCGGCTGGCTACGGAGGCCGAGGTGGAGCGGCTCGGGCTCGGGGGCGATGTGCAGTTTCTGGGGAAGGTGGATGCAGTGGCCGACCTGCTGCGCGCCGCCGACCTGTTCCTGCTGCCCAGCTCGTCGGAGTCATTCGGGTTGAGCGCGCTCGAAGCGATGGCGTGCGGCGCTCCGGTGGTGGCGAGCGACGTGGGTGGAGTGCCCGAGGTGGTGGAGGACGGTGTGAGCGGGAGGCTCGTGCCGGTGGGTGACGTCGACGCAATCGCGCAAGCCGCTCTCGAGCTCCTCCAGACCGAGCGTTGGAACGCCGCCAGGTCGGCTGCCATCGAGCGGGCACAAGGGTTCTCCGCTGAGCGGGTCGTGCCGCGCTACGAGGCACTGTACGAGCGGGTGTTGCGGCAGTGACCTACTGGCAGGGCTTGCTGCTCGGGGTGGTGCAGGGGCTCACGGAGTTCCTTCCCGTTTCCAGCTCCGGTCACCTCGTCGTGGCCGAAGCGGCGGTCGGTCTCACGACCCCCGGAGTTCTGGTGGAGGTGGCGGTCCATGCGGCCACGCTGCTCGCGGTGGTCGTGGTGTATCGAGTACGGCTACTGGAGCTGATGGTAGGTGTGGTGCGGGGCGAGCGCGCCGCCTTGCGCTACGTCGCGCTCCTGGCCCTCGGTTCGGTGCCGGCTGCGGCGGTGGGTCTCCTGTTCGCCGGCTGGTTCGAGCGGGCCTTCGACTCCTTGCTGATCGTGGGTGTGGATTTCCTGGTTACGGGACTCATTCTGTGGAGTACTCGCCGGGTGCTGCAGGGCTCGGTGCGGACCGAGCCTACGCCGGCGGGCTCGGCCGGGATCGGTGTGGCGCAGGCGCTGGCCATCATGCCGGGAATCTCCCGCTCGGGAGCGACGGTGGCTGCCGGGTTGTGGCACGGGATGGACCCCGTGCGCGCGGCGGAGTTCTCGTTCCTGCTTGCGATCCCGGCGATCGCGGGGGCGGCCGTGCTCCAGGTGCCGCATCTCTCGACCGGCCTGGTGTCGGTCGGCGGCGGCCCGCTGGCCCTGAGCTTCGCGGCGGCACTGGTCTCCGGTATCGTGGCGATCCGCTTCCTAATCGTCCTGCTCAGACGTGGGGCGTTCCACCGCTTTGCGCCGTACTGCTGGGCGCTCGGTGCCGCGACGATCGTCTGGGCGCTGGTGCGGTGACATCGTACGGGCATTGCGGGTGGGGCTCGCGGCGGCGCTGTCATTGGGCGACCTTGAGGTGGCGGCGCGGCTCAAGTGGCCCAATGATGTCGTCCTGAGCGACCGCAGGCTGGGAGGCGTACTTTTGGTGGAGACCGAACAGGAAGTGCAACGAATCCTGGGAGGCGGCATTGCCGCAGCTTGACCTGCCGCTGTGGGCGCGAGGCGTCGCGGCGATCCTGCTGGTGATCGCGGCGTGGTGGCTGCTGCACACCGATACGCTGCACGGCGTGACGGGCGACGCGATCGCTCCGCTCAGCCTCGGCATCGTTGCGGGGTTCATCCTGCGCGGCATGCACCTTCCACTGGGGCTCTGGCCCAACGGGCCGTGGCGCAAAGAGTTCTCGACGATCATGCTGGTCGTCGTTGCCCTCGTGGTTGGAGCGCTGATCGTTGCCACCCGCCCCTCACGATCCGTGGAGCTCGCGGCACTGCTCAGCCCCGGGATGTTCTTCGTGGTCGTGGGCGGCGTGCTCGCATGGGGCTTCGCACTGGCCCTGGTGCAGCAACGCGGCTTCCTCGAATGGTACGTGACTGCCGCGGTAGCCGGCTTGGCGCCGTGGCTGGTGGCCGTCGCGGGTCTCACGCTCGGCGGGGGCGGAGGAGGTGCCTTCTGCCTGCTGTCCGCCCAAGGGGGACCGGAGGTGGCCGGTTGCAGCACCAGCGCTGTCGACGCACTGGTCTTCCTCACGGCTATCGGCGTACCCGCCGGGCTCGTGACGTCCGAGCTGGCGTTTCGCCGCTTGCTCATCGGCCACCCCGATCACGCGGGGCTCGTCCTCGTGCTCGCTTCGGCGACGGCCGCACTCGTCTGGTGGCTCGCAGTGGCGCCGGCGCTCACCGGCGTCACCCCTCCGTGGTGGCTGGCGGCACTCGGTGCCGCGGGAGCCGGGTCGGTTTACGTGCTCTCCGGGACGCTGTTGGTGGCCAGCGTGTACACGGCGGTGGTTACGGCAGGCCACGCTTCGCTGATCCATGCCATGCCCCCCTCCGCCGGCGGAGAGGTGCAGGCACTCGGGTGGGAGTTCCTCGCGGCACACTTGATCGCCGTCGGCGTGCTGGGCTACGTCGTGTGGCGGCGCAAGGGACTGCTGCGCGGTATCAGGTAGCGCTCCGTGCTCCTCGCCGTAGACGTCGGTAACACCGAGATCACGCTCGGGCTGTTCGTGGGCGACCGGCTGATCGCCCACTGGCGAGTCACCACGGTCACCACGAGAACGCCTGACGAGTGGGCCGCGATGCTCACCTCGTTCCTCACACATGCGGGTCACTCCACCCACGAGGTGCGCGCGGCGGTCCAGGCGTCGGTTGCGCCCGGAGTGACCGAGGTGTTAGCCGGGGGGATCGAGCTGGCGCTCGGGTTGAGCCCCACGCACGTGGGGCCCGGCTCTCCGCTCCCCGTCACGCTCGATGTTGACGAGCCGCATAGCGTGGGAGCCGACCGTGTGGTGAATACCCTGGCGGCGAAGGAGATCTACGGGCGCGACACCGTCATCGTGGACTTCGGTACCGCCACCACGTTCGACTGCATCACCAAGGACGGCACCTTTCTGGGGGGAGTGATCGCGCCGGGCGTGTACACCGCCGCCGACAATCTCACACGCCGTGCGGCAAAGCTGCCCGGCACGGAGCTCGTGCCACCCGATCGGGTGATCGGCCGCCGCACCGAAGACTGTATCCGGGCAGGAGTACTGCTGGGGACCGCCGACTCGGTGGACGGGTTGGTGCGACGCATCAAGGCCGAGTGGCCGGGTGAGGATACGCCCTATGTGGTTGCGACAGGTGGGTTGGCCGATACCATAGCGCCGCTGTGCCAGGAGATCGAGGCGGTGGAGCCCAACCTCACACTGCTGGGCCTGAGGCTCGCGGCGCTCGCCTTGGGGTTGGAAGAGTGATCGCCGAGCCTACCGCCTCACCGACCTACCGCCTAACTTCCCCGGCGTTCACCCGGGGGACCCGAGGGCCTCGCGCATGACATCTACGGCCGACGTACGCACCATAGTGGGAGGCGGCCTCAAGTTGGGGGCCATCACCGCACTGGGAGTGACGGCGTTTGCGCTGATCTCCCGGGGCGTGACCGGCACGGTGGAGACGATCGTGCAGTCGGTGCTCGTGCTGATCGGCGGGCTGGTGTTCAGTTACCTGCCGGCCTCGTGGGTGCGCCCCAGAAATGTGGACGGCATCGCGTGGGCCGCGCTGGTGGGATTGCTCGGGGCGCTGACGTTCACGGTGATCGACACGGCGCTGCTGCGTCCGCTCGACCTGTATCACTGGACGTGGGACCAGGTGGGTGGCGGCAGCGGCTTCTGGTACGTCTCCGTGTGGTGGATGGGATCGGCCCTCCTCGCGTGGCTGGGAGCGTGGGTGTACGCCGTGCTGAGCGAGAAGGGCAGCTCGGTGTTTGCCGTTGCCGGGCAGACGCTCGGTGTCGCCGTAGTCGTGTTCGCGCTCCTGACTCTCACGCGGCTCGCCCCAGCCCACGCCGCGGTGATGGCCCTGGCCTGGACAATCGCCCTGGTGGTGCACGTTCCGGTCGCATACGGGATGGCCAGGCGGTGACACACAGGACCCCCAACCGGCTGTTCCAGACGGTCGGATGGCTGCTCACGCCCATCGTGGTGTGGGCGGCCGCTTTCTTGGGTGGGTGGATCGGCGCCCTGTTCGCGCGGTTGCGCCAGGTGGGCGACGCCGGTCTCGTGTGGATGCTGTTGGGTGGCGTGCTCGGCGGCACGCTCGGCGTCGTCGTGTGGGTCTTCGTGCTGCGTCGCCTGGGGCGCCCGTGGGAGAGTGTCCCGGCGGAAGGGAGCGAGCCCCCCCCAGGCTGAATCGCGACTCCTACGGCTCCAACATTCCGTCGTATACCAGGCCCACCCACTGATCGGGCCGTATGAACCACTGGCCCCATGATTCATCGAAGTCCGCCATCGGGAGAGCCGCGATGATCTCATCGCGCGTCTTTCGCTCGGCTATTAGCGCAGCGACGCGCTCCCGCGAGGCGAGCAGCATCCAGCGGTAGCTGCGCAGCTCCTCCACCGAGGAGAGCGGGCCGTGGCCCGGTATTATCCGGGTGTCGTCATCCACCAGCTCGAGCAGCCGGTCCACTCCGGCGATCATGCCGTCGATCGTTCCCCCGCTCGAAACGTCGATGAATGGGTACACGCCGTTCCAGTACACGTCGCCGGCGTGCACAACGTTCGCCGCGCGGAAGTGGATCGCGGCGTCCCCATCGGTGTGGGCGTGCTCGATGTGGAATACGTGGCTCGTATCGTCGTTCCAATAGAACGTCACGGCATCGCTGAACGTGACCACCGGCAGCGCCGCGGCGGGCGACGGATCGTAGTGCCGCTGGTTGAACTCGATGAACTGCTCCGAGCCCAAACGAAGGCGCACGTTTTCGTGAGCCACGACCACGGCGCCGGCATCGCCCATGTGCTCGTTGCCACCCGTGTGGTCCTCGTGCCAGTGCGTGTTGATGACGAACCGGATCGGCTCCTCGCTGATCCCGCCCACCGCCGCCCGGATCTTGTCGGTGAGCGGGGCGTACTGGTCGTCCACCAGGAACACGCCGTCCTCGCCGACGGAGGCGGCGATATTGCCGCCGCGGCCGGTGATCAAGTAGACGTTCCCCGCCACGTGGGTCGCCGTCACCTGCACGTCCTCCATCTGCTGTGCGGCGAGGGGAGCACCGGGCGCGATCGCCCAGACTGCACAGACAACAACGGCGAGTATCGCGCCGCGCTGCTTCATGGGATCATTCCCTCCGAGAGTGCGGTGCCGGCCACGAGGGCCACGTGATAGAAGTAAGCCGCGCCCACTGCCAGAGCCTGCTCGTCGAACTCGAATCTCGAGGAGTGGGCTGGGAAGCTCTCTCCGGTGGGCCGCGCCCCAATGCGCACGTAGCAGCCGGCCGTTTGCTCGAGGTAGAAGCCGAAGTCCTCGCCGCCCATGTTGTGCGTTGCCAGGGGGCGCAGGCGGTCCTCTCCCAGCGCACGGATCGCGGCGTCGCGCGCCAGCGCCGTGGGGCCGGCCTCGTTGACCACCGCCGGGGTCCCACTGCTCAAGTTCAGCGCAACGTCCACGCCGTGAGCTTCCGCGGTGGACTCGGTGGTGCGACGCAATGCGGAAACCAGGCGGCTGCGTACCTCGGGGTGCTGCGCGCGCACCGTTCCCTCCAGCCGCGCGCGCCGAGCCAGTACGTTGGGCGCGGTTCCCGCCTGGAAGCATCCCACCGAGACGACCGCCGCCTGCGTGGGATCCACCGTGCGCGAGACCAGAGTCTGGAGCGCGGTGACCAGGTGACTCCCCGCCACGATCGGATCGACGCTCTCGTGTGGCCGCGCGGCGTGTCCGCCGGGACCGGACAGCTCGATGACGAACTCATCGGTCGAGGCGTTCACCGGTCCGGTCGTAACCACTATCTCGCCCGGAGCGTACAGCCTGTCGAGGTGGCCGCCGAAGATCAGGGCCACGTCGGCCAGCGCGCCCGCCTCGATCAGGGCCGGCGCCCCCGTGCCGGTCTCCTCCGCCGGTTGGAAGATGAGGCGCACGGTCGCGGGCAGCTCGCTCTCGCGCGCCAGGTACTCCGCGGCGCCCAACAGCATCGCGGTGTGTCCGTCGTGCCCGCACGCGTGCATCGTACCGTCACGCGCCGAGGCGAAGGGGAGCCCGGTCTCCTCGGCTACGGGGAGGGCATCCAGGTCGGCGCGCAGCGCGACCGCGTCCACGCCGTCCCGCCCGGGCAGGTCGGCGAGCACTCCGGTTCCCGCCACGCGGCGGTGCGCGATTCCCATCTCGTCCAGTGCGGCCTCCACGCGCTCCGCGGTGCGCTGCTCCTGCCAGGCGAGCTCGGGGTGCTCGTGCAAGTCGCGACGGACGGCGATCATGCGCTGGTGCAGCCCAGCGTCGAATGGCGAGGGATTCACGCTTCGAAAGTCTCCGATCGTACCGTGAGCTCGCGAATGTAGTCGAGGTCGAGTTCCACGCCCATCCCCGGGCGATCTCCCGGCACGGAGATCATTCCATCCCTCATGGTCCAGGGGGGCTCCACTATGTCGCGTTCCCAGTACCGGTCGCTGGGGCTCAAGTCGCCCGGGAGAGTGAAGTTGGGCAGGGAAGCCAGCGCCACGTTGTGGGCGCGGCCTATCCCGCTCTCCAGCATCCCTCCACACCACACCGGAACGCCGTACTCGGCGGCCAGGTCGTGGATCGCGATGGCCGCCGTGAATCCACCCACGCGTCCCGGCTTGATGTTGATGATCTTCCCGGCCTCCAGCGCGATCATTTCCTCCGCGCGCGCCAGGCTCCAGATCGCCTCATCGAGGCAGACCGGGGTGTCGAGCTGACGCTGTAGCTGCGCATGCTGAGTCAGCGCGTCCGCGGCCAGCGGCTGTTCGATCATCTGGAGGCCGAACCGGTCGAGGCCGCGCAGCGTCTCGCTGTCGCGCAGCGTGTACGCCGCGTTGGCGTCCACGCTCAGCGGCGTGGAGTCGCCCACTGCCATGCGCACCGCTTCGACGTACGCCTCGTCCGCCCCCGGCTGCACCTTGAGCTTGATGCGGCGGTATCCCCGTGCCGCGGCGTCGGCAGCCTGCCCGGCCAGCACGTCGGGCGATTCCTGGATCCCCAACGAGATGCCCGCGGCCACCTCGTTTCGCACTCCACCCAGTAGCTCTGCCAGCGGGGCCCCGCAGCGCCGCGCGGCGAGTTCCCAGGCCGCCATCTCGACCGCTGCCCGCGCCATGGGGTGTCCCCGGATGCCCGCTTCCAGCAGGTGATGCAGCTCGGTGGGCGCCTCCCACGGGCGCCCCAGCACGGCCGGTGCGATCCAGTTGCGGATGGCGTGCCACGCGGTGTCCACCGTCTCGGGCGAGTAATGCGGTGTCTCGCCCGCCACGCACTCGCCCCACCCGGTCCCACCGTCTTCGTCGTGCAGCTCAATCAGCAGCACGCGCCGCTGCCAGCTCGCACCCGAGGAGATGCGGAACGGCTCCCGCAGCTGGAGCTGGATCTCGTGCAGCGTGAGTGAAGTGAGGTCAGGCACCGGTGTCTTCATCCCGCCGCAACAAGTAGCGTCCGGCCGCGAACCCCGCGACGGCATAGCCCGCGGCCAAGTAGTGTCGTAGTGCCCGCCGCGTGGTGCTGCGCCAGGCTGCAGCCTCCTCGGGGCGCTCCCGCTTGAGTAGCTGTATGTCCGCCGGGATCTCGATGAGCACCTCCGCGACATCGGGCAGGTCGGACTCCAGCTCGTTCACCAGCGACACGATTGCCGCGTCGGCTGCTGGCTCGGCCCTGCCGGACGGGCTCGCTGTGCGGGCAGGCCATTCCACCACGAATCGGTCGGTGCCGATCACGCTGTCCATCACACTTACGGGGCTCTCGCCGTACATGTGCTCCACGTACTCGAGCACCCGGACGCCGAGGCGACATAGGTTCAGGTGCGCGTTGCGGGCGACCAGAGGGTCGAACGTCCACTGGATACGTGGCACCCCGAGTGCCGCCACGTGCGCCCGCTGCAGCTCCTTGAGACGGCGGCCGATGCCGCGGGACCGCAGCTCCTCGCGCACGGCCAGCATGTGCGACCAGTGAACCGGCTCTCCTTCGTGCAGCCCCGTGAGCCCGAACACGAAACCGACGAGCCTCCCGTCCGGCTCGAACGCTCCCAGCAGGACGCCGCCGATCTTCCGGGCCACCAGCAACAGGGCAGGAGAAACCAGCTCCCGGAAGTCGTCGCCCCATGTGGCGCGCTGCAGGTCCACGCATTGGTCGTGGTCCTCGTGGCTGGTGAGCTCGCGGTAGGTGAGTTGATCGGGCTGGCTCATGGGGACCCCCGGGCACCCGGAAGCTACACTCCGGCTTGCGGTCCTGTCGATTCGCGGTTTGGATTAGACCCCAGCGAGCCCCGGAGCTCGACCGACGACAGCCCTATCGTGGAGGACAGGCATGCGGCGTAACTCGATGACGCGGGCCGCAGCGTGGACCATGGTGCTCGCGCTGCTCTCTCCCACGGCGGGTTTGGCGCAGGAGCGCCAATCGATCACGCCGGGTCCGGATCGCGCGTCCGGAGAGGGCGAAGGCCCGTTCGAGCGGCTGATAATCCGGGGCGCCACCCTGATCGACGGCACCGGCGCACCGGGACGCGGGCCGATGGACATCGTGATCGAGGGTAACAGGATCGTCGAGATCGAGAACCTGGGTGCTCCCGGTGCCCCCATCGATCCGGAGCGCCGGCCCCAGGACGCGACGCGCGAGATCGACGCACACGGGATGTACGTCCTTCCCGGGCTCGTGGACCTGCACGCGCACATCGGCGGCAACTCGCAGGGCACGCCTGCGGAGTACGTGTACAAGCTGTGGATGGCCCACGGCGTGACCACCATCCGCGATCCCGGCTCGGGCAACGGTGTGGAATGGACCCTCAACGAGCGCCAGCGCAGCGCGGCCAACGCCATCGTGGCGCCGCGGATCTTCGTGTACGTGCGGCCGGGGATGGGATGGGATGACGGGCCCATCAACACGCCCGACGCCGCGCGAGAGTGGGTGCGGTGGGCGGCGAACGAGGGGGTGGACGGACTCAAGCTCGGCTCGCACGATCCGGAGATCATGGCGGCGCTGATCGATGAGGCCCGGCGCCAGGGCCTCGGCACGCAGGCCCACTTGGGCCAGATGGGTGTGGCGCGCATGGATGTGCTCGACGCCGCCCGGCTCGGATTGGGCTCCATGGAGCACTGGTACGGCCTGCCCGAGGCGCTGTTCGACGACCGCACCGTGCAGGCGTTCCCCTTCGACTACAACTACAACAACGAGTACCACCGCTTCGGCCAGGCAGGTCGGCTGTGGAAGCAGGCGGCGCCCCGGGGGAGCGAGAAGTGGAACGCGGTAATCGACGAGTTGATCGGGCTGGGGTTCGTGATCGACCCGACGATGACCATCTACGAGGCGAGCCGCGACGTGATGCGGGCCCGCGAAGCCGAGTGGCACGAGACTTACACGCTTCCCTCGCTATGGAAGTTCTACCAGCCCAGCCTGGAGAGCCACGGCTCCTACTGGTTCGACTGGACCACCCAGGACGAGATCGAGTGGAAGCGCAACTTCCGCATCTGGATGGACTTCCTCAGCGACTACAAGAACCGGGGTGGGCGCGTGTGCACCGGCTCGGACTCCGGGTTCATCTACAAGCTGTACGGGTTCGGCTACGTCCGGGAGCTGGAACTGCTCCAGGAGGCGGGATTCCATCCGCTCGAGGTGATCCGGTCGGCCACCCTGTGGGGTGCCCAGACGCTGCACGAGCCCAAGGGGAGGCCCCACGAGTTCGGCGCCATCCGGCCCGGCATGCTGGCCGATCTGGTAGTGCTGGAGGAGAATCCGGTGCATAACCTCAAGGTGCTGTACGGCACCGGTACGCTGCGGCTGGATCACGAGAGCGGCGCAGTCGAGCGCGTGGGCGGCGTCGAGTACACGATCAAGGACGGCATCGTGTACGACGCCAAGCAACTGCTGGCCGACGTGGCCGCAATGGTCGAGCAGGCGCGGCAGGAGGCGACGACGGCGCCGTAGAGAGCGGGTTAGCGGAAGCGAGGAGCGGGAAGCCGGCTGCCACGGCAGCAAGCTTCCCGCTTTCCGTTGCCCGTTCCCTAGTCGTCCAGCGGAATGATCAACACCTCGTTCGCTCTGAACAACGGAATCAGCAGGCGGTTCCGCACGGCGTCCAGTCCGATGTCGGCGGGCGCATCGACGTCGGTGACCTGGGCGGCGTAGAGCCCGCCCGGCCCCAGCCGGTACACCGCGCCTCCCTCCCAGCTCGACATGAGGAAGGTCCCCCCCGGTGTCTTGACCACGCCGTCGAGCTGTCCCGCCTGAGGGGCCGGCAGCCCGCTGATGGTGCCGTCCTCGCGGTGCACCAGGGTGACCCGGCCCGAGCCGAAGGTCACGAACATCACGCGGGTCCCGTCCACCAGGATGCCGTTGGGCCCTCCCAGGGCGGCTCCGCTCACCAGCACGGCATGGTCGCCGGACGGGTCGAAGCGGTGCACCGCGTCGCTGCCCGACGGCTCGAATCCCGCGGGGCCCGCCCGGAACCCCGAATCGGTCACATAAACCGTGCCATCGAAGCCCACGGCCACGTCGTTGAGGAATGTGGCCCCGGTCACAGTCCAGGTGTCTATGGGATCGCCAGACTTGCGGTCGAACAGGCGCACGACATCGATGTCCGCCACGAGCAGGGTGTCGCCCTTCAGGGCCATGCCCTTGGGAGCGTGCAGCGTGACGCCATCGGCGGCGCCATCGATCCACTTGAGCTCCAGTAGGCTCCCGTCGGGGGCGAGCCGCGAGATGAACCCGTTGCCGTCCTTCCCGAGGGGGCTGCCGTTGATGTTGGAGACGAGGTAGACGTCGGCCACGCGATCGTGCAGCACGGATTCGGGCGTGCTGAGCCCGACACCCGTCACGCGGATGGGCTCGTCCGATGCCGCATGACGCTCGCCGGCAACGCAGCCGGGAAGGCTCGCCAAGAGTGCGAGAGCCGTGAGGAAACGCAGTAGCTGGATGCGCTGCTTCATGGCGCGCAAGTATAGTGACGGAGAGTGGAGCGAGCAACAATCTGACCGGAGGTCCAGATGCTGACGATCCGAAGGGCACTTGCAGTCTCTCTGTTCGCGTTGGGCGTCGCTGGCCTCATTGCGCCCGTTGCCGCCCAGGAGCAGGGTGTTACCGTGGAGGCGGTGGTCGCCCGGGACGTGGTGGACCGTGAGCCGGTGGACGCTGGCACGGCATTCACCGCCGACGTGGAGCGGCTGTTCTGCTGGATGAGAGTCGAGAACGCCGAGGCCGGCACGGTATTCGAGCACGTGTGGAAGTTCGCCGGCTACGAGTGGGCGGTTCCCCTCGAGGTCGGGGGCACGCATTGGCGCACCTTTTCCAACAAGGTCATCATGCCCGAGTGGACCGGTGAGTGGACGGTAGAGATCCGCGACGAATCGGGGAACGTGCTGGAGACGGTGACGTTTACGGTGCAGTAACCGCTGGGAAGAGGGAACGAGGAAGGGGGAAGGGTACCGCCATTGCGTCGTACCCTTCCCCCTTCTCTCTTCCCCCTTCACCGGGGTGGTGCGGCAGTTGGGTGGCTAGCCCGCAAACCCCCCGAAGAAGGTCGCCATTGCCGCGAACGCCAGGTTGACGACAACCCACAACCCGCCGACGATGCTGAGCGGCCCGCCAATGCCCTTGGCACCGATGCGGACCTGGTTGCCCAGCGCCAGCAGGTAGATGTTCCACGCGCCGAACAACCCGAACTGATTCGCCAGGTTATAAAGGAAAGACGAAGAGTCTTCCTGGAACAGGAACCCGAGGGTGAGCTGCAGGTTCTCCATTCCGAACATTGCCAGCACGACCAGGAGCACGGCTCCCAGCAGCTGCGGCACGTAGGCGTGGGTCGCGATCGCGAACTCGTCCTTGAACTTGAGTGCCTCGGCGGTCTGCGCGCCGAAGATCAGCATCAGGACGGAGGCCACTACCGCCAGCGCGACGAGCCCGAATATCGAGCCGGCCACGAAGATGATCACCCGGCTGGTCATGCCCGAGGCTCCCTCGACCTGCTGCTGCATGCGGGTGCGGGTCTCCTCGTCCAGATTGGGGTTTCGCTGCTCGACCGCTTCGACCCGGCGCTGTGCCTGGCTCTCCAGCGTCGAGCTGGGCGTGGCGAGCCCCACGAAGCCGGCAGTGATGATCAGCAGGATGATGGGAATGAGCACTTGAGGGCGCACCGCGAGCTGGCGGAACACCTCCGCGGGCTCGTCGATGACGCGCAGGGCCAGCTTCCAGGCCGGCCAGGACTGACCGGTTGCCGTCGCGTTGGTCATAGGCACACCTCCCTAGCAGGCGACCCCTGCGGCATAGGGCCCGCGGATCGCGCGGTTGACGATGCGAATACGGGTAACCACCCAGTCGGGCTCGGCGTTGTCCCGTCCCACTACGGCATAGCGTCTACCATCCTCCAGCAGGACGCCTTCGACCCGGGGCTTGAGGTCCACAAGCACGTCGAAGCAGCCGTTGGGAGGGCGCACCTCCGCGCGCAGCACCCGCAGCGGCCGCTCGTCTAGTGACGGGTACGCGGTGAATCCCCGAACCTCGATCGTCTCATCGCTCACTCGGCCGGTCGTGTCCTGCGGGGTCCCGAGGAGCGCCAGGGTGCCGGCGGCGTTGCGCTCCGGCATGCCGACCTGGAGGCCGCGCCAGCTCCGGTTGGGGACTGCTATGGTGATGGCGTAGACGATCTGGTTCAGAGCGTCTACCTGGAGGTCGCTGCCGTAGGAGTACCGGGCGAGGCGCGAGTCTTCCGGCACCGGGTGCGGTGCCTGAGAGCCGAGCAGGCCGAACACCATGCTGATGGGGGCGTCGGGATCGACTGGGAAGGGCCGGACCTCCGCGCCCACCAGAGGCGGGTCGGGCTGCTCGATGAAGTTCGGCCGGGACCACCAGAAGAGCACGACTGCCAGAGCCACGATTGCCAGCGCCCCGACGACCAGCGCCTTGCGCTCCAGCAACCGCTCCAGCGGGCCGGCCGGCGGCATCTCGAACACGTCTGCCGGGATCCGCTCCTCCGTAGGGGCTTCGGCTTCCGGCAGCGGCGGCGGCGGCGCTTCGTCGACCGTCGGCTGGATCGGCTCGCCGGGCTGCCGCGCCGTGCGCGACGCGCGGGCCAGCTCCCGCATGATGTTGGACTCTCCCTTGCCCTCCCTCTCCGCGGCGCACGCCGGGCAACCACGAGGGTTCTCCTCGTTGTAGGGGATCTTGTGAATCGGGCAGCGAATCAGAGCCATGGCGCCTGGGTCAGATCTTGGGCAGTGTTACCCCTCGTTGGGCCTGGTACTTTCCCTTCCTGTCACCGTAGGAAGTCTCGCACACATCGTCCACGTCCGCCTCGAAGAACAGAACCTGGGCAATCCCCTCGTTGGCGTAGATCTTCGCTGGCAGGGGTGTGGTGTTCGAGATCTCCAGGGTCACGTGTCCCTCCCACTCCGGCTCGAACGGCGTCACGTTGGTGATGATGCCGCAGCGCGCGTAGGTGCTCTTGCCGACGCATATGGTGAGCACGTTGCGCGGGATGCGAAAGTACTCCACCGATCGGGCGAGGGCGAACGAGTTGGGTGGGATGATGCAGACGTCTCCCTCCCACTCCACGAACGATCGGGAGTCGAACGCCTTGGGGTCCACCACGGGCGAATGCACGTTGGTAAAGATGTGAAATTCCGGCCCGACGCGCATGTCGTAGCCGTAGGACGAAACCCCGAAGCTGATGACGCCCTGCCGCACCTGGGATTCGGCGAACGGCTCGATCATGCCGTGCTCCTTCGCCATGCGGCGGATCCAGCGATCGGACTTGATCGACATTAACCATCCTTCCGGGGTTGCTGGGTGACTTGGGTGGACCACCGGCGCCTGGCCGGGGGGCGCGCGACAAAAAAGATACGTAAGGTGCGCCCGCGCGCTAGCTTAGCCTTGCTTGACACTGGTTTGTTACCCTGGGTAACTTGCAGCCCGGTTATCCGACAAACGTGAACGTGTTTCACGAGTGTATAGATCGGTGCTTCAGGAATACATACCGCTTTTCCTGCTGATCGCTTTCGTCGTCGTATCTGCCGCCGGAATCATCGTCCTGTCGCACCTCTATCCGCGAGCCCGTCCGACCCCCGTCAAGCTCACTCCGTACGAATCGGGCATGCCCCCGCTGGGCGGCGTGCGCGACCGGTTCAGCGTCAAGTTCTACCTGGTGGCGATGCTGTTCATCGTGTTCGACATCGAGACGGTGTTCATGATCCCCTGGGCAGTGGCGTTCCGGCAGCTGGGTGTCTTCGGGCTCGTCGAGATGCTGATCTTCGTGGTAATCCTCTTCGTGGGGTACATCTACGCGTGGAAGCGCGGGGCGCTCGAATGGCATTGATCGATCAGGCGGGGGGTGGGAAGGGCTCCACCATCGTGTCCCAGGTGTCGCCCAACTGGGTGACGACCCGGCTCGATTTCCTCATCAACTGGGCCCGGTCGAACAGCCTCTGGCCGATGCCGTTCGGTACCGCTTGCTGCGCCATCGAGTTCATGGCTACGGCGGCGAGCCGGTTCGACATCGCCCGCTTCGGCATGGAGCGCCTGGGCTACACCCCGCGGCAGGCCGACGTGCTGCTGTGCGCCGGGCGGCTCCCCTTCAAGCTGGCGCCGGTGATCCGCCGGATCTACGACCAGATGCCACAGCCCAAGTGGGTCATCTCCATGGGAGCCTGCGCGTCGTCGGGCGGGATCTTCGACACCTACGCGATGGTGCAGGGCATCGACACGGTGGTCCCGGTCGACGTGTACGTCCCGGGGTGCCCACCGCGGCCGGAAGGCTTGCTCTACGGCATCCTGATGCTCCACAAGAAGATCAAGGGTGAGACACTGGCCGACACGGCCATCCGTGTGGAGCGCCCGTTGGAGCCCGGCGGCCTGCGCATTCCACCCCGCCTCGTTGACGAGCTGTCGGAGCCGTTCGGCAACTCGGTCCACCAGACGCGCTCCGCGTAACGGTCCGTGAATCCGTCCGTCGAGTCTCTCAGGCGCGCCTTCGGCGACAAGATCGGGCGCGCCGCCGTTTCCTGCGGCACCTCGATCGTGTACGTCGCTGCGCCTGCCGTGCGCGAGGTGCTCCAGTGGCTGAAGGATACGCCGGGCGAGGATTACAACTATCTGGTAGATGTGACGGCGGTGGAGTACCGCGACCTGGAGCGGCCCCTCGAGGTCGTCTACGAGCTCCGTTCGCTCGAGCGCAAGGCCGAGCTGCGTGTCAAGGTGGAGCTGCCCAAGGACCGGACGTTGGAAGTCGACTCCGTCGTGCCGATCTGGCGGGCGGCCGATTGGCTGGAGCGCGAGGTGTACGACATGTTCGGGGTCGCGTTCCGCGAGCACCCCGACCTCAGGCGCCTGCTCATGTGGGACACGTACACCGAGGGTTATCCGCTGCGGAAGGACTTCCCGCTGCGGGGTCGGCTGTCGCGCTCCGAGCAGGTGCGCCGGGCGCTGCACGCCAACCCCGAAGCGCACTACTCCAAGGAAGAGCTGTCCATCGCCGAGGCGTTCAACGACCTGCCGATGGACATGCGGGAACGGCTCGAGAAGGGAGAGCGGGCGGACATTCCCGAGCTGCCCGAGGGTGAGGACGATGGGTGAGAAGCGGGTAGTGGAGCTCGAGCTGGCGACGACCGGGGTCGACCCCCGGGGCAGGCCGGCGCGTGTGCCGCTGGGCGTGGGCGTGGCCGAGCCGGACTCGGGCGATGTGGAGCCCGAACTGGGCGGGGATCACCTGCTGCTCAACATCGGCCCGCAGCACCCCGCGACGCACGGCGTGCTGCGCCTCGTGGTGGAGCTCGATGGAGAGGTCGTAGTGCGGGTCATCCCCCACATCGGCTACCTGCACTCGGGCTTCGAGAAGCTCGGCGAGTACCGCCACTACAATCAGATCATTCCCCTCACCGACCGCACGGATTACCTCGCCCCGATGGCCAACAACGTCGGCCTCGCACTGGCCGCCGAGGAGCTGATGGGGATCGAGATCACCGAGCGATGCAAGGTGCTGAGGGTGATCGCGTGCGAGATCAGCCGCATCATCTCGCACATCGTGTGGCTCGGTACTACGGCCGTCGACATCGGGGCATTCACGCCGTTTCTGTGGACCTTCCAGGAGCGGGAGAAGTTCTACGATCTGCAGGAGGCGTGGACCGGGGCGCGGCTCACCACCAGCCTCACCCGTGTGGGCGGCATGATGGCCGACATCCCGGACGGGTTCGAGGAGGGGGTACGGACCTACTGCGGCACGCTGCTCGCCTCGCTGGACGAAGTGGAGCGGCTGCTCACCCGCAACGCGATCTGGTGCGCGCGCACGCAGGACATCGGCGTGTTGAGCGCGGAGGACGCCATCAACTACGGCATGTCCGGCCCAATGCTGCGGGCGAGCGGTGTCGCGTACGACGTACGCAAGGACCGTCCCTACCTGGACTACGAGACCTACGATTTCGACGTGCCGGTAGGTGAGCACGGCGACGTCTACGACCGCTACCTCGTGCGCTTGGAAGAGATGCGGCAGTCGGTGCGCATCCTCGAGCAGGCGTTGGAGCGGCTGCCCGACGGCCCGCTCAACGCGGAGGATCCACGCGTCATTCTGCCGCCCAAGAGCGCGGCCATGACCGACATGGAATCCATGATCTACCACTTCAAGCAGGTCATGGAGGGGGTGCGGGCACCGGTGGGGGAGACCTACTTCCCGATCGAGAACGGGAAGGGTGAGTTGGGCTATTACTTCGTGTCGGACGGCACCGCCAAGCCGGTGCGGTGGCGGATCCGTCCGCCGTCGCTCATCAACCTGGCGGCGCTGCCCAAGATGTCCGAAGGGCACCTGATCGCGGACCTGATCGTGGTCAACGCCAGTGTGGACATTGTAATGGGAGAGATCGACCGCTAGGCGGCGGGACGCTGACGATACCAATGCACCAGACGACCGCATACGAGCCCGTGTTCACGGGCGAGCGCAAGAAGGAGCTCGAGCAGATCCTCGAGCGGTACGAGACCAGGCGGGCCGGGCTCTTGCCGGCGCTGTGGATGGTGCAGCACGCCCACGGCTGGATCTCCGACGAAGCCATGGCCGAGGTGGCAGAGGTTCTGGGGCTCAGCCCCGCCTACGTGAAGGGCGTCGTCACGTTCTACACGATGTACCACCAGCACCCGGTGGGACAGCACTTCATCCAGGTTTGCACCACCACCTGCTGTAACGTGGTGGGGGCGGAGGACGTGGTGCAGGCATTCCTGGATCACACCGGCTGCGGCGAGCTGGGTGCGACATCGGCCGATGGCAAGTACACGGTGATCGAGGTGGAGTGCCTGGGAGCGTGTGGCTTTCCAACTCCCGTGATGATCAATGAAGACTTCATCGAGAGCGTGACGCCCGAGTCGGTGCCACGACTCTTGGAGGAATACCGGTGAGCGCGGTGTGGGGAAGAGGGGACGATGGGCTACCCGCATAAGCCCCATCCCAAGGAAACGCTCGTCCTCAGCGAGCACTTCGGCGATCCCGATGCCCGTACCTATGAAGGGTGGGTGAAGCGGGGCGGGTACGCGGTTCTGGAGAAGGCGCTGGGGATGGAGCCGGCGGTGGTCACCGAGGAGGTCAAGGAGTCGGGGCTGCGGGGCCGTGGTGGAGCTGGCTTCCCGGCCGGCGTGAAGTGGGGCTTCATGCCCAAGGAGAAGAAGGGCCCCCACTACCTCTGCGTGAACGCCGACGAGTCGGAGCCCGGCACCTTCAAGGACCGGGAGATCATGCGCTGGACCCCCCACGCGCTGATCGAGGGGGCGGCGATCTGCGCCCATGCGATTCAGGCCCAGACGACCTACGTCTACATTCGCGGGGAGTTCACCGAGCCGATCGCGATCATGCAGCAGGCCCTGGACGATGCGTATGCCAAGGGCGTGCTGGGCAAGAACGCGATGGGCAGCGGCAAGCAACTCGACATGTACATCCACCGCGGGGCCGGGGCGTACATCTGCGGCGAAGAAACGGCCCTGATGAACTCCATCGAGGGCCGGCGCGGCAACCCGCGGATTCGGCCGCCTTTCCCTGCTGCCTACGGCGTATTCGGCAGGCCCACGACGATCAACAACGTCGAGACCCTCACGGCGGTCAGACACATCATCGAGCGCGGCGCCCAGTGGTACAAGTCACTGAGCCTCTCCAACCCCAAGAGCACCGGCACCAAGCTCCTCAGCGTGTGCGGCCAGGTGAACAAGCCCGGCAACTACGAGGTGGAGATGGGCTTCCCGCTCAAGGACCTGGTCTACGATCTGTGCGGCGGCGTGCCCAACGGCGCGCTCAAGGCGGTCGTGCCCGGCGGCTCCTCGGTGCCGTATCTCAACCGGGAGGAGGCCGAGGGCTGCCTGCTCGACTACGAAGGCTGTGTCGAAGCCGGCACCATGCTGGGCTCCGGCGGCGTGATCGTGTTCGACGAGACCGCCGACATGGTTTACCAGACGATGCGCAGCTGCCGTTTCTACGCCCACGAGTCGTGCGCCCAGTGCACGCAGTGCCGCGAGGGCACGGGCTGGACGGTGCGTATTCTCCAGAAGATCCTCGCCGGAGAGGGCGAGATGAAGGACCTCGACCTGCTGATGGACGTGGGCGAGCAGATGACCGGCAAGACGATCTGTGTCTTGAGCGACTCGTGCGCCGTCGTGGCGATGAGCGCGATCGAGAAGTTCCGCAACGAGTTCGAGGCCTACATCACGGGCGCGCGGCGCCCGCTGTTGGCCGCGGTGTGAGACGGATGGCGCAACCAGAACTGGTCACACTGACGATCGAGGGCGTCGAGGTCAGCGTCCCCACGGGAACGATGATCATCGAGGCGGCCAAGCAGGCGGGGGTGTTGATCCCGCACTACTGCTACCACCCCGGGCTGCCCGTGGCCGGCGTGTGCCGCATGTGCCTCGTCGAGGTCGAGCGCATGCCGAAGCTGGCCATCGCCTGCGCGACGCCCGTCGCCGAGGGCCAGGTGGTTCGTGTCTACAGCGAGCAGGCGAAGAAGGCCCGCGAGGGCGTGCTGGAGTTCCTCCTGATCAATCATCCTCTCGACTGCCCGATCTGCGATCAGGCGGGCGAGTGCGAGCTGCAGGACTACGTGTTCCAGGAAGGGCAGGCACGTACCCGTTACACGCCGACATACGCGAAGCGGTTCAACCCGGTCGAGGATTTCGGCGGTGACGTGCTCTACGTGCCGAACCGCTGCATCCTCTGCACGCGCTGCGTGCGGTTCATGGATCACGTCGCCGACGAGCCGATCATCAACGTGAGCGAGCGGGGCGACCGCGCCTTCATCGGCATTCACCCCGACCGCCAGCTCGACCATCCATGGGCCGGCAACGTGGTGGACCTATGCCCGGTAGGCTCGCTGCTGTCCAAGGACTTCCTCCACAAGGCGCGCGCCTGGGAGCTCGACAAGACTGCCGGCATCTGCACCGGCTGCTCGCAGGGCTGCAACGTGGAGATCGAAACGCGCGACAATGCGGTCGTGCGGCTCAAGCCGCGGCCCAACCTGGAAGTCAACAAGTACTTCATGTGCGATCACGGGCGTGGTGAGTATCGCTGGCTCAATCGGGGCGACCGCATCGAGGCGCCGCTGGTGGCCGAGAACGGTGAGCACGTCGCGGTGGACTGGGATCACGCGCTGGCCCGCGCGGCCCAGATCGTGAAGGGGGCCGGCGGCAAGGCAGTGACTCTGGTATCGCCCGGAGCGTCGAACGAGGCGCTCCACATGCTGCAGCAGGTGGTGGCCGGCTTCGACACCACGGCGGCATTCCGTGTGGCGCGCGTGCCGGGCGAGCATTCGCTGGCGGGGGTGCCCGAATTGGCGCTGCGCGAGGAGCGGGCGCCCAACGTAACTGGGGCCATTCTGCTAGGCTACCGCGAGGCATTCGACGAGGCGATGAAGGCTATCGCCGAAGCCTCGTTGGTGATCGTGCTCGACGAGACGCTCGAGGGCGTGGATGCGGGGGCGCTGGGCCGCGCCGGCAACGTGATCTACCTGGGGACGGCCCTGCCCGAGGCGGCCCGAGTGGCGCGCGTGGTGCTGCCCACGGCCAACGTGGCGGAAGAGGACGGCACGTTCGTCAATCGCGACAGCCGCGTACAGCGCTACTTCCAGGCCAAGACCGCGCCGGGGATGGCCCGGCCGGCCTGGTGGGTCTTGGGCGAGCTGCTGGCCCAGCTCGATCGCGGCGATCCGCTGGGGAGCGCGGCCGAGGCTTTCGAGCAGGCGTTCGAGGGGCTGACCTACGCCGACCTCGGTTATCGAGGCGCGGTGCTGGGCAAGGGTAGTCCCGCGGAGGTGTCCCGGTGACCCCCGAGCTGAAGGGCTTCATTCTCGTCGGTTTCGTCAAGCTGGCGGTGGCGTTCGGCGTCCTGCTGTTGGGGGTGGCGTTCGTGACCTGGCTGGAGCGGCGCGTGGCCGGCTGGATCCAGAACCGCCAGGGGCCCAACCGGGTGGGACCGGCCGGACTGTTGCAGCCGATGGCCGACGGCCTGAAGAATTTCGTGAAGGAAGAGACGCTGCCGGGCCAGGCAGACCGCGTGCTGTTCATCCTGGCACCGGCGATGTCGTTCGTGCCGTCGCTCCTGCTGTTTGCGGTGATCCCGTTCGCGGCGCCGCTGCCGCTCTCGTTCGACTTCACGCTGCCGTTGCTGGGCCGCTTCGTCTTCGAGGGGCCCATGCCGATGATCGTGGCCGACATATCGATCGGCTTTCTGTTCATCCTGGCCATCTCGAGCCTCGCGGTGTACGGCATCGTGATCGCGGGTTGGTCACAGGGCAACAAGTACGCCTTCCTCGGTGGGCTGCGCTCCTCGGCGCAGATGATCAGCTACGAGATCGCGCTGGGCATGAGCCTCATCGTGGTGCTGCTGCTGGTGGGCAACGTGACGCTCACGCAGGTCGTCGCAGTGCAGCAGGAGACGCTGTGGTTCGTGCTCATGATCACGCTGGGGTTCGCGCTGTTCATGATCGCGGCGCTGGCCGAGACCAACCGGCTGCCGTTCGACCTGCCCGAGGCCGAGAGCGAGCTGGTGGGTGGCTACCACACCGAGTACAGCTCGATGCGGTTCGCGATGTTCTTTCTGGCCGAGTACGGTGCGCTGATCACCATGGCCGGCCTGATCTCCACGTTCTTCTTCGGCGGCTGGGACATTCCGTTCACGACGTGGGACGAGGGCGAGCCGACGGTGCTCAAGTCGCTCGCGACCCTCGTGATGTTCGTTGCCAAGACGTTCTTCTTCGTCTTCTGGTACATCTGGGTACGCTGGACCCTGCCGCGCTTCCGCTACGACCAGCTCATGGCGCTGGGGTGGAAGGTGCTGCTACCCGTCGTGCTGGTCTACATCATGTACATGGCTACCGCCATCCTGGTGCTGGACGAGCTGGGGTTCGCGTTCGGCCCGCTCTACGGCGTGGCGCTGTTCGGGGTGAACCTGGTGGCGCTGTTCGTGGTGTTCCGCATCCTCGACAGCGACCGCCTCATCAGCGGGGTGGCCCGGCGGGAAGGGAGCGCCTGATGGCGATAAGCGTCAAGGTGATGAAGCGACCCGACCGGCAGGTGAGCTACCTGCGGGCCGCCCTCAAGGGAATGGCGCTCACCTTCCGGCACCTGGTCGCCCCCAAGTGGACCATGCAGTACCCGGAGCAGAAGTCCACCGACTCCTGGGAATTGTCGCCGCGGTGGCGCGGCACGCACCGCATGCTCACCGACGAGCAGGGGCGTGCCAAGTGCGTTGCCTGCGGCCTGTGTCCCCAGATCTGCCCGGCGAACTGCATCAAGCTGGTCCCGGGTGAGGACGAGGAGGGGCACCGCTACCCGCTGATATACGAGATCGACGAGTTCCGCTGCGTCTTCTGTGGGTACTGCCAGGAGGTGTGCCCGGAGGAAGCGATCCACGTGGGTGTGCACTACGAGAACTCGGAGTACGAGCGCGAGCGCTTCGTGTACGACCTGGAGCGGCTCTGCGCCCAGACGCATCCGGTATCAACACTCTGGGATCCGTCCGATCCCAAGGGTGAATGAACGTGACGCAAACCGAATTGGTGTTCTGGTTCTTCGCGGCTGCCGCCCTCGGGTCGGCGTTCCTTTGCATCACGCGCCGCAGTCCGGTGGCGAGTGCGCTGTGGCTGGTCAACACGCTGTTCGCGTTGGCGGCCATCTTCGTGCTGCTCGACGCGCACTTCATCGCCGCGCTGCAGGTGCTGGTGTACGCCGGCGCCGTCATGGTGCTGTTCCTGTTCGTGATCATGCTGCTCAACCTGCGGGGACAGAGTACGGACATGCTGGGATGGGCCGGGCGCCTGGTGATGCTGGCCGTTGGCCTGCTGATGGCCGTCGAGTTGTGGGTGCTCACGCGGGTGGTTCCGGACGAGGAGCTCAGGCTCCCGAGCCAGGCGATGATCGAGCTGACCGAGGAGCAGGGTGCCGTGGGCGTGATTGCCGAGCCTCTGTTCCGCGATTTCCTGATTCCGTTCGAGCTCACTTCCGTGCTGCTGCTCGCCGCCATCGTGGGAGCGGTGGTGCTGGCGAAGAGGAGGCTCTAGTGCTCCTCGGTCCATCTCTGGCGGTGTCGGCGATCCTGTTCAGCCTCGGTGTGGCCGGAGTGCTGTTCCGCCGCAACGCCATCGTGGTCTTCATGTGCATCGAGTTGATGCTCAACGCCGTGAACCTGAGCTTCGTGGCACTGGCACAACAGCTGGGTCGTGAGGGGCAGGTGATCGTGTTCTTCGTGATGGCGGTGGCGGCTGCTGAGGCCGCCGTCGGGCTCGCCATCATGCTGGCGATCTACCGTCATAGGGACACGGTCAACATCAACGAGATCAACTTGCTGAGGGGATGATGCCGACATCGGTCGGTTGGGTGTGGTTGGTGGTGCTGTTCCCGCTGCTGGGGTTCCTGGCTAACGGGACCATCAGCCTGCTCAGGCCGGACGCCAAGCGGGCGGTGAGTACGATTGGTGTGGGCGTGCTGGTGCTGTCGTTCCTGGTGGCGGTGGCGGTGGTGCTGGGCCTCGCCGGTGCACCGGAGGGGGCGCCCTACGTCCTGAGCTACTGGGAATGGATGCCGGTGGGCCAGCTCGAGGTCGATCTGGCGTTCCAGGTGGATCAGCTGTCGGCGGTCATGCTGATGGTCGTGACCGGGATCAGCATGGTGATCCACATCTTCAGCGTGGGTTACATGGGTGAGGACCCGGGGTATGCGCGCTACTTCGCGTACCTCAACCTCTTCGTGTTCTTCATGCTGCTGCTGATCCTGGGCGCCAACTTCCCGGTGATGTTCGTGGGCTGGGAAGGTGTCGGGCTCTGCAGCTACCTGCTCATCGGCTTCTGGTTCGAGAACGAGGCCTTCGCCAATGCCGGCAAGAAGGCCTTTATCATGAACCGCATCGGGGACGTGGGCTTCCTGATCGGCATGTTCATCATCTTCCACGCTGTCGGGAGCCTGTCGTTCGCCGAGGTCTTCGAAGCGGCACCGCACACGTTCGCGGTGGGCGGCACGCTGATCACGCTGGCCACGCTGGCGCTGTTCGTGGGCGCCACCGGCAAGTCGGCGCAGATCCCGCTCTACACGTGGCTGCCTGATGCGATGGCGGGGCCGACGCCTGTCTCCGCCCTGATCCACGCCGCAACGATGGTTACGGCGGGCGTCTACATGGTGGCCCGGGCCAACGTGTTGTTCGCCATGGCGCCGGTCTCGAGCTTCACGGTTGCGGCAGTGGGCGCGGTCACGGCGCTGTTCGCGGCCACCATCGCTCTCAAGCAGTGGGACATCAAGAAGGTGCTGGCCTATTCCACGGTGTCCCAGCTGGGCTTCATGTTCATCGCCGTGGGTGTCGGCGCGTACGCCGCGGGTATCTTCCACCTCACGACGCACGCCTTCTTCAAGGCGCTGCTGTTCCTCGGCTCGGGCAGCGTGATTCACGCGTTGCATCACGCGTATCACGCAACGCACGGCCATGAGGACGCGCAGGACATGCGCAACATGGGTGGGCTGCGGCGCTACATGCCCTGGACCGCGGCGTTCATGTGGATCGCCACGCTGGCCATCGCGGGCGTGCCAGGCTTCTCCGGGTTCTTCTCCAAGGACGAGATCCTGGCGATGACATTCGCGCGCGGGGACGAGGCAGGAGCCTTCTACGTACTGTGGCTGATCGGCGTCGTGGCGGCGTTGCTCACAGCGTTCTACATGACGCGGATGATGCTCTACACTTTCCACGGCCCCAACCGCACAGGCCAGAAGGAGGAGCCGCACCTGCACGAGGCGCCGTGGGTGATGACCGGCGCGCTGGCGGTGCTCGCGGTCGGCAGCGTCTTTGCGGGCGTGCTCAACCTGCCGCACGTCCTTCCGGGATCGCAGTGGCTGCACCACTGGATGGAGCCGGTGACCGAGCTGAGCGCGCACTACCTGCCCGAGATCCATCTGTCGGCGGGTACCGAGCTGGGGTTGATGGGGCTCGCCACGGTAGTGGCGGCGGCCGGCATGGTGGGAGCGTGGCAGCTGCTCAAACCGGCCAGCCTCAAGCCGGCCCGCGAAGCGGCGCCCGAGACCGGGATCCAGAAAGTCCTGCTCAAGAAGTGGTACGTGGACGAGATCTACGACGCGCTGATCGTGCGTCCCATCATGTGGACTTCGGAGAACGTGCTCTGGAAGGTGATCGACTCGGGCATCATAGACGGGTTCGGAGCGAATGGCTCGGCGGCCTTCGCTCGGGCGATGGGCTGGATCGGCTCGCGACTGCAGACGGGCTACGTCGGCACGTACATGTTCCTCTTCGTGCTGGCCACGTTGCTGTTGCTGCGGGCGATTACGGGATAGGGCGATGAACTACGGCGACTGGGTGCTCGAAGCACTGCTGATCATCCCGCTGGTCGCGGCGTTCGCGCTGCTGCTGCGGCCGGAGCGGGAGGCCAAGTACCTGGCGCTGGTCGCCACCCTGGCCGAGTTCCTGGTGTCCGTGCCGCTGTGGTGGGCCTACGACGCTGGTAGTGCCGCCATGCAGTTCGTGGTGGCCCGTCCCTGGATCGCCGGTTGGGGCATCTGGCTCAGGCTCGGACTGGACGGTATCTCGCTGTTCATGGTGTTGCTCACCACGTTCACCATGCCGCTCGCCGTGCTGGGCAGCTGGAACTACATCAAGGAGCGCCAGCGCGCCTACTACGCATTGCTGCTGGTGCTCACGACGGGCATGCTGGGTGTGTTCCTCGCCCTCGATCTCTTCGTGTTCTATGTGTTCTGGGAGATCATGCTCATCCCGATGTACTTCCTCATCGGGGTATGGGGCGGGCCGCGCAGGCTGTACGCCGCCATCAAGTTCTTCGTGTTCACCTTCGTGGGCTCGCTGCTCATGCTGGTGGCGATCCTGTGGATCTTCTACCAGGTGGGTCAGGCTACCGGCACATACTCCTTCGCCTACGACCATCTCCTGGGCAACATAGGCGCAACGGAGCGCTGGGCCTTCTGGCTGTTCGGCGCCTTCTTCCTGGCGTTCGCCATCAAGGTCCCGATGTTCCCGTTCCACACCTGGCTGCCCGACGCGCACGTGGAGGCACCAACGGCGGGATCGGTCATCCTGGCGGGCATCCTGCTGAAGATGGGGACGTACGGATTCCTGCGCTTCGCACTGCCGTTCTATCCGGACGTGGCGTTCCACCCCACGGTAGTGACCGTGGTAGTGCTGCTGGCACTGATCGGGATCATCTACGGCGGCCTCGTCGCCATGGTGCAGCCGGACTTCAAGAAGCTGGTGGCGTACTCGTCGGTGGCGCACCTCGGCTTCGTGATGCTGGGCATCTGGGCGCTCACGCAGCAGAGCGTGGAGGGCGCCATCATGATCATGATCAGCCACGGCATCTCCACGGGGGCGCTGTTCTTCCTCGCCGGCATGCTGTACGAGCGGCGCCATACACGCGAAATCAAGGAGTTCGGCGGTCTGGCCAAGGTGGTGCCGGTGCTCGCTGCCGTCCTCACGGTGGTGGCACTGTCGTCGGTTGGGCTTCCCGGCACCAATGGGTTCGTGGGAGAATTCCTCGTGCTGCTCGGTTCCTTCGGCGAGTACCCCTGGGCAACCGTGATCGCGGCTACCGGAGTGATCATAGCGGCGATGTACCTGCTGCGCGCGCTGCAGCGCATCATCTACAACAAGCTGGACAAGCCCGAGAACGAGGGGCTGCCCGACCTGTCGCCGCGCGAGCTAGCGGTGTTGATCCCCCTGATCGTGTGCATCTTCTGGATCGGCCTCTACCCGCGGCCGTTCCTCAAGCGCATGGAGGCGTCGTCGCGGGCGCTGGTGGAGCAGGTGCGCGGCACGCCGCCGGCCGTCGAGCTACAACATGCCGAAGCAGCTGCACCGGGAGGGGAGCGGTAGATGGGACCGCAGATTGACCTGAGCGTGCCGGGCGGCCTCGCGCTGGCAATCATGCCTGAGCTGGTGCTCACGGGCTGGAGTCTCATCCTGGCGCTGGTGGTTGCGTGGCGCCACAAGGGCGACGGCGACCAGCGCTTCGTGGGCCAGCTCGCCGTGGTGGGATTGCTGTTGACGCTGGCCGTGGTTCTGGGTTTCTGGCTGCGCGGAGTATCGCCGGCGGGCCACGAGGAGTGGATGGCGCTCGACCGTTTCCGCTACCTCACCGACACGATCTTCTTGCTGGGTGCGATTCTCGCTGCGCTGCTCTCGCTGGGATACCTCGGGCGTGAGCGGGTGCACGTACCCGAGTTCTACCTGCTGCTGCTGCTCGCCACGGTCGGCATGATGTTCATGGGAGGCAGTACCAACCTGGTGCTGATCTTCATCGGCCTCGAGCTGATGTCGCTCTGCGTCTACGTGCTGGCCGGGATCGACCGTCGCTCAGTGTTCGCGGCCGAGGCTTCGCTCAAGTATTTCCTGCTGGGCGCCTTCGCCTCCGGCTTCCTGCTGTACGGCATCGCCTTGATCTACGGGGCGACCGGTACCACCGACGTCACCCTGATGTACGCCCGCATCATGGCGCTGGGGCTCGAGTCCAACACCATGCTGCTGATCGGCACCGGCATGCTGCTGGTGGGCTTCGCCTTCAAAGTGGCGGCGGTGCCGTTCCATATGTGGACCCCAGACGTGTACGACGGCGCCCCCACGCCGATCACAGCGTTCATGGCCGCGGCGGTGAAGGCGGCGGCCTTCGCGGCACTGATCCGCGTGCTGCTGCAGGGACTGGGCCCGGTCGACTTGGTGTGGACCGAGGTCGTGTGGTGGCTCGCGGCCGTAACGATGGTGGTGGGGAACCTCATCGCGCTGGTGCAGCCTCATATCAAGCGGATGCTTGCGTACAGTTCGATCGGCCACGCCGGCTACCTGCTTGCTGCGGTGGCCGCCGGCACGGAGTTCGGGGCAACGGCGTTCTTGTTCTACGTCCTCGCCTACACGCTCATGACGGTCGGGGCATTCGCGGTGCTGACGGCGCTGGGCCGCCGCGGCGAGCGCGACGTGCGGGTGGACGACTTGAACGGGCTGGCGAAGCGCCGTCCCTGGATGGCCGCGGCAATGACGATTTTCATGCTCTCGCTGCTGGGCTTCCCCGGCACGGCGGGCTTCATCGGCAAGTGGCTCATCCTCTCGGCCGCGGTTCAGTCGGGGCAGGGGAGCCTGGCGGTGATCCTGGTAGTGTCCACCGTCATCTCGGCGGGGTTCTACTTGCCGGTGATCATGGCCATGTACATGAAGCCGCCTGCGACGGATACTATACACGAAGAGGCAGCCCTCGTCGGGGCCTCACGCTGGGTGGTGGCCGCGCTCGCCGTTTGCCTGCTACTGTTCGGCGTGTGGCCCAACCGCCTGCTCGACGTGGCGCGGCAGGGGACCGAGGATCTCAGACCGTCAATGATGATGACTGTGTCGCAATAGAGGAGCTGACTTGGACGTACCATCGTTCATCTTCAGGCAGTACGACATACGCGGCGTGGTCGACCAGGAGTTGACCGCGCCGATTGCGCATGCGATAGGCCGTGCCGTTACCACCATTGCGCGGGCTCGCATCGGAGGCGAGCCACGGCTCGCGGTGGGCCGCGACAACCGGCCCTCGGGCGAGATCCTCGCGCGCGCGGTGCGCGACGGGGTGGCGCAGGCCGGCGGGACGGCCGTGGATGTAGGCGTGCTGCCCACGCCCGCACTGTACCTCGCGCTGCACGAGCTCCAGGTGGACGGCGGCGTGCAGGTCACCGGATCCCACAACCCGCCGGAGTTCAACGGGTTCAAGATGGTGGCGGCGGGGGAGACTCTACACGGCGACGACATCCAGGAGATTCGCCGGCTCATCGAGGAGGACGCGGCGGACGGTGGCACGGGCGGACTCGAGGCGGACGACTCGATGCTGTCGCGCTACATAGAGGCGATCGTCTCGCGCAACGCGCCGATCGCACGACCGGTCAAGGTGGTGGTGGACTGCGGCAACGGCAGTGCGAGCCTTGCTGCGGAGCAGGTGCTCAGCCGGTTGGGAGCCGATGCCATACCGCTATTCTGCGAATCGGACGGCACCTTCCCCAACCATCATCCCGATCCCACGGTGCCGGAGTACCTGGTGGACCTGCAGGAAGCGGTGCGGCGCACCGGTGCCGAGCTGGGGATCGCGTTCGACGGTGACGGGGACCGCATCGGCGCGGTGGATGAGAACGGCGCGATCGTGTACGGCGACCAGCTACTGGTGCTGTACGGACGCGACCTGGCCGAGCGCATGGGTACCGGCCATGCCGTCATCTTCGACGTGAAGTGCTCCGACGTGCTGGGCGGAGCGCTGCGCGCGGCGGGGCTGGAGCCGGTGATCTGGAAGACGGGCCACTCGCTCATCAAGGCCAAGATGAAGGAGCTCGCCGCGCCGCTGGCAGGCGAGATGAGCGGGCACATGTTCTTCGGCGGCGACTACTACGGGTTCGACGACGCGCTGTTCGCCGCGGCGCGGCTGCTGGCCATCGTGGCGCGCGGCGACGGTCCGCTCTCCACGCTGCTCGCCGATCTCCCGCAGACACACACCACGCCCGAGCTCAGGGTCGACTGTCCTGAGGAGCGTAAGTTCGCCGTCGTGCAGGCAGCGGCCCGCCACTTCGGCGAGCGCTACGAGGCGCTTACGCTCGACGGCGTGCGCATCTCATTTCCCGAGGGGTGGGGGTTGTTGCGGGCCTCGAACACCCAGCCGGTGCTGGTGATGCGGTTCGAGGCCGCCACGGAGCAGGCGCTGGCCGCCTACCGGGGCGAGGTGGAGGGCTGGCTCGAGGAGCAGGGTATTCCGGTGTAGGGCATGACGCCCTCCGTCAGAAGGTCCCTGCAGGCGACGGTCGTCGCAGTCCTACTCGCTCTCTTGCTGGGGCGCTGGCTGGCCAGCGGCACGGCCGAGGCGCTGTGGGCCGAGGCACTGGGCGTCGCCGCCACGCACACACTGATTCACCGGCTGCAAACCCTGCTGTTCCTCACCGCCTTTAGCGGCGCCGCCGTGTGGTGCCTCGGCAATCTCTACGTGGTCTACCGCGCCATCGGATCGGTGCACGTGCCGCGCCGTCTGGGAAACCTCGAGATCCTGGAAGCTGTGCCACGGCGCTACCTGCTCATTGCCGCTGTGGCGGCCGGCATGCTGCTGGCCATCGCCTTTAGCTTCCGGGCCGACGGCTGGTGGTACGTGCGCGCGCTTGCCGGATACCGCGTATCCCTCGGCGCCACCGACCCGGTGCTGGGCCGCGATCTCGGATACTACCTGTACCAGCTTCCCTGGTCTCGCACGGTCCACTCGTTCCTCACCCTGCTGAGCGGCGTGATGCTCGCCGTGATCGGGTTGCTGTATACCGCCGTCGGCGCGGTGCGCTGGACGGGCCGGCGCTTGAGGGTGGGCGACCTGGCGCGGTGGCATCTCGCGGGCCTATTGGCGGCGTTCGCCGTCGCGCTCTTCTGGGGCTATCGGCTGGAGCCGGTGGAGTACGTGGCGGGCATCCACGGCGTGCCGAGCGACACCGTGCTCACGACGGTCCGCCTGCCCGTGGCCAACGCGCTGAGCATTCTGGCGCTGGTGGCGGCGACGGCCTCGGTCTCGTGGGTGCGCTTCCCGAGAGTCGCGGTGGTTGCGGTGCCGTGGATCGTGCTCGCGGCGGTCTCCTTCGTGGGTCACTACGTGGTCCCCACGTTCGCAGCCGCCGTGCGCACGCCGGACGAGCTGGCCCTCGAGTCGGTAGAGGCGCGGCGCGATACGATGATGCAGGTGGCCTTCGCTGCGCGCCCCCCCACTATGGACCTGGCGCTCACGGCGGTGGCCGATCCATCCGCTGCCCGCGGCCACGCGGACGCGCTCACTGCTGCGCCTCTGTGGGACGGCTTCACCGTGGCGGTGTTGCTCAACCGCACTGTGGGTGCTGAGCCGCCCGCACGGTTTGGCGACGCCACGCTGGGACTCTACGCGGCGCGCGACGGCTCGGTCGTGCCGGTATACGTTGCCGCGCGCGAAGTGGATCCGGCGACCATACCACCCGAAGAACTCTCGTGGGAGGCGGTCCACCGCGGCCCGTACGCCGCGGCGACGGGCGCGGCCGCGATCCAGGCCCACCGCGTTGCCCCGGCGGGACTGCCGTACTTCGTGCCCGATCTCGCTCGTCCCGACTCGGCGCTGGCTCAAGTGAGCGAGCTGACCCTGGCACGGCGCGTGGTGCGGTTCCGGCCAGCGGCCGCCGACTTCGCGGTGGTAGCTCCGGACGAGGGGAGCGTGACGGGCGTCCCCGCCGGCGGCCTGTTCCGCCGCATGGCGCTCGCATGGACGCTGCAAAGCTCGCGGGTCGTGACGTCGGACCTGGTGACCGCGCAATCGCTCATCGTGTGGCATCGCGACGTGCTGGAGCGCCTGGAGCGCTACGCTCCGTTCGCTGCCTTCAGCGACGCGCGTGCCGTGGTCGTAGGTGACACGCTCTACTGGTTGGCAAGCGGGCTCGTATCGGCCGATGCATTTCCCCTTGCTCCGACCGTGCGGTGGCGCGACGGGAACGTGCGCTACCTGCGTTCGTCTCTCATCGGCGTAGTAGAGGCCGCGACGGGACGTAGCACGGTATACTTGACACGCGACGCCGATCCTCTGACAGCGGCATGGGCGGCTCTCGCCCCGGAGATCGTGCGGCCGGCAGGCGAGCTGCCGCGAGGCCTGCAACGCCACCTGGTGTATCCCGCGGAGTTGTTCGCCGTGCAGGTGGCGCTGCTGCGCGCACGGAGCGACGGTGCCGGCAGTCGGCAGGCGCTCGCTCCGGTGGGCACGACGCTTCCGTTGGGGCAGGAGCCGTACCGCTGGGTGGGAACGACGCCCGCCGACCCGGTGACCCGGCTGCGGCTCATGGCCGCACTCACAGCGGCCGATGATGGCGCCCTTGCCGGCGTCCTGGACGGCACGATGCGCGACGGGGCTCCACGGCTGGTGCATCTCGCCGTGGAGCCGGCGCTCGGTGCGCCGGGACCGGCGCAGGCGGCGCGTCAGCTGAGCCGTTTGCAGGCCGATCCGCAACTGTTCCGGGGACGCATGCGCATGGCGCCGTTCGACGACGGAGTTCTGGCGCTGCAGACCAGTTACGTGTCGCCGGGAGAGGGTGCCGCGCCGCGATTGGCGGACGTCGCCGTGGGATGGGGGCGTGCCGCCGGGAGCGGCCCCGACCTGCGCACCGCGCTGACACGGCTGCGCACGGCGCCCGCGCCCTTCGGCATGGCCGCGACTGAGAAACAAGAGGCGCGCCGCTGGTTCGAGCGCATGGACGCGGCGCGACGTAGTGGAGACTGGGTGGCCTTCGGACGTGCCTACGAGGAGTTGCGCCGCATTCTCACCAGCGAGCCGGATACTCTTCCATGAGTCGCTTGCTGCGGTTTCGGGCCTCGGCTAGGTTGCACTCGCCGTGACGATACGACCGGGAACCATCGTGGTGGCCCTGGGGGGCAACGCGCTCGCGCCCGCTGGTGAGCGGGCGGACATCCATGTGCAGTTCGCCCACACGCGGGAATCGCTGAGCGCAGTGGTGGCTCTCGCGCAAGAAGGGTGGCACATAGCGATCGTGCACGGCAACGCACCGCAGGTGGGTGATGCGCTGGTGCGCAACGAGCTTGCGCGCGAGCGGGTGGAGGCTCTTCCGCTGGGTGTGCTGGTGGCGTCCACCGCCGGGTGGATCGGCTACATGATCCAGCAGTCGCTGCAGAACGCGCTGCACAAACTCGGGATCAAGCGTGAGGTGCTCACCGTGATCACCCAGACCCAGGTGGAGCGCGGCGGAGCGCTGCAAGAGCCGACCAAGCACATCGGGCACGCACTCGAGCCTGAGGTGGTCGAGCGTCTGCGCAAGCGCGGCGTGGCCGTGGGGCAGGACGGCGCGGGCCACTGGCGCCGTCTGGCGCCGAGTCCCGAGCCGCACGACGTGGTGGAGGCCGACTCGGTGCGGCAGCTGGTGGAGGAGGGCAAGATCGTGATCGCGGCTGGGGGCGGCGGTCCCCCGGTCTACTTCGACGAGCGGCTACACTGGGAGGGAGTGGACGCGGTGGTGGACAAGGACCGGGTGGCGGCCATTCTCGGCGGCCGGCTCGGTGCCGACACGTTGCTGATTCTCACGAATGTGGATGCGGTGTACCGGGGGTGGGGCAGCGCGCAGGCCGAGGCGCTCAGGCAGCTGTCGGTCGATGCGGCCGAGGAGCTGTTGGACGGTGACGAGTTGGGGGTGGGGAGCATGCGGCCGAAAGTCGAGGCGGCGGTGGCGTTCGTGCGGGACGGCGGCGGGCGGGCGGTGATCGCCGACCTGTCTGACGGTCTCGCGGCCATTCGCGGCGAGGCGGGAACGACTATCACAGGAGCCATGGAGTGAACCTGCACGAATACCAGGCGCGCGCGCTGCTCAAGGTCGCGGGGATTCCCGTGCCCGATGGCGACGTCGCGACGACGCCGGACGAGGTGGAGGCGATCGCCAAGAAGATGGGTGGCGCGGTCGTGGTGAAGGCACAGGTGCATACGGGGGGACGGGGCAAGGCCGGCGGCGTGAAGCTCGCGAAGACGGCCGCCGAGGCCAAGCAGCACGCTTCGGCGATCCTCGGGATGCAGATCAAGGGACTTACCGTGAAGAAGGTGCTCGTGGCGCCGGCGGCCGAGATCGCATCGGAGAGCTACGTGGGAGTGATCGTGGACCGCGAGACGCAACGGGCCGTGATGATGGTCAGCCCGGCGGGCGGCGTGGACATCGAGGAGGTCGCTGCCAAGACACCGGAGAAGATCTTCAAGGCGGCCATCGACCCGCGCTACGGGTTGCTGCCGCACCAGGCCATGGAACTTGCGTTCGAGCTGTACGACGACGTGGGGCAGGTGCGCCAGGCGGCGAAGATCATGCAGCAGCTGTTCCGCGCGTTCCAGAACGCGGGTGCCTCGCTGGCCGAGATCAATCCGCTCATCACTACGCCGGAGGGCAAAGTTGTGGCTCTCGATGCGAAGATCGGCGTGGACGACAACGAGCTGGAGCGGCGACCGGGCATTGCCGAGCTCAGGGACACCTCGGCTGAGAACCCGTCCGAGATCGAGGCGCGCGAGATGGGGCTGTCGTACATTCCGCTCGATGGCGACGTCGGCTGCTGCGTGAACGGGGCCGGGCTCGCCATGGCAACGATGGACCTGGTGAAGTACTACGGCGGGGAGCCGGCCAACTTCCTCGACATCGGGGGGAGCAGCAGCCCCGAGAAGGTGGTGACTGCGCTCAAGATCATCACCTCCGATCCGGCGGTGAAGAGCATCCTGTTCAACATCTTCGGCGGGATCACGCGGTGCGACGACGTGGCCAACGGGATCGTCACGGCCACCAAGGGCACTAAGCTGGATCGGCCGATCGTGATTCGGCTGACCGGCACGAACGAGGACCTCGCCGTGGACATCCTCACCAAGGCGGGCTTCGAAGCGCTCACGGACATGGACGATGCCGTGCAACAGGCGGTGAAACTGGCGCGGGAGGCGGCGTGAGCATCTTTGTAGACAAGCACACCAAGCTGGTGGTGCAGGGCATCACCGGGCGGGACGGCTCGTTCCACACCCGCCAGATGATCGAATACGGCACACAGGTCGTGGCAGGCGTCACCCCGGGAAAGGGGGGACAGAGCTTCGACGAGCAGGTGCCGATCTTCAACACGGTGGAAAAGGCAGTGGCCGAGACTGGGGCCAACACGTCGATCGTATACGTCCCGAGCCGCTTCGCTCCCGATGCGGTGTTCGAGGCGGCGGACGCGGGAGTGCGGCTCATCGTATGCATCACCGAGGGCCTGCCGGTGCAGGACATGACGCGTGTAATGCCGTTCCTCGGCGAGCGGGGTACGCGGCTCATCGGTCCCAACTGTCCAGGGATCATCTCACCGGGGCAGTCGAAGGTGGGCATCATTCCCGGCCAGATTTGTGCCGAGGGCAACGTGGGTGTGGTGTCGCGCAGCGGCACCCTCACCTACGAGGTGATCCACCACCTCACCCAGAACGGCATGGGGCAGTCCACCTGCATCGGCATCGGGGGCGATCCCATCATCGGCACCAACTTCATCGACTGCCTCGAGGCGTACGAATCCGATGCAGCGACGGAAGCGATCGTCGTGATCGGTGAGATCGGCGGCACCGACGAGCAGAAGGCCGCTGAGTACGTATCCAACCACGTGAGCAAGCCCGTGGTGGGCTTCATCGCGGGGCGCACGGCGCCGCCGGGGCGGCGCATGGGGCACGCGGGTGCGATCATCTCGGGCTCCTCCGGCACTGCCGAGGAGAAGATGGCGGCGTTCGCGGCGGCCGGGATCGCAGTGATGGATCGGCCGGCCGAGGTCGTCGAGTTGCTCAAGGCGCAGGGAGTGGCGGCATGAAGCTGATCGAGTTACTGGCCTCCGAGCGTGTGGTCGTGCCGCTCACGGCCACGTCGCTCAAGGACGCGGCCCTGGAGCTGGCCGAAACCCTGATTGACTCCGGGGTCGCGACCGAGCCTGACGAGCTGCGCGAGCTCGTGGGCGGCGCGTTGCCCCGGGAGATCGTGCCGGTCGGGCAGGCCTTCCTGCTGCACTATCGGACGGAAGCGGTCAGCGACCATGCCGTGGCGCTCGGCGTGGCGAAGAAGCCGGTGCGCTCCGAGGGTGGTGAGAAGAAGGAGTCGCGCATCGTCATCCTGCTCGTGGCGCCGCCCCGGGAGAGCAATGCCCACCTGCGTGCCTTGAGCGCTTTCGCACGGGCGCTGAGCCGGCACGAGGTGGTGGATGCGATTCTCTCCGCCAAGAAGCCCGAGGACATTATCGAGGCCGAGGCATTCACCGATCTCACGCTGCCCGCCTACCTCAGCGTGCGCGACGTGATGGTGCGACGGCGCCTCTCGGTACAGCCGGACGCACCGTTGGGTGAGGCGGCCCGCCTCATGGTGGCGCACGACGTGATCGCGCTGCCGGTCGTGTCCGAGACCGACGAGGTGCTCGGGGTGATCACACACCAGGAGCTGCTGCGGAACCTCTTGCCGATGTACGTGAAGCGACTCAGCAGCGGGGAGTTCCGTCAGGCGCCGCGCGGCGGCGAGGGCATCACCGATCCGCACACCCTTCCTGTGCGCGACGTGATGGACCGGACCGTGCTGTGCATCTCCGAGGATCAGACACTGGCTGACGTAGCGACGATGATGCTCAACCGCGACATCGAGCGGTTCCCGGTGGTGAGCGAAGGGAAGCTGGTGGGGTTCCTCGACCGCGGGGATATCGTAAGGCGGCTGCTGGGGCGGTAGCGCGCTCCTCCCGGGAGTTCCCTGAAGACAAGAATTGCGAAAGCCCGCGTGGGCTAGCGAGCATCGTGTTCGCGATCATCGTGGCACAGGCCGACCTTCCCGGCGGAGAGGTGATCTCGCTGGCGGTGGCCGTGACGGTTATCATCAGTGTCGTCGCCCACGGCATCTCGGCCACTCCGCTGAGCGCGCGGTTCGCGAGGCAGGAGGGCGCAGGAAGCTGAGGCTCGACGCTCCGCAGGCGCGAAACAAACCGAACTACAAGGAGCAACAATGGCCGCTACCGCTTCTTTGAGCCAAGAGAAGAAGGCGTTCGATATCTCGCTGGAAGTCGGCATTCGCCTGGTTATCGTCGGCGCGCTCATCGTATGGTGTTTCAAGATCTTCTCGCCCTTCCTCATGCCCATCATGTGGGGCGGCATCATAGCGGTGGCGATCTTCCCGCTGTTCTCCAAGGCGGCCGACCTGATGGGAGGACGCCGTGGCCTCACGGCGTTGCTGTTCACTCTGCTGGCAATCGCGTTGATCGTCATCCCATCCTACCAGGTGACCGACTCGGTGGTCCGCAGCGCCATCGAGCTGGATCAGCGCATGGACGAAGGCCTTATCACGGTACCGGCCCCGAAGGAGAGCGTGCGGGAGTGGCCGGTGGTTGGGGAGCGGGTCTACGCCGCGTGGGACGCCGCTCACGCCAACCTGAGCACGGCCAGGGAGCGGTATCAACCGCAAGTCCAGAAGGCGCGCAGCTGGGTGCTCGACACGGGCCGTGGGCTGGCGGGCGGCTTGCTGCTCACGATCCTCGCGTTGATCATTGCCGGCTTCATGGTCACGTTCGTGGAGGGCGAACACCGGGCGGCACTAGCGCTGGCCCGTCGTCTGGGCGGTGCCAGGGGAGAGCGCCTCGTGGGCACCATGACCGCCACGATACGCAGCGTGGCTCAGGGCGTGTTGGGTGTGGCTGCGGTGCAAGCGCTGGCGGCGGGACTGGGGATGTTCCTCGCGGGGATTCCGGGCTGGGGTATCTGGACGGTTCTGGTGTTGGTCTTGGCGGTGGTTCAGCTTCCCCCGCTGGTGGTATTGGGCCCCGTGCTGGCATGGTACTTCACGCTTGCCGACAGCATGGTCGCGGCCGTGATCTTCGCGATCTGGGCCCTCATCGTGAGCGTTAGTGACACCTTCCTCAAGCCCATATTCCTGGGGCGGGGTGTGGACATACCGATGCCGGTCATCCTGATCGGCGCCATCGGCGGCGTCATCCTGCACGGCATCATCGGACTGTTCGTGGGCGCGGTGGTGCTGGCAATCGGGTACGAGCTCTTCAAGGCCTGGATGGCCGCTGCGTCGGGCGGTGAGAATGCGGCTGCGGGTTGAGTGGGAGGCAAGCGGAATGACCGCACGGTGAGGTGAGGCTGAGGGGCGTCATGAACGAGAACGCGTTGAGCAAGCTCGAGCGGTTCAAGCGCTGGGCGCGCGACCCCGCGCACCGGGTCACACTGACCGTGCTGGGGGTGGCGTTCGTCTTCTTCGTCTGGTACGTGCTGGCCGACCGCATCACGCCTTACACGACGCAGGCGCGTGTGCAAGGCCTCGTCGTGCCGCTGACACCCCGGGTGCCGGGTTATGTGACGCGGCTGGACGTGCGGCTTCACTCGGTCGTGGAAGAGGGCGACACGCTGCTCCAACTCGACCAGCGACCGTTCGACATCGCGGTCCAGTCCGCGCAGGCCGCCCTGGACGATGCGTTTCAGCAGATGGGTGCGCAGAGTGCGTCTGTGCAGGCAGCGGTGGCAGGCGTTGGCGTGGCGGAGGCCTCGCTGGACAGGGCGCAACGCAACTTCAACCGCGTCGAGGCCATTCAGCAGCTGAATCCGGGAGCGCTGTCCCAGGCCGACCGGGATCGTGCCGAGACCTCGCTTTCGTCGGCTCAGGAGAGGCTCGCCGCGGCGCGGGCGGAGCTCGCCCGCGCGCAGGAGCAGCTCGGGATCGAGGGACCGGCCAACCCTCGCATCCGCTCCGCCATCGCGGCGCTGGAGCAGGCGGAACTGGACCGGGTGTTCAGCACGCTGATCGCTCCGTCACACGGGGGCATCGAGAACTTCACGATCGACCTCGGCTTCTGGGCCGCAGCGGGTCAGCCGGTGGGCACCTTCGTGTCGGTGCGCGATGTCTGGATCCAGGCCGACATGCGCGAGAACAACATCGGCAACATGGAGATCGGTGACCGGGTGGAGCTGGCGCTGGACGTGGCCCCGGGCCGCATCTTCCGCGGCTCGGTGCGCAGCATCGGGTTCGGCGTGAGCACCGGAGACGGCGGCTCCCGCGGCGAGCTCGGTGAGGTCTCGCAGGCCCGGGGCTGGCTGCGCGATCCACAGCGATTCGCGGTGATCATCGCGTTCGACGAAGGCGAGGCAGTGGGGTACAAGCGGGTGGGCGGGCAGGCCAACGTGGTGGTCTACACGAGCCGCAACTTCGTGTTGAATCCCATCGCCTGGCTGCGACTGCGGCTGGTGAGCCTGCTCTCGTATGTCCGCTGAGGCCGGGGCGGCGAGCGGCACGCTCGCGGCGTGGCGGGCCGACCTCAGGCTGGTGCGCGTCTTCCGCTACGCGGTGGGCAGCACGCTCGCCGTAGCGCTGGCGATGGGCATCGACTGGCAGCTTTCCTTCCTCACGCCCATCCTCGCGCTCAGTTTCTTCGCGCCGCCGGCCAAATGTCCCGCTCCCAAGGCGATGGCCGGCTTCGTCGGAATCGTGGCCCTGGCCGGTGCCTTCGGGGTGTTGATTAGCGCCACGCTGCTCGTCTACCCGGCCGTGTTCCTGCTCGTCGAGTTTCTGCTTCTCTTCCTGCTGTACAACCGCAACGCCCGTGGGGCTCCACCGCTCCTGACCACGTTTCTCATGATCGCGGTGACGGTGATCCCCGTGGTGGCCCTCCAGTCCATGGATCTCGCCATCGCGGTGGCGCAGGGATTGGCCGTGGGTGCAGCGGGTGCGATGGTCGTGGTGTGGCTTGCGTACGCGTTGATTCCCGATCCCGCCAGCGACGAGCCGTACGCCCCGCCAGGCGAGGCGAGTCCGGGCAAGCGTCCCGCCCCGCCGTCACCCGCCGAGTGCATCAAGAGCGCCTGGGTAAGAACGATTGTCGTGTTTCCCCTGATGGCGCTGTACCTGTACATGGGGCTCACCTCGATCGTGGTGCTCGTCTACGTCGCGTTGCTCAGCATGCAGCCCGACGTGGCGACGGGCCACAAGGCCGCGAAGGCGATGATCGTGGGCAACGCGATAGGCGGGATAGCGGCGATCATCATGTTCGAGCTGCTGGTAATGATCCCGGAGTACGGGTTCCTCATCATCCTCACTCTGCTGCTGGGCCTGGCATTCGGCACCCGGCTCTTCTCGGGCGCGCCCACGGCACCCCTGTTCGGCATGGCCTTCTCGACGGTGCTGCTCGTGGTGTTGTCCACTACGAGCGCGTACGGCGAGGCGGGTGGGAAGGCCTGGACCCGGGTGCTGCAGATTACCGCCGCCGCTGTTTACCTGATCGTGGCGTTCGCCGCGGTCAGGAGTCTCAGAGGTCAATCGGAGACCAACCATGCGACACCTTAGCCTACTCGTTCTCGGAGCGACCCTGCTGGGCGGCTGCCTGGTGGGGCCCAACTACGAACGGCCCGCTACGCCCGAACAAGTCGCGTACCGTGGGGACACGACGCTGAGCGACAGTGCGCGCGCGGAGATCCCGCCGGTGGAGTCCGTCGCCGACCTGCGGTGGTGGGAGCTGTACCGGGATTCCGTGCTCCAGGACCTCATCACAACCGCGCTGGAGAACAACAAGGACCTCCAGGTCGCGCTGGCGCGCATCGAGGAGGCCCGTGCGGCGGTGGGCTTCTCCAGGGCCGACCTCTACCCGTTCGTGGACGGCGTGGCCGGGGGCACGCTCGACGGCAACACCGAGGACGACCAGCTCACGGCGAGCGGCGTACTGGCGGGCAGCGTGTTCTGGGAGGTCGATCTGTTCGGGCGCATCCGGCGCGCCAACGAGGCGGCGCTCAACGAGTATCTGGCCAGCGAGCAGGCATACCGCAGCGTGACCATCGCCCTGGTAGCCCAGGTAGCCGAGCTCTATCTGGTGCTGCGCGACCTGGACAACCGGCTGGCCGTCTCGGAAGCCACCGTCGAGGCGCGCAGCGAAAGCGCGGACATCATCAGGGCGCGGTTCGACGCGGGCGTGGTCACGGAGGTGGACGTGAACCAGGCCGAGATCCAGCTCGCCGGGGCGCAGGCCGCCGTCGAATCGTTCCAGCGGCTGCGGGTACAGACCGAGAACGCGATCAGCGTACTGCTGGGACAGCCCCCGATGGACATCGAGCGGGGGATCGCGTTGCAGGACCAGGTACTTCCCCCCGACCTGCCGGCCGGGCTTCCCTCGGAGCTGCTGGAGCGCCGGCCGGACGTGCTGGCCGCAGAACGCCAGCTCGCGGCGCAGACGGCCCGCATCGGGTCGGCGGAGGCCATCAAGTATCCCTCGTTCACCATGTCCGCCGACATGGGAGCGAGCTTCGCGAGCATCACCACCGGTTTCCTCAGCCTGGGCGCCAACCTCATCGCGCCGTTGTTCAACTCGGGGAAGAACCAGCGCCGGGTCGAGATCGAGGTCGCCCGCACCCAGCAGCTGCTGCACAGCTACGAGCAGGCGGTGCTCAACGCCTTCCGTGAGGTGGAGGATGCGATGGTGGCGGTGCAGCGCTACGAGTCGGAGTACGGCTACGTGCGAAGCCAGGTCGATGCCGCTGCGAGCGCAGCCGAGCTGTCGTGGATCCGCTACCAGGGCGGCTGGACCAGCTACCTGGAGGTGCTGGAAGTGCAGCGCTCACTGTTCAGCGCCCAGCTGCAGGCGTCCGAGACACTCCAGCTGCGGCACACTTCGCTGGTGCAGCTGTACAAGGCCCTGGGAGGTGGCTGGACGCCGGTGGATGAGACGGAGATCGAGGAGGCGGAGGATGAAGCCGAGGAGGCACCGGCGCCGTGATGGCTCTTGTGAACGACCCGACGCTATCTTTGCTGGTGGCGGTGACGGTCACGCTGTAACTAACGATGTAACCCACTACCGAGAAGGATGGAAATGATGCGGTTTGCTGCAGCTGTAATGCTGGCGCTGGTCAGTATCTCACTGGTAAGCGCGCCCGTGAGCGCGCAGTCGGAGGAGGACGTCGCCGAGACGATCGCCAAGTTCGAGGAGGGCGACCCCGGCATGCAGGCGTGGTTCGAGGAAGCGCACGGCTACGCCGTGTTTCCGTCGGTGGGGAAGGGTGCCATCGGGATCGGCGGCGCGCGCGGCAAGGGGCTCGTGTACGAGCGGGGCGAGCTCGTGGGGAAGGTGACCCTTACGGCGGTCACCGTCGGCTTCCAGCTCGGCGGGCAGGAGTTCATGGAGGTGGTGTTCTTCAAGGACCAGACCGCGTTCGACGATTTCACGCGCGGCAACTTCGAGTTCGACGCGGGGGTCTCGGCGGTGGCGCTGAGCGCCGGAGCTTCGGCCGACCTGGGGTACAACGGTGGCGTCGCCGTGGTCACCGCCACAAAGGGCGGGCTCATGTACGAGGCGTCGGTCGGCGGGCAGAAGTTCGACTACGAGAAGATCGACGACTGAGGACAACATGAAGCGGCTGATCGAGGCCGTGACGGTCTCGGTCGCCGCTGCGTTCTTGCTCACCGGCTGCGACGAGTCTCCGGAGCCGACACTCGTTGGGCTCGCCACCCTCCCGGCCGATCACTTCGTGCCCGGTCCGACCTCTGGGCAGTTCATCCAGCCCGCCAACGGTCGCGTGCCGCCGTTCGAGAGTCGCCAGCCGGTGCAGGGCTTCTCCGCGCTGCTCGCGAACGGCGACGGCTCTTACCTCGCCCTCGCCGACAACGGCTTCGGGACGAAGGAGAACTCCCCGGACTTCCTGCTGCGCGTGTACGAGCTGCGGCCGGACTTCCGCACCGGCAGCGGAGGGTCCGGTACCATCGAAGTCGAGTCGGCCTTCCTGCTGCGTGACCCCGACCGTCATATCGCGTTCACCGTCACGGCGGACCTCGAGCGGTACCCGGGGAGTAGGATTCCGGTCGATCCCGCAATTCGCGAGGGTCGGCTCCTGACGGGAGCCGACTTCGACGTGGAGTCGTTCCGCCGCGTGGCGGACGGCACCTTCTACTTCGGCGACGAGTTCGGCCCGTTCCTGCTGCACACCGACTCGACCGGGAAGCTGCTCGAGCCACCCATCCCGCTGCCCGGGGTGTGGACGCCGCAACATCCGCTGCTGGGCGACGACGAGCCCAACTTGCCGCGCAGCGGCGGGTTCGAGGGGATGGCACTGAGTGCCGACGGAGAGACGATGTACCCGATGCTGGAACATTCGCTCCGCGGCCAGGAAGGCCAGCTCAACATCTACGTCTACGACTTGAGTGAGCAGGCATACACCCACTCCGATTCCTACGCGCCGCCATACCGGTACCGCATGGACTCGCTCGGTGTGGGAGTCACCGAGTTCACGGTAGTAGACGGGGGCTTCCTGGTCATCGAGCGCGACGGAGGGCAGGGACCGGCAGCGCGGCACAAGAAGGTCTTCTTCGTGGAGCCGGATCAGGTGGACGGCGACGGATTCCTGGCGAAGCGGGAGATCGTCGATCTGCTGGACATCGCCGATCCCGATAACCTCTCCGGGTCGGGCACGGGGCGGTTCACCTTCCCGTACGAGACCACCGAGGCACTCATTGCGCTCGACGGCGGCGTCCTCGCGATAATCAACGACAACAACTACCCGTTCGGGTTGGGGCGCCACGTGGACAGTGGACAGCCCGACGACAGCGAGTTTATTCTCATTCAGCTAGATGGCCTCCCTTGACATTGCCGAACCACACTGGCGACGGAGCTCCCAATGACGCAACGCGCTCTGCGTAGCAGCCTTCTCACGGTCGCGGCCCTGACTGCCGTTGGGGCCGTTTCCATCCCGAACCCGCTCGCGGCCCAGACGGCGCTGTCCGGCAGGCCCACCCCCGTAGGTGCCGTGCAGCAGGCCTGTGACTTCAGCGACGTCCCGGGGGCAGTGTGGTGGGGCACGCGGCGCCGGATGACGCTGGAGGAGGTCGCGTCGTACATGGCCCCGGTCTTCTGGTTCTCGCCCGACGAGCCGCTGTTGGGGCGCACGGAGGGCGAGGACATCCGCATTCCGGAGACTTTTGCGTTCGAGACGCCCCCGGACGACCGGCCGGTGGTGTACTACCTGTTCGACGACATGATCACGGTGAGGGAGGGCGTGGAGGGATTCATCGAGGACGATACCCCAACTCTGGTGCGGGACTCTGCGAACCCTGGGAACGCGCTGGTGGACCTGGAGCGCACGATCGGCTTCCGGATGCACTACTACGCCTACTTCAGCTCGGAGGAAGGTATCGGTGCCCACGTGCACGACATTGAGGGCGCCGAGTTCCGCGCGGTCGTGTTCCGCAGCACCAATAACTACATCCTGGAGAGCCACGAGGGGGTGTGCGACAGGAACCAAGATGGGGTTCCCGATCCGACCTACATCCTCGTCGTCACGGTGGTGAAGGCCAAGGCGCACGGCATCGTATGGTTCTGGAACGTCTCGGATACGGACCAGGACTCCAAGTTCCCCATGACGCTGCTCGTCGAGGAGGGCAAGCACGCCCTCGCGACCGACAAGAACGCCGATGGGTATTTCACGCCCGGGTACGATGTGAGCCGGCACGTGAACGACGCCTGGGGCATCCGCGACAACATGCGCACCGGCACGCTGGCTACGGGCGGGTATCAGGGCTGGATGACCAAGGTTCGGCAACCGGAGCACCGTATCCAGCCGCCGCTCCCCGATGACAGTCCCCTGTGGCCGGCCGTCGACCGGCGGTTCCGCGAGGGTGAGTACGTCATGTACGAGCTGCGACCCTTCCCGCCGACCGAAATGGCCGTGGGCGATCCGCACCACCTCGAGAACTTCTTCAAGGACAAGGAGGTGCCGAACTGGCCCACGGTGAAGGAAATGACCAGCGTCAACCAGTTCAGGCGATGGCTCGATGCGGGCCAGGTCGTGCGGTCTCTTTCCATAGCGTTCATGGCGGACGGCGACATCGGCGTTTCGTTCGTGTTCCCCTTCTTCATCGTGAAGAACCTCGAGGAGTCCACCAGCGGTGGCTTCATCGTGCACCGCATTTACCTCAAGGACACGGGTCTCCGCGACTTCGGCTGGCAGCTGATGTTCACGCCGTCGGCGTCGCGCTGGGTCGACACCTACTTCGGAGCCGGCGCCGAGCACGACGTGGAGGACGATCCCGACGATCCCGACCTCTCGGTGAAGAAGTGGTGGTTCGTGCTGGAGACGGGGCTCAAGTTCCGCGCGAATCTGGGGCACACGCCGCTCAAGTTCCTCCCGTTCACCGATTTCTGGGGTGCACGTGTGGGGATCAAGAACTACGGGTTCTTCGACATCGACAAGCTCACCTACGTGCTGGAGTTCGGCGCCGGGGTGTGGTAGCGCTGCCTGGCGGCTGCTCGCCGCGAGACGGCTCTATAACTGGTTGTGCAGTAATGAGTTAGGGGCGCTGTCTCGCTCCCTGGACCGAGGTGTTAGATTTCGCGGTCCGCAATTCGCTGCTCGAGGGGCCCCTGGCGGGGGCCCGCCGGCAAGCGGGTTGCGGGCTGCTCGTATGAGGTCCCTGGTCGATAACGATCGAACTGAACTGATACCGACGATGCACACCCTCGCAATCATCAAGCCGGACGCCGTCGGCAACGGGAAGACGGGGAAGATTCTGGCCCACCTCGAGGACGCCGGCTTCGTGGTCCGAGCCGCCAGGCTGATGCGCCTCTCGCAAACCGAGGCCGAGGCGTTCTACGAAGTGCACAAAGAGCGGCCGTTCTACAGCTCCCTCGTGGCGTTCATGACGTCCGGTCCCTGCGTCCCGATGGTGTTGGAGCGGGACGACGCGGTGAACCATCTGCGCGCGGTAATCGGCGCGACCGATCCGGCCGAGGCCGCCGCGGGCACCGTGCGGCAGCTCTATGCCGAGAACAAGGAGCGCAACGCCATTCACGCGTCCGACTCTCCCGAGAACGCTGCGCGCGAGGTCGCCTTCTTCTTTGCGGAGAGCGACATCGAGCGGCTGTGGGGCGCCGCGGCGCGTTGACGCAAGTCTAGGTCCCGAATAGGTTTAACGGCTATGTTGCGCGTCGAACTACGCGCGCTGCACGAAGGTCCCATAGAGACAACTGCGGACGTCCCCGCGGACGACCCGCTCTTTGTGGACGTGGATTTCGTGCTCGCGGAACCAGTACAGATTCGCGGGCGCCTCATGGAGAGCGGGGGCGGTCGCTACTACTGGCACGGTCGCTTAAGGAGCGCGCTCGCCGCGACTTGCCGGCGCTGTCTGGCGGACGTCGCGGTGCTGTTAGATGCGGAGGTGCGAGCCCTGTACACGGAGGACCCGGCCGAGGACGAGCTGGCCTACGCCGTGTCGCCCGAGGCAGGGGAGCTCGACCTGAGCACCATGGTGCGCGAGGAGTTGATCTTGGCGGTGCCCGAGTTCGTGGTGTGCCGCGAGGAGTGCAAAGGCCTCTGCGCGCAGTGCGGCAAAGACCTGAACGACGGCCGCTGCTCGTGCCGCCCGGAGGCTGATCCCCGTTGGGGGGCCCTGGAGGAGCTGAAGCAGCGGTTGACCAACGACGAGGAGTAGAGATGGCAGTCCCGAAGCGACGTACATCGAAGACGCGCAAGCGCAAGCGGCGCACGCACCAGAAGGCGAAGGCCACGGCGCTGCAGCCGTGCCCCCGCTGCGGGGACCCGCGGCGGCCGCATCACGTGTGCCCCAGCTGCGGTTACTACGGCGACAAGCGACGCGTGGAGGTCGAGGAGGCCTAGCGTGATCCGCATCGGTCTGGACGCGATGGGAGGCGACCGCGCCCCGATCGTCCCGGTGACCGGGGCCGTCGAGGCGGCGCGCGCGCTGCCCGATTCGTGCGAGATCCAGCTGGTGGGCCGTCAGGGCGAGGTCGAGGAAGCGCTCGCGCAGTTCGATGTGCCGGAGGGGCGCATTAGCGTCATCGATGCCTCGGAGCTCATCGGCATGGGCGAGAAGCCGCTCCAGGCCATCCGGGGAAAACGCAAGTCGTCCATCCGCGTCGGGCTCGAGCGGCTCAAGTCCGGCGATTCCGATGCCTTCATCTCGGCCGGGAACACCGGTGCGGTCATGGCGGGGAGCGCGCTGCTGCTCGGCCTGCATCAGGGTGTGGAGCGGCCCGCGATCGGTGCGCTGTTTCCCACGGCGTCCAAGCCGGTGCTGGTGCTCGACGCGGGAGCCAACATCGACTGCAAGCCGCGCGAGCTCAGGGGCTTTGCACACATCGGTTCGGTCTACGCCCGCGACGTGTTGGGACGCCACAATCCGACCGTGGGGCTGCTGAACATCGGCGAGGAAGAAGAGAAGGGGAACGAGGCGGTGCGGGAGACCCACGCGCTGCTCAAGGGCGATCAACAGCTCAACTTCGTGGGGAACGTCGAGGGGAGCGACGTCCTGCACGGCGAGTTGGACGTAGTGGTGTGCGACGGGTTCGTGGGGAACGTGCTCCTCAAGTTCTACGAGACGGTGGCACACCTGTTCGCCGGCTTCCTGGAGCGGGAGATCGAGCCCGAGCTGCTGCAGAGCCCGGGCATGGGTCGCGTGTTCAAGATCCTCGACTACTCGGAGTACGGCGGCGCGCCTCTGTTGGGTGTGCGGGGTGTGGCCATCATCTGCCACGGGAGCTCGCCGGCCCGGGCCATCAAGAACGCCATCTTCGTGGCCGTGCAGGCCGTGAAGGTGCACCTCACACAGCACATCGCTGCCGAGATGGCCGGCGACGGGGCAGCCGTATGAAACGACCGATCGCGCAGCTCGTGGGCACGGGCCGCTACACGCCCGCCAAGATCCTCGACAACGCCTACTTCGAGAGCATCCTCGACACCTCGGACGAGTGGATCCGCGAGCGCAGCGGCATCCGTGAGCGCCGCATCGCCGAGGAGCACGAGACGCTGGCCTACATGGGCGCCGCCGCGTGCCGCCAGGTATTGGACGATGCCGGGCTCACGCCGCTCGACGTGGACGGCATCGTGCTGGGCACGGCGAGCCCCGATCGCCTGCTGCCCGCCACGGCGTGCGATATCCAGGCGGAGCTCGAGGCCAACAACGCGGCGGCGTTCGATGTCGCTGCCGCCTGCAGCGGCTTCCTCTACAGCCTGTCGGTCGCCGAGGGGATGATCGCCAGCGGCCAGGCCGAGAACGTGCTGGTCGTGGGCGGCGACCGGCTCTCGAAGATCGCTGACTACACTGATCGCACCACGTCGGTGCTGTTCGGGGACGGCGCCGGAGCCACGCTGGTGCAACCCACGAGCAACGGCAAGCGCGGCATTCTCTCGACATATCTGAAGACCGACGGACGGCTGGGCGAGCTGCTGTACCGGCCGGGGGGCGGTGGCAACCATCCTCCGGACGAGCAGATGCTCAAGGACCGCACCTACTTCATCAGGATGGCCGGCCGCGAGGTGTTCAAGAACGCGGTGCGCTCCATGGCCGACGCCTGCATCAAGGCGCTCGAGCAGGCCGGGGTGAGCGCGGAAGAGGTGGACGTCCTCATTCCCCACCAGGCCAACATCCGCATCATCGAGGCCACGGCCAAGCACGCCCACGTGCCGATGGACAAGGTCTACGTCAACGTGGACCGCTACGGCAACACGTCGGCAGCGTCGATTCCCATCGCGCTGGACGAGTGCGTGCGCGAGGGCCGCATCAAGGAGGGCTCGCTGGTGCTGTTCGTGGCGTTCGGCGGCGGTTTCACCTGGGCGAGCCAGCTGGTTCGGTGGTAAGGGCAGTGCTGCTGTGCCCCGGGCAGGGGGCGCAGAAGGTGGGGATGGGGAAGGACCTGGCGGAGAGCTTCCCGGCCGCGCGCGAGGTGTTCGAGGCGGTGGACGAGGCGCTCGGGGTGAGCCTCTCGCAGCTCATGTGGGAAGGCCCGGAAGACGAGCTCACGCTGACCCACAACGCCCAGCCGGCAATCCTCACGCATTCGCTGGCGGCGCACGCGGTGGTGGGTGAGGCTCTGCAGCCGGTTGCCGGCGCGGGGCACTCCCTGGGAGAGTACAGCGCCTACGTGGCGGCGGGGGCGCTGGCGCCCACCGATGCGGCCCGTCTGGTGCGCCGCCGCGGTGAGCTGATGCTCGAGGCGGGGCAGCAGCGCCCGGGCACCATGGCGGCGGTCATCGGGCTCGAGTCCGAGCAGGTGGCCGCGCTGTGCGGGGAGGCGAGCGACGGCGCCGAGGTGGCCGTAGCTGCCAACCTCAACGCCCCCGACCAATCGGTGATCTCCGGTGACCCCGGGGCCGTGGAGCGGGCCGGCGCGCTGCTCAAGCAGGCCGGGGCCAAGCGGGTGCTGCCCCTCAAGGTGAGCGGGGCATTCCACTCGCCACTGATGGAGCCGGCGGCGGCGGGGCTGCGGCGGGAGCTCGAGCAGGTCGCGTTCACCGAGCCGAGCTTTCCGGTGATCGCAAACGCGACCGCCGAGCCGGTGCGCGACGCGGCCACGGCGCGCCGCCTGCTGGGGGACCAGCTCACGGCGCCGGTGCGGTGGGTAGAGTCGATGCGGCGTGCGGCGGACGAGGTGGGCGAGGCGACGTTCGTCGAAGTGGGCCCGGGCGCCGTGTTGAGCGGGCTGCTACGCCGCATCGTAAAGGGTGCGCCCTCGGTGGCGCTCGGCACGGTGGATCAAGTCAACCAGTTTCTGGAGCAGCACGCATGAGCATCGATCTCACGGGCAAGGTGGCAATGGTCACCGGCGGGGCGCGCGGTATCGGGTACTCCGTCGGGCAGGCGCTGTACCAGGCCGGAGCCCACGTGGCCCTGAGCGATCTGCAGGCCGCGCCGGAGGCGGCCGCCACCCTCAAGGGGAAGGGGAAGACCTTCGGGGTGGCCGGCGACGTGTCGGACGCCAAGCAGGTCGAGGAGGCCGTGACGGCCGTCGAACAGGAACTCGGGCCGATCGACATCCTGGTGAACAACGCGGGCATCACCCGCGACGGCCTGCTGATGCGCATGAGCGAGGACGACTGGGATTTGGTGCTCAAGGTGAACCTGCGGGGCACCTTCGTCGCGACCAAGCAGGTCGCCCGGGGGATGATGAAGCGCCGCGCCGGGCGAATCATCAACATCTCCAGCGTGGTGGGCATTCGCGGGAACGCCGGCCAGGGGAATTATTCGGCGTCCAAGGCTGGCGTCATCGGATTCACCAAGTCGATCGCCCGGGAGCTGGCCAGCCGCAACGTGCTGGTGAACGCCGTCGCCCCGGGGTTCATCGACACGGAGATGACCAAGAAGCTGTCGGATGAGGTCCGCCAGGCCCTGCAGAAGGAGATCCCGCTGCAGCGCCTCGGACAGCCAGAGGATATCGCCAGCGCCGTCCTCTTTCTTGCATCCGACCTGGCGAGCTACATTACGGGCCACGTCCTGGTGGTGGACGGCGGCATGGTCATGTAACGAACACTGATCGGAGAAACGTAAAGATGACCGACATGAGCGAACTCGAAGGCAAGGTAAAGGACATCATCGCCGAAGAGCTGGGTGTCGAGCGGGAGAAGCTGGCGGCGGATGCGAGCTTCATGGAGGATCTGGGAGCAGACAGCCTGGATACCGTCGAGCTCGTGATGGCGTTCGAGAAGGAGTTCGACATCGATATCCCCGACGAGGAAGCCGAGAAGCTGCGTACCGTGGGGGACGCTCTGAAGTACCTCCACGACAAGATGGGATCGTGACGGCTTGAAGCGCCGCGTCGTCGTTACCGGACTCGGCGTAGTCTCCCCGCTCGGCAACACCGTAGCTGACACCTGGGAGAATCTCGTCGCCGGGAAGTCCGGTGCAGGTCCCATCCAGCGATTCGACCCGTCCGAGATGGACGTGCGTTTCGCCTGCGAGGTCAAGGACTTCGATCCCCTGAACTACATGGACCGCAAGGAGGTCAAGCGGTCCGACCGGTTCGTGCATTACGCCATGGCGGCGACCGAGGAGGCGCTGCACGATGCCGGCTTGAACGGCACGCTGCCGGATCCTGATAACACCGGGGTCCTGATTGGCAGCGGCATCGGGGGAATCTACACCTTCGAGGAGCAGTGCCGTATCTCGATCCAGAAGGGGTACAAGCGCGTGTCTCCCTTCTTCGTGCCCATGTTCATTCCCGACATGGGCTCCGGGCTCATCTCCATCAAGTATGGAGCGAGGGGGCCCAACTACTGCACCGTGTCGGCATGCGCATCATCGGCGCACGCGCTGGGTGAGTCGTATCGTCTCATCCAGTCGGGCGGGGCCGATATGATGATCACGGGTGGGGCGGAGGCAGCGGTCACCCCACTGGCAATCGCCGGCTTCGCCAACATGAAGGCGCTGTCGCCCCGCAATGACGAGCCGGAGAAGGCATCGCGGCCGTTCGACAAGGAGCGGGATGGCTTCGTAATGGGTGACGGGGCCGGCATCCTGATTTTGGAGTCGTTGGAGAGCGCCCGATCCCGCGGTGCGACCATCCGGGGCGAGGTACTGGGATACGGCATGAGTGCCGACGCGCACCACATGACGCAGCCGGTTCCCGGTGGGGAAGGGGCGCGGCGCGCCATGGCGGCCGCGCTCGAGGACGCGAACCTCGGGCCGAGCGACGTCCAGTACATCAACTCGCACGGCACTTCGACGCCCCACGGCGACATCGCCGAAACGCAGGCGGTGAAGGCTCTGTTTGGCGACCACGCCTACGAGCTGGTGATGAATTCCACCAAGTCCATGACCGGCCACCTGCTGGGAGCGACGGGCGCGCTGGAGGCCGCCATCACCCTCATGGTGATGGAAGAGGGTGTCATTCCGCCCACCATCAACAACGACTTTCCGGATCCCGAGTGCGACCTCAATTGCGCGCCCAACGTGAAGCTGGAGCGCGCGGTCGACACCTCCATCACCAACTCGTTCGGCTTCGGCGGCCACAACGTGACCCTCGCGCTAGGGCGCCGCGGCGCATGAGCCTGGAGGAACTCGTCCACGACCCTCGGCTCCTCCCGATTGCCGAAAAGGTCGAGGCGGGCGAGCGACTCACGCGGGACGAAGGCATCACGCTGTACCAGAGCTCCGATCTCCTGGGGATCGGCGCGCTCGCCGACCACGCCAACCGGCGGGCCAACGGGGACCGCGTCTTCTTCTCGGCGAACCAGCACATCAATCCGACCAACGTGTGCATCCTGCGCAACGTGTGCGTGTTCTGCTCCTTCGCGCGGCTGCCGAAGGAGGAGGGTTCCTACACGCGCTCGCTGGACGAGGTGTTCGCCGAGGCAGAGGCGGCGCGGCACGGCCCCACCACGGAGTTCCACATCGTGGGCGGGCTGCATCCCAAGCTCAGGCTGTCCTACTACACGGACCTGATGCGCGGCCTCAAGCAGCGTCATCCGGGCGTCCACATCAAGGCGCTAACGGCCGTGGAAATCGCCCACCTGGCCCGCATCGAGAGGACGACCTTTGAGGAGGTGCTGCGGGAGCTAAAGGAGGCTGGTCTCACCTCCTTGCCGGGCGGCGGAGCCGAGGTGTTCAGCGAGGCGGTGCGCAGCACCATTGCCGACCGCAAGCTGATCGCGGACGAGTGGATCGAGGTGCACCGCCTGGCTCACGGGATGGGAATACCCAGCAACTGCACCCTGCTGTACGGGCACGTGGAGACGGCGGCCGACCGGATCGACCATCTGCTGCAGCTGCGCGAGCTGCAGGACGAGACCGGCGGATTCCTCACCTACGTTCCGCTGGCGTACCACCCGGACCACAACCAGCTGGGGGAAGAGCTGGGGCGCGAGGGCACGGCCACCACCGGCTACGAGGACCTGTTCAACGTCGCGGTGGGCCGGCTCTTCCTGGACAACGTACCGCACGTGAAGACGCACTGGCCCATGGTGACCCCGTTTGTGTCGCAGGTGGCGATGAACTTCGGCTGCGACGACGTAGAGGGTACCGTGGTCTACGAGCGGGTTTATCACGACGCGGGTGCGCACACGCCGATGATGCTGTCCTACGGTGAGCTGGTGCGGTTGATCAAGGGGGCGGGCAGGGAGCCGGTGGAGCGCAACTCGCTGTACGAGACCGTGCGCACGTTCGATCCGGACGATCCGATCTTCGACGCAGAGGACGGCTCTGCGTTGGGCGCGCCGGCGGGTCCGGAGCTGGTGCGGCTCGTGGGCACTGGGAGAGCGTGATGCGGCTCGGCCGGATCGGCTACGTCAACTGCTACCCCGTGTACGGAGCCATCGACCGCGGGATCGTCGAGGTCGATGCCGAGCTGGTGACCGGCACGCCGACCGAGCTGAATGGGTTGTTGGCGGCCGGCGAGTTGGACGTGGCCGTGGTCTCTGCCGTGGAGTACGCGCGCAACGCCGATGCCTACCACCTGCTGCCTGACCTCGCGATCTCGTGCGACGGCCCGGTGCGCAGCGTGGCACTGTTCAGCAAGCGTGATGCGCGGGAGTTGGACGGGGCCACCGTGTTGGTCTCCGCGTCGTCCCGCACGTCGGTGCATTTGCTCGAGCTGCTGGCGCACGAAGTGTGGCGCGTGCGGCCCGCGCTGGTAGAGGCGCGTACCGAGGCGCAGGATCTCGCCGAGCTCGAGGAGCTGCCGCACGAGGGAGTACTGGTGATCGGCGACGCCGCGCTGCTACTCGCGGCGGATGGGCGTTACCCCTACCGCTACGACCTCGGCTCCGCGTGGAAGGAGTGGACCGGCCTGCCGTTCGTTTTCGCCGTGTGGGCCGCGCGGCGCGAGGCAGAGCGCGACGGTGTGGCGGGAGTGCACCGTGCATTGCTTGCGTCGCGGGAGTGGGGCCTGGCGAACCTCGACGGTTTGGCGGACGAGGCGGCCCGGCGCACGGGCATACCGAGAGAGCGTTGCGGCGAGTACCTGAGCGGTCTCGACTACGCCCTCTCGTACCGGCATCTCGAAGGGCTCACCTCGTTCTTCCGCCGCCTGGCCCAGCGCGGGGTGGTGCCGGACGGGAGCCTGCGCTTCCTCTCGGTGGCGTGAGGACCATGATCGATCGAACGAGTGGTGAGTTTCGCGAGTTCCTCGAGCTCTACGAGCGAGCCCCGCTGTTGGAGCTGGGCGCGCTCGCCGACCGCCGGCGGCAGGAACTCCACCCTGGTGACGCCGTCACGTACATCGTGGACCGCAACATCAACTACACCAACGTGTGCGTGGCGGACTGCAAGTTCTGCGCGTTCTACCGGCGGCCTAAGCACGACGAAGGATACGTACTCTCGTTCGAGCAGATCGGGGAGAAGATCGAGGAGGCGAAGTCCTTGGGCGCGGTGCAGATCCTCATCCAGGGTGGGCACAACCCGTACATCCCGTTTGAGTGGTACCTCGAGTTGATGCGGTACGTCAAGCAGCACCACCCGATCCACATCCACGGGTTCTCCCCCTCGGAGGTAGATTTCTTCGCGACGCGCTTCCGCATGAGTGCGGAAGAGGTCATGCGCGAGCTCCGCGCGGCGGGACTCGACTCCATACCGGGCGGGGGTGGTGAGATACTGGTGCAGGATGTGCGGGATCGGGTCGCCAGGAAGAAGGCCGGAGCCGACCGCTGGCTCGAGATCATGGAGCTGGCACACAGGCAGGGAATGAAGACGTCGGTGAGCATGATGTACGGCTTGGGCGAGAGCCCGGCGGACCGCATCGAGCACCTGGTGCGCGTGCGCGATGTGCAGCAGCGCACCCAGGGTTTCACGGCGTTCATTGCGTGGCCGCTCCAGCCCGAGCGCACCGAGATGGAGGGCACGCCGAAGACCGACGCGGTGACATACCTGCGCACCATCGCCATAGCGCGCACCGTTCTGGACAACGTGCCGAACCTCCAGTCTTCGTGGGTGACCATGGGGCTCAAGGTGGGGCAGGTGGCGCTGCGGTTCGGGTGCAACGACTTCGGGTCGCTGATGATCGAGGAGAACGTGGTCTCGGCGGCCGGCACTACACACCGGGCGACGCTGGAGGAGATGGAGCGTCACATTCGTGACGCGGGCTTCACGCCACGCCGGCGGCGCCAGGATTACTCAATCATCGAGGTGGCGGCATAGCAACCATGGCCAAGAAAGACATCTTGATCATCGCCGGGTCGGAGAGCGACCGCGAGCGGGTAGCTGGGGCATTCAAGGTGCTCGACGAGGCGGGAGCGGGATACGACTTCGTCGTCTCGTCGGCGCATCGCAACGCCGAGCAGACCGCCCAAATCGCCAAAGAGGCGAAGGGGAAGGGATACCGCGTGATCATCGCGGCGGCGGGGCTGGCGGCGGCGCTGCCTGGGGCAGTGGCCGCCCTCACCGAGCTGCCGGTGGTGGGGCTCCCCCTGGAGGTCGGGCCGCTGCGCGGAGTGGACGCGCTGTACGCCATCACGCAGCTGCCGCCCGGATGCCCGGTGGCCACCGTGGGGATCGGCAACGCCAAGAACGCGGCGCTGCTGGCGCTGCGGATACTCGCGGTCGCGCAGGCCTAGCGCCTCGGCTCGGACGAATGCACCACGCCCAGCGGACCCGGACATTCACCGAGTCGGTGATCCGGGGAATGACCCGGCTCGCCGACAAGCACGACGCCATCAACCTGGCGCAAGGATTCCCCGACTTCCCGGCGCCCGAGGTGATCAAGGAAGCGGCGCGTCTCGCCATTCGCCAGGACAAGAACCAGTACGCCATAACGTGGGGCGCGAAGTCGCTGCGGGACGCGCTCGCCCAGCGGTACGGCGACTGGTATGGGTTGGCCGTGGATCCGGAGACCGAGCTCACGATCACGTGCGGCGCCACCGAGGCGATGGCGACCACGCTGATGTCCATCGTGGACCCGGGCGACGAGGTGATCGTCTTCGAGCCGTTCTACGAGAACTACGGACCGGACGCCATTCTGTGTGACGCGCAGCCGGTGTTCGTGCCGCTGCCGGTGACCGGCAAGATCGACATGGAGCGGCTGGCGGCGGCGTTCACGGAGCGCACCCGGGCGATCATCGTGAACACGCCCAACAATCCCACGGGCCGCGTGTTATCTCGGGAGGAGATGCAGGGCATCGCCGAGTTGTGCCGCAAGTACGACGCGTACGCCGTAACCGACGAGATCTACGAGCACATCTACTACAAAGGCAAGCACATTCCCATGGCGACGCTTCCGGGAATGCGCCTGCGCACGATCACGATCAGCGGTGCGTCGAAGACATTCAGCGTGACCGGGTGGCGTGTCGGTTCGATAATGGCGCCGGCCGAGATCACCGCGGCGATCCGCAAAGTGCACGACTTCCTCACCGTCGGAGCGCCGGCGCCGCTGCAGGAAGGGGTGGCGGTGGGCCTGGAGATGCTGGGGCCGGAGTACTACGACAACCTGGCAGACGAATACCGCGAGCGCCGCAACCTGCTGTGCCGCGGGCTGCTGGACGCCGGCTTCAAGCTGGAGCCGCCTGAAGGCTCATACTACGTGCTGGCAGACTTCACGAAGATCAGTGACAAGGCGGATGACGAATTTGCGGCGTGGCTCACCAGCGAGATTGGCGTTGCGTCGGTGCCAGGCTCGAGTTTCTTCAGCGATCCCGAGCAGGGTCGCACGCTGGTCAGGTTCGCGTTCTGCAAGAAGGCTGAGACCTTGCGCGAGGCGGTGAACCGGCTGCGCGCGATGGGACTGGGGCGCTAGGCTCCCGCCTGCTCCTCGTCCAGTAGCGCCTCCACCTCCTCGCGTCCCTCGAGCAGCCGTTCCACCGCTTCCGAGACGTCCTTTGCAGAGGCGAGGTCGCGGGTGATGCTGTCGAGGTCACCCTTGCCCGCCTGCATGCGCAGCAACCCGAGCCTGATCGTCTCGAGCGATGCCACGGCGTCGGCCAGCCGCTGCTGTGCCCCGTCGCGCGTGGCGGTCAGGTCCCTCACCAACGTGTTCTTGCGCTGCGCCACGCTGGCCTGCGCGTCCCCGCCGTCGGAGATCAGCAGCTGGCTGAGCGCGTGCTCTCCGGTCACGTTGGCGATCATGGCGTTCAGGTCCTCGACCCGCATCCGCATCTTGCGCGCGTCGATCTCCAGGCGACGGACCACTTCAGGCAGGTCGCTCAGGTTCTTGCGCGTGTCCTTGGGGAGGTCTTCGAACAGCCGGTCGGCCGCCATCCCGATGGCGAGCTCGGTGCGGCGGTAGGCACCCGCCTCGGCGGGCGCGGTCGGCTTGATCCCGATCCCGGCGAGCTTGAACAACCAATCCCCTATGCGTGAGTTCCAAAGACGAATGCGGCGCCTGGCTCCGCTGTCGGTGCGCCGCTCGTAGCGGTTGGCGGCCAGCAGTCCGGCACCCACCGCCGTGGGAATGGAGAGTCCCAGGATGCCGTAGGCCGCATACCAGGTCGGGTCCACCGCGAGCGCCCCGAGCCCGACCAGGAAACCACCGACACCCCCGAAGGTGACCAGGCGCGCGATCCGTTCGATGATCGTCGGCTTGCGGCCGTACTCGAACGCCAGCTCCTCACGGTGGCGCTCGAAGTCGGCCTTGAGCGCTGCGCGGGCGTCCTGCGGGCCGAAACCGGACTTGAGCAGACGCCGTCCCATGTTGCCCATGATGGCGAGGGGTGTCATGGCGAATCCCGCGATGATCGTGGCCACGACGGCGATCCCGGTGGGGTCGCCCCGCGTAACGGCGGATATCAGGGCGGGGAAGAGCAGGAAGAGGAACAGCGCCAGGATGCCGGAGGCGCGGAACGACTCCCGGTTCTGCTTCACGAACAGCCGCAGCGGCATGGGCAGGTCGCGCCGCAGCTCGAGTGACTGACCCAGCACCTCGGCGAGCTCTTCGCCGTTGGCGAAGCGCTTGGCGGGTTCTTTTACGAGGCAGCGGTCGATGGCGCGCACCAGACGACCCGGAGCCTCGGGTGCGACCGAGCCCAGTGGCGGAGCGGGCTGCGTGATGTGCTTTGCCAGCACCGCGGGCGCAGAAGGACCCTCGAACGGCAGCGAGCCGGTGAGCATGTAGAATCCCAGCACACCGAGGGAGTACATGTCGCTGCGCTCGTCGACGGGCTCGCCACTCGCTTGCTCGGGGCTCATGTACTCAGCCGTACCCACCACCTCGCCCGCGGTCGCGCTGTCCGACTCCTCGCGCACGTGTGCTATGCCGAAGTCGGTGACCAGGGCTCGGCCCGATGCCTCCTCCAGCAGGATGTTGTCGGGCTTGATGTCGCGGTGCACCACGCCCTGGGCGTGGGCGTACGCGAGGGCCCAGGCTATCTCGCGCAGGATGCGCGCCACGTCGGAGGAGGACAGCGGTCCGCGGCGGCGGATGCGCTGACCCAGGGTCTCGCCGTCGATGTAGGACATGGCGAAGAACACGAACTCGCCCACCTCGTCCACCGCGAAGATGGGCACGATGTTCGGGTGGGACAGCCCGGCGGCCGTGCGGGCTTCGCGCAAGAAACGCTCGCGCAAGGCGGGCATGAGCGCGAAGGTGGGCGGCAGCAGCTTGAGCGCCACGGGCCGGTCGAGTCTGACTTCGCGGGCGAGATACACGATCCCCATGCCACCCCGGCCCAGCTCCCGTTCCAGGGAGTAGCGGCCGGCGAGCGCTTCCTGCAGCGCGAGAAACTGGTGATCCGGCTCCCGTGGCATGGCTATCACGATGGTCTGCGGGACAACGCCCGGCAAGGGATCTCAAGGGCTCTACGCAGGGCCGCGCCCGGCGGTTGCGCCGGTGGCCCTGAAGGCTAGAATGCAGCCATGCGCCAACGATTCGGAATCGGATACGACTCGCACGTGTTTGTGGAGAAGCGCCCGCTGATTCTGGGGGGCGTGGAGATCAAGTACTCCAAGGGCCTCAAGGGCCACTCCGACGGCGATGCGATCGCCCACGCGGTGATCGACGCCCTCTTGGGAGCGGCCGCAATGGGCGACATCGGCAGCCTGTTCCCGGATACGGACAAGCAGTGGAAGGATGCCGACTCGATGCGACTGCTGCTGGAGGTGAAGCGCCGTGTCCTGGCTGCAAGCTACACGATCGTGAACGTGGACGTCACGGTGATCACCGAAGAACCCAAGCTCGCGCCGCACATAGACGCAATGCGTGACAACGTGTCGCGCGCGCTCGGCTTGCCCGTGACGGCCGTCTCGATCAAGGCCAAGACCAACGAGAAGATGGACTCGGTGGGGCGAGGGAAGGGCCTCCAGGTGTTTGCCATAGCTTCTCTGGGAGGCGCGTAACCTGCTCGAGCAGGTGATGCAGTGGCTGCTGGGCCTGCCCGACGCATGGGTGTACTGGGCCATCGGGACCCTCGCCGCAGTCGAGAACATCTTCCCTCCGGTGCCGGCGGATACGGCCGCTGCCCTCGGGGCGTACCTGTCCCAGCGGGGCACTCTCTCGGCCAACGCGGTCTTCGGCATCACCTGGAGCGCCAACGTGGGTGGTGCGATCGCGGTGTACGTCACGGGCCGCACGCTGGGCAGGCAGTTCTTCACCGGGCGGTTGGGGCAGCGCTTGCTCAAGCCCAAGCGGCTGCAACGCATGGAGCGGCTGTACCGGCGCTACGGATCGGGCGGGATCTTCCTCAGTCGGTTCGTACCGGGCGTGCGGGTGGTGGTGCCTGCGTTCGCCGGCATCGCGCACCTGAGCTGGCCCAGGGCCGTCATCCCGATGGCGGTTGCCTCGGCCATCTGGTACGCCACGCTGGTGTTCACGGTGTCGCGCATGGCGGGACAGCTGGAGGATGTGGCGCGTATCCTGACCGGCCTCAACTGGGGCATCGTGGCCGTCGCGCTACTGTTCGTGGGATTCATGACCTGGGTGATCGTGGCTGGCCGGCGTCACTGGCACACCGGCGAGCACGCAACCCCGACGGAGCGCGAGTGACGTGACGACGGCGCTGCAGGGCGATATCGATCGCGCCTTTTGGGTGGAGGGGTTCCAGGACTTCCTCGCCCTGGAGAGCGGCAACAGCCCACACACGGTCGACAATTACACGCGTGACGTGCGGCGGTTGGCCGCGTACGCCATGTCGCGCGGCGCGCGGGACCCGGGCGGGGTCACACCCCGGCTGCTGCGCGAGTTCGTGTACCACCTCAAGGACCTGGGCCTCGCACCCGCCAGCATCCGGCGCCAGATCTCCTCCACCCGCACCTACTTCCGGTTTCTCGTGGCCGAGGGACACGCGGCCCGCGATCCCGGCGATCGACTGGAGATGCCCAAAGCATGGCGCAAGCTGCCGGAGGTGTTGTCTCACGAGGAGCTCGAGGCCCTACTCTCTGCGCCCAACCCGGACGAGGCTTTGGCGTGGCGCGACCGCGCGCTGCTCGAGGTTGCCTACGCCACCGGGGTGCGCGTGTCGGAGCTGGTGTCGCTGGGATTGCAGGACGTCTGGTACGATGACGCGCTGGTCCGGGTGATGGGAAAGGGTTCGAAGGAGCGGCTCGTGCCCATCGGCCGGCGCGCGCTCGGAGCCGCGGCACTCTATGCCCGCGAGATCCGACCCACGCTGGACCGCGGTCAGGCTAAGGGGCGGTTCTTTCTCAATGCCCGGGGTCGGCCGCTGACCCGGGTGGGGGCGTGGAGCATCATCAAGCGGTGCGCCGAGCGTGCCAACATCGCCAAGCGGGTCAGCCCCCACACGCTGCGCCACACGTTCGCGACCCATCTGCTGGAGGGCGGCGCCGATCTCCGAGCGGTGCAGGAGATGCTGGGGCACGCCGATCTCGCCACCACCCAGATATACACCCACGTGGACCGCGAGTACCTGCGTACGGTGCACAAGACCTACCATCCGCGCGCCTGATGATTTTCGTTCTCGACAACTACGACTCGTTCACGTACAACCTGGTGCAGTACCTGGGGGAGCTCGGTGCCGAGCCGGTGGTGCGGCGCAACGACCAGACCACGGTCGCGGAGGTCGCGGCGCTCGAGCCCGAAGGCGTGGTGGTCTCTCCCGGTCCCGGCCGGCCCAAGGACGCGGGAATCAGCGTGCCGCTGATCGAGGCCCTGGCCGGGCGGCGGCCCATTCTGGGAGTCTGCCTCGGGCACCAGGCAGTGGGGGAGGCGTTCGGTGGGCGCATCGTGCCGGCCGAGCGCCTGATGCACGGCAAGACCTCGCCCGTCGCACACACGGCGAGCGGGGTGTTTCGCGACCTGCCATCACCACTCACCGCCATGCGGTACCACTCGCTGGTGGTGGAGCGTGCCGACCTACCCGCCGAGCTGGTGGTGACGGCCTGGACGGGGCAGCAGCCCGAAGGCGGGGAGATCATGGGGCTCGAGCACCGCGAGCTTCCGGTCTACGGCGTCCAGTTCCATCCCGAGTCGGTTGGCACGGAGGCCGGGAAGCACATCGTGGAGAACTTCCTGAGGATCGTGCGAGCGCAGTAAGTCATTATCGCGCAATAGGTTGAGCGTCGCGTCGCGGCGAGTGTACATTCTGGCACGAGTTTTGACAGTGAACCCGGCCGGTATTACCTTTCGCCGTGCAACTCCTCTGTGTCATTCCGGCCCGTCTCGGTTCGACCCGACTTCCCCACAAGCCCCTTCGTCTTCTCTCCGGTGAGCCACTGGTGCGCCTGGTCGCGCGGCGCGCGCTCGAGCTGGGGGTGGTGCAGGAAGTGGTGGTGGCCACCGACGATCAACGCGTCGTGGATGCCGTGGCTCCTCTCGGGGTGGAGGGTGTCCTCACCGATCCGGGATTGCGCTCGGGCACCGAGAGGGCAGCGGCGCTGGCCGCAGCGGACCGGTTCTCCCGGTTCGATGCGGTGCTGAACATCCAGGGTGACGAGCCGTTCTTCCCGTTGGAGGCCGCTGCGGGAGCCGTGCAGCGCGTCCTCGAAGGCGATCCGATCGGCACCGCGGCAGCGCCTCTCGTGGCCCACGACATCACGAACACGAACCGGGTGAAGGTAGTGGTGGACGGCGGCGGACACGCGCTACGCTTCTCGCGCATGCTTCCGGCGTCGGGTGCCTGGGCCTGCGAGGTTGAGGTGCGCCACCACATCGGCATATATGCCTATGAGCGGCGAGCGTTGTTACGCTGGGCGGCCCTGCCCGAGGCGGCAGAGGAGCGGGCGGAGGGACTGGAGCAGATGCGGCCCCTGGCGCACGGCGTTCCCGTGGGTGTGGCACAGATCGACATGCCTGCGCCACCGAGCGTGGACACCGAGGAGGATCTCGCGCGAGCGGAGCGATACGCGGACACGATGAGCCAAAGGGTGGAGCGATGAGCACGAAGTACATCTTTGTCACGGGCGGCGTCGTCTCTTCCTTGGGGAAGGGGATAGCCGCCGCGTCGCTGGGGCGGTTGCTGATGGAGCGTGGGCTCAAGGTCACGATCCAGAAGTTCGATCCGTACATCAATGTCGATCCGGGTACGATGTCGCCGTACCAGCACGGCGAGGTGTACGTCACCGATGACGGCGCGGAGACCGACCTCGACCTCGGACACTACGAGCGCTTCATCGAGCGCTCCCTGGCACAGGTGAACAACGTGACCACCGGCCGGGTCTATCTCTCGGTCATCACCAAGGAGCGGCGTGGCGAGTTCCTGGGTGGCACGGTTCAGGTGATCCCCCACATAACCGACGAGATCAAGTCGGCGGTGCGGCGGCTGGCACCCGAGCACGACGTTGTGATCACTGAGATCGGTGGTACGGTGGGCGACATCGAGTCGCTGCCGTTCCTCGAGGCGATCCGGCAGTTCCGCCAGGAAGTGGGACGAGACAACGCCTTCTTCATACACCTGACGCTCGTGCCCTACATCGCAGCCTCGGGAGAACTCAAGACAAAGCCGACGCAACACTCGGTGCGGGAGCTCATGGAAATCGGAATCCAGCCCGACGCTCTCATCTGCCGCAGCGACCGTCCGCTCTCGGAGGCTATCAAGCGCAAGATCGCGCTGTTCTGCAACGTGGATCATGACTTCGTAGTGGAGAGCCGCGACGTCGAGACCATCTACCAGATCCCGCTGCTGTTCCAGAAGCAGAAGTTCGACAAGCTGGTATGTGAGCGGCTGGGGCTCGACGTGAAGGATCCGGACCTGCGTCCGTGGGGCGCGATGGTGCAGAAGATCCTCGAACCCAGCGACCACGTGCGCATCGCAGTCGTCGGGAAGTACACCGAGCTCACCGACGCGTACAAGTCGATCCACGAGTCGCTGGTCCACGGTGGTGCGGCCAACGACGTGGGCGTGGAGCTCAACTGGATAGCAAGCGACCAGTTCAAGGATCAGGAGGCGGCCGGGAAGCTGCTGGGTGACTACCACGCGCTGCTCGTGCCTGGCGGGTTCGGTGAGCGCGGCATCGAGGGCATGGTGGAGGCCGTGCGCTGGGCGCGCGAGCATCAACTCCCGTTCTTCGGAATCTGCCTGGGATTGCAGGTGGCGATGATCGAGTTCGCGCGCAACGTGTGCCAGCTGCCCGAGGCCAACTCGAGTGAATTCGAAGCAGAGTGTGAGAACCCGGTTATCTCGCTGTTGGACTCGCAGCGTAATGTGGAGGACATGGGCGGCACGATGCGCCTTGGTGCCTACCCGTGCCAGCTGAAGCAGGGGTCGCGCGCGGCCCAGATCTACGGCGCCGACGAAGTCAGCGAGCGGCACCGGCACCGCTACGAGGTGAACAACGCATACCGCGACGTCCTCGCGGAGTACGGCTTGCGCTGCACGGGGCTGTCGCCCGACGGGGCGCTCGTCGAGATTATCGAACTGCCCGAGCACGCGTGGTTCATCGGATGCCAGTTCCATCCGGAGCTCAAGTCGCGGCCGATGCAGCCGCACCCGCTGTTCGCGGGGTTCGTCAAGGCGGCGTTTGAGCGGAAGAAGCAGCAAGCCACGCGAGAGGAGTTTGCAGGTACGCGCGCGTGACATGACGACATTCTGGTCGCCGGCGCCGACGCTCGTCGCAGGCCCGTGCGTCGTGGAGAGTGACGCGATCAACCTCGCGATCGCAGCCCAGTTGGCCGAGCTTTCCACGAAGCTCGGCCTTTGCGTCGTGTACAAGGGTAGCTTCGACAAGGCCAACCGGGCCGGTGCCGACGCTCCGCGGGGGCCGGGCATCGAGCGGGGGCTCGAGGCCCTGGCGCTGGTGCGCGAGGAGAGCGGACTGCCGGTGCTCACCGACGTGCACGAGGCATGGCAGGCGGAGCGAGCGGCGGCCGCGGTCGATGCGCTTCAGGTTCCCGCGTTTCTCTGCAGGCAGACCGACCTGCTGCAGGCGGTAGGAGCCACGGGCCGGCCGGTGAACATCAAGAAGGGGCAGTGGATGTCACCAGAGGCCATGGAGGGCGCGGTGCAGAAGGTGCGAAACGCGGGCGGCGGCGACATCGCCGTGACGGAGCGGGGCACGTTCTTCGGCTACGGCGATCTGGTGGTGGACATGCGCAACTTCCGGCGGCTCAAGGCGGCTACAAACTGTACGGTGCTGTTCGACGCCACTCACGCGGTGCAGCGGCCCGGCCAGGGAGCCGGCGGCGTGAGTGGCGGAGAACGGGAGCACGTACCGCAGTTGCTGCTTGCCGCCGCTGCGGCGGGGGCGGAGGGGTTCTTCCTGGAGACGCACCCCGATCCCGGCGCCGCGCCGAGCGACGGGGCGAGCATGTGGCCGCTGGCCGATCTCGTGGCCGTTGTGGAGCGGGCGCTCGACGTGTGGCACGCGGCAAGAGAGAAGGGGGCCGTACCGTGGCCGCGGTGAGGGTGGTGTTGCACGTGGCGGCAGCCGGGCTGCTGCTCGTGGCGGCCGCGTGCAGGGGCAGCGGGGAGCCGCCGACCACCCTGGCGACCCAGGACACGGCCGACCAGGTGCTCTACGGCTTCGAGCACAACGTGACGCTCGACGGCGTATACCGCGCTCGGCTCACGGCCGACACGGCGTTCCTCTACCAGGGTACACAGACGGCGCTGCTGTACGGCCTGCAGGTGCGGTTCTATACGCCGCAGGGTGAGCTCTCCTCGACGGTGACCGCCAATGACGGTACGTACGACTGGCGCACAGGGAACATGGAAGCGCGGGGTGACGTGCTGGCCGAGACGCCGGACGACCGCGTGCTGACGACCACCATTCTGCGCTACACGCGGCGCGACGACACCATCAGCGGCCCGGAGGCGTTCGTGTTCGACGCTCCGGATCAGCATCTGGAGGGGGACGGGTTCACCGCCAACCCCGACTTCACGACCGTGGATACCGAGAATCCGCGGCGCGGACGGGTGGGTGAGATGGAAGTGAGGCGGTAGCGGTGCGGTCGACCCGGACCTGTGCGCTGCTGCTCGCGGCGCTTGCCCTGCCAGGAGTCGCACTGGGGCAGGGGCCCAGCACGTGCCAACCGCAGCTCGACAGCGCGAGCATGGGGCGCCACATCGAGATCGCGCCTGGCCAATTCCATCAATTCGGGGCTGGGGGTGTGTTCGCGCGCTGCCTCGACCAGCCGACCACGATGCAGGCAGACAGCGTAGCGTGGTTCTCGGAGCAGGATCTCATGGAGTTCATCGGGTCGGTGCGGTTCCAGGATTCCACTGTGTCGCTGGATGCGGATCGTGCCCGCTACCACCCGTCTGTCGAGCGGCTCGAGGCGTTCGGCGACGTGCGGCTCGAGAACCAGTCGACCGGAGCGGTGCTTGAGGGACCGAACCTGGTCTACCTGCGGGCGGTGGCCGGCTTGCGCGACACGTCAGAGCTGAACGCGGTCGACCGGCCGCTGGTGGAATACCGTCCCACGCGCGATCCCAGCGCGGTGCCGTACATCATCAGGGGTGACCACGTGTTGCTGCGGGGCGAGGCGGACGCATGGGCCGGCGGCGCCGTGACGATCGACCGCGAGGACATAGCGGCGCGGGGTGACAGCGCCGTCCTCGAGATGGATGTCGGTCAGGGCGTGCTAATCGGGCACGCCCAGGCGGCGGGAACCGACTCGGTGGGCTACACGATCGAGGGAGAGCGCGTGGCGTTCCGCCTCACGGATGACGAGTTGACCTGGGTCCAGGCGCAGAGGGACGCGAGCGCACGCAGTGCCGAGTGGCGTGCCGCGGGCGACACCATCGAGTTCAACGTGGAGCGGGACATGGTGCAGGGCGGCTCGGTATGGGGTGACTCGGTGCGCTCGCGGGCGATGTCGTCGCAATACCAGATCGAGGCCGACTCGCTGGCGATCGACAGCCCCGACCAGCTGCTAGCCGAGGTGCGCAGCTTCGGGTTCGCGAAGGCCACGTCGCTGATGGACACGCTGATCGCGGAGCCGGACTGGATGGCGGGCGACACTCTGGTGGCGCGGTTCGGCGACGCGCCGTCGGGACGCCGCATTCTCGTGCTGCTGGAGGCCCGGGGCAACGCGCAGGCCTTCTACAACATCTACGAGAGTCCCTTACGGATAGGTCCTCCCTCGCTCAACTACTCCCGGGGTGCGCGCATTGCGGCCCACTTCAGTGAAGACATGCTCGATAGGGTGGATGTGCTGGAGGGGGCGGACGGCGTGTATCTGGAGCCGGCCGAGAGGAGGCGACCGTGATCAAGGTCCTGCGGCAGCAACTGGCGGGGCGCGATCCGTCGCTGCCACTCGCGGTAGCGGCACTGCTCGACCGGGCCGACGAGAATGGCTCCGCTACGTTCCGCGACCTCGCCGTGGCCTACAGGGAACATCATCTCGAGTTGCACCGCCGCGAGTACGGGGAAGTGACGCGTCAGCGTGGCACGCTCTCCGTTGACGAGGCCCGCCGTCACCTGCTGACGTCGGTGCTACCACGGCTAGCGAGCGCGGCGGTGCTCGAGTCGCTGCCCCAGAGCGTGGCTGACGAGCACTCCGTGCGGCTGCGGGAGGAGTTGTGGCGCTGGATGCAGTCGGATGTCTCGGCGACCCGCGGGGAGCTGATGGAGGTGGCGCTCGAGGCCCTCAAGGCGGCCGAAGGGTTGAGCACCGCTGCGGTCGCCAAGGGGAGCACGCTGGTGGCTGAAGGGCTGACCAAGTCGTACCGCCGGCGACGCGTGGTGGACAAGGTGGACCTGGAGGTCAACCAGGGACAGATCGTGGGACTGCTCGGCCCCAATGGAGCGGGCAAGACCACGTCGTTCTACATGATGGTGGGTCTGGTGCGGCCCGAGGCAGGCAGCATCCACCTCGACGGGCAGGACATCTCGTCGCTGCCAATGTACCGCCGTGCACGTCTGGGAATCGGCTACCTCGCTCAGGAGCCGTCCATCTTCCGCAAGCTCACCGTGGAAGACAACGTCATGGCGATTCTCGAGACGCTGCCGCTGCAGGACTCGGAGCGCCAGGAGCGGCTCGATGACCTGCTGGACGATCTCTCGATCAAGCATCTACGCGACACCCGGGCGTACAAGCTCTCGGGCGGTGAGCGCCGCCGCCTCGAGATCACGCGAGCCCTCGTGACCCGCCCGAAGTTCCTGCTGCTGGACGAGCCGTTTACGGGCGTCGATCCGATCGCGGTGGCCGACATTCAGACGATAGTGGCGGGGCTCAGGCGCCGCGGCATTGGGGTGCTCATAACCGACCACAACGTAGAGCAGACGCTCGACATCGTGGACCGGGCCTACATCATGTTCGAGGGCAAGGTCCAGGTGTCCGGCACGGTGCGGGAGCTGGTGTTCAACGATCAGGTGGCCGACCTCTACCTGGGGCCGACCCTCACGGCGCGGCTCAGGGAGCGACTGGGAGCGGTGGTGTGAAGACCTCACTGCAGCAGAGCGCGGCTCTGAAGCAGGAGCTGCGAATGAACCCTCGCCTGTACCAGGCGATGGACCTGCTGTACATGCCGCTGCTCGATCTGCAGCAGCACCTCAAGACGGAACTGGAGATAAACCCCTTCCTGGAGCTCGCGGAGAGTGACGAGCCCAGCCCGGTGGAGACGTCGGAGGACGACGCGGAAACGGCTGACGAGGAGCCCACCGACGAGGTCGACTGGGAGAACATAATCCTCGACGGCTTCGAGGTAGGGGGCGCGCGCCCCGCGTACGAGGAGAGCGAGTTGTACCGACCGGTCGCGGTGGAGACGCACTCGCTGGCCGATCATCTGCGGGATCAGCTCCAGATGATGGATCTCACCGAGCGGCAGCTCCTGCTGGCCGATGAGTTCGTCGGCAACATCGGTGACGACGGGTACCTGCGCGCCACCCTGGAAGAGATCCTCCGGGGTGCGAACGCCCCTGCCGGGAGCGACGCGCCCGACGGTGAGCCTGCGCAGCCATACACCATGAAGGAGATCGAGGAAATGCTGCACATCATGCAGCATCTCGATCCCCCTGGCATCGCGGCGCGCGATCTCAGGGAGTGCCTGGTGCTGCAGCTCGAGGAGGAGAGAGAGAAGGGCGCGCTGGCATTTCTGCTCGTGGACGAGGCGTTTGACGACCTCATCAACCATCGCTGGACCGAGTTGGCGAAGCGATACGGCGTCGAGCCGAAGGCAGTGCAGGCGGCAGCCGACGAGTTGGCTAGGCTCGATCCCAAGCCGGGGCTACAGTTCGCCCCGAGCGGTGAGGGGTACGTAGTCCCCGATCTGGTGGTGGAGAAGGTCGACGGGGAGTATCGGGTGTTCCTCAACGACGGCGGGATGCCGCGCTTGCGGATCAGCAAGATCTACCAGGAAATCGCGGGTGACAAGAAGAAGTTCGTTGGCGAGAACCGGGAGTTCATCACCCAGAAGATGAACAGCGCCACCTGGCTGATCCAGGCGATCGAGCAGCGTCGCCAGACGATGCTGAAGGTCATGCACTTCATCGTCGACCGTCAGCGCGAGTTCTTCGAGAAGGGTGTCGAGCAGATCAGGCCGCTCACCCTGCGGGAGGTGGCCGAAGTCGTGGACATGCACGAATCCACCGTGAGCCGTGTGACGAGCCAGAAGTACGTGCAGACCCCGCGCGGCGTGTACCCTCTGAAGTTTTTCTTTTCGAGCAGCCTCGGCACGACCACCGGCGAGGACGCGAGCTCGCGCGCCGTCAAGGCACAGATCGCCAAGCTGGTCGCGGACGAGGATTCGGGCCGCCCGCTCACCGACGCGGCCGTCGTCGAACAGCTCAGGCAGCGCGGCGTGCGCATTGCCCGGCGCACGGTGGCGAAGTACCGGGAGCAGCTGGGCATTCTACCCGCGCGAATGCGGAAACGCGTATGACTCTGACACGAAGCAACGAAGCGGAAGTCAGCGTGCTCGTCCCCGCCAACAACGAGGCCGAGAATCTCCCCGAGTTCGTGCGGCAGTGCGAAGAGGCGTTGCGCGACGTGCCGTACAGCTGCGAGGTGGTGGTGGTGGACGATGGGAGCGGCGACGAAACGCCGGCAGTGCTCGAATCGCTGCAAACGGAGCACGGCTTCCTGCGCGTGGTGACGCACCGGTCGCGCCGCGGCATAGCCGAGGCGCTGCGCTCGGCGGCGGATGCAGCCAGCGGTGACATCTTCGTGTTCTATCCCGCGGATCTGCAGTTCCTCCCAGGCGAGATTCCCCAGCTCGTCGACCCGATTCGCGCCGGGGAAGCGGATATCGTGACCGGCGCGAAGCAGGGCGACTACGAGAGGGCTCTCGTCTCCGGCATCTACAACCGGCTCTGCCGCTGGCTGTTCGGCATCCGCGTGACCGACCTCAACGCGGTGAAGGCGTATCGTCGCGAGGTGATGGCTGCGGTGCCGGCGCGCCCCGACTGGCACAGATTCATGGTGGTGCTCGCAGCCGCCGACGGATTCCAGGTAAGCGAAAAACCCGTGACACTGCTACCCCGACGTGCCGGAGAGTCGAAGTTCGGCATCGGCCGCATTCCGGTCGGCGCCATGGACCTCCTCTCGGTGTGGTTCCAGCTGCGCTTCGGCCGCAAGCCCTTGCTGTTCTTCGGCATCTCGGGCGGGCTCCTGTTCCTGCTCGGCTTTCTGGTAGGGGTGTTCGCCCTCATCCTGCGGTTCGTGTACGGCATCGGCTTCAGGCCGCTGCTCGACCTCGTGATGGTGCTCGTGATCTCGGGCATCGCGCTGTTCGGCTTCGGCTTCGTGGGCGAGATGCTGGCCGGCGCCCGCGAAGAGCTGCGCGGGTTGGAGCGGTCGGTGGAGGAGCTGCGAAACGAACTGCGGCGCCGCACCCGCCGTGAGTAGCGACCCGCCGCGACCGCCGTCCTGACAGCGCGGTGCACATCCTCTTCGTGACGCACGCCTACCCCCGTTGGGACGGGGATGTGGCGGGAGCATTCATCGAGCGCCTGGCCCTGGCGCTCGGCGAACGGGGGCATGCGGTGTCGGTGGTGGCCCCCTCCGATGCGGGGAAGGGCGGGCAGGAGGCGCGGCACGGCATTCCTGTAACGCGTGTGCGCTACGCGCGTGCGGGCCGCGAGACGCTGGCGTATCGCGGCACCATGGTGGATGAAGTGGCGTCGCCGGGCGGCAAGCTGGCCGCTGCGAGACTGATGTTCGCCATGGCCCGGGCGGTGCGCCGCGCCAGGCGCGCCGGGCGCGTCGACCTGGTGCACGCGCACTGGTGGGTGCCGGGTGGGGTGAGCGCATGGCTCGCCTCGATGGATCGCGGCCCATCCTATCTCGTGACACTGCACGGTACCGACGTCGCCATTCTCGAGCGGTCGGGCATGGCGCGGGCGCTGGCGCGGCGGGTGCTGCAGGGAGCGGCGGCGGTGACGGCGGTGTCGTCGTTTCTGGCCGAGCGCGCCGCGAGCGTGGCCGAACTCGACCCCGAGGCCATGCTGGTGCAGCCGATGCCGGCCGACCTGGTGCGATTGTCGCGGCCCAGCGAGGGCGGCGGAGGTGTGATCACCGTGGGGCGGCTGGTGGCGCAGAAGCGGGTCGATCTTGTGCTGGAGGCGGTGGCGCGCCTCAAGGAGCACGGCAAGCAGGTGCCGCTCACGATCGTGGGCGACGGCCCCCTGCGCGGCGCGCTGGAGGAGCACGCGGAGCGCCTCGGCATTCTGGGCACTACGCGCTTCGCCGGAGAGGTGGAGCCCCGGGAACTCGCGCGCGCCATCGGAGACGCCGACGTATTCGCGTTCCCGGCGGTGGGTGAGGGGCTCGGACTGGCAGCGGCGGAGGCGTTGATACTCGGGATCCCCGTAGTAGCTACGCGCGCGGGCGGTGGCGTGACCGACATCGTTCCCACCGAGGGAGCCGGCCGGCTGGTGGAAGCGGGAGACGCCGGCGCCATGGCAAAGGCCATCGGTGAGCTGCTGGACAACCCCGCGGCCCGCACGCTCGCCGCCGAGGTGGGGGCGTCGCTGAAGGAGCGTCTCGACCCGCTGCGCGTGGCCCAGCGGTTCGAGAGCCTCTACGATCGGCTGATCCATGCGTAGGCGCTGGATCTGGGTGGGGCAGGCGGTCCTGGCGCTGCTGGTCGCCGGGTTCGTGGGCCGCGCGCTGGTGCGCCACTGGGACGAGTTCAGCGCGCTCGAGTTGTCGCTCGACTTTCACGCCGGCTCCATTGCGCTGGCCGCGCTCACCGTGTGGCTGACCTATGCGCTGCTCATCGAGGCGTGGCGCAGGGTCGTGCTGGGATGGGGTGAGGTGTTGCCGTACCGGCCGGCGGTGCGCATCTGGTGCCTGTCCAATCTGGGGCGCTACCTGCCGGGGAAGGTGTGGGGTGTGGCCGGGCTCGCGGTGCTGGCCCAGCGGGCCGGTGTGAGCGGGTGGGCAGCGGCGGGCTCCGCCCTCGCGATGCAGGCGCTGGCCGTGGGTACGGGAGCGAGCGTCGTGGCCGTGTTCGCACCGGGCGCAGTTTCGCCGCTGCAACTCGTGATCGCGGGCGTGCTCGCGTTGGGTGCGGTTGGCGCGCTCACGAGCCGGTCGCTGGGTGAGCGGGTGACACGGCTGGTGCGACCCGATGCGGAGTTCCGCGCGCTCTCCCCGGGGACGGCTCTGGCCGCCGCGGTCATTACGCTGGCCGGATGGGTGGCCTACGGGGTCGCCTTCTGGCTGTTGGCGCGCGGGCTGCTCGGCGCCGGCGCGCTGTCGCTCTGGGCCGCGATAGGCGTGTTCACGGCTGGTTACATTGTAGGATTCCTGGCGCTGTTTGCGCCGGGCGGCGTGGGAGTGCGAGAGCTGATGTTCGTGGCCATGCTGACTCCGCTCATGGGAAGTGGGGATGCGGTGGCGCTGAGCGTGGCGTCGCGGCTCCTGCTCTCGGTGACGGAGTCGGGCGCGGCCCTGGCGGCGCTTGCGCTGGGTGGCCGACCCAAGGAGGAGGGCGTTGACGGACAAGCCGTTTGAGCCGCGGCATCCACATCTAGCGGCCCTGGGAATACTGCTTCTCGGGGTCGCGATCCTGTCGCTCCCCATGCTCACGGGGCAGTTCCTGGCGGGCCCCTGGAGCGACCAGTACGCCACGGGCTACGCGTTCCGCGCCTGGATGGCGGAGCAGTGGAGGGCAACGGGGCACATTCCGCTGTGGAACCCGCAGATATTCGGCGGGCTGCCGTTCGTAGCTGCGCAGCACGGCGACATCTTCTATCCCACCGCCTGGTTGCGACTGGTGCTGCCCACCGCGACCGCGATGAACCTCGGCTTCGTGGTGCACTACGTGCTGGCCGGGCTCTTCACGTACCTCCTGCTGCGGCGCCTGTCGGTGAGTTGGACAGGTGGTGTGGTGGGTGGCGTGGCGTATCAGTTCAGCGGCGTAGTCGCCACGCTCGTCTCCCCGGGTCACGATGGGAAGCTGTACGTCAGCGCGCTGCTCCCACTAGCGCTGCTCGGACTGGTGCTTGCCATCCGCGAGCGGCGCCTCGAGGGCCACGCGCTGTTGGGGCTCACGGTGGGGCTGTCGCTGTTGAGCCCCCACTACCAGATGGTCTACTACCTGCTCATCGTGGCGGGGGTGTTCGCCCTGTATCTCACCTTCGGGGAGAAGGAGGAGCGCGGCCCGCGGGAGAAGGTGCTCGGGCTCGCACTGGCGCTCGCGGCGGTGCTGGTGGGGTTTGGCATCGCTGCGATACAGATACTCCCGTTCTATCACTACCTGCCGTATTCGCCGCGTGCAGAGGGATACGGGGGATTCGCCGCCTCGGCCTCATACGGCATTCCCTGGGAGCACGTGCCGGAGTTCCTGTTCGCCCGCTTCGCGGGGGATCGGGAGGTCTACTGGGGCTCCAACTTCATCAAGCTGCACTCGGAGTATCTGGGGCTGCCGGTCGTGGCGCTGGCCGTGCTGGGAGTGCTCGGCCCGCGGCGCCGCCTCGCCTACTGGCTGGGTGCGGTCGGCGCGCTGTTCCTGCTGGTGAGCTTGAGCGATTCCACCCCGTTCTACCGGCTGTGGTGGTCGGTGATGCCGTTCGTGAAGCAGACTCGGGCGCCGGGGATGGCGTTCTATGTAGTTGGCTTCGTGGTGGCAGTTCTGGCCGCGTTCGGCACCGAGCGGGTGGAGCGTGGCGAAGCCAAGGGCCACCCAACGGTGTGGCTCAGCGTGGGGGCTGCGGTGGCACTGCTGGCGCTGGTGGGCGTGCTGGGTGGTCTGGCAAAGGCCCTCGCACTGCCGGTCGAGGCGATGGCGCGCGGTGCCGTCATGCGGGCCGATGGCGCACAGAGCCTGGTGCGCTGGGGCGGGTTCGTGAGCGGGGCCGCGCTGATGGCCCTCGCCGCGCTCGTGATGGGGTCCGCACGGGGCAGGGTTCCGGTGATCGCGCTCTGCCTCGGCCTGCCGCTGCTGGTGGGCGCCGACCTGTGGCGCAACGCCCAACCCTTCTGGGTATACAGCCGGGCGCACCAAGAGATGCACCAGCCCGACCAGCTGATCGAGCAGCTGCGGGCAACCCCCGGTCCATACCGGGTGCTCAGCTTCCCCGGAGCGGAGGTGTACCAGGGTTCTTCGCTCATGACGTTCGGCGTGCCGCAGGTTCTGGGTCACCACGGCAACGAATTGCACGCCTACGACCAGCTCCTGGGTGGCAAGAATGTGTGGAGCAACCTGAGCAGCTTCCAGCTATGGGACATGCTCGCCGTGCGCTACGTGGTGTTGCCGACCGCGATGCGTCAGCGCGTGGACAGCATCCCCGGTTTTGACTTGGCGGCAAGCGACGTCACGACCTCGACGCAGGTGATGGCGGATCTGTACGAGCGGCGAGAAATTCAGCCGTACGCGCGGTTCGTCAACCGGGCCGTGAGGGTAGCGGACGAGCAGGCGATTCCGGTAATCGCCAATCCTGCGTCCGGGTTCCACCCCGACGCTTTGGTGCTGCTGGGGACGGACGCCGGGGAGGAGCTGGCGCTGGAGCCGGGTGCCGCGGACACGGTCGGCGTGTGGGTGACGGTCGAAGCGTGGCAGCCGGGCAGCATGCAGCTGCGCCTGGAACCGGCGACTCACGGCGGAGGCTTTGTAGTTGTGAGCGAGAACTGGTACCCCGACTGGCGGGCAACCGTGGACGGGGCCGAAGCGACGGTGGTGCGAGGGAACGGCTCGCTCATCGCCGTGGCGGTGCCCGCGGGGGCCGCGGTAGTGGAGCTGGAGTTCCGCAGCGACGACTACCAGAAGGGCAAGCTGGTCTCTTTTCTGAGCCTTGCGCTGGTGGCCGTCGGACTGGTCGTGCCTCCCGTCCTGCGCAGGAGGAAGCCGAGTGGCTGAGCGGGCGCTGGTCATCGTGCCGACGTACAACGAGGCGGAGAACCTCCCCCGCATCGTGCCGGAGATCCTCGCGCAGGACCAGCGGATTGAAGTGCTGGTGATCGACGACAATTCGCCCGACGGGACGGGCAAGCTGGCCGACGAGATGGCCGCGGCCGACTCCCGCGTGCACGTGCTCCACAGGGAAGGGAAGCTGGGCCTCGGGACGGCCTACTTGGCGGGCTTCCGCTGGGCCCTGGAGCGGGACTACGAGTACGTGTTCGAGATGGACGCCGACCACTCGCACGATCCCAAGCACCTCACCCAGTTCCTCTATGCAGCGCAGGATGCCGACCTGGTTCTGGGCTCCCGCTATCTCAAGGGACGCGTCACAGTGGTCAATTGGCCGATGACGCGGCTACTGCTCAGCTATTCCGCCAACATCTACGCCAAGGTGATCACCGGGCACCGGATCTACGATGCCACGGGAGGCTTCAAGTGCTTCCGCCGCAAGGTGTTGGAGGGCATCGACCTGGATGCCGTCCACTCCAACGGCTACTCCTTCCAGATCGAGATGAGCTTCCGGGCCTGGCGCAAAGGATTCCGCATCGTGGAGATCCCCATCGTGTTCGTGGACCGGGTGGAGGGAACCAGCAAGATGTCGGGCGGCATCGTGCGGGAAGCCATCTGGATGGTGTGGCGTCTCCGATTCAAAGCGCTGTTCCGGCGTCTGTAGCCGAAAGCAAATCCGTACTACATTGCAGCATGGCCGGGAACGGCATCGTCATCTACAAGATGTCGGGGTCGGGGAACGACTTCGTGATGGCCGACGGTCGCAACCAGCCCCTTGAGCGGTGGACCCCTGAGCTGATCCAGGAGGTTTGCGCCCGTGGTACCGGTGTGGGTGCAGACGGAATGGCCGTGCTGGAGCCCGGCTCCCGGGCCGGCGCGGTGCGGTTCCACTTCTTCAACTCCGACGGCAGCCACGCCCCCATGTGCGGCAACGGAGCGCTCTGTGCCACCCGCTTGGCGGCCTGGCTGGAGCTGGCCCCGCGCGACGGTCTGGTCCTGGAGACCGACGCCGGTGAGGTCGAGGGCCGCTGCCTGCCGGGCGACGACGAGCGGGCCGAGATCGTCACGCCGCCTCTGGGCGAGCTGGTCGAGCCGGACATCGAGCTCGCGGCCGGGGAGCGCTCGATCCACTTCACTACGGTCGGCGTTCCCCACATGGTGGTTCGGGTTGCCGACCTCGCCGAGGTCCCCCTGCTCCAGCGGGGCAGGGAGCTGAGGCTCCACCCCGCCATCGCCGGCGGCTGCAACGTCAACTTCCTGGCCAACGGAGACGGCGGCTGGGCGATGCGGACCTACGAGCGCGGTGTGGAGGCGGAGACTCTGGCGTGCGGCACCGGTGCGGTGGCGGCCCTGGCCGTCCTGGCCCGGGCCGGGGAAGCCGAGCCCCCCCTCGAGATGGGAACGGCCTCGGGAACTACCCTTGCCATATCCGCCGATCTGGCGCCCGACCGGTCGCTCGTGCGTCCCAGGGTCGCCGGACTCGCTCGCCTCGTCTTCCGCGCGGTGCTCGGCGACTGACCCTGCCACGGCAGCGGCTGCGTCTGCCTCTTCGGCTCGCGCTGACAAACTCCTCCACCACAGCCCGTACCGGGCGACCTGCCGCTCCTGCTTGGTCTACCCCAAGTCGTTGGGGCAGTGCTGGTTGAGTCCTGTCATCCGGGCCTGCCAACATTTATCCACACCCCGGCCCAGTGGAACTTAACATAACATATCTTATACGCACTTTATGTATCACAAGAAATAGGCGGGCGAGAGCCGCTTACTCCCGCCCGCCGACCCTCTCCGGGGGCCTCTAGCGGCCCATGGCGGCCCCCAGCTCGGCCAGTCTGATCCGAGCCTCGCGGCCCACAGGGGCATCCTCGTACTCGTCCAGGATCCTCTCGTAGGCGGCGACGGCACTCGTCGTGTCGCCCGCCGCAAGGAAAGCCCGTCCGGCGTCGCTGAGGTACTGCGCCGCGACGAACTCGTACCAGGTCGCGTGCGCGGCCTGCTCGAACATCTGGGCCGCCTCGCTGTGGCTCCCGATCTCCTCCAGGGCCGTACCCAGGAGCCCCAAGGCGGCCGCTCGGAACTGGGGCCGCAGCCCGCGGTCCAGGGCGTCGCGGATCTCGTCCGCCGCTACGGTCGGCTGGTCCTGCTGCAGCCGTACCTGGGCCAGCACGATCGTGGCTTCGTCAGCGGCTGCCGTCCCACCGTACGTCACGACGATGCGGGAGAGGTCGCTCGCCGCCAACGGCAAGTTCTCCGACTGGAGGGCCATGCGCGCCTCGTCCAGCGCATTCGTCGCCGCCAGCTCCTTGCGCTCACGGTATTCCAGAACGAACCACACGGCCACGGCCACTGCCGCCACTGCGGCGAAGCCGAACATCACTCTGCGCCTGTGCTTGGCCAGCCACTCTAGGAGCTGACCGCCCGGGTCATGATGGGCTGGTGCTGCTGGGGGTGTGGTCTTATTGCTCACAGTCTTCTATGTCCGCGTGCAGTGTTTCTCGTGATCTCGAGGGCGCGACCCCCTGCCCCCCCGACCGGTTGGAGTGCCCCTGGGGTGACTCGAACACCCGGCCAACGGTTTAGGAAACCGCTGCTCTATCCAACTGAGCTACAGGGGCGGGCCGCGTACAAAGCTAACCGTGCGTTGGGCCGTAACCAACGGGGCGTGCGCGGCAGTTGACGCGTTGTCCGTGGTTCAGTCCATCCTGGGATACGTCAGCACCCTCCACACCGGCGTTGGGTCGAGTGTGCCGCGCCCGTCCAGCTCGAGCAGCTCCAACAGAATGCACACGCCCACTACGTCGCCGCCTGCCTCCTCCACCGCGCGCACAGCGGCGCGGGCCGTGCCGCCGGTCGCCAGCACATCGTCCACGATGAGCACCCGCTCGCCGGGCTCCACCGCGTCCTGATGCACCTCGATCGCCTCCGACCCGTGAGCCGGCCCGTAGGGCACCTGGTGAGTGTCGTGTGGCAGCTTGCCGGCCTTTCTGGCCGGCAGGAAGCCTGCCCTCAACTCGACGCTCAGGGAGGCGCCCAGGATGAAGCCTCCGGCCTCGATTCCCAGGACCTTGTCCACCCCGAGCTCCTTGGCCGGGGCGGCCATGCGGCGCACCACCTGCCGAAACAGCACCGGGTCCAGGAAGATCGGCGTGAGGTCCCGGAAGACGACGCCCGCGGCCGGGAAATCCGGTACCTCGCGCACCGCATCGTACAAATGACGTAAAGTATCTTTGGCTGTTTTTTGGGAAGCCATAACTATTTGACGGTAAATGATTTACGGTCTATGCCATTATGTGGAATCTCGTCCTTATCCACATTATCCACATGGCCGAACCTGGGTCCTTCGCGCAAAGCGGCGTCCAGTTCCCGCAGCGCGGCTGCGCTGCCGCTCGCAACCACCTCCACCCTCCCGTCGGGCAGGTTCCGGGCCCATCCCCCCAGGCCGAGGCGCTCGGCGTGGCCTTGGGTGAACCAGCGGAACCCCACCCCCTGAACCCGTCCTGAGACGAGCCAGCGGGCTGCCCGGACGTCCGCCTCGCTCAAGGCCGCTTCCCCGCCCCCGTCTCGTCCCTGCGGCCGCCCGCGCGCTGACGGTACATGTACACTCCCAACACCACGACCAGGAGCGGCACGAGGGCAAGCGTGGCCAGGGTAGTGTAGCGCTGCACGTCGGGATTCTCGATCAGGGCGTCCAAGCCCGTCACGACCTCGGCGTGGCGGCCCACCTGCCACCCGATGAAGGTCAGGATCGCGCACCAGATCCCAGCTCCCACAGCCGTGTACAGCGCGAACCGCTCCAGCCGCATCCGCGCGATTCCGGCCGGGAGCGAGATGAGCTGGCGGATCACCGGGATGAGCCTCCCCACAAATGTGCTGATCTCTCCGTGCCGGCGAAAGAACGCCTCTGCGCGGTCCAGTGATGCCTCCCTGATCAGGAAGAAGCGGTGGTACTTGTGCAGCAGCGGCCTGCCGAGGAAGACGGCGACGTAGTAGTTCACGAACGCGCCAATCATGCTTCCCGCGAGCCCGGCTCCCAGTGCCAGCCAAGCGTTCATGCGGCCCTGTGCAGCCAGGTAGCCGGCCGGCGGGAGCACCACCTCGCTGGGAAACGGAAAGAACGACGACTCGATGGCCATCAGGACCGTGATCCCCGGGTAGCCGAGCCGCAGGATGGTATCGGTGAGCCACGTGACTACTGCTTCGAGCACCCTACTCCTCCTCCTCGAACCCGTGCCTCCCGATCAGGGGCACGAACAGCGCCGCTCCGAGCGGCTCGGCGTAGCACCTTCCACCGCGGCGGGTCACGCGCACCAGCACCTGTCCGCCCGGGGGCTGGGGGAGCTCCCTGAGGGCCTCGGGCGGCACCTGGCCCGCGTCGAGCGGCACGACCAGCCGGCCGCCCTCCGCCAACTGCCCCAGCAGCGGCGTGGGCACGCTGGGGCTGGCGGCGGCCACCAGGATGGCATCGTAGGGGGCCTCGGGGCGCCACCCCAGGGAGCCGTCTCCCACCACGACCATCACCCCCGTGATCTCGGCTCGATCCAGAGCCGCGCGGGCGGCCTCGGCCAGCTCGGGCACCCGCTCCACCGACACCACCATCCGGCTCACATGGGACAACAGCGCCGTCTGGTATCCGGAGCCCGTCCCGATCTCGAGCACGCGTTCCGTCCCGTCGAGTTGGAGGGCCTCCAGGTAGCGCGCCTGCGTGGTGGGCTGCGAGATGGTCTGTCCGTGACCGATGGGCAGCGCCCCGTCTTCGTATGCCCGATGGCGCAACGCTTCCGGCACGAAGAGGTGGCGCGGTGTCTCACCGAAGGCCCTCAGCACAGCGAGATCCTGGATTCCCTGCTCACGCAGGCGCTCCAGCAGCCTCGCCCGATAGCCCCCGTAGCTGTCGGCTAGCCGCCCAGCCGCCATCCCCGCACGTCCTCCAACAGGCCGTAGTTGGTCAGATCCACGTGTAGCGGGGTAACCGAGATGTGACGGTCCTGGATGGCGCGGAAGTCCGAGTCCTCCCGTCCCGACCAGGAGATCTGCCCACCCCCGATCCAGTACCCCGGCCGCCCCCACGGATCGGACGTCCTGACCAGGGAGTCGGAGTAGACCCGCTTCCCCAGCGTGGTGATTCTGATACCCTCGATCTCCTCGCCCGGGACCGGCGGGAGATTGATGTTGAGCAACGTCTCCTTGGGGAACTCGGCGACATTCACGATGTCTGCCACCAGCCGGTCGAGCCACGGCCTGTGGCTCTCCAGCAGCTCGATGTTTCCACCCGCGAAGGAGATGGCCACTCCCGGAATACCGTACGCCAGACCCTCCATGGCGGCCGCCACCGTACCGGAGTAGAGCACGTCCTCGCCCATGTTGGGCCCGTGGTTGATGCCGGAGAACACGAAGTCGGGGCGCTCCTCGAGCAGCACACCCAGTGCGAGCAGCACGCAATCGGTCGGAGTCCCGTCCACCTGGAGCGAGCCGTCGGACCGTTCGGTGGAGCGCAGGGGACGGCCCAGGGTGAGCGAGTGGCTGGCGCCGCTCTGCTCCCGGTCGGGTGCCACGACGGACACGCCCGCCACCGTGCGGCACACTTCGGCCAGCACCTCCAGCCCGTGCGCCAGGATGCCGTCGTCGTTACTGACCAGGATCTTCAACGGGAGCTTTGCCTTCGAGGATGTCGAGCAGCGTGCGGAGCTCGCCCGAGAGGTTCTCGATCGTCTCTCTCTGCAGTGCGAACCTGGCCTCCGACTTGAGCAGACCGGTGCGGCGATACTCTTCGATGCGCCGCCGCGCCCCCTCGATCGTGTACTTCTCGTTGTACAGCAGGTGCTTCACGAGCATGATCAGCTCGATCTCGCGCCGCTGGTACACGCGGTTGCCCGAGCGGTTCTTGGCGGGATTGAGAAAGCGAAACTGACTCTCCCAGTACCGCAGCACGTGCGGCTTGAGATCGGTGAGCTGACAGACGTCGCCGATCGAGAAGAACTCCTGCACGGGACGCGATGCCGTCATCGCCAGTGCTCCGCCTTTAGTTCCCGTTCCATGAGGTCGCGCACCGCCTTTTCGGGCCGCTTCCCTTCGAACAGGATGTTGGCCACCTCCACCGCGATGGGCAGCTCGGTTCCGGCGCGCTCGGCCAGTTGCACGGCGGCTCTCGCCGTTCGCACCCCCTCCGCCACGGTGCGCCGCGTCGCCTGGATCTCCTCCAGGGTGCGGCCCTCTGCCAGCTCGATCCCCAGCGAGCGGTTGCGGGAAAGGGCGCCCGTGGCCGTGAGCAGCAGGTCGCCCATCCCCGCGAGGCCGGCAAACGTGCGCGGGCTCGCTCCCATCGCCTCCCCCACCCTGCTCATCTCGGCCAGGCCGCGCGTGATCAGGGCCGCCAGCGTGTTGTGTCCCAGCTTGAGTCCGTGCAGTAACCCGGCGGCGATGGCAATCACGTTCTTGAGCGCGCCACCCAGCTGCACGCCCACCACGTCGTCACTCGTGTAGACACGAAAGTGCGCGGCCGAGAAGACCTGCTGCACCAGCTCGGCTGCCGCCTGGTCGCTCGAGGCGGCCACCACGGCCGTCGGCTGCCGCTCGTACACTTCCTGGGCGAAGCTCGGACCCGACAGCGCCACCACGGGCGCCTGCGGCAGCGTCTCGCTCAGCACCTCGCTCATGAGCTTGAGCGATTCAGCTTCCAGCCCCTTGGAGATGCTCACCACGGGCATGGTCGCGCCGCTCAACGCTTCGCCCACGTCCGCACTCACTTTGCGCACCGCGTGCGACGGCGCCGCCGAGACGACCAGCTCCGTTCCCTCCAGGGCGGCACCGATATCGGCGTGTGCCGCCAGAGTCTCCGCCAACCGCGAGTCGGCGAGGAACACGGTGTTCACGTGGTCGCGATTGATCGATTCCACGACCTCGGGCTCGCGGGCCCAGATGTGCACCTCGTGGCCGTTGCCGGCCAGCAGGTCGGCGAGGGTCGTGCCCCAGCTCCCGGCTCCGATCACGCCGACCCGCACTCAGGCTTCCTCCTTTGCCTGCCTGCCCCGCCGGCCGAAGCGGTTCTCGCTCCCGGCCAACAGCCGCTTGATGTTGCTGCGGTGGGTGTAGACGATGAACAGCGCCAGGGCGATGCCCACGGCGAGCGCGTAGCCGTTGGTGGGATACACCAGGCGCGCAGCGACGGGGAACGCGATCGCGCCGAGCATCGAGGCCAGGGACACGTAACCGGTACCGAGCAGCACGGCGAGCCACACCAGCGCTGCGATGCCGAGGGCTGCCGGTGCCAGTGCCAGAACCACGCCGGCGGCCGTCGCCACGCCCTTGCCTCCCCGGAACCGCAGGAACACGGAGAACACGTGCCCCAGCACCGCCGCTACGCCCACCACGAGCGGTGCCCAGGGTTGCGGCAGGAAGGCCGCTGCCAGGAATGCCGGGACGGCGCCCTTGGCCACGTCGAACAGCCCGACTGGGACGGCGTATCCCCACCCCAGCGTGCGGTACAGGTTGGTGGCACCCAGGTTCTTGCTGCCGTGCTCCCGCAGGTCGATGCCCGCACCGTAGCGCGCGGCGAGAAAGCTCGTGGGGATCGATCCGACGAGGTATGCACCGAGCAACCAGGGAACCAGGCTCACCGCTTCCCCTTGCCCCGCTTGCGGCGAAACCGGATGCGCAGCGGCGATCCCGTGAGATCCCACGCCGCTCGAAAACCGTTCTCGAGATAGCGGCGGTAGGACTCCTGGATCGCGTCCGGCCGGTTCGTGACTATGGCGATGGTGGGCGGTTCCGTGGCCACCTGTGATCCGTAGAGCAGCTTTACCTCCCGCCGACCGCGCTGCGGTGGCTGATTGCGATCCACGAGCTCCTGCAGGACGCGGTTCACGTCGGCCGTGGCGACGCGCTTCGTGCGCGTCTCGGCGACCGCCACGATGAGGTCGAGTACCTTGCGGGCGCGCTGGCCCGTTACTGACGAGACATATACGAACGGAACGGCGCCCATGAACGGGGCTCGCTCCACTACTTGGCGCTCTCCGTCGGCGGCGGTTTGGGTGTCCTTGTCCACCAGGTCCCACTTGCTGACCGCCACCACCAGCCCGGCCCCCCGTTCCCACGCCGCCTGTGCGATCCTGAGGTCCTGGGCCTGCACTCCGGCCGTGGCATCCACCACCAGAACGCACACGTCGGCCCGTTCGATGGCGCGCTCGGTTCGCAGGGCGGAGTAGAATTCGATCTCATCCTCTACTTTCGATCGCTTCCGTAACCCCGCTGTATCAATGAAGTTGAGCGTTTGGGCATGGTACCGCAAGGGGGAATCCACGGCGTCCCTGGTGGTCCCTGCCTCCGGCGCCACCACCGTGCGCTCCTCGCCCAGCAGACGGTTCACCAGGCTCGACTTCCCGACGTTTGGACGGCCCACCACCGCCACCTGGACCACCCCCGGCTCGGAGTCCTCGACGCTCTCGGGCAGCAGCGACGCGATGCGATCCAGCAGGTCGCCGCTGCCCTTCCCCGTGGACGCGGACAGCGGTTGCGGATCGCCCAGCCCCAGCTCGTGAAACGCGTGGTGCGACGTGTCGTTGGCCAGATCGTCGGCCTTGTTGGCGGCGACCACGACGCGGTCGCGGTGGCGCCGCAGCAACTCAGCCACCTCCTGATCCACCGGGTGCACGCCGTCCTGCGTGTCCACCACGAGCACGATCACGTCCGACTCGGCGATGGCGAGCTGGATCTGCTGTCGCACGCTGCTGTGCAGGGCGTCGTCCACGCCGATTACCCACCCGCCGGTGTCGACCAGCCAGAAGTGCCGCCCGGACCATTCGGCCTGCGCGTAGTGGCGGTCGCGGGTGACGCCGGGCCGGTCGTCCACGATGGCTGGCCGCCCGCCCACGATGCGGTTGAACAGGGTGGACTTGCCCACGTTGGGGCGGCCGATGATCGCGACCGTGGCTTGTCTCATGGGGTGCTGCCGTTCGCGAGTGCGTCGACGAAGTCGTGAGAGAGCGACAGCGGCATGGGCGCCGCCTCCATCAGGTCCTCCAAGCGCAGATCGTCGATGAATAGCCCGGCGTCGTTGACCGACTCCGCAGGTAGCAGCGCGAGGTCCAGTTCGGGGTGATCGTCGAGAGCTCGCTGGAACGCCCGACCGGGTAACAGGCCGGCCGTGGTCACCGAGGGGCCGAACAGCTCGTTCTCGATGGTGACGAGCTCGTAGTGCGCGGCGGTGGCCCCGCGCAACGTCTCGATAACGAGCGGCATGAGGCGCCGCATGGCGGTGCCGGTTAGCACGCCGATGCGCATGCCGGCCAGGTCGCGCCACTGCCCGGCGTGCTCGATGCAGCGCTGCAGGTATCGTACGCTGCCAACCCCGTTCTCCACCTGGTTGAACCCGTCGTAGCCCTGCGCCGCCGGGAGCTCCAGCTCAGCTACGATGTAGAGCTCGTCAGCACCGTACGCCCAATGAGCACCGCGCTCTGCGCGCGCTATCTCCTGTGCGCGCTCTAGCGCGGACACGGCGGTGCGGCATTCCTCCGCGGTGGGCTCCCGCACCAAGTGGTGCTTGCTGAACTCGGTCAGGCCCACGGGCACAACCGACACCGAGAGTACCGCTTCGCCCAGCTCGTAGAGGTCTTCCAGGGAGCGGCGCAGCACGTCGCCGTCGTTCACCCCGGGCTGCAGCACGATCTGCGTGTGAAACCGGATTCCGCCCGCGGCGAGCGTCTGTAGCTGGGGGACTATCGCGGCTGCGCGCGGGTTGCGCAGCAGTCTGCGGCGCACCACCGGGTCGGTGGCGTGAACCGACACGTAGAGCGGTGAGAGACGGTACTCCAGGATCCGCTCGACGTCCCACGCCTTCAGATTGGTGAGAGTCGCGAAGTTGCCGTAACGGAAGGAGAGGCGGTAGTCGTCGTCCCGCACATACAGGGTTTCCCGCAGTCCCTCGGGGAGCCCGTCCACGAAGCAGAAGTCGCACCGATTGGCGCAGCGGCGAATGTGCGGCGGCTCGAGCTCGATGCCCAGCGGTTCCTCGTGACGCCGCTCCACGTCGTACTCGAACACGTCCCCCTCCGGCGAGCTGGCCAGCAGCACGAAGCGCTCCTCGGCGGAGAGGAACTCCCAGTCGAGAAAGTCGGTGAGCTGGCGCCCGTCGATCGAGGCCAATTCGAAGCCGGGAGTGATCCCCAGCTCGGCCCCGATTGAGTCGGGATGCACGGTCTGCACCCTGACCATGTGAGGAGGCTCCTCTCGTGGAAACGAACTGTCGTAGTGGACGTGCTAAGATAACCGCGCGGCGACGCGGGTCGTGAGGGTGCTACCGGGTCTCGACTAGGATGGCTCCACCGGTGGCGCAGCGTTTCACGCCCGGTCCAGCAGCTCGCGGACCTGCACCAGAAGATCTCCCAGGGCCCATGGCTTGGGCAGGATCGGGATGGATGGATCGAGCGGCTGGTGCCCGCCCGACTCACGTCCCACGTAGCCGCTGGCGAGCAGGAACGGCACGGCGCCGCCCTCCTCTTGGAGGGCGCGGTGCAATTGCGCGCCTCCGACCCGCGGCATCACCAGGTCCGACACCACGAGGTCTATCTCGTCCTTGTGGGCGCGAAACAGCTCCAGGCCGTCCTGGCCGTCGGCCGCCACCATCACCTTGTAGCCGTAGCGCTCCAGCACCCGCCGGGCCGAGCGACGCAGCGTGTCCTCGTCCTCCACCAGCAGGATCGTCTCGCTGCCGCCCCGCACCCCGTCGAGCGATTCGAGCGATTCGAGCTGATGAGCCGCCTCGCCCACCGCGGGGAAGTACAACTCGATGGTGGTGCCCTCCCCCGCCGCGGTCTGCACGGTCACGAATCCGCCGTGCTGTTTCGTGAGTCCGTACACCATGGCCATGCCGAGTCCGGTACCCACGCCCGGTGCTTTGGTGGTAAAGAAGGGCTCGAAGATCCGGGAGCGTGTCTCGTCGTCCATTCCGATGCCGGAATCCCGCACTCGAATGCTGACGTAGCGCCCCGGGGAGATCCACGGGTGCGACGCCAGCGTGACCTCCTGCACCTCGCGCTCGCTGACTTCGATCTGGAGCTGGCCGCCATCCGGCATGGCGTCGCGGGCGTTGGTGGCCAGGTTCAGCAGCATCTGCTCTACCGCTCCCGCGTCGGCGCGCACGGCGTGAAGATCCTCGTCGGTATCGATGCGGATTCCGATGTTCTCCGGCAGCACCCGCCGCATCATGGAGGAAAGCTTGGTCACGACGCGTGCGAGGTCGGTGGGCGCCATCCGCAGGTCCGCATGGCGGCTGAAACCCAGCAGCTGCTTCGTCATGGTGGTGGCCTTGCGGGCCGCCTCCTGGATGTCGTCCAGCTCGGGCAGCACCTCGCCCTGGGGGGTCTCGAGGCCGGCAGCGACCAGCTGGGCGTTGAGCGTGATGACCGAGAGCAGATTGTTGAAGTCGTGCGCAATGCCGCCGGTCAGTTGGCCGATGGCCTCCATCTTCTGCGCCTGGCGCAGCTGGGCCTCGAGCTGGCGCTGCTCCGACACGTCCTGCACGATCATCTCGAAGAACTCGAGATCTCCGTCGGCGTCGTGCATCGGTCGGCCGCTCACCCGCACGGTAATGGCGCGCCCGTTCTTCCGTTTCCACTCGAGCTCGAGGTTGTCGATCCGGCCGCGCTCGCGGTACTGCTCCACCAGCCGGGGGCGCTCGGCGGCGTGGGCGTACACGTCCCGCTCCATGTCCACCGCCATGAGATCGTCGGCCGAGTCGTAGCCCAGCATCTCCACGAGCGCGGGGTTCACCGCGAGAAACCGACCCTCCGGGCTCGAGCGGTAGATGCCGTAGTTGGCGTGCTCCACCAGGCCGCGGTACTTGGTTTCGGATTGGCGCAGCACTTCATCCGCTCGCTTCCGCTCGGTCACGTCGACCGCGATGCCGATGCAGCCCGTGACCCTGCCGCGCGGGTCCTGCAGTGGCTCGAGCAGCACCTCGTAGGAGTTGTCGACCCACTCGAAGTCATAAGACACTTGGCTTCGTGTCTCCATCGCGTGGCGGTGCATGTCGATGGGCTCGAAGGTGGGGTCGTCGGTTCCGAAATACTCGTAAAGCGTCATGCCCACGACCTGGCCCGGCCGGAGACCGAGCCCGGCGAGCGCGGCGCCGCCCGATGAGGTGAACCGCAGGTCCGTGTCTACGGTCCACAGCAGCGCAGGAACCTGATTGATCAGCAGTTGCAGCTTAGTCTCGCTGCTGTGGCGCAGCTCTTCGGCCCGCTTGATGGCGCTGATGTCGTGGAAGATCTCCAGGACCGCCGGCTGGCCCTCCCAGACGAGCCCGGTGTGGTAGATCTGAAATGTGCGACCGCCGAGCACGCCGGTGGAGGTTATCATCGCGGTCTCGTCGGGCGCTACGCCCTGACGCAGTGGACAGTGCTCACACTGCGTGCGGTCGTCCCGGTAGAGGTCCCAGCATTTCCTCCCCACCGCGTCCTGTCCCAGCAGCTGCTCCTGCCGCTCGCTGACGTAGAGCACGGTCCCGTCGGGCGCGACGATGTCGAACCCGAAGGGCAATGCACGGACGAGTGTTTCGGAGAGTGTGTCGAGCCGGGAGGTCATGCGTGGGGAGGGACGGTCTCACCCGCTGCGAGCTCGGTCTCGTCCAACAATCCGCGGAGCTCATCGAACAGCTGCGGGTCCCACCAGCCCCTGTCCACCTCCTCCTGCATCGTCTCCAGCGCCTGGTTGGCAGAGAGCGCCGACTTGTACGGGCGCTCCGTCGTCAGCGCGTCGTACACGTCGACCACCTGGAGCACCCGGGCGGTGACCGGGATCGCATCACCGGCGAGGCCGTCGGGGTAACCCGAGCCGTCGAAGCGCTCGTGGTGGTGGCGGATGATCGGCAGCACGCGGTTGAACGAGCGAATTGGGGAGCAGATGTGCTCGCCCGTAACCGGATGCAGGCGCACGACCGACCACTCTTCCTCGGTGAGCGGGCCGGGCTTGAGCAGGATCGAATCCGGAACCGCCACCTTGCCGATGTCGTGCAGCACGCCGGCTCGCTGCAGCGCCGTAGTCTCGTCGATGCTGAGCCCGATCCGCGTCCCCAGTGCCACGGCGTACGCCGAGAGTCTCTCGCAGTGCCCCTCGGTGTATGGGTCCTTCATCTCGATGCTGCGCGCCAGCGCCAGCAGGACCGCCTCCGCGCGCTCCAGCTCGTCGGTGTAGCTCTTCATGCGCAAGAGAGAGCGGACCCGCGCCAGGAGCTCGATGCGGTCGGGCGGCTTGGTGATGAAGTCGTCCGCTCCGGCCTCCAGCCCGCGCACCCGGTCGTCCACGGCAGACAGGCCGGTGAGCAGCACGATCGGGATGAGCCGTGTGTCGGGGTTGCCCTTGAGCAGGCGGCATACTTCGAAGCCGTTGATGTCGGGCATGAGGACGTCGAGCAGCACGAGGTCGGGCTTCACCTGCCGCACTGCTTGAAGCGCGCTGTTGCCGTCCGCGACCGTGGCGACGTTGAGGTCCTCAGCCATCAGGAGCTTGGCGAGGCTCGTTCGCACCCCGGCGTCGTCATCCACCAGCAGGATGGTTCGGTCCATGCGCGCCCCGTTCATGACAGCTTCGTCCGGTGCGTCGGTCCCGGCGCCAGCCGAGCCGACACGATCATCATTACCCCCGCGCAGATATTGCAAAACCGGGGAATCCCCTACGCAATCTGCAATGTGGGGCGGTCTATGTGTTTGCGGTAGGCCCTTTTGGGGACAGGGACGGCGGCTGGTGGGACATCTTGTCCGGAGTTGGCCTCAGCTGCCGCTCTCCTCCTGCAGCCAGCTCACGGCGTACTGCATCAGCTCCGCAGCGGAACCCAGGTGCAGCTTGCGCTTCAGGTTCTCCCGGTAGGTCTCGATGGTCTTCACGCTGAGGCCCAATTCCTGGGCTATCTGGCGGGTCCCACGGCCCGCGCCGATCAGCCGGAGGACTGTGAGCTCACGGTCTGTGAGGCGTTCGATCGGGGTCCGCTCCCTTCCCTTGCCGCCTCCCACGAGCCGTTGCAGCAGCTTGGTTCTCAGCGTGTCGCTGAGGAACACCTCGTCGCGCAGCACCTCCCGCATGGCGTGCAAAATGCGATCTGGGGGTTCCTGTTTCATGATGTACCCCTGGGCCCCCGCGCTCAGCGTACGCTCCGCGTACACCGACTCGGAGTGCATCGAGAGCACCAGCACCCGCACAGTGGGCCAGCCCTCCCGAATCTGCCTCACGAGCTCCAGGCCGTCAGATCCCGCGAGCGAGATGTCGACGATGGCCAGGTCCGGCAGCTCCTGCTGCACTGCTGTCAGAGCGGCCGGCGCGTCGCCCGCCTGGGCGCACACCTGCATGTCCTGCTCGGCATCGATCAGCTGTCCCAGGCCTTGGCGCACGATGGGATGGTCATCGACCAGCAGTACTTTGGCCGGGTGGTTCATGCAGCGCCTCCGTCGGAACCTTGGTGTGGAGTGGGGAAGGTGCAGTGCACCACGGTGCCGCCGCCGGCTGCGTGCTCCAAATTGAGCGATCCGCCGATCATGCGGCTGCGGTAGCGCATGATGCGCAGCCCCATTCCCTTCTCCTCATCGAGCGGCTCGGGCAATCCGATGCCGTCGTCACGCACGGTCAGCGTCGTGCGGTCCCCCTCTCGGGTGAGCTCGATTGCCACATGGGCCGCCTTGCCGTGTCGCACCGCGTTGGTCACAGCTTCCTGGGCGATGTGGTACACGTGTCCCCCAACGACTCGGTCGGTGATCGGCAAGGCGTTCTGCTTCAGCACCGCGCAGGAAATGTCGAACAGCATCTCGGCGTTGGCCCCCAGGTCCTCCAGCGCCCCGGAAAGTCCGGCCGTCTCCAGCGCCGCCGGGTAGAGCCCGCGCGAGAGGTACCTCGTCTGCGCGATCGTCCCGTGCGCCAGCGACGCAATCGCCTTTGCATCGCCGGCTTCCGGGAGGCCCAACGCTTCCAGCTTGCGCTCGAGCGCAGTGACGAGGAACGCCATCCCGGTGAGCTGCTGTCCCAGGCCGTCGTGCAAGTCCTGGCCGATGCGCAGCTGTTCCCGCGTGCTCACCTCCAGGATCTCCTCCTCCAGGCGCTTGCGCTCGGTGATGTCGTGGATGATGCCCTGATACCCCACCACGCTGCCATCGCGTCCGCGGCGCTCGCTCGACGTGAGGAGACAGTCGATCACCGACCCGTCCTTGCGACGCAGCCTGACCTCGAAGTCGCGCACCGACCCGTCGTGCGATACGGCTGCCTGGAACCGTTCGCGGTCCGCCGGGTGGGCGTACAGCTCCTGCACATTGAGTTGCCGGAACTCCTCAGCAGTGTAGCCGAACAGCTCGCAGGCGGCCTGATTGAAGTCGATCGGCTCACCGTCGGTGGCCGTGATGTAGATGGCGTCGCGTGAGTCCTCGAATAGCGCCCGGTGGCGCCGCTCGCTGTCCCGCAGCGCGGCCTCGGCCCTCATGCGCGCGGTGATGTCGCGGCAGATGATGCGCAGCTCTATCGGGCCTCCCCGGACTCCCGACACCACCCTCACACGTTCCTGCACCCAGAGGACGGAGCCGTCCTTGCGCACCTTGCGAAACTCCAGCTCACTTGCGCCGCCGTCGCCGGCGCGGAAGATCTCCCCCACTTGCCGCTGCACGCCGGCGAGGTCCTCGGGGTGAACCACCACCCATACCGGCCCGCCCACCAGCTCGCTCGGCTCGTATCCGAGGCAGTCTGCACCGAACCGGTTGATCGAGAGCACCTTGCCGTCCTCTGCCACCGTGAAGAGCATGTCGGGGGAGTTGTGATACAGGTCCAGGTACCGCTCCTCACTCTCGAGGAACTGCTCCCGGGCCTTGGCCTGCTCCCGGGCCACTGCCTCCAGCTCGGAGACACGTTGCCGCAGCGTAGTCAGCTCTTCGCTGGATGGGGTCCTGGTCTTGCTGCCGTCGGCCATGCTTCCTGGTCTGCGTGGGGTGTAGGCTAAGGTATAGAGAAAAGACCCGAGGCCAAGGGGCCTCGGGTCTCTCCGCTCAGAGCGGGCGAGCGGATTCGAACCGCCGACGTCCAGCTTGGGAAGCTGGCATTCTACCCCTGAATTACGCCCGCCGATCCGGGGGGAGTATGGCTCCCCCCCTAAATCGAGTCAACCTCGCTTCACCCGCCCTCGCGGTAGCGCACGGCCACGATTCCCGTGCCCTCAACCATAAGGCCGAAGGGGGATACCTCGCCGACGCCCAAAGTGAGCGGGTCCAGCGTGTCCGTCGCTATCACTGTGCCCTGCCCGTCGACGAACTCGAACGTGAGCAGTGACGTGTCGATGTCCTGCTCTTCGGATAGGCTCAGGAGGCGGCCCTCGACGTTGAACCCTCCCGGTATCTGCTGCTGCACGTCGATCTCCACGGTCCAGGTCTGCACATCCATGCGTTCAAGCACGGCGAGTGTCGAGTCGTCCAGACGCTGAATCTGGTAGGCCGCCGCCAACAGGCTCGCTGCGTCGTAGCTCATGGGGTCAACTTCCACGAGCCGCCTTGCCGCCACTTCCATGGAAGTCGCGGCCTCCATCACGGCCTCCTGCGTCTCGGTCGTGTCCTGGCAGATGGCCAGGTACGTGTTGACCAGGTTGTACAGCCCGGGGCGGAAATAGCGGTTCCGCTCCAAGGCCATCTCGAAGGCCCGGGCCGCCGCGTGGTAATCCCCGCCGACGAACAGCGACTCGCCGGTACGGAACAGCTCCGGCGCGTCCATGGCCTCCGCTTGAGCGAGCACGCTGTCGTACAGCGCCGCGCCGCGCTCGTCGCCCATCCCCGTGTACGCCTTAGCCAGGCCGATCATGGCCTCCAGGTCGTCGGGGCTGGTGAGGCGATACTTCTCGTACCACACGGCGGACGAGTCCCACTCGTTGAGCATGCCGTAGATGAGCCCGAGGTTGTAGATGGCTGTGTTCAGGGTCTCAATGCGGGTCGTGTCTTCGGTGCCCATGTCCGCGACCTTCGTGAAGTAGACCACGGCGGAGTCGAGCTCACCCTCGGCTCCCAGAATGCGCCCGAGGTAGTAGAACCCGATGATGTCCTCGTCGAAGATCGCGTTGGCCTGATACAGGGGCGCCTTGGCCCCTTCGGTCGCCCCCACTCCCAACGAGTCGATTGCCTCGTTGATCAGCGGCACCCACAGCATGCGACGATGCAGCCACATGTCCTCGTCGCACTCGGGCTCGATCTGCATGACCCGGTCGAACGCCGAGTCGGCCCCGAACCCGTCGTTCATCAGGATGTAGTACCGCCCGAGGTAGTACCACACGGCGGGATTGTCGTCCTCGCCGCGCTCGATGGCCTCGAGGAAGTTGCGGTGCGCGTCCGCCAGAAGACGGTCTCGCTTTTCCTGGTCGCTCTCCTCGCTGGCCCCCTCGAGGTACACCTTGCCGCTGTTCACGAGGAAGTGCCCCGCCCCGCTAAGCGGGCATGCCGCGTCCATCCACTGGGCACTCGCCGGCGCGGCGCTCAGCAGCAGGCCGGCAACGATCCCCCCCACAACCACCGATTTCTTCATTACCCTCACTCCTTGCATTTGCCGGTTACTCGTTTGACTCACGGGCGGGCCGCTCGGCTCGGAGCAATGTCTCCGCCTGGCGCTCTGCCTCCCGTGCAACCTCCAGGGCGGGGAGCCCGAGGGCCTCCGCCGCCGCGATCACGTCTTCGTACTCGGGCTTGAGCCGCCAGCCCGACGGCCCCTCCCGCACCTTGATACGTACCCTGGCGCCTGCGTCAAGCTCCACCACCAGCTCGTGCCGCGGCAGGGTGGCCCGGGTGGTCGTCCAGCGCCGAATGCCTGCCGTGGTGCTGTGGGTGAACAGCGCTTCGATCACCCGTTCGGCTTCCTGGGGCGGTGCCAACGCCTCGAGCCGCATGCTGACCCGACCCTTCTTGCCCTGGGTGGGCCACACAGAACACTCGACGGCCCCTGCCTGGAAGAGCGCCACCCGCAGCGGCTCCACGTACTCGGGTGCCAAGTCGTCGATGTCCGTCGCGATCGCCTCCAGCACGCCCGCTTCGGCGGCGGCCTCCGCCACCAGGAGCCGCAGCGCCCCCGGGTAGTGCTCCGGATCGCGCTGGCCCGCGCCCCACCCGCTGGCCACGAGGCGCCAGCGCGGCGGCGGCGGTCCCTGCGAGAGCACCCGCACCAGCGCGGCGCCCGTGGGCGTGGTGGCCTCGCCGGTCACCGGTCCCCCGCTCCGCACCTCGACCCCCTCCAGCAGGAGGGCAGTCGCGGGCGCGGGGACCGGAAGGAGCCCGTGCGCCGCCTCCACCCAGCCATCCCCGATCGCCACGGGGAGATTGTACACCGATTCGACCCCGAGGCGCTCGAATCCCTCAATGGCCCCCACGATGTCCAGCACCGCATCCACGGCGCCGACCTCATGCAGGTGCACGGTGTCGGGATCCACTCCGTGAATCCGCCCCTCCGCCTCACCAAGCAGCTCGAACGCTCTGGCGGCCCTGGCCCGCACAGTGTCCGAGACCGGGGCCCCGCGCACTAGCCCGAGCAGCTCCCCCACGTGGCGCCCGTGCCCGCCGCCTGGCTTCGCCGCAGGAATCTCGAAATCCACCTTGGTCGCCGCGACCGAGGCGCGCTCCACCTGACGCACGGCAACGCCGACCTCCTCGAACCCGAGCCTGCCGGGGAGGGTCTCCAACCACTCCCGGTCGACACCGGCGTCGAGCAGGGCGCCCAGGGTCATGTCGCCGCTGATCCCGGCGGCCGGGTCGAGAATCGCGATACGCATTGCCGCTGCCTGGAAACCCTAAATTTCCATCAATCTCGTCGATAAAGCCACCCGGCCCCGGTATTGAACAGCACCACCGACTCGTCGCGCCGGATGCGGCCGTCCGCCAGCAGGCTCTCCAGCGCGGCCAGCGTGGCGCCTCCTTCCGGGCATGCGTCCACGCCCTCCAGCTGTGCCATCCGTCCCTCGGCGGCCTCCAGGGCCTCGTCGGGGACGGCTACTGCGGCGCCGCCCGTCTCGGCGAGAGCGCGCAGGATGACCGGGCCTCCCAAGGGCGCCGGCACGCGCAGGCCTGCGGCGATGGTCTCAGGATCGGCCCACGGCTCGGTGCGGTCCGCCCCGGCATCGAAGGCGCGCACCACGGGCGCGCACCCTGTGGACTGGACACTGTACAGGCGCGGCGCTCGCCCCGTGGCCCATCCAGCCTCCAGCAGCGCCGCGAAGGCGAGCCACATCCCTATCAGCCCGGTGCCGCCCCCAGTTGGATAGAGGACGGCGTCGGGCAGCTTCCAGCCGAGCTGTTCGGCGATCTCGAGGCCCAGGGTCTTCTTGCCCTCGATGCGGTACGGCTCCCGCAAGGTGGACACGTCGAACGAGCCGTGCGCCGCCGCGTGCGCCCTGGCGGCCTTGCCGCAGTCCCCGATGTGCCCGTCCAGCAACTCCAGCTCGGCGCCGAACACGCGAATCTGGTCCAGGATGCGCGGCGGTGTCGTGCGCGGCGCGAACACACGTACCGGGAGACCAGCGCGGCGCCCGTATGCGCTGAGCGCAACGCCGGCGTTTCCAGCCGTGGGCACCGTGAACCCCGGGACGCCCGCCAGCTTGGCCCGCGTCACGGCGGCCGAGAGCCCGCGCGCCTTGAACGAGCCGGTGGGGTTCTTCGACTCGTCCTTGATCCACAGCGCCGACAGGCCCAGGGATTCGCCTAGCTGCGGTGCCGCCAGCAAGGGTGTGAATCCCTCCCCCAGCGTTACCGGCTCTTCGGATTCGAGCAGCGGCAGCCACTCGCGGTAGCGCCACATCGACCAGGGACGCTCGGCGAGCCGCTGCTTCACGGCAGGCTCGGGTGCAGCGTCGTAGCGCACCAGCCACGGGGCCTCGCAGTCGGGGCAGACGGTTGGCAATCCTGCCGCGCCTGCGGTGGCGGAACAGGATGAGCAGTGCAGCGACCAGGAATATGTCTGGCTTGTCATCTTCCTCTCACGGTGGTGAGGATGCGGTCGGCGAGCTTGAGTGAGAAGCCCGGCAGAGCCGCGATCTCCTCCGGCGTCGCGGTCCGCACACCGGCCAGGCTCCCGAACCGCTCCAGAAGTTGGCGCCGGCGCCTTTCTCCCACGCCCGGAATGTTGAGCAACTCGGATGTCACCGTGCGCGCCGCCTGGCGCTTGCGGCTGTAGCCGACCGCGAAGCGGTGGGCCTCGTCGCGCGCTCTCTGCAGCAGCTTCAGGGACGGAGCCCGCGCGGGGAGCTTGAGGCTGCTCTTGCGGCCCACGAGGAAGATCTCCTCTTCCCGCTTGGCGAGGCTCGCCAGGGGAAGGCTCTCGAGCCCCCGCTCCTGCAGAGCTTGATGGGCGGCGCCCAGTTGGCCCTTGCCGCCGTCTATCAGCATGAGGTCCGGCAGTGGCTTGTCCTCCTCCTGACGGCGAGAGACGAACCGGGTCACCACTTCTTGCACAGCGGCGTAGTCGTCCTGCTGCTCGTCGGATCCCTTGATCTTGTAGCGACGGTACTCGCTCTTCTTGGGGCGTCCGGCCTCGAACCAGACCAGCGAGCCCACTGTGTCGCGTCCCTGGTTGGTGGAGATGTCGATGCATACGAAGCTGCGTGGCACTGCTGTAAGTCCCAGGTCCCGTCCGAGGGCGTACACCGGATCCTCCACCCGCTCGTGGGTCTCGAGCGACTCGATCTTGAGCGTCTCCAGCAGGTGGCGTGCGTTCTGGTCGGCCAGCGCGACCAGACGCTGGTTGGTGCCTCGCTGCGGCACGCTCCACCGCTGATCGGCGGCCAGCTCGCGCAGGGCATCGAAGTCGGCAGGAGCGAACGGCAGTGCGACCCTGGGCGCGAGCTCCTCCCCGCGCACGTAGTGGCCCACGAGAAAGGTCGAGAGGATCTGATCGTCGGAGGCGGCGGCCAGGTTCTCATAGAAGCGCTGCTCCATGGCGATGATCTTCCCGGAGCGCACCCGCAGCGCCACGCCGACTGCGTCGTCCCCGTCACGCGCGAACCCAATTGCGTCGGTGTCCCTTCCCCCTACGAACTCCACGGTCTGGGGCTGCTCCAGCTGCTCCAGCCAGGCCAGCGCGTCGCGGATCTCAGCGGCACGCTCGTAATCGAGGTGGCGTGACGCCCGTTCCATCCGCTGCCGCAAGCGCGTGCGCACCTCGACCGTCTTTCCCTCGAGGAAGGTGATGACGTCCTCCACCATGCCGCGATACTCTGACTCGCTCTGATACGCTACGCAGGGGGCGAGACAGCGGTTGATGTGATAGTCCAGGCAGGGCCGCTCCGGTGCCTCGTCGGGCAGCGCGTAGTGACAGGAGCGCACGGTGAACAGGCGGCGGATGATGCGCAGGGTGCGTCGCAGCACGCCAACGTCGGTGTAGGGTCCGAAGAAGCGCGCCCCCGGGATGTCGAGGCGGCGCACCACCAGGACGCGCGGGAAGGGCTCCCCCAGGGTCACCGCGATCCGCGGATAGCTCTTGTCGTCCCGCAGCTGGATGTTGAAGCGCGGGCGGTACTCCTTGATCAGGTTGTTCTCCAGCAGCAACGCCTGCGACTCTGACGGCACCACGATCGTGTCCAGGTCGTGGATGAGGCGCAGCAGCATGCGCAGCGTGGGGCCACGCGAGGCGTCGTCCCCCAGGTAGTTGCGCACCCGCTGCCGCAGCCGCTTCGCCTTGCCGACGTACAACACCTCTCCCCGCGCACCCTTCCACAGGTATACGCCGGGCTGATCGGGCAGCGATGCGATCTTGCGTTGGAGCTTCTCCGACTGCGTATGCGACATCACTGAAAACTAACGGTGGCGGATCGCGCTCCACACGCGCCGGGCCTCGGGGTGGCGCAGCAGCAGGGTGAGAGCGCCGTAGACCGCTGCGAATGCCGCCAGGGCCAACACCGCCGCGAGCCACTGGGGGCGCGCAGCGAGCGCCTGCGCGACCGCGAGGCCGGCTAGCGCAGCCGGCACCGTGGAGATCACCGACACGGCCATCGCCTTTCTGTCCGGCGCGTCCAGAATGCGCCCCACGCGGCGCGACAGCATGCCGAAATTGAGGGACGAGTTGACCCAGGCGGCGATGGCCGCTCCGAGGGCGATCCCAGCCGGCCCGTAGCGCTGCATTAGCAGATAGGCCGAGACCGCCGAAACCACGACCGAGAGGATTCCGATCCGCACCGGAGTCTTGGTGTCGCCGCGCGCGTAGTGCCCGGACGCGAACAGCTTGAGCGATGCTTGGGCCGGAATCGCGATTGCGTAGGCCGACAGTACCGCGGCCGCGATCGCCGTCTGCGTGGCCCCGAACGCGCCGGTCTGGAACAGCGCCCCGATCACTTGCGGGGAGAGCGCGCCGAGGGCGACCGCGGCCGGCAACACGAAGTAGGCGATCCGGCTCGTACCCGCCGCCAAGCGGCTCTTGAGCAGGCGTGTATCGTCGGTCACCACGTCGCGACTCAGCTCCGGCAGGGCCACGGCCGCGACGCTGATGCCAAAGAGCGATACCGGCAGGATTGCCACGAGTTGAGCGTATCCCAGGATGGCCACGGCGCCCTGCTCGAGCAGCGAAGCGAGCTGCGTGTCGACGATCGAGGAGATCTGGTACGCTCCCGCCCCCACGATGACCGGTACCCAGCGGCGGATCACGTTGCGCACGCCGGGGGCGCTCAGGTCGAGGCCCCAGCTGACGCCTCCCACGAGCCTGAGCGTGGCCGGCAGCTGCACCAGCAGCTGCAGTAGGCTCCCGGCGAGCGCGCCCCACGCAAGCGCGACGACGAGCCTCAGCTCGACCAGCAGACCGCCCAGGGTCACCAGGGTTGCGATCTGCGCGATGTTCCACAGCGAGGGCGCAGCATACGACAGGAAGAAGCGGCGGTGCGTATTGAGGATGCCGAGGCACCAGGCCGAGAGGATCATGACCCCGGACATGGGGAACATGATCTGCACGAGCGTGACGGTGAGATCGCGCCGCGCACCGGAGAAGCCCGGTGCCACGAAGTCGGTTATCACGGGTGCGAGGACGATGCCGATGAGCGCCAGCACTGCCGTCAGCAGCACGAGGACGGAGGCAATGACCGAACTGACGCGCCTGGCGTCGTCGGTCTCGCCCCGCTCGATCATGCCGGCGTACACCGGGATGAACGAAGCCGAAAGCGTTCCCTCCCCCAGCAGGTTGCGGATGACGTTGGGAATGCGCAGTGCCGCACGGAACGCGTCGGCGGCGGCGCCGTCGCCGAAGTAGTGGGCGAAGACCCGCTCCCGGACGAACCCCAAGATGCGGGTCAGGAGAATCCCGGAGCCCACCCGGGCCGCAAGACGGCCCTGCGATGCCGCCACGCGCCTAGGGCTCGGGTGGCGCGAGCCGCTGCGGCGGTTCGCGCGGTTCGGAATCCTCCAGCAGGCGCTGGAGGAACTGGGTCTCGTCGCGCATCGTGTCGACGCCGCGCGATAGATCGTCGACTTCATCCTCGAGCACCATCAGCCGCTTGGTGAGTTCCTCGAGGCGCTGCTCCCACTCGGGCGCGAGGCGCTCCGCCTCTTCCGCCCGCCTCCGCAGCCGCGGCACGTCGAACGCGAACACGAGAATGGGGATCATTAGTGCCAGAACGAGAACGGCGAGCCCGAATGGCCAGATCATGCGGCGATACTACCTGTCGGGCGCGGTGCCATCAAGTGCGGGAAGCGCCGCGGCACAAGCGTCTAGTGCGGTGTCCAGGAAGCGCGTCCCGTACCGAGCCAGGTAGGGTATCACGTTGAACATCCGCTCCTGCGGCTGGCCCTCGGGGAAGAGGTTGTTGCGCGCCTTGGTGAGCTGCTGCAGCACTATGTCGTTGCGCTTCTTGAGGTGTGAAACGAGCCGTTTCTCGAGCTGGCTCAAGCCGGCGAGTGCGGAGTTGCGTGCCGATTGCACGGCCTTGCGCATTGTCTGGTCGACCTCGACCGCAGAGGCCTCCAGCGCTCCGTATTGCTCCTGCAGGCCGCGCCGCAGCTCGACCAACGCGTCACGCGCCGCTTGCGGCATGTCTCCCGCGACCAACGAGGCTTCCAGCCGCCCCTCGGGCAGTGTGAGGTCTGCGGCGGCGATGCCGTACTTGTCCAGCACCTTTGCGACCCGCGCTTCGACGACTCGTCCCGACCAGCGCGGCACGGCCGCCTGCTGAGCGATTCCCAGTACGCGGTAGATCGGTTCCGTCTGCGGCAAGTACTCCAGCTCGCCCGGTCCGGCGACATAGGCGAGCGTCGGGAGGAGCGCTGCCTCCACAGCGGGCCGCAGCAGTACGTTGGGGGACAGGCGCTCGGGCTCATCCTGTGCCACCGCGCGCAGCCGATCTCCGGTCCAGGCTTGCCCCGAGCGCCTGGTCGCGTACGCCGCGTCGCGTAGCATGAGGCGGTCCCGTCCCTGCACGTCCTGCAACATCACCAGCGTTGCCCCCTCCCCCACCGTCACGGGGGTGGGTCGTCCGGCGCGCTGCAGCTCGGCAGCACGCTCAGCAAGGCCGCGGTCGAGCTCGTCCGCTGCTTCGAGCGCCGCCAGCAGGTGCGGTGCCATCGCCCGCTTCGCCGCAGGGTGGGTGGAGCGCAGCACGACGAGCCCGTAGGGGCCGAGCAGTTGCGCAACGGCCCCGGCAAAGGCCTCCGCGAAGTCCTGCTCCGCGAGGTAGTGACGCTCCACCCACTGGGCGACATCGGGGCGGAACTCCGAGTCGGCGGCGGCGCTGAGCACAGTGTCGATGACGCCGCGGATCTCGGGTCCCAGTTGCTCCTGGTAGAGCGGGCGAAGCGGTGCATCCGGAGCGCGGTGCCTCAGCTCGACGCGCTCCACTTCGCCGGACTGCGTCAGCTGGTAGAGGTGATTCGCCTCCAGGAAATCGTGATCGTCGCCGGCCACCCAGAATAGCGGCACGACGGGCCGCTCCAGGTGACGCTCCAGCTCCCGGGCAACTGCGACCGTCGTGAGGGCCTTGTAGATGGTGAACAGTGGGCCGGTGAGGAGGCCGGGTTGCTGTCCCGTGGTGACGCAGAGCGCGCCCTCCCCGAACAGCCGCTCCAGGTTCTTGCCCGCCGCGCCGTGCGCCACGCACGCTTCACTGAGCGCGGGGTCCGGCGTCACGCTCCGCGAGGCCGCCAGCGCAGCGGCATTCAGCACAACGGGAGCCGCGACGGGCGTCGTCTCGATGGTGAGGTTCATGACCGCTCCGCCACCAGAATCACCCGAGGCGCGCCGGGCGACGCCGCGCCGCCAGCGTAATCCCCCAGGCGGGAGCTCACAGTGAGCCCCGCGGTCTCGACCATGGCTTCGAGCTCCTCGCGCGTGAACAATCGTACCCGCTCCACGAAACTGCGGCCGTCATCCACCAGGTGCATCTCCTTGATGACGAAGCGGTCGTCGGCGGAGATGCTTCGCTCCACGGCCACGCGCCGCTCACCGACCTGGCGCTCCTCGTGTGGCACCAGCGTATCCCGTACCATCTCGGCGTTGAGGTAGTCCAGCACGAAGCTCCCGCCGGGGCGCAGCACGTCGGCCGCTCCGCGCAGTACCAGGGCGTGCTGTGCGTCATCGGCGAAGTAGCCGAAACTGGTGAACAGGTTGACTACCAGGTCGAACGACTCGGGGCGGAAAGGGAGGTGGCGCATGTCGCCCCGCACCAGTGTCAGGGCGGGGCCCGGCCGATGCCGCGCGCGGCTCAACAGCGGCATCGAAAGGTCGAATCCCACGACGCGCGCTCCGCGGGTGGCGAACTGCGCCGCGTGCCTTCCCGGTCCGCAGGCCAGATCCAGCACACGGAGACCGTCGAGCGGTGCATACTCTGCGATGAGGCTGGCGAGTCGCTCGGCATCGTCGTCATCGCGGTGCGGGTAGAGCCGCAGGTACTCCTCGCCGAACCACTGCTCGAACCACTCACTCATCTCTCGCGTCCCTTGTGGTACGGCTCACCACGCAGGATTGTCATGGCACGGTAGAGCTGCTCCAGCAGCACTAGGCGCGCAAGCTCGTGGGGCAGCGTCATGGATGACAGGGACAGGCGCTGGTGAGCTCGGTCGAGCAATGCCGCGTCCAGCCCGTGGGCGCCCCCGATCACAAGGGCCACGTCGCGAGCCTGCTCCCGCCACCGCTCCAACAGGTCGGCCAGCCCCTCACTGCTGCGCGCTTCGCCTCCACGTGTGAGTGCCACAATGTGGCTGCCCGACGGCACTGCGTCGAGCAACGCCTCTGCCTCGAGCCTCCGTGCGCCGGCCGCGTCCCGCTCCCTGCGACCGGCCTCGCGAACCTCCCGGATCTCGAGGCGCTGGTGGTGCCGGATGCGTGAGGCGTATTCGTCGCACGCCTCACGCAGGGCCGCATCCTTTACGCGTCCCACTGCCAGGACGTGGATGATCATCAGGCATACAGCCCGCGCAGCCGGTGTACGGCGGCGACGCGCTCGATGGCCAGCATGTAGGATGCGACACGCATGTTGACCGAATGCCGTTGGGAGACCGCGAGCACGTCGTGGAAAGCATTGGTCATGATGCCGTTGAGCCGGTCCACCACCATGCCCTCGTCCCAGAAGTACCCCATGCGGTCTTGCACCCACTCGAAATAACTCACCGTGACCCCGCCGGCATTTGCCAGGATGTCGGGTATCACGAACACGCCCTTGTCCTCCAGAATGCGGTCGGCGCCCGCCGTGGTAGGTCCGTTGGCTCCCTCGCAGATGATCTTCGCCTGCACGGCGCCGGCGTTCTTGCGCGTAATGGCGTTTTCGACCGCGGCGGGAAGCAGGACGTCCACGTCGAGTGTAAACAGCTCCTCGGCCGTGATCGCCTCCGCGTTGGGGTAGCCGCTGAGGTAGCGGTGGTCGCGCACCCAGCTCATGGCGTCCTCGACACGGATCCCGTTCGGATTGTAGATGGCGCCCGACAGGTCGCTCACCGCCACGACCGTGAGGCCCTCCCGCTCCAACAGCTGCGCCCCGATCGATCCGACATTGCCGAAGCCCTGTACCGCGAGCTTGGTCCCGCGCAGCGGGAGCCCCAGGTGCTTGAGGGCTTCCGTCGTAGCGATCATGCAGCCGCGACCCGTGGCCTCCCGCCGCCCCAGCGAGCCGCCCATCTCCACCGGCTTGCCGGTTACCACGGCCGTGGTGGGGTGGCGCTGGTGCATGGAGTACGTGTCCATGATCCAGGCCATGACCCGCTCGTTCGTGTTCACGTCTGGTGCCGGGATGTCCGACTCCGGTCCGAGAATGTCCATGAGCGCCGCCGTGAACCGCCGGGTGATGCGCTCCAGCTCGCCCACGGACAGCGTGGGCGGATCGCACACCACGCCGCCCTTGGCCCCGCCGAACGGGATGTTCACCACGGCGCACTTCCATGTCATCCACGCCGCGAGCGCCTTCACCTCGTCGAGCGTGACGCGCAGGTCGAACCGGATGCCGCCCTTGCCCGGACCGCGTGCCGTGTTGTGCACCACCCGATAGCCGGTGAACACCTCCAGATCGCCGTTGTCCCGTTGAATCGGAACCGAGACGATCAGCTGCTTTTCGGGGTGGCGCAGTATGCGGTAGATGCCTGGGTCGAGGTCGAGCAGCTCCGCCGCATGGTCGAAGCGAGCCATCATGGCCTCGAACGGATTGTGCTCGTCGAGGTGCGGATCCTTGTCGCGCCCGAGGATGTCCTGGGCTGTGGGTGCCCGCTGTTCGCTGGCGGTGCCGTCGCTCATGTGGTCAGAACGCTAGGTCAAGAGGGTATCGATGTCGGCGGCGACGGCGTCGAGTGCCGTCTCCACCAGGGTGCGCCCGCGCTCCCAGCGAACCTCCAGGGCCGCCACCAGGGGACCGGCGGCCTCCGCCGGCCAACAGCTGCGCAGCTTGGCCGCATCCTTCTCGGTGACTACAACGTAATCAACCTCGCCGGCCGCCTGGAGGAGGCGGCGCACATCCGAGCTGGAGTAGCGGTGGTGGTCCCGCCAGGGTGCCAGCTGGACCAGCGCTCCCAACTCGCGGCACTGCTCGGCGAACGCGTCCGGGTCGCCGACCCCCGCAGAGGCGAGAACCCGGGCACCCTCCAGTTGCCCCAGCTCCAGCGGGCTCCCCGTGCGCATGTCGCGCAGGCCGCGGATCGCGAGATGGGCCACCGCGATGCCGGCCCGCGGCGCAGTGCGCCGCACTCGCTCGGCGACCCGCTGGGCTACCGTCTGCCCCGCCCGCTTGCGGGTGATCACCACCAGATCCGCACGGCGCAGCGCACGCCAACCCTCGCGCCAGGGGCCGGCGGGCAGTGTCCACGGCACCGCGCGGCTCGACTCGGCGCTCACCACCGCGATGTTGAGGTCGCGTGCCACGTCGAGCCGCTGATAGGCGTCGTCCAGCACTATGACCTCCGCGCCCAGCTCGGCGGCCTGGTCGGCCCCCGCCACTCGGTCGGGGTCCTCCACCACCACCGCTCGCGGTACGAGCACCCGGTGCACGGCGCCCTCGTCGCCCCCGTAGCCGCGCAGCACGATCCCGGGCCTGATGCCGCGCTCGGCGTAGTATGCTGCGATCCATGAGGCCACAGGGGTCTTGCCCGAGCCGCCGACGGTGAGGTTGCCCACGGCGACCGTGGGTGCGGTCGGGATTGACTGGGGCAGCAGGTGGCGGCCGTAGCTCCACGCCCGCACGGCGGTGACACAGCGGTAGGCCCAAGCCGGCGGCAGCAACAGCAGGCGCGCGACGCGGGCCGAGACCGGGCCGCGGCGCCACAGCCAGCGCGTTACCCAGAGCATTGTGCCTCACGTTCGGCCTGCGAGATCGCCTCCTCCAAATGGGCTGTGCCCCACGCGAGTCCTGCCGAGCCGGGTGGCACACGGAAGGGCTCGCCGTACACCAGCCGCACGCGGGAAAACGGACGGGGAACCGTGAAGGCGTCCCACGACGAGGCGCTCCAGGCCGCCTCCGCAGCCGCGCCTATGGGGACGATGAATGCCTCTCCGTGCTGCGCAGCCGCAACCGCGCCTGGCTTGGCCACCCGTGCCGGTCCCCTGGGGCCGTCGGGGGTGAACGCTACCTCCCCTCCCCGCGCCAGCGCCCGCATAACGCTGCGAAGTGCCCCGCTCCCGCCCCGCGTGCTGGATCCGAACGCGACGTCGTACCCCCAGCGGCGCGCGGCGTCGGCTAGTGTGGCGCCGTCCCGGTGGGCGCTCACCAGGAGCGTGATGCCCTGGCGGCGCCTGTGCCACAGCGGCGTCAGCAGGGAGCCGTGCCACACGGTGTAGATGATACGCTCTCCCGCCGACCGCAGCCGCGATACGCGATGCTCGCCGGAGACCTCGAGGCGCCAGCTCGATGCAAGCAGCGCTGCCGCCCACCGGGCACCGGATGCAATCGCGCTTCTCACGCGGCTAGGCCCCGTACCAGCTGTGCCACCCGCAGGGCCGCGCCGGGCGCTCCTAAGCCCGCGCGAACCGATGCGAAGGCTGCGCGCTGAGACTTCGCTGCCTGGCCTTCGGGCTCGAGCAGCGGGCGCGCAGCGCGCGCCAGCGCATCGGCCGTAGCCTCGCCCTGCACGAGTTCCGGGGCGACGCGGCGGCCCGCGACCAGGTTCACCAGTCCTATGTCGGAAACCCGCACCGCGCGCCGGGCTATCGCGAAGGTCGCGGGGTGCATCCTGTACGCAATGACCATCGGCATGCCCGCGAGGGCGGCCTCCAGCGTAGTGGTGCCGGACTTGCACAGGCCCGCGTCGGCCGCGGCGAACAGCGTCGCGCTGTCCCCACGCCAGGTGGAGCACTCGGGCACCTCTTGGCTCACCGCGCCCGCCGAGTCCAGCAGCACGGCCTCCAGCCCCGGAACTTCGAGCCGCAACCGCCGCACCGCGTCGCGGAACGCGGGCAGCAGGCGAGCCACCTCGACCGAGCGGCTCCCCGGACACACGGCAAGTACGGGTCGCTCGGGGTCGAGTCCAACTGCGTGCCGCGCCTCGGCTCGCGAGGGCGCTGCCGGCCGGTCCAGCAGCGGATGCCCCACGAAGGTGGCCGGGATGCCGTGAGCTCCGAAGTAGCGCTCCTCGAAGGGGAGAATCACCGCCAGCTGCCGCACGCGCTCGCGGATGTAGCGCAGGCGCCAGCTACCCCATGCCCACGCCTGGGGGGCTATGTAGTAGAGCAACGGCACATCGGCCGCGCGAGCGGCAGCTGCCAACCGCAAGTGGAATCCCGGGTAGTCCACGACCACGACCGCGTCGTAGCGCCCCGCAGCAAGGCTACGCCTGAGTTGTCTCAGCAGACGCCAGTGAACCGGAAGAGTACGCAGCGCTTCCGCGAGCCCCACGGCAGCGAGCTGCTCGATGCGGCCGACCAGCTCTATGCCCGTAGCCTCCATCAGGGGGCCACCGACCCCTTCGATCTCCAGCTCGGGGCTCGTCTCCTTGAGTGCCGCCACTACGGCGGCGGCGTGGGCGTCGCCCGACGGCTCGCCCGCGGAGACGAGGATGCGTGTCACACGAGCACCCCGCGCTCGGAGTGCGTCACGAACTCGGCCAGACGCAGCACCTCGGGGACGGACGCGTGCTCGCGTCGCACGAGTTCGACGGCCTCCGACTGTGAGAGCTCGGAGTTGAACAACAGGCGGTAGGCGTGCTTGAGCGCGAGACGCACGTCCGCGGGAAATCCGGCACGCGTCAGGCCCACGGTGTTCAAGCCGTAGAGCTTGAGTGGGTTGCCCACGGCCGTCGTGTAGGGGGGAACGTCCTGGGGCACGCGCGAGCCCCCTCCCACGTACGCGTATGTGCCGATCCGCACGAACTGGTGGACAGGGCTCAAACCGCTCACAGTGGCATGCGCCTCGATGGTCACGTGGCCGGAGAGCTGCACGGCGTTGGCGATCGTGACGTCGTCCTCCAGGACGCAGTCGTGGGCCACGTGCACGTAGGTCATCAGGAAGCAGCGGCGCCCGACGCTGGTCTTGCCGCGGGCCGCGGTGCCGCGGTGCAGCGTGGAGTACTCGCGGATGACGGTGTCGTCGCCCACCTCGAGCCACGTGGACTCGCCCTCGTATTTCACGTCCTGCGGATCGGCGCCGAGCACCGCACCGGCCCCCACGGTGCAGCGCCGGCCCAGGCGCACATCCTGCTGGAAGACTGCATGGGGCCCGATGGAAGTGCCGTCCCCCACGGTCACGCGCGGCCCGATCACGGCATACGGCCCGATCGTGACATCGGCCCCGATCTCCGTATCGGGGTCGATCAGGGCGGTCGGGTGGAACCGCTGCGTCATCGGTCCACGATGGCCGCCATCATGTCGGCCTCAGCTACCGGCTGGCCCTCGACGTAGGCCACGCCGCGCATGCGGCACGTCTTGCCCCGGAACTTGACCATTTCCAGCTCGAAGCGCAGCTGGTCACCGGGTACCACCGGCTTGCGGAACTTCACGTTGTCGAGGGACATGAAGTACACGACCTTGCTCTCCGGGTCCTCTACGGAGTCCATCAGCATCATGCCGCCGGTCTGCGCCATCGCCTCTACGATCAGCACGCCGGGCATGACGGGATGCCCGGGGAAATGCCCGGGGAAGAACGGCTCGTTGATAGTGACGTTCTTGAGTCCCACGATACGCTTGCCCGGCTCTACCTCGAGGATACGGTCCACGAGCAGGAACGGGTATCGGTGCGGCAGCACCTTCATGATGTCCTGGATATCAGCCACTGTGGGGTGTCCTCCGGTTCGCGGTCCTCGAAATGGCGCGGGCCAGGGCGACGTTGCCGGAGTGGCTCGGCCGGTAGGCCTCCACTGCGGCGTCGAGCCTGCCGCCCAGCAGCGCCAGGTCTCCCAACAGGTCGGCGGCCTTGTGTCGCACGAACTCGTCGGGCCAACGCAGCTCGGTGCCTATCACCTCGGTGTCGGACAGGGCGATCGTGTTTTCCGGTGATGCTCCCAGGGCCATTCCCCTCTCCCAGAGCGCATCTGCATCCGCCACGAATCCAAAGGTGCGAGCGCCGGCGAGCTCGCGCTCGAACGCGTCGCTGGTGATGTCGTATGCGCCGCGCTGCCGCCCGATCGCGGGATGATCCCACTCGATGGTCACGGTGAGCCGCAGCAAGTCATTGGGTGCGACCCTGTAGGCCGCGTCGCCCTCCCGCACGACGAGCGGCGCGTCCGGCCGATAAACCGTCGCGGACCCGCCCAGCTCCACCAAGCCGGCGTCGGCCAGAGCCTGGAAGTACGGTGCCACGCTGCCGTCACCCGCGGGGAGTTCCGCCCCATCCAGCTCGATTACCAGGTCATCGATCCCGTGCGCCGCGACCGCCGCCATCACGTGCTCCACGGTGTGCACTGCGGCGTCTCCTTCGCCCAGGCTGGTGTGAAGCTCCGATTGGCTCACCGCATCCAACCGGGCCTCGATCTCGGCTGGTGGATCCAGGTCGACGCGGCGGAAGCGCACGCCCGTTCCCTCTTCGGCCGGGAGCATCCTGGCCGTGACGTCGGCTCCCGTGTGCAGACCCGTTCCTCGCACGGTCGCGGGCTTGGCGATAGAGCGCCTAGCTCGCGTCATCGCGCGCCACCGCCCGTTCGATGGAGGGTACGAGCGGCGTGAGCCTGGCCAGTGCTGCGGCCTGCCGCAGCACCGCACGGTGATTGCGGGCAGGATAGCCGGACACCGTTGTGCCGGGATCGACGTCCCCGATCACGCCGCTCTGGGCCGCGACCCGCGCTCCACGCCCCACCGTCAGGTGGTCGGCCAGGCCCGCCTGCCCCGCCAGCATCACGTCGTCCTCGACCACTGTGCTTCCCGCGATGCCCACCTGTGCCATGATTATGCAACGCGCGCCGATCCTCACGTTGTGTGCCACCTGAACGAGATTGTCGATCTTCGTGCCGGCGCCGATCACTGTATCGTCTATGCTCCCCCGGTCCACCGTCGTGTTGGCCCCTATCTCTACGTCGTCACCGATGACACAGCGCCCCACGTGTCGCACCGGGATGTGGCCGTCACCGGTCGCGGCGAACGCGAACCCCTTGCCTGCGACGCGCGCGCCCGCCCGCACGAGTACGCGATCGCCCAGCTCGGCACCACTGTGCACTACCGCATGTGCTTCGACGCAACATTCATCGCCCAGCACCACGCCTTCCTCGATGTGGGCGTGCGCACCGATCACACAGTCCGCGCCCAGCCTCACACCGCCGCCCAGGACCGCGCTCTCGCCTATCGCGACCCGCCCGTTCCAGCGGACACCGCGCCCGATCCGCGCCGAGCCGTGCACTGCCCAACGGGTCGGTTCCGCGGGGTAGAGTGCATCGAGTGCGCGAGCCAGTGCCGGGAGCGGATCGGTCACCATGATGCGAGTAGCGGGCCCGGCGGCAAGGTCCCGAAACCCGGGCCCGAGCAGCACCGCACCCGCGGAAGACCGCTCAAAGTACGGCACGTACCGGGGGGAAACAAGAAAAGAAAGCTCGCCGGGGCCGGCCCGGTTGAGTGGGGCCACCCCGGCGAGAGTCACGTCGCGCCGGCCGATCAGCTCACCGCCGACCAGCTCTGCGATCTGGCCGGCGGTCAGACCAGATCCAGCGTCCACGCGAGTGCTACTGACCGCCCGGGCCGGTCAACCGCTGTACGATCGCCGGCGTTATGTCGAGCGCAGGATCGGCGGAGATTATGTTGCTGCCAGGTGCCGAGACGTCGAACACGAGTGAGATGCCGCGCTCGGCACGATACCCGTCGATCACGGCCTGGATGCGCTCCTCCAGCGGCCCCACCAACTCCTGCTGCCGCTGCGCCGCCTGCGTCTGCAGCTGGTTCGTACGCTGCTCGAGTTGCTGCTGCAGCTGCCGCAGCTCATCTTGCCTCTCCTGCCGCGCGGTCGGCGACAATACGATCGACTGCTGGTTGAACGCGGTGACGGCTGAGTCAAACGTCTGCTGCAACGCCTGTACCTCCGTCTGGTAACCCTCCATCTCCGCAGTGAACGTGGATTCCGCTGCCGCGAAGCCGGGCGTCTGCCGCAAAACGACTTCCGTGCTGACGTAGGCGAAACCCGGTCCCTGCTGTGGTGCTGGAAGAGCTGCTACTCCCGCAACCACGACCAGGGCCAATGCTGCCAATCCCCAACGAGCCATCTTACGCTCCAGGTACATGGTCAAGTGCCAGTTAGAAAATGTTTCCGAGTCGGAAGTGGAATTTCCACCTCGGTTCGGGGTTGCCAAACAGACCGACCCGATCGAATGCATATGCATAATCGATGCCGATGGGGCCAAGCGGCGTGATCAAGCTCGCGCCGATACCGGCGCCGCGGAACAGCCGCGTGGGATTCATCGAACGCGGCGCGGACCACACGTTGCCGGCGTCGAAGAACACCGAAAGGTATATCGACTGGCTCATCCTGAAGCCCACCTCGGCCCCACCCGCGAAGTAGGCGCCGCCGAACGCGTCCACCGTGCTTGCAGCCTGTCCCTCTGCCAGCGGGTCGAAGCCACTCGGCGTGATCGAGAACTCCTCGTAGCCACGCAGCGGGATGCCGAACTGCACACCGCCCATCGCAAAGAGCTGGCGGAAGTGCGGTCCGGCGTCGCCCCACACGCCGCCGATCTGTGAACGCAACCCGAACACGATCGCCATCGGGGCGTCCAACGGACTGGTGCCGCCGATCAACGCGAGCGGCGTGTACCAGCGACCCTCGAACGTGGCGCGCCGGAAGTCGCCGCTGCCGCCCAGGATGCCGCCACCCTGGCCGAGTGTGAAGCGGTGGAGGGTGCCGCCCGTGGGGAACGGCAGCCCCACACGCGTGTCGCGCACCAGGCTCACGGATGCCATGGACAGCACGCAACCGTCACACAAGAATCGCGACTCGAGCGTGGGAGAGTCGTACGAGTCCTGCTGCAAGGTGTACGACAGGATCAAGCGTGTGAACCGCGACCTGCGCCACGGGAAGCCTAGCTGGAAGCTGACGCCCCGCGAGTTGATGCGTCCGAGGTCGGCCACCGTGTACCGCAACCGTGAGCTGTGCAGCGAGATCGAACCTGAGATCAGGCTGCCTTTGATGGCCGGGTCGCTGTAGGAGATGTTGAAGTTGTTCATGTTGCGGCCGAACTGCCACTGGAAGGTGGCGCGCTTTCCCTGGCCAAACAGGTTGGGCTCGTCCAGCCCGATGAAGCCACCCACGCCGGTACCCTGCCCTACCGACGCCCCGAAATTCACGTTTCCGGTGTGGCGCTCCGCAACGTTGAAGACGACATTCACATCACCCTGAGCGTTGGCCTGCTCCGTATCGGGAACCGGCAGCGGCTGCTCGAAGAACCCAAGGTTGGAGATGCTCTGGTACGACTGGATCAGAGCGTCCTGCCGCACCACGTCGCCCGGTACGACAGTGATCGCACGCCGGATCACGTCCTCGTGGGTAGTGGTGTTTCCGCGCACCAGCACCTTGTTCACGATCGCCGGGTTGCGCTCGACGATCTGCCAGCGGAGATCCACCACGTTCTGGCCGTCGGCGTCGGTCCGCCGTGACAGCAGCGGGTCCACCTGGGCGTAGATGTAGCCGTTGTTCATGTAGAGGGAGCGGACCTGCTGGGTCGCCCCCTCCCACTCCTCGAGATTGAACATCTCGGGGCCATCGTCTCCGCCGCCCAGCCCGAGAAAGCCTCCACCGGTTCTGCCGAAGGGGAAGTAGGCTCTGAGCCGCTCGGTGGAGAAGTGGCGATTTCCAACGACCTCGAAAGCGCCCACGGCGTAGCGCTCTCCCTCGCTGACCTGTAGCACGAGGCTTCCCTTGCCAGTCTCCTCGTTGACGATCAGCGTGTCGCTCACAACCTGGGCGTCGATGAAGCCCTTGGTCGCGTAGAAGGTCGGAATCCTCTCGCGGACGTCCCGCTCGAAGTCATCGTCGTTGAACTTCCCCGAGCGCCACCAGAAGAAGCCCTCGGGCTTGATCTGCATGGACCCGACGACGTCGCCGTCCTCCAGGTGCACGTTGCCCTCGATCACCACCTGCGAGATCGTGACGCGGCGGCCCTCGTCGATCTCGAAGACCACCTGGAGGGAGCCGTCCTCCTGAGGTATCTCTCGGGCCTCTACCGCGGTTTGGTAGTAACCCTCCTTCTTGTAGAGCGAGTCGATCGCGGCCCGGGAGCTCGCCGCCACCACGGGATCGTAGGGCCTGCCGCTCAGCAGCTTCACTCGACCGCGCACTTTGCGGGGCGAGACCTTGACCGCGCCGCGAATGGTCCATGCTGTCAGCATGGACCGCTCCGAGACGACCAGCCGAAGGACCTCTCGGTCGTTCACTCTACCCTGGTAGACGCGCACGTCCTGGAACTGCCCCGTGCGGTACAGTGCGCCGATGGCACGCTGCAAGTCGCGGAAAGTGATCGGCACTCCGGTTTGCAGGCCGGACGCCGCGAGCACCGTGCCCCGTGCCACGCGCACGTTGCCCTGGACGGCAATGCTGTCAATGAAGATGTCCTGCACCGGTCCCTGCTGCGCGGCGGCGGGTAGCGCCAACGCAACGAGGAATGCTACGGCGGCGAGGACGCGCGGCATCTCAGGTCTTGGACCCCGAGAGTGCGCTGAACACCAGCTTCTCGCCGTCCGGGCTCACGTCGATCTCGATCTCGTCGCCCGGCGCGAACTCTCCCATCAAGATCTTGTCGGACAGCGGATCCTCGACGTAGCGCTGGATGGCGCGCTTCAGCGGCCGGGCGCCGAACGACTCGTCGTAGCCGTGGTCGACGAGGAACGCCGTGGCTGCCTCCGTGCGCGAAATCGTGTACCCATCGGGCGCGATACGCTCCTGCACCTGATCGAACATGATGTCCACGATCTGCCCGATGTGGTCGCGGCTCAGGGCGTGGAACACGATCACTTCGTCCAGCCGGTTGAGGAACTCGGGGTTGAACACGCGGTTCACCTCGTCGCGGACCTTCTGCTCCATCTGCTCGAACGATGCCTGCGCGTTGGGCTGCTCGAAGCCCATCGACTTCCCCTTGGAAATGTCGCGCCCCCCGATGTTGGAGGTCATGATCACGACCGTATTCTTGAAGTCGATCTTGCGGCCGTAGTTGTCGGTCAGGTGACCTTCGTCGAGCACCTGGAGCAGGATGTTGAACACGTCCGGGTGCGCCTTCTCGATCTCGTCCAGCAGAACGACGGAGTACGGCTTGCGCCGCACGGCCTTGGTGAGCGCGCCCGAGTCCTCGTACCCGACGTACCCGGGCGGTGCTCCAATGAGCCGGCTGACGCTGAATTTCTCCATGTACTCCGACATGTCGACCCGGATGAGCGCCTGCTCATCGGCGAACAGGAACCGTGCCAGCGCTCGCGCCAGCTCGGTCTTCCCCACCCCCGTGGGACCGCAGAACACGAAGGATCCGATCGGCCGGCGGGGGTCCTTGAGGCCGGCGCGTGAGCGGCGGATCGCCCGGGAGATGGCTTCGATCGCCTGGTTCTGGCCGACCACCGACTTGTGCACCTCATCCTCCATGCGGAGCAGCCGCTGTGTCTCCGCCTCCTGGAGGCGCGTGACCGGGATGCCGGTCCAGCGGGACACGATGAACGCGATTTCCTCCTCCGCGATCGTGGGACGGTGCTGTTGCCGCTCCTTCTCCCACTCCTCCTGCCGCTTGCGGATCTCACCCTGCAGCTCACGCTCCTGGTCACGCAGTGCCGCCGCGCGCTCGAAATTCTGGTCCCGGACCGCCTCCTCCTTATCCCGGTTGATCGTCTCGAGCCGCTCCTTCAGGTCGGAGACCTCGGGCGGCGGAACCTGGGCTGCGAGCCGGGCGCGCGCGGACGCCTCGTCGATCACGTCGATCGCCTTGTCGGGCAGGAACCGGTCCGTGATGTAGCGCTCCGACAGTTTGGCCGCCGTGTCCAGGGACTGGTCGGGGATGACCACCTTGTGGTGGTCCTCGTACCGCTGCCGCAGCCCCTTGAGGATGTCGATCGTCTCTTCGATGGTCGGCGAGTCCACGATCACCGTCTGGAACCTCCGCTCGAGCGCCCCGTCCTTCTCGATGTACTTGCGGTACTCATTGAGCGTGGATGCACCCACACACTGGAGCTCGCCCCGAGCCAGGGCGGGCTTCAACATATTGGATGCATCAATGGCCCCTTCCGCCGCACCCGCGCCCACCAGGGTGTGCAGCTCGTCGATGAACAGGATCACGTTCTTGTTCTGGGCGATCTCGTTCATGACCGCCTTGAGCCGCTCCTCGAACTGCCCGCGGTACTTGGTGCCGGCTATGACGGCGGCCATGTCCAGGGCCAGAACTCGGTGGGCCTTGAGCGATTCCGGGCTGTTGCCCGCGGCGATGAGGGAAGCCAGCCCCTCGACGATGGCGGTCTTGCCCACTCCCGCCTCGCCGATCAGGACGGGGTTGTTCTTCTTGCGGCGCGACAGGACCTCGATTACCCGCTCGATCTCCTGTGTGCGGCCGATCGTGGGATCGAGCTGCCCGTCGCCGGCCAGCGCGGTGAGATCGCGGCAGAAGTGGTCGAGCGCCGGCGTCTTGGATTTCTTCTCCGAGCGCGGCGTGCCCGGCGCGGCGGCTCCTTTTGCGCCCGACGGCATGTCGGAGCCCAGCAGCCGCAGCGTCTCGGCTCGCGCCTGCTCGAGGTTGACGCCCGCGTCGGCCAGCACCTGTGCGGCGATCCCCTTCTCCTCCCGCAACAGTCCCAACAGCAGGTGCTCGGTGCCCACGTAGGAGTGGTTCAGCTCGCGCGCCTCGCTCATCGCCAGCTCGAGGACCTTCTTGGCGCGCGACGTGTACGGCAGATCCGGCCCTTCCGGGGCCGGCGCCTTCCCCTTCTTGACCGTCTCCTCGATCTTCTGCTGGATCTCGTCGAGGTCGACGTTGAGGTTGGTGAGCACTGCCGCGGCCACGCCCTCTCCCTCGCGAATCAGGCCCAGGAGAATGTGCTCGGTGCCGACGTACTCGTGGTGCAGGCGAGCCGCCTCCTCCCGAGCCATCTGCAGGACCTTTCGCACCCGATCAGTGAAATTGTAGCCGTTCATCGGTGATCCGTTACCTGTCTTCGTCTTGCGTGGTTGGCTAGGGCGTGGCGTCCCGGCCGTTACCGCGAGCCGCGTCCGCCTCCAGTTGTTCACGCACGTAGGTGGCGCGAATGAAGGGGAGCTCCGGGTCGGACAGTGCCCTTCCCTCGCGTTGCGCCAAGTGCGCCGGTTGCGTGTAGATCAACAACTCGTTGAGCGTGTATACACTCAGGTCCTGAATCAGGTTCAGCCCCACTCCGAGCCGTACGCCGCTCAGCAGGTTCATGGTCTCCTCGAACGACAGACTGCGCGCGTAGCGCAGCAACCCGTACGCCCGCCAGACCTTGTCGGCGATGACCGCCGGAGCCTCCTGCTGCAGCACGTCGCGTGCCTGCACTTCGTAATCGACCACCTGCTGCACCATTTTGCCCAGGTGGTCGAGCAACTCCTCTTCGGACTTGCCGAGCGTCGTCTGGTTGGAGAGCTGGAAGAAGTTCCCGACGACCTCGCTCCCCTCGCCGTACAATCCCCTGAACGTGAGCCCGACCTGCGACAGGCCCTGGAGGACCTTGGCGATTTCCTTCGTGAGGACGAGGCCCGGCAGGTGGATCAGGACCGAGGCCCTGAGCCCCGTGCCCGCGTTGGTCGGGCAGGCGGTAAGGTAACCAAACTCGGGGTGGAACGCGACGGGAAGTCGCTCTCCCAGGTCGGCGTCCAGCCGCTCGATTTCCGCGTAGGCGCGGGACAAGTCGAAGCCCGACTGGAGACTCTGCAGGCGTAGATGATCCTCCTCGTTGATCATCACGCCGAGGCTCCCCGAGGTGAGGAGCGTCGCCGCGCGCCGCACGGGCTGGTTGCGCTCCAGCCCCGCCAACTCGCGCGAGATCATGTGCCGCTCGTGCAGCAACTGACGGTCGATGCGCTCGAGATCGTCGAGTCGGAAGGTCACGCCGTCCTTGAGACTCGCCGTCTCCATCCCGGCCTCGACGATCCGGTCGCGCGCCCCGTCGAGGTCCTCGGGCTTCGCCCGCAGAGTGAAGGCCATTCCCTGGAGGTTGCGCGCGAGGCGCAGCCGCGTGGACAGCACCACGCGACTATCCGGCCCGCTCGCATCGAGCCACGACATTCCGCCGTCCGGCAGGAGGCTGAAATCCAGCGTCATTCCATGCTCCGGATGCGGTCCCGCAGCTCGGCTGCCAGCTCGAAGTTCTCGGCGTCCACCGCGCGGCGCAGCTGCTCGCGCATTTCTGCGAGGAACCGCTCTGCGTCGCTGTACTGGGCGCTGCTGGCGGGCAGGTACACTTCGCCGACATGCTGGCTCGATCCGTGAATGCGGCGTAGCAGGTCGCGCAGGTGCTGCTCGAACGTCTCGTAACAGTGCGGGCAGCCCAGCCGCCCGGTGTCACGGAAGTCCTGCAGCCGGGCTCCACAGAACCCGCACGCGCTGTCGTCCTCCCCGTGCAGCAATGCCGCTGCGCCCTGACCCACCGAGGCCATCAGGCCTGCGAGTGGGAGCTTGGCGGCGCCTGCTCCGGTCTGGACGCCCTTCTCCGCCGCGCACTCCTCGCACAGGTGCACCGTGGTCACGGAGTTGTCCACTATCTGCGTGAGGTGAATCGCCGCGGGCCGCTCCTGGCAGTTGTCGCACTGCATCAGGGCACCACCTTCACGCCGGTCGTAGGCTGCAGCCGGCCGTCTTGCAGGAGCAGGATGCGGTCGGCGCGTTCGGCCAGCACGGGATTGTGCGTCACTACAACGAGCGCCGTCTCGAGATCGCGCGCCAGGCTGAACAACAGGTCATTGAGCCGCTCGGAGTTGTGATGGTCGAGGTTGCCGCTCGGCTCGTCAGCGAGGAGCACCTTGGGATCGGCGGCCATGGCGCGCGCCACCGCACAGCGCTGCTGCTCTCCCCCTGAGAGTTGGGTGGGCCGATGCGTCATGCGTCCCGCGAGGCCGACGGCGGCAAGTAGCTCCTCCGCCTTGCTGCGCGCCCGGTCCTCCGACCAGCCTGCGATGAACAGCGGCATCATGACATTCTCGAGGGCCGTGAACTCGCGCAGCAGATGATGGAACTGGAACACGAACCCGATCATCCGGTTGCGCAGGGCGTCCAATCGCTCTGGTGAGAGAGTGGAGTACGGCGTGCCGTCGAGCCCCACTTCGCCCCCACTGGGCCGCTCCAGCGCGCCCAGGATATGTAGCAGCGTACTCTTGCCAGCGCCGCTCGCGCCCACGATCGCTACCATCTCACCGCGCTGCACGGACAGGTCGACGTGGTTGAGCACCTCCACTAAAGAGAGGTCCCCGCTGCGGTAGACCTTCCGCACGCCCGTCGCCTCCAGCACGGCCGTCATTCGTACCTGATGGCGTCGACCGGATCCAGTGTCGCGGCCTGACGCGCGGGATAGAGGGTGGCGAGCGTCGCCACGCCGATGCTGGCGCTGACGATGACGAGCAAGTCGAGCGGCTCCACGTGCACCGGCAGGTGGTCGACGAAGTAGACCGAGGGGTCGAGCGCGATGATGCGACGTTGGTCGACGAGGTACGCCAACAGTAACCCCAGCCCAGTACCCAGAGCCGCGCCGACCACGCCGATCACGGTCCCCTGCAGGATGAAGATCCGGCGGATGAGCCTCACGGAGAGCCCCATCGCTCGGAGGATGCCGATCTCTCGGGTCTTGTCCCGCACCAGCATCGTGAGGGTGCTGACGATGTTGAACGCCGCCACCACCACGATGAGAAGCAGGATCGTTCCCATTGCCAGCTTCTCCAGCTTCAAGGCCGAGAACAGCGAGGCGTTCTGGCTCTGCCAGTCGAGCGTGCGGTACGGATAGCCGAGGCGGTCTGCTATCTCCAGTCCCACCGCGGGTGCCGACCAGGCATCGCGCAGCCGCACCTCGAGACCCGTGACCGCGTCGTCCAGGCCGGCGTACTGCTGCGCCAGCTCCCGTGGCAAGAGCACGTATCCGTTGTCGTACTCGTACATCCCCGTGTGGAACAGTCCGGTGACCTCGAAGGTCCACCACTTGGGGACGAACGTGCCGAGCGCCGAGTTGAATTTGCTCCCTGCGGGAGCCACCACGGTAACCCGGTGGCCCGGGTAGGCGCTCAGGCGGTCGGCCAGGCGCCGCCCCAGCACGATGCCGCCGTCCACGTCGTCCAGCGTGGTGGTGAAGTCCAGATCACCTTCCAGGAAGTGGCGCGGCAGCGGCGTCACGGCCATGGTGCCCGTGTCCGGCTCGATCCCTACCACGTAGACGCCCTCGGAATAATCCGCGCCGGCGGACACGAGTCCCTGGCTCAGCACGAAAGGCGCAACGGCCAGCACCTCGGGGTGGCTCGCGACGCTGTCGCTCACAGCGCTCCACTCGTCGAGTCGCAGTCCCCGGCCGAACGTGAGCACGCGCAGGTGGGGTGATGCCACCAGGATCTTGTTCCGCAACTCGTTCTGCAGCCCGTTCATCACACCCGTCACGACGATCAGCGCCATCACGCCGAGGGTTACCCCGGCAGTGGCGATCAGCGTGATCAGGGAGAAGAGCCGCGACGAGCGACGGCTCCGCATGTAGCGCGAGGCGAGCTTGACGTCCAGGCGGGTCATTCCTCGGGCCTCAGCGTCGGGAACAGTATCACGTCGCGAATCGAGGACTCCTCCGCGAGCAGCATCACCAGACGGTCGATGCCGAGTCCGCAACCGCCCGTGGGGGGCATGCCGTACTCGAGGGCGCGCACGTAGTCGTCGTCGACCTGGTGGGCTTCTTCATCACCCGCGGCCCTGGCGGTGCTCTGTGCCTCGAACCGCGCTCGCTGGTCGTCGGGGTCGTTGAGCTCGCTGAACGCGTTGGCGAGCTCCCGTCCGTCCACGAACAGCTCGAACCGCTCGGCCAGAGCTGCGTTGCCCCGCTTGGGCTTTGCCAGCGGCGAGAGCTCGAGGGGAAAATCCACGACGAACGTCGGCTGCTCCAGGCGCGGCTCGGCGTACTCCTTGAACACTTCGTCCATCAGCTTGCCGCGCGGCATCGGATCCAGGTCGGGCACCTCCCGCTTGCGCAGCAGGTCCCGCAGCACGTCGTCATCGGCTTGCGCCAGGTCCACGCCGGCGTGTTGCTGCACCAGCTCCAGGTACTGCACGCGGGGCCAAGGAAGCGTGAAGTCGAAGGTTCTGCCGAACCGCTCCACCACGGGTCCGCCGCACAGCTCCAACACCACGCCATGCACCATCTCCTCCACGAGCTGCATGATGTCGTGATAGTCGGCGTAGGCCTGGTAGAACTCCAGCATGGTGAACTCGGGATTGTGCATCCGGTCCACGCCCTCGTTGCGAAAATCCTTGCCGACCTCGTAGACCCGCTCAATGCCGCCGACGATACAGCGCTTGAGATAGAGCTCGGTGGCGATGCGGAGGTAGAATTGCGCATCCAGCGCGTTGTAGTGGGTCGTGAACGGACGCGCCAGCGCGCCGCCGTAGACGGGCTGCAGCACCGGTGTCTCGACCTCCAGATAGCCGCGCTCATCCAGGAAGCGGCGAACGTACGCGATCGTACGTGCGCGCAGCAGGAACGTGTCCCTCCCCTCCGGACGCGCCAGAAGGTCGGCGTAGCGCTGGCGGTAGCGCAGCTCGGTGTCGCTCAGCCGGCTGTGCTGCTCCCCCTCCGCGTCTTCCTTGCCGATCGGCGGAGGCCGCAGGGCCTTTGCGAGCAGAGTCACGTCGTGCGCGTGTACCGTGACCTCGCCCGTCTTCGTCTGGAACATATGGCCCGTTACACCTACGTGGTCACCGAGGTCCAGCAGCTTCACCAACTCGTATGCCTGCTCTCCTAGCTGGTCCTTGCGGAAGTACACTTGCACGCGACCGGATGCATCGGCCAGGTGGGCGAAAGTGGTCTTCCCATGCCCGCGGCGCGACACGATACGGCCGGCGGTGCGCACCTGGTTCTCCGGATCGGCCGCTTCACCCGCAGTGTTGTACGCATCCAGGGCTGCGCGCGCCGTGTGGGTGCGGTCATAAGCATAGGCGTAGGGCTCGATCCCCAGCTCGCGGATGGCGGCGAGCTTCTCCCGGCGCGCTTCCTCAACGAACGACCGGACGTCGGTGCTCATGCTGCACGGCTCCCGAACTTCTTCAGGAACGTTTCGATGAACGCGCTGATCTCGCCGTCCATGACGGACTGTACATCGGAGATCTTCAGCTCGGTTCTGTGATCGTTCACCATCGTGTAGGGCTGAAATACGTACGATCGGATCTGGTTGCCCCAGCTTATGTCGGTCTTCGTGGCCTCCAGCTCGGCCTTCTTCTTGTCGCGCTCCTCGATGGCGCGCTGGTACAGTGCGGCGCGCAGCATCTTCAGCGCGGTCGCGCGGTTCTTGTGTTGGCTCCGCTCCTGCTGACACGACACGGCCAGCCCGGTCGGTATGTGACGCAGCCGCACCGCGGAAGACGTCTTGTTGACGTGCTGCCCACCAGCGCCCGAGGCGCGGAAGACCTCCATCTCGATGTCCTCGTCACGCAGGTCGATCTCCACGCTGTCGTCCACGACTGGGTAGACGAACACCGAGGCGAAGGAAGTGTGCCTGCGTGACTGCGCGTCGAACGGCGAGATCCGCACCAGGCGGTGGACTCCCTTCTCCGCCTTGAGGTATCCGTAACCGTACTCCCCACGGATCTCCATGGCGACGGACTTGATGCCGGCCTCCTCGCCCGCCAGGAGGTCCAGCACGTGCACGGTGTAGCCGCGCCGCTCGGCCCAGCGGCTGTACATCCGCATCAACATCTCCGCCCAGTCCTGCGACTCGGTGCCGCCAGCGCCGGGGTGGATCGTGAGCAGCGCGTCGCGGCGGTCGTCGGGTCCCTGCAGCATGCTCTGCAACTCGAGCTGCTCTACACCGAGCCGCAGGCGGTCCGCCTCCTCCGCCAGCTGCTCCTCCAGCTCTGCGTCGGGCTCGTGCGCCAGCAGGGCGGCAAGCTCCAACGCGTCGGCGGTGCGGCGCGCGAGGTCGGTGTAGGGTTCGGTCCAGCGCTTGAGTCGGCGGATCTCGTCCACCACGGACTTGGCGCGCTCCGGGTCGTTCCAGAACCCCGGAGCAGCCATCGGTGCTTCGAGTTCGCTCAGGCGGGTCTGCTTGGCTTCGAGGTCAAAGATAGCCTCGGAGTTCCTGCAGTCGGCGTTCCAGTTCGGAGAGGCGCGTGTTCGTTTCGTTGGCCATTCGTGCTCCCGCGGGGCTGGTCGGGCATACGTTGAGCCGTCCCCTCCCAAACCTGGAAGCGACGGCTCGTCTACGCTCCAAATATAGGCACGGCAGGGAGTTGATTCCAACCCCACCGGCCCGGGGAATACCTCAGAAGACCTGCTGGCCCCCAGCGAGGATCTCGTTGAGCGCCTCGGTGAAGTATGCGGTGGAGTTGGCCAGCTCCTCGCCCACCTGCTCCACGTACTCCTCCCAGCTCTTCTTGATCTCGTCGTCAAACGCGTCCTTCAGGTTTCCCGCCTCAATGGCCCGTTGCCGCTTCTCCGGCTGGTACACGATCATGTCCGAGACCAGGGCCCGAGCGAGGCGCCTGGCCTTTTGGCTGGGATCCTGGGCCAGGAACGGGTTGATCGGCCGCGTTACGGGCGGTGCCGACTCGGCTGCAGCCGGCGCCCGGTCCAGCGCAGGCGTCGGGGCGGTGACCGCCGCCGCTGGCGCGGGAGCCTTGGGGGTCTCGGGCGGTGCCGCAGCGACAGGGGTGGCCGTGGCGGGGCTCGGGGGTGGCTCCGGAGCAGCCTCGGGTGGCGGAACCACCGGCGCCGTCACGGGCTTGCCCGGAGCGGGCCGGAACACCGGCGCGCTGGGCCGCTGAGGCTTGGTGTCGGGTGTGGCACGCGGGGGCCGCGGTGCCGAGATGGGCCGTGTCACCCTGGGGCGCTTGGGGGCCTTCCGTTCGGGCGCCGCTGCCGCCGCCGGGGCGGCGGCCGGGGCCGCCGGCTCGGGGGCTGGGGCCGCCGGTGGCGCGGCGGGTGCTGCTATCGGTGTGACCGGAGCCGCCGGCTCGGGCGCCGCCGGCTCGGGGGCTGGAGCTGCCGCCGGCGCGACCGGTTCAGGGGCCGGACTCGGTTGAGCTGCGGGCGTGGGGGCCTCGAAGGGGGCCGCCGCGGGCACGCGCACTGCCGGCTCGGGTGCCATCCTGATCTGGGGCGTGGTCTCACGAGGGATGGAGACCCTGGGCGCGGCTGCGGTTCTTGGTTCCTCGCTGGCCCGCACCTCCAGCACGTTGGAGCAGACCGAGCACCTTGCCCGGGTGCCCCCCGCCGGGACCTTAGCCGGGTCTACGCGGAAGACTGTCTCGCACTTTGCACACCGCACGTTCATAGACTGGTCTCCCGCACTCTATTGGCCGTTGTCGCGACGACGGTCGACCACGAATACCGATCCAGGCAGAGTCTTGGCGTAGCTCTTCATCTCGGTTGCCAGCTCACTCACTTCGGCAGGGTGACTGTAGCTGCGGCGCTCGTTCGTCACGATACCGATCGATAGCGTCATCAAGGGTACTCTGTGCAAGTGTCCGCGCCGGTCCTTGCCGAAGAAATACCCTGCTCTTCGGTCCTGCGCGTTGTACTGGAAAGGGATCAACGCGTCGAAGACGGAAATGACCTCCCCGCACACCTCCTGTACCATGTCCATGGGGAGAATCATGATGAAGTCATCGCCGCCGATGTGCCCGACGAAGCCGTCCCTGGGGCACAGGCCCTTCACTACGTCGCGCAGGATCCTCGACAGGATAAAGATAACGCGATCGCCGTCGTAGTAACTGTACCGGTCGTTGAACTCCTTGAAGTGGTCCAGGTCGGCGTAACAGACGGCGAATACGTCTCCGGTCTCGAGGTGTCTCTTGATCTCCCGCTCGATCTCCGTGGTTCCCGGTAGTCTGGTGGACGGATGCACGGCAACGTTCCGCGCGGTGCGCGACAGCAGCACGCCGAGGCGGCTGCGCTGCTCTTCGGGGTCCAGGATCGGTGTGAGCACCTCATCGGCACCGGCCTCGAACCACTTGCGCACGTCCTCCGAAGCGTGGCCGCCGGACAGGAATGCCACGGGGACGATAGCCGTGTAGGGGTCCTCCTTGAGGTTACGGCACAACGTCAGTCCCTCCGAGCCGGCCCCGTCTGCGTCGATGATGATCAACGAAGGCGGGTTCCGGAGGGCCGTGGTCTCAACCGTGTCCAGGTCGTGAATAGTCAGCAGCGGGATGGGTCGCTGCTTCACCCAAGCCAGGATGAGATCGGGTACCGGACGCTCTTCGTGGGAGAAGTAGAGTACCGTTGGACGCGTCCGCACCGGTCTCCTCTGAATGCTCTAATCGTCGAAGTCGGCATAACTTAGAGGCCCCCCACTGTGAAGTCAAATGAGCTAAGTCACAGCGCGGACGTCGGGTGTGCGGCTTCGGACAGATGTTCGAACGGGCTCTCAGAAGCCCACTTGGACCGTCATGTACCAGTCGAGTCCGCTACCGTCCCCCCGGTAGCGCACGGTGGATCCCAGGTCGACTGAGTGCTGGTTGCCGGTGACACGCGTCGTGATGAAGGCGTCGATGGCGCTCAGCAGATGGTTGACCAGCAGAAGGCCGAGTTGCGTGGTGGCTCGGCGGAAGGCCTCGTCGCTCTGCCTGATCGATTGGCTGTAGAGATCCTGCTCCAATCCGGCATCGCGCCACGACCACAGGAAATTCGGACCCACGGCCCGCCTCCGGTAGAAGTCCAGGGCCCGCTGGTACTCCGCCGACGTCGGGTCGGGGATGCTGTCGGGATTCACGAAGAACGTCTCCCGCGCGAGGGCCCAGATGCTGCCGTTGAAGGTGCGCTCGTCCAGCGGGGGCACGAGATCCGGACCGGGGTCGGTGTCGAACGCGCCGCTTTCCCTGAAGTCCTGGAGTGTCTCGTAGTAGGTGAAGGAGGTGTCGAGCACGGTGGGATTGTACCGGGCGCGAGCCACGGTGAACGCGAGCTCCCGGTACCGGTCGCTCTCGCTGCTGCCCTCGCTGTAGAATCGGAACAGGCGGGCGAGGAGGAAAGCCTCGACCACCAGATAGATCGCGCCGCGCTCCTGTCCCAGCATCAGTTGTCCGCTGCCGGGGATGATCAGCGACGAAGCGGTGGGCACCCAGGTGGGTCCGGTCGAGTCCTCGGGGGCGAACGCGCCGGGCGTGGCGAGCGCGAGGCTCGGCGGTGCACCGGCGTCCTGCGCCGCGGCGGTGCCGGGCCATGCCATTAGGAGCGTTACGGCGAGCAATGCGCGGCGCGTCATGTTAGATGATCGCTCTCAGGCTCGCGTAGAACGGTTCGTCGAAGTTCGACGAGCTGAAGAAGATTCGCGCGATGTCCAGTGCGATGCGCCCGAACCGCAATCCCGCACCGATCGAGGGGCCACGGCTCTCTGAGTGCAGGAATGCATACCCCGCGCGCAGTCGGACGGCCTGGCCGTAGCCGAACTCGATGCCGAGCCGTGCGTCCGGGTTGTCGTACTGCCCCCAGGCCTCCTGCAGGTCGAACAGCAGCCTGGCGTCGAGTCGCTGCGTCGCCCCCTTTGGCTGAGGCAGGAATACGCGCCATGAAACCCCGATCTGTACGCGGGTCGGAAGCGGATCGGCCTGGTCGCGGTTCTCCAACTGGAGCTTGAAGCCGGCGTGCCGCACGGCCAATCCGATGCGCAGGTTCTCACTCGCTCCGAACGCGTACTGTGCCCCGACGTCCACCCCGTGCGTCGTGCCGACCACGGTGCGAACAGTGCCGCAGTCGCCGGAACAATCCTGGCGGAACTGGATCAGCTTGTAGTTGACGCCGAGGGCGAGGCTGCCAATCACCTCCGTTGCCCACGAGGCCAGCAACTCGATGTTCTTGAGCGATATGCGTCCAGTGGGTGCCCCCGGCCCGACCACCACCTCCTGTGACCCGAAATCTACCAGGTACGCGGAGACGCCCAACACCCCGAGACGCCGCGTCGGGAATTGTGCGGTGAGCGCCGTGTTATTGGACGCGAACGTCGATGCGAAGTGAATGGCCAGCTCGGTATCCGGGATCTTCGCGAGGCCGGCCGGGTTCCAGAATGCCGATTCGCTGGTGCCGTAATCGGCGATCGCTGCCTGCCCCAATGCCGCCGCGCGTGCACCGACCGGGATAAGCAAGAATGTCGCACCACCCTCCTCGACCTGGTCCTGCGCCCAGGCGGGCGATCCGGCGGCGACGAGGGCGATGAGAAGCGAGCAGAGCCTAGAGCTGCGTCGCCTCATCGATCAGCATGATGGGGATGTCGTCCTCAACTGCGTATACCAGGCGACAGGTATGGCATACGAGTTGTTCGGAGGGTTCGGTTCGGTACTCCAGTTCACCCTTGCACTTGGGACAGACCAGGATCTCCAGCAATTCGGGTGACAGGCTCATGAGCTCCTCGCGGACGGTGGCGAAATTCCGAGTTGACGCAGACGCTGCTCCGTGCGGCGCCACTTGGGGAGGACCTTGACCCACAGATCCAGATACACCTGCTGGCCCAGGAGGTCCTCTATCTTCTGCCGGGCCAACGCACCCAATGCCCTGATCGTGCGTCCCCCGCTCCCGATCACCATGCCCTTCTGCGATTCCCGCTCGACGAACAGCGTGGCTCGAATATATAGAGGTTCGGAGCCTTCCCGGAACTCGTCGACCTCCGCGGCGAGGGCGTAGGGCAGCTCTTCGCCCAGCAGGTCGAAGGCCGCCTCCCGCAGGAATTCGGCCACGAAGAACCGCAGTGGCTGGGTGCTGATGTCCTCCGGGTCGTAGCGAAACGGGCCTTCGGGGACCTGCTCGTGGCACCAGGCCAGGATCTCGGATACGCCCTGCCCGCTCTCGGGCGTGAATGCGAAGGTCGCGGGCGGCAACTCCGCCTTCCAGGCCTGGGGCCGGTCCACTGGGCCCGTGAACACCGTCGCCACGGGCCGCTCCCCGAGGGCTTCGGGAGGTACTATGGTCGCCAGTGCCGGCGCGGGTGCCTCGCTGATCGGATGCAGATGCAGCACCGCGTCGGCTTGCCGCAGGACGTCGAGCGCCTGCTCCAGCATAGCCTCCTGGAGCAGGTAGCGCGGCTCGAGTAAGCCCGGCGTGTCCATGAGGATGAGCTGCGTGTCACCGTCGGAGTGCAGGCCGACCACGGGCTGCCTGGTTGACTGCGGCTTGGGGCTCACGATGGCCAGCTTGGCGCCCACTAGCGCGTTCAACAGCGTGGACTTCCCGGCGTTGGGTTGGCCAACCAGGGCTATCACGCCGCAGCGGGTGGATCCTGGGGTGGGCATTGGGACGAAGGTACGCGGGAAACGGGAAACGGGAAACGGGAAGGGGCCCGTTTCACCACACCGCTTCCCGCTTCTCCCTTTTCGCTTCCCGAGACCCGAGCTCGCCCCGGGCGATGAGCTCTAGGACTCCGCCCCCTTCGCGGCCGGCTCTCGGCCTTAAGGAAACTCGAGGAGGCTGTCCAGCGTGATGTCGCAGGATGGAAGTGCTGCGGGGGCTGTGGCTTCGACCATGGTGTTCCCCCTCTGGCGGCCCCGCCCATGGGGCTGGCACGCACGGTGGCTGGTCGAGCGCCGCGGCCGTCAGGCGCGGCTTACTTGGTTTCGCTCTTCGATCGCTTCCCTCCGCGGCTGGAGTGGCCGTTGCCGTCGTCGTGGAGATGGAAATGGCAGTTGTGCTCCTTCGACTGCCGTAGTAGACACCGGTCCCTGAAGTGGATGCCGCAGCGCATGCACACTTCCCCACGCTTCACGCGGCGCTCCACGATGTTCACTGATAGCTCGTCGAGCAGCTTCGCCGTGCGGCGCAGCTGCTCTGGGGAGAGTTCGCCGAAGAGCCGCTCCAGCACCCGGTCGGATGCGGCGTCATAGCTCTCCAGCAACCGCCGCCCCTTCTCCGTGAGCGACAGCTTAACGGCCCGGCGGTCGGTCTCCGCTTCAGCGCGGTCGACAAGCACCCGCTTCACCAGTCGGTCCACTGCGCGGCTCGCCGCCGCGTTGCTCACACCCAGGAATGCCGCCACGTCGCTGACGGTGTAGTTGTCAGTGAGGGAGACCATCTTGAGAAGCTTGAGCTGCGAGAACGTGAGCTGATCCTCAGCGATCTCGTGCAGCTGCTCCTCCATGAGATCGTTCACGGCGTTCGTGAAGATCTGGGCAGAGCCAAGAAAATCGTGGACTACTTCCGGGGGGCTCGTAATGACCATATCGCCACCTCGTCGGTTGTGCCGCGGACCGTACTACAAGGGGAAGGACCCGAGATGCGGTCCACTACGACCACATTTGTTGCGGGTAAAAATAAACTAGGTTAAGCATTGGTACAAGTGGGTGTTCGCCAGACTTTCTCTGGACAATCGGCCCGACTGCCCGTCGCGGACGTGCCCGTGCTCGGGCCACCGTCGCCTTGTGGTCTGTGCGTGCCATTCGTAAGCTTGGGTTCGTGGCCGCCTGCGCAGTCACGACCACCAGCTCGGGAGATTTCATGCGCCGAACGTTGTTAGTGCTCTCCCTCCTCTTAGGGATGTTCCTCACAGGCACCCGACTCACCGCCCAGACCGGGTTCAGCTTCTCGGTCGCGATGGGGTACACGGGGGTGAGCGGGGACTGGGGCAACATCCTCAAGGATGGGATCGACGCCGACATCAACATCAGCTACCTCTATCGCCACCTCAGGTTCGGGGCCGGCGCCTACTACGCGTCCTACAACCTGGAGCCACCGCTCGAGGAGGAGTCCGTCAGCAACGTCTCGCTGCACGCCTCGTTCGGCTACGTGTTCCTCCTGGGCCGGGTGCGACCCTACCTCGCGCTGCGCGGCACCTATACGCGCCTGCGGCCCGAGGGGCACGGCTTCAGCGAGGAGCCTCCTCCGGAGGAGGGGGACCCGGATGAGGGAGAGAACCCCGCTCCTCGCCGGTCCGGAACCGGCGGGGTCCTCGTGGGCGGTGTGGAGATCGTGCTGACCAAGAACATCACGCTCGATCCCAACGCGTGGTACGGCTCCTTTCGGACGGACGACCTGGACCTCACCGAGTTCGGCGGCCCCGTGATCTCCAAGGGACAGTCCTGGGGAATCCGGCTCGGCATCACCTGGTACCCGGAGCGATAGACCATGAGACTGCTCATCACGCTGTTCGCGATGACCGTGGTCCTCGTCGCTCAGGCTGAGGGCCAGATGGCGGCAACACCGCCGAATCCGTGGGTTGGCGCGGCCGATTCCGCGGTCACTGACTCCACAAAGCAGACGCCGCAGGTGCCCTACACCGTCGATGCGTGGGGCCAGCGTAAGGACTACGCGCTCGCACTGGGCTCGGTCCTGCTGGTCAACGGGATCGTGTGGCTGTACAACGAGTACCCGCGGGGAGCCAACTTCACACAGATCAATCCGCGCTCGTGGTACAACAACATCTCGGGCGGCCTGACGTACGACGACAACCACTTCGCCAACAATCAGTTTGCCCACCCGTACCACGGCAGCCTTTACTACAACGCCGCCCGGGCGAACGGATTCAGCTACTGGGCGTCCCTGCCCACGGCGATCATGGGCAGCTTCTGGTGGGAGTGCTGCGGCGAGACGCATCCGCCGGCGGTCAACGACTGGATCGCCACGGGCGTGGGCGGCAGCGCCATCGGGGAGGCGCTGTACCGCATCTCCTCCACGGTGCTCGACAACACGGCCACCGGTTCCGAGCGTATCTGGCGCGAGATCGGGGCCGGCCTGCTCAATCCGGTGCGCGGCTTCACCCGCCTGGTGACCGGGCAGGTCGGGAAGGTGCAACCCAATCCCGAGAACCCACTCGATCGCATCCCCAACACGCTCATGAACACGCTGCGGCTGGGCGGGCGGTGGGTGGCCGACTCGGGCAGTCTGGACGAGGGCGGCGAGGTCAGCGAGAGCAACGCCTACACCGGCATGATCGGTATCGACTTCCAGTTCGGCGACCCGTTCGCCGAGGACCGCCGCAAGCCATTCGACTTCTTCTCGCTGTACACGGAGATCTACTCGCGGGACAAGAAGCCGATCGGGCTGTTCAACATCCGGGGCAACCTGTGGGCCACCGACCTGAACCGCAGCGACGGCAACCAGCTGGTGCTCGGCGTGGCACACAACTTCGACTACTTGAACAACAATGCGATGGAGTTCGGCAGCACGAACGCCCAGCTGTTCCTGCTCACCCATTGGCCGGTGTCGCCCAAGTTCGGCATCATCGGCGAGCTGGGCGCCGACGCCTACCTGATGACCGCGATCAACTCGGAGCTGGCCTTCCTGGCGGAAGTGCCCGACACGTCTCGATTCAGGGAGTACGACTACGGCGTCGGCGCGGGCGCCCGGGCCCAGCTCCAGCTGCGGCTGTTCGGGCGGCGCTTCGCGCAGGCGGCCTACCGGATGGTGTACTCCCACACGCTCAACGGCTCGAGCGGAACCCTCAACGGCGAGGAGGTCGACACCTGGCACGTCCTGCAGGCCCTGCGTGTCGGGCTGTTCTCGCCGCGCTGGAAGAACTTCGGCGTGGGCGTGGACTTCTTCTGGTATCGGCGCGACAGCCACTTCAACCGCACCGAGCTGATGGATCTCACGCAGAAGGTGCGTGAGCTCAGGGCGTTCGTTACCTGGGAGGTCGGCAGGGGTCTGAATGTGAACTAGCTTCCGCCCCGCCCCAGACAAAAAGAGCCCGCTTCCGAAGATCCGGAAGCGGGCTCTCTGTTTGGAGGCTGGCAACGGCCTACTCTCCCATGCGGTCTCCCGCATAGTACCATCGGCGCTGACGGGCTTAACTGCCGTGTTCGGAATGGGAACGGGTGTGGCCCCGTCGCGCTAGTCGCCAGCCATGTATGGCAGACAGTTGATGGTGCGTGGATGAATGAGGTGCTGGACGTGCTGATGTCTCGTTGGAAACCACTAGAAGAGATCAAGCTTCACGGGCGATTAGTACGGCTCGGCTCAAGCGCTCGCACGCCTTACACCTGCCGCCTATCAACGTGGTCGTCTCCCACGGCCCTTCAGGGACCT
>JBDHJR010000005.1:0-106518 GCA_039586815.1 Gemmatimonadota bacterium | reverse complement strand
CTTGGTGCACTCGCCGTTCGCGAAGCAGTCCCTGGTGCTGCCCCACGGCAGCGTGACCATGTTGGGCTTGATGAATACGGTCTCGTCCTGGTGCACCACCTGACCGATCCCGCCCAGGCGATCCAGCGCCGACCGTGTAATGTCGGATAGATCGGCACCGCGTGCCGCGGATACGGGCACGATGGGGTCGGTTGGGCCCGGTGGATCCCAGGGCGGCGGCAGCGGCTCTCTACTCCGCACTGGAATGCCGCTGGGTTCCCCGGCACACGCACCCGCGGCTACACCCCCCAAGGCCGCGGCCGTGAGATGGCAGAACTGCCGCCTACTGAGCTTGTGCATGGTTTCCTCCCGGCTGCGTGGCGAGCCAGGTTCTCTTTCCTACTACACACATGCCGGCGGCGGAGATTCCCTCTTTCTTGGCCAAAAAACCGAGCGATGGCGTCGGTTTTTCCACACGACTTGAGCCCCCCGCGTACGCCTGGGTATCGTTCGCACCGACCGCGAGCGGCCGGCTTCCGGCCGCACTGCCAACCCTGAGATCCATGAAGATCGGCGCACGCATGCTGAAGAGCATCACACCCGTACTCCTCGTCACGCTGGCGGTCGGCTGCGCCGGCGAGGCGGCGGATGAAGGCGCTTCACCGCTTCCGGACGCCATCCACGGCCTGGCCTTGATCGAGTCGCACTCGGGCAGCGAGGCCGCCGAGATACTGGTCGAGATGCACGGGGCCGAGGTGGTGCCGCCCGAGAACTACATCGGCCACGCCGACTCGTTCCTGGTCGCCATGGCGACGCGCATCGGCCCCGGTAGCAGCGGCTTCGGCCACCACTCCAGCTTCACTGCGGTCGACCACCTGGTGCACATGGTATTCGGCCACGGCCAGGTGCACTACTTCTACGCGGACGCCGAGGACCTGGTGTGGCTCGCCGCTGACCCCCGCATCGCGCGCACCGCCCTGGCGGAGCTGCTCGAGACGGCGACGGACTCCATCCCGACTATGGAGGAGATCATGATGGGGCAGCAAGCGGCCGAGAGCGGCGCCGGCTAGAACGCGTCGTGCTCGGTGCGGGCGATGATCTCTTCCTGTAGCGCCAGGCTCAGGTCACAGAAATAGTCGCTGTACCCCGCCACCCGCACGATCAGGTCGCGGTGCTTCTCGGGCTCCGCCTGAGCGGCGCGCAGCGTGGCGGCGTCCACCACGTTGAACTGCAGGTGGTGCCCGTCCATGCGGAAGTACGACCGCACCAGCTGCACGAACTTGTTGAGGCCGTCTTCGGTGCCGAGCAGGCCCGGGGCGAGCTTCTGGTTCAGTAGAGTGCCGCCGGTGCGCACGTGGTCCATCTTGGCCACCGACTTGAGCACCGCCGTGGGTCCGTGGCGGTCAGCGCCCTGCACCGGTGACACGCCCTCCGACAACGGCTCGCCGGCCCTGCGGCCGTCGGGTGTCGCCTGCACCACGGATCCGAAGTAGATGTGGCAGGTCGTGGGCAGCAGGTTGATGTGATACCGGCCGCCCTTGGTATTGGGCCGGCCGTCGATCGCCTCGTAGTACACCTCGAACAGCTGCCGCATCACGTCGTCGGCGTAGTCGTCGTCATTGCCGTACTTGGGCGTGCGCTCGCGCAGCGTCAGGCGCAGCTTCTCGTGGCCGTCGAAGTCGTCGGCCAGCGCCCGAAGCAGCTCTTCCATCGAGAGGGTGCGCTCGTCGAACACGTGGTGCTTCACCGCCGTCGCCACATCTGTCAGCGTGCCCAGCCCCACCCCCTGGATGTACGACGTGTTGTAGCGCGCACCGCCCTCGTGGTAGTCGAGGCCCGTGGCGATGCAGTCGTCGATGATGAGCGAGAGGAACGGTGTGGGAATGTGACACGCCCACAGCCGCTCGATCACGTTGTTGCCGCGCACCTTGATGTCGATGAAGTACCGCAGCTGCCGCTCGTACGCGTCCAGCAGCTCACCGAAGGTCTCGAACGCCGTCGGGTCGCCGGTGTCGATGCCGATCTGCTTCCCCGTGCGGGGATCGCGCCCGCGGTTCAGTGTAAGCTCGAACACCTTGGGCATGTTGAAGTAGCCGGTGAGGTTGTAGTTCTCCTTGCCGAACGCCCCCACCTCCACGCAGCCGCTGGACCCGCCGGCCCGCGCGTCCTCCACGCTCTTCCCCTGCCGCACCAGCTCCTGCACGATCGCGTCGGTATTGAAGATCGAGGGCTGTCCGAAGCCGGTGCCGATGATCCTGGCCGCGCGCTTCACGAAGCGGTCTGGGTTCTTCTTGGAGACCTGTACCGAAGCACTCGGCTGCACCAGCCGCATCTCCTCGACCACGTCGAGGATCAGGTATGTCAGGTCGTTCACCGCGTCCGCTCCGTCGGGGCGCACGCCGCCCAGGTTGATCTGGGCGAAGTCGGTGTACGTGCTGCTCTCCTCCGCGGTCACGCCCACCTTGGGCGGCGCGGGGTGGTTGTTGAACTTGATCCAGAAGCACTGCAGCAGCTCACGCGCCTGTTCCTGCGTGAGCGTTTCGTCCTCGAGACCCTCGCGGTAGAGAGGATAAAGGTGCTGATCGAGGTGGCCGGGATTGAACGCGTCCCACGTGTTGAGCTCGGTGACCACTCCCACGTGCACCAACCAGTAGTACTGCAGCGCCTCCCAGAAGTCGCGTGGGCGCCGTGCGGGGACGTGCTCGCACACTGCGGCGATGCGCTCGAGTTCGACCTTGCGCCGCTCGTCCTCCTCCTTGGCGGCGAGCTCGCGGGCCAGCCTGGCGTAGCGCCGCGCGTAGGCGATGAGCGCGTCGGCGGCGATGGCCATCGCCAACAACTGCTGCTGCTTGTCGTAGGCACGGGGGTCCGCGTGGTAGTCGAGCCGCTCGAGGCTCTGCTCGATCTCCTGCCTCAAATCGAGCAAGCCCTTGTGGTAGATCTTGTCGTCCAGCACGGTGTGGCCCGGCGCCCGCTGTTCCATGAACTCGGTGAAGACACCGGCTTCGTAGGCGTCCTTCCACTCGGGCGTCATCGCCGCGAAGATCAGCTCGCGCAGCGAGCGGCCCTGCCAGAAGGGTATCAGGCGGTCCGCGTGGAGCCTGCGCACATCGTCACTCACGGCGAACGAGACCTTCTCGCGCGAGTCGAGTACGTTCAGGTCATCGAGGCTATGGCAGCACACCTCGGGGTACGTGGACGCCGCCTTGGGCGCGGGGCCGCGCTCCCCCACGATCAGCTCCCCATCGCCGATGAATATGTGCTTGCGCTCCAGCAGGTAGCTGAACGCCAGCGCGCGCCGCACGGGTGCCGATGTGGCGCCCACATCCTGCTCGTAAAACTCCGTCATGAGCTGCGCCCGCTCGGCCGACACGGTGGCGCGAGCGCCTACGCTCTGCTCCCGCAGGCGGCTCACCCTATCGCTCAGAGACATATGCCTCACCTCTCACGGTCACCTGCAGCCCGAACTCCTCCAGCACCCGCACGGTCGTGGCCACCGTAGCATCGGGTGGCGTCTCCGCCTGCTCCAGGCGATACGGGCGGCTCAGCCGCTCGTACTTGTCCACCCCGATGCGATGGTAGGGGAGGACGTCCACCGGATACAGGGTGGCGAGCTCCGCGAGGAACTCGCCCAGCGCCCGCACGTTCGCCTCGTCGTCGTTCACTTCGGGGAGCAGCGGAAAGCGCACGATCACCGGGGCCGCCACGCCGGCGAGCCAGCGCAGGTTGCCGAGTATCGGCCCGTTGGGCACGTCCGTGAACTCACGGTGCCGGTCGTTGTCGATCAGCTTGAGGTCGTACAGGAAGAGATCCACCAGCGGGTACACCGCCTCTATCACTCTCCGGGGCGCATAGCCGCAGGTATCGAGCGTGGTCGCGATCTCCCGCCGCTTGCAGGCGCGCAGCAGCGTCAGCAGGAAGCCGGGCTGGAACAGCGGCTCGCCACCCGAGAAGGTGACACCGCCTCCGCCCTCGTCGTAGTACACCGTGTCCCGCTCGATCTGCTGCATCACCTCGGCGGCGGTCGCCTCACGGCCCGCCAGCTCGATCGCCCCCGTGAGGCACTCCTCCGCGCAGCGGCCGCACAGATCGCACTTCACGCGGTCGATGAGCAGCGTTTCGCCCTCCAGCGACACGGCATGCTGCGCGCACAGCTCCACGCAGTCGCCGCACAGGTTGCAGCGCTCCTCGCGCAGCATGAGGTCGGGCGCGCGCTCCTGCCCCTCGGGATTGTGACACGCCCAGCAGCGCAGCGAGCACCCCTTGAAGAACACGGTGGTGCGCACTCCGGGACCGTCGTGGATCGCGAACCGCTTGATGTCGAAGATGAATCCGCTGCTCATACCGGGTGTACCTCTCCAGCATGGAGGGTCTCACCGGCGCCGTGAAATGTGGATGAAGGGGGGATGAAAGGTCACCAGCGCCTAGAAACGCACCACCGCCGCCGCCCAGTGGAATCCCGCCCCGAACGAGGTGAGCAGCACCAGGTCACCGTCCCGTATGCGACCGTCGCGCCGCGCATCCCGCAGGGCAATGGGGATCGAGGCCGAGCCGGTGTTGCCGTACTCGTCCACATTGACGTAGAGCTTCTCGGGCGGCAGCGCCAGCTCGTTCGCCACCGCCTGCATGATGCGCAGGTTTGCCTGGTGCGGCACCACCAGCGCGACATCGTCCTGGGCTATCTCCGCCTGCTCCAGCGCCTCCCTGCTCGCCTGGGTCATGCGCCTGGTGGCCTCGCGGAACACGGCGCGACCTTGCATCACGAGGTGCAGGTGCTCGCGGCGCTCAGCCTGCTCCAGGCTGAACGGAGCGCGGGAGCCGCCTGCCTCGCGACCCAGAATGCCCGTCTGGCTCCCGTCCGTGCCTGCCACGGCCGAGAGGATCTCGGCGGCGGCCGGGTCGGCGCCGATGACGGTGGCCCCCGCCCCGTCGCCGAACAGCACGCAGGTGTTGCGGTCCTTCCAGTCCATCAGCCGGGTGAGGAGCTCCACGCCGATCAACAGCACGCGGCCGCCGTGCTGCTGCACCCGCGCGCACGCCAGGTCCAGGCCGAGCACGAAGCCTGCACAGCCGCTCTTGCCGAGATCGTATGAGGGGATCTCGCGAAGGCCCAGCAAGTGCTGCACGTAGGGCGCGGTGTCGGGCCAGTAGGCTTCCGGGGTGTCCGACGCGACGATGAGCTCGTCGATGTCCTGCGGTGAGAGCCCGGCGTCGTCCAGCGCGGCGCGGGCGGCAGCGGCCGCGAGGTCAGCCGTGGTCTGGTCGTCGGCCGCGATGCGGCGTCGCTTGATGCCGGTACGGCTGGTGATCCATTCGTCCGAGGTGTCGACGTGCTGCGCCCACTCCTCGTTCGGCATCACCCGCTCGGGCAGGTAGGCACCCAGTCCGAGCAGTCCGATCGGATGGGCCTGCGCCATGGGCTGCCTATTACATACCTGGGTGCCGCGAGGGCGGCTCCGCTCCGGGCCACGCTTCGTGCTCGTATGCAATGCGCCAGCTTCCGTCCTCGACACGCACCAGCACGTGCGTCCACACGAGATGATCAATCTCGGATGACGCCCCCTCCGTGAACACCACGGCAGCGGTGGGGCTCAGCACCTGCGTATAGAGAATGCGGTGCGTGAAGGTGAGATCCGTCCGCTCCGGGTAGTACGCGCGGACCATGGCGGAGAACCCCTCGAGCCCCGGCCTGACGCTCAGCGCTGCTACGTAGGCGAAATCCCCGTCGTCGACATAGTGCCCGAGCAACCGCTCGGCGTCGTGGGCGTTCATCGCGTCGAACAGACCCGTGACTACTTCGTTGACCTTTGTGGTGATCGCTTCTCGCTCCGATTCGGTGAGCTCGGTGGAAGCGGGCTGGCACCCGGTCGCCGCCAGCGCGGCGAGCAACAGCACAGACGCACCGTACCGCATCGATCCTCCCTCCGTTTCACTTCGAGTTTCGGCGACCGCAAGATACCCTGTCGCGCGACGCCGTGCTTGGCAGGTACCTCGATGTACAATTAGGGCCAACCGCTACCGCTGGAGGGACGCTTCGATGCTTCGGCCGGGGAGAGTTTGCACCATCTGGTTGGCCCTTACGGGGCTGCCGCTGCCGGGGTCTTCCCAACTGGCGGGCCAGGATGTTCCGCGGCTCTTCCCCGCGCGCGAGCTGATGCCGAGCCTGGTCGCGGCGCCGCGCGACCCGGTCACCAAGGCCCAGCTGCTCTACGTGGGGGACAATCCCGATGAGTTCGGCGACGGCGTCGAGGCCGAGCTGGCGCTGGGAATCACTCTGCCGGTGTACCTGTTGGCGGGAAGCTCCACCGAGGACGCCCTCGTGATTGGCATCGAGGGAGGTGCGTTCGCCAGGTTCGGTCTCCAGATCACCGAGCGGGAGTTGGTCAACACGGATTGGCTCTTCGCCCTCCCGCTCGTGTGGCACCGCGGCAGCTACTGGCTGCGGCTGCGCTACTATCACACCAGCAGCCACTTGGGGGACGAGTACAGCCGCCGCTTCGAGGTGGAGGGCGACAACTTCTCACGCGACGCGGTGGACGCGCTGGGCTATCTGCAGGTCATTCCCGCTCTCGGTCTGTACGGCGGCGTGGGATTCGCCTACAACGTGCACCCCGAGGACTCGGGGCGCTGGACCTTCCGCCTGGGAGCCGAGACGGAGCCGCCGACGGACAACCGGCTGTTCCTACCGTACGCGGCTCTCGACGCGCAGATCGAGGAGGACACTACCTGGGACCCGCGCATCGCCGTGCAGGCCGGTGTCTGGCTACCCAGAGTGGCCGGGCGACGCGCGATCCGGCTGGGCCTCGAGCTGCTCACCGGTCCCACGCCGCTGGGACAGTTTCAGGGCCTGCACACCACGCAGCTCGCGCTGGGACTTTACGGGAACCTCTAGGCTCGTGGGCGGCCAAGAAAAAGGCACCGGCCCGAAGGCCGGTGCCTGTTCTCTTCCCGCTCGTTGGCGAATCGCCTACGGGCAGGGCCAGGTCCCACCGAGGTCGTTGATCGTGTCCTCGAGCACGTCGAGCACATACGCCGGATTGTGCACGCCGTGGCTGTGGTCCTTGACGATGGCGTAGTAGTTGATCCACGCCGCGGCCAGATCGTTGGTGAACGGGCTGTTGGTGGTCTCGACGTAGTCGAGGCCCGCCTGCTTGATGCCAGCGGTCTCGAGCAGCGAGCCCAGGTGTGTCAGGCACGCCTCCACCGTCGTCTGCACGCCGTTGACGTCGAAGTCAGTAACCGTGCTGTGGCAGCCAGAGGTCTCGCACCCAGCGATCAGGTCGGTGTCGCTGCCGTGGTACATGTAGTGCATGTTCCACGTGTGGCCGCCCGCCTTCTCGCCAAACGCGGCCGCCATGTGGCAGGTCGCGCACACGGCGGCGTTCGAGGTGGTGTTGCCGTGCGTGTTGGGGCCGCCGGCGACCGTCGTGTTGCCGAACTCGAACAGGCTGATGCCACCCAGGACCTGCGCCTGCCAGCCGTAGTGCCCGCCGTAGCGCGAGCTCGTGATCGCGATCGTCCCGGGGTCACCCACCGTCGGCATCGGGGTCGTCGGTCGCGCCTGGTGGCAGTTGATGCAGAGGTTGCCCACGCTGCCGCGGTCATTCGTTGCCCCGTCGAAGTACATCGTGACCGCGCTCGTGCTCGTCAGGCCCCAGTCAGCCTGGGTGTACGACGTGTGAATCTCATGGCAGGTGCGGCAGTTGGGCGGTGTCGGGTTGTCGAACGCCGGCGTGAACGAGGTAGTACCAGTTGCCAGGAACTCGGTGAACCCCTCGTGCGAGTGGCACACGGCGCACTCGTTGTCCGTGTCGTCATAGACGTTGCTGCCGCGCTCGAAGTTCCCGCCGGTGCGGTGCTTGGACACCGCGTACTGCACCTGCTTCGCGTACATCTCCGTGTCATCCACGTGGCAGTCCGTACACGTCTCCGCAGCGTTGATACCGTCGGCACCATCGGCACCGTCGGCACCGTCGACACCATTGGTGCCGGCCGGCCCCTGCGGACCTTCGCAGCCGACGATCAGCAGCACGAAGAACGCCAGACCCACCAAAGTTGACAGCTTCTTCATCGTGTTCCCTCCCCCTTTCGCATCCCCTGTAGAGCTAGCATCGATGCTTTGAGACTCCTGTCCCGCTTGAGGCGCACATGCGGACAAGCGGGCCCTAAATTCCTGACGGAAAACTATTTGAGGTGATTAAAGATTCGTTGAAGATGGGGTGAAAGGAACACATAGCGGGCCGGTACGAATCGGCTCAGAGAGCCTGTCAGCGGAGCGGGCGTTACGGGATAGATCACATAAGGGATGTCGGCTGCGGCATGGGGCGTTGCGGGGATCTTCAGCGCTGCACGTCTGCGCCGTGAAGCCGAACGGCCGTTCGTCCCGGGACGCGCTACGCCTCGAGCTGCGGCTGCTCCCCACCCGCCAGAGTGGCCTCCAACCGGTCGGCCAGCGCCTCCAGCTGGCGCCGTCGCTGCATCTCCGTGTTGGCGCGGATGGAGCGGGCCACGAAGAACGCGCCGCCGATCGAGAAACTGAGCCCTATGAGCGTGGCCAGGCCGGCGGCCTCCTGCGGCGCCCCGATTGCGAGCCAGGCGGCGCTCCCCAGCAGGCCGCCCGCCACGAATCCCGCGAAACCGCCCACTATGCGCCCGCCGATGTGAGGCAGCGTCTCCTCCAGCTGGACGGTGATGCGCCCACCCTCCGGCGTCACGGCGATGCGCACGTTGCGGCCCATGCCGGCCGCCGGCGACGAGCTCCACACCAGGGACCGTCCCACTCGCGCCACCACGCCGAGCATGCCCATGCTGCGGCGGATCTCCCGCACCGTGGCCTCGTAGACTTCATCGGACAGCTCGGCTGCCAGCGTCCGCTCCACCCGCACGGCGATGGGGGCGCTCCAGGCCTGCTCCGGCCGGGGGATCGGCGGCAACCCGCGGGCCGCCTCACGGGGGGCCAGCTCTGCCATGGCGTTGCGCACGTGGCCCGGCGGGATTCCCACCTGGGCCCCCACCTGCTCGATCCCGCCCAGCGAGAAAGTGACGTCCTCGGCGGTGGGGTACTTGGCCTGCAGCTCCGCCGCCCGCGCGATGACCCGCTTCAGGTCGGCGTCAGTGTAACGGGGGCCGGCGCCCGCGCCGCCGGCTACCGCCACGTACGCCTCCACGAACCCCACGGGGGTCGCGAAGCGGTCGTCCCGCCGCATGGCCAGCGCCTTGGCCAGCACCTGCTCCAGCCGGCCGGGCAGACCGTCGAGCTGCTCGCGATGGTGCACCTCGGCGTCCACGAAGCGCCCCAGGCGCACCGCCTCTTCGGTGAGCCACAGGCCGGGGGGCTCCCCCACCAGGCTCTCGTACACGACGCAAGCCAATGCGTAGACGTCGGTGCGCTCGTCCAGGTCGCGCATTCCGGCGGCCTGCTCGGGGCTCATGTACCCCGGCGTGCCCAGCGCGAAGCCGGTGCGCGTCAGGTTGGGTCCCCCCGCGCTGCTCAGCGCCTTGGCCACCCCGAAGTCCACCACGAAGGCGTGTCCCCGGGAGAGCAGGATGTTCTCCGGCTTGATGTCGCGGTGCACCACGCCCTCCAGATGGGCGTATCCCAGAGCGTCGGCCACTTGAATTGCGATGTCGGCCGCCGCCACCGGCGTGAGGTATCGCTCGCGATTGAGCAGCGCCCGCAGCGACTCGCCGTCCACGTACGGCATGACGTAGAACAGGAACCCGTTGGCCTCCCCCGAGTCGTGCAGCGACACGATGTGGGGGTGGGTCAGCCGGGCGGCGATCTCGATCTCCTTGAGAAACCGCTCCTTGCCGAGCGAGGCAGCCAACTCCTGGCGCAGCACCTTGACCGCCACACGGCGGTCGTGCTTGCGGTCGCGCGCCAGGTACACGGTGGCCATCCCGCCGCGCCCGACGGTGCCCAACAGCTCGTAGTGCTCGGCCAGCGCAGCCTCGAGCCCCTCAGGGATGACGCTCATGGCCTCAAACCTACGCCGCGGCCTCACTTCTATCCACGAGACCGCGTGACTAGCTTGACGACGGGATGAGTACTCTGCGGATCGCAAGCGTCATCGCCTTGGTCGCGGCCGGCTGGACCGGCGGCTACGCCGCTCCGGCAGCGGCGCAGGAGGCGAAAGTGCGGGCCGTGATGTTCTACTCCCCCACCTGCCAACATTGCGAACAGGTGATAAACCAGGATCTGCCGACGTTCTACCATACGTACGGTGGCCCGCCGCAGGTGCTGATGGACAGGGATGCCCCCGAGTTCGAGCGGTTCGCGTTCCTCATCACAAACGGCCGGCTCGAGATCCTGATGGTGGATGCGTCGCGCCAGGCGGGCGGCGTGCTGTACCAGGCATCGCTGGAGAGCTTCCCGACGGAGCCCCGCCGCCTGGGCGTGCCGCGCCTCATTGTGAACGACCAGGTGCTGGTCGGTTCGGTCGAGATCCCCAGCAGGCTGCACGAGATCATTCAGGACGGGCTGGCGGCGGGCGGAACCGCGTGGCCCACGATCGTCGGGCTCGACGAGGCGATGGCGCCGCTCACGCCGGCGCCGGTGGCGTCCGAGGATCCGCCGGCGCAGCAGGCGCCGGCCCCGGAGGAGGCCGAACCGCCCGCGGCCGACACCGCCATGGTCGCCATCCCCTTCGAGCAGATCGGTGAGCAGCCCTCGTCGCTCGGGCAGCGCTTCTTGCGCGACCCGCTGGGCAACGGCACGGCGGTGGTCGTGCTGCTGCTCATGGTAGCCAGCGTGATAGCGGTGCCACGGCTTGCCACGGCCGGAAAGGCGCTTCGGGCACCGAGCGTCACGATCCCGCTCGTGGCGCTGCTGGGCATCGCGGTGGCGGGGTATCTCACATACATCGAGGCCACGGGCGCCACGGCGGTGTGCGGTCCGGTGGGCGACTGCAACGCGGTGCAGCAGAGCGAGTACGCCACCCTGTTCGGCATCCTGCCAGTAGGCCTACTGGGATTGATCGGTTACGTCGTGATCATCGCGGCGTGGCTGGTGGCCGGAGCGGGACGGGGCCGCGCAGCCGAGTGGGCCGCGGTGGCACTGGTAGCCACGGCCTTCGTCGGCACCGTCTTCTCGATCTACCTGACGTTCCTGGAGCCCTTCGTGATCGGGGCTACCTGCGCCTGGTGCCTCACATCGGCGGTCCTGATCACACTGCTGCTGTGGCTCTCGGCCGGCGCGGGAACGGTGGCGTGGACTCGCCTGACGTCCCACATCGAGACGCCACACGCTTCCAGCTGAATCCCCGCCACAGGACCGGCCGTAGTGAGGGATGGAGACATTCATGCCCACGAGCCGGCAGGGACGCGACCCGCGGTACACCCGCACGTTCGGCACGCCGCCCCATGGGGGGCGGCGCTACGTCGAGAACGGCAAGGTCCGCATACAGTGGACCGAGCAGGGCAAGCGCCGCACGCGCACCGTCGGCCCGAACACCGCCGATACGAGAAGCCGCGCCGACGCGGAGCTCGAGGAGATTCTGGGACTCATGCCGACCGACACCAAACAGACCGAAGGCGACACACCATCGGTTCCGGAAGCGCTGCGCCAGCTGGTCCTCGCCATCCTGGAAGCGGCCGACAAGCTGATAGAACGGCTGCGCGGGGCGATGCACAGCGAGGAGAGCGAGGCAGGCGAGGCGGAACCGGCGGAGGACGACGCCGAGGAGTGACGTCGTGACAGCGCCCCGCAGGAAGAATCCCTGCGGGGCGCTTACCTACCTCCTACCGCGGGACCGGTCTACATCCGCGCGACGATCGCCTCGCCGAAGCCGGAGCACGACACCTCGTTCACGTCCTTGCGACCCTCCGCCGTCATGAGGCGGGCCAGGTCGTATGTCACGTGCGCGTCCTTGATGGACTGCCGCATACCCTTGAGCACCAGGTCGGCCGCCTCCGTCCACCCCATGTGCTGCAGCATCATCACCGCAGAGAGGATGAGCGAGCCGGGGTTCACCTTGTCCATCCCCGTGTACTTGGGCGCCGTGCCGTGTGTGGCCTCGAACAGCGCCACCTCCTCGCCGATGTTGGCGCCGGGACCGAGCCCCAGGCCGCCCACCAGCGCGATCGCGGCGTCGGAGAGATAGTCCCCATTCAGGTTCGGTAGAGCGAGCACGGCGTACTCGCCGGGGCGCGTCTGGATTTGCTGGAAGATCGAGTCGGCGATGCGGTCCTTCACCAGCTTCTTGCCCTGCGGCATCTTCCCGTCCAACTCGTCCCACAAGACCTTCTCGCTCACGAAGGTGTCGCCGAATTCCTCGGTGGCCACCTCGTAGCCCCACTTGGCGAACGATCCCTCGGTGAACTTCATGATGTTGCCCTTGTGGACCAGCGTAACCGAGGGCAGCTCGTTGGCGATCGCCCATTGGCACGCCTTGCGCACCAGCCGCTTGGTGCCGGTCACCGAGATCGGTTTGATCCCGATCCCACTGTCCTCGCGGATCTCGCGGCCGGTCTGCTGCTTCACCAGCTCGATGACCGCCCTGGCGGTCTCGCTGCCGCGCTCGAAGTCGTGGCCGGCGTAGACGTCCTCCGTGTTCTCACGGAAGATCACCATGTTCACCTGGTCGGCGTACTTGTTCGGCGCCGGCACGCCCTCGAAGTACATGATGGGGCGCACGCAGGCGTACAGGTCCATCGCCTGGCGCAGCCCCACGTTGATGGAACGGAACCGCGGCGCCACCCCGTCGTCCTTGCCGCACTTGTCGCACTTGCCGTCGTGGTACTGCTGGTGCGCGCAGTTCAGACAGACGTGCGTCTCCTCGCCGATCGGCGTGGTGAACGGCCCCTTGATGGCGATCTTGAGGTACTGAATCGCTTCGATCGACTCCCTGGGCAGCACCTCGCCGTACTTGTGCAGGCCCTCGAGTCCCACGTAGACGGGGCACCACACGATCTCCTTCTTGCCGCCGTACGCCCGCTTCACGGCGGACTCGACCACGTTCTTCATGGCCGGCGTGATGTCGAGCCCGATCCCGTCACCGCGCAACGAGCCGATGATCGGACGGTCGCCCACCACGGGCTTGCCGTCGGCGATCGTGACGAGATCGCCGTCCGGAATGTTCACGTGCTTGAAGTCTGGCATTTGGAGTTCTCCTCACCTTCCCGACACTTCACATCCGTGTTGCAGCGCTCCGGAGGGTGCAGCGGGAGCGCCGGTTGCCTGCGGTGAACAATACTCAGGAGACCCCGGCGTCGGCCACACGAAAGGCGACGCCGTTGGCGTCGCCTCGTTCGAATGGATCCCACCCCGCAGCGCGGAGCTACTCGGTCGCGGACGGCTCTCCCGCCAGGCGGGCCATGCGCTGCTGGATGTCACGCACCTGCGGTTGCAGCTCCGGGTCGGCGTCGCGCCACAGATCCACGAACTTGCCGTAGTAGAGCAACGCCCGCTCACTGTCACCGAGCTGCTCGTACAGCATCCCGAGTCGCCGCATCACCGCCCACACGTTGACGTTGTCCTGGCCGGCGCGGAACAGCACCGGGGTCGTGAGGTAGCGCTCGTAGTACACGATGGCGGAGTCGGGCAGCCCGGCGGCGTCGAACGCCTGCGCCAGCTCGACCAGGCCGCACAGGGTGCACTGCGGCACCAGCTCCCGCACCAGCCGGAACTCGTCGATCGCGTCCACCGGCCTACCCTCGGCCAGCGCCAGCGCGCCGCGCGCGCCGTGCCACTCCGCCCGCTCGCCCGCCTGCTGCCGGATCGCCTCGCTCACGTCCGCCTCGTACCGTGCGAGCATTTCGCGTGCCCGCGCCGTGCGCCCGGCATCGGCGTAGAGGGTCGCGAACTCCAGGTACTGGCGCAGCTCCGCGGGAAGTGCCTCGTATGCCGGGCCCTGCCGCGCCTCGTCCATGGCGGCGGCGGCGCGCGCCGTATCGCCCACGAATCTGAGGTTCGCCACTGCCTCGATCTCGAGCGCGAACATCTCCCACGGTTCGGGGATGTACCCGAACTCCTGCTCAGCCTGGACCGCGAACGCCTCGGCAATGAGCCGCCGGGCCTCACCGAGTCTGCCCTGCACCAGCGCGTAGTTGGCGAGCTCCATGCCGGCCATGTAATCGGTCAGCGCGTTGTCCCGGTGCGCGGCACGCAGCTCCGTGGTGTGCTGCTCCGCCACGCCGTACTCGAACCGCGCGCTCTCGAATCCCGCCCGGAAGCGCATTGACTCCGGATGATCCGGGTAGTCCGCCTGGAACCTGTCGAGGATCGCGGCCGCGGTATCCACACGCCCGAGGTTGTACAGCGCGTTGATCGAGTTGGTGTATGTCACGGCCGGCGCCCCGCCCAACTCGATGGACCGCAGGTAGAGCTGGGTAGCCTCCTCCTGTCGGCCCATGGCGCCAAGGTTCACTGCCAGGTTGTTCAGCGCGATCCTGTCGGCGGGATACTTCTCGAGCAAGCTGCGGTAGGCTTCGTTGGCGGCCTGCTCGTCCTCGTCGACGTAGGTGTAGTAAGCCGCTTCGGCGAGGTAGCGTTCCCGCTCCGTGAGCCGGTCGCGCAGCTCGTATGCCATGGTGAACGCCTGCTCCGCCCGCGCGATGTCCCGCTCCTGGTTGCGCAAGATGACCGCCAGCTTGCGGTACGCCATCGCGAACGTGCTGTCGTCGGCCAGCGCCTCCTCCAGCAGATCGACCGCACGGTCGTGGTCGCCCTGGTTCGTGGCGGCGTCCGCCTGGGCGTACTTGCGCAGCGCTTCGTTGGACCGAGTGGTGACCCGGTCGAGCGGAGCATCCGTGCGGATGGTGCGCATTGACTCTCCGATCCGCGCGCGCAGGCTGGCGGAGAGGTCGTCCACGGCTCCGATGATCTCGCTCGCCTCGGCCGCCGACTCGCGACCCGCCCACAGCACTTCGCCGGTGCTCGCCGCCGTGAGCCTGCTGGACACCACGTAGCCGTCGCCTACCTGGAGCACGTCGCCGGTCACGACCGCCTTGAGACCCTCCCGCTCCGCTACCGCCACCGCCAGCTCCGCGCTGAGCGGCGCATCGGGGTTACGCTGCATCCGCTCCAGCACCTGTCCCACCTGGCTGCGTTCCATTACCGTGACGGCCGGCGATTGCGTGAGGTCGATGCGGAACAACTCGGTGACGGTAGCCGCCAGCGTGGAGTCGGTGGTGCGGTTCTCGAACTCCGCGAGCACGATGCGCTCCTGCTTGTCGAGCACTCCCGCCGCCACGAGCGTGCCCACCGGCCCGATGCCCAGCAGCCGCATCCCCATGTAGATGCCCACGGCCCCGGTGAGCGCCGTGAGCGCCACTCCTCCGCCCGCGATGGTGTTGCGCCACGTGAGGAACGCCTCCACCCCACCCTCGGCGGGGGTCTCCGTGCTGCGCCCCATGCGCCACGCGGCGCGGCGCCGCTCGGCCCGCCCGGTGAGCATCACCACCGGAAGGGCAACGGCCAGCAGGGCCACAGTGACGGGGAAGACCCAATCCGGCAGACCCAGCCGCACCATGAGCAGGTACACCAGCGCCAGCAGCAAGGCCGACCCAACCGCGAACAGCCCCATGACGCGCGCCGGCTGGCTGCGCCGCAACATCACCTCGGCGCTCACGCTCGGCGTCACGCCGACACCGGTGGGGGTGACCGGTCCGCTCGGCGTCGCAACCGCGTCGAGCTGGGCGCGCAGCTCCGCGGCACTCTGCCAGCGGTCCGCCGCTTTCTTCTCCAGGCACTTCATCACCACCGCCGCCACCGGCGCGGGCAGCGCCGGACGGAAGTCCGTGAGCGGGGCCGGAGTCTCGGTGACGTGCGCGGCCAAGACCATCTGTGAAGTGGCACCCTCGAACGGGGGGCGTCCGGTGAGCATCTCGTACGCCACCGCACCCACGGCATAGATATCGGCCCGGTGGTCTACGTTGGGGTCGGCCGCGGCTTGCTCGGGCGCCATGTAGGTCGGCGTTCCCACGGCCATTCCCGCATGGGTTACCTCCTGGTCCGCCGCTGCCGCAGTCACGGCCTTTGCGACCCCGAAGTCGGCGACGAGGGCGTGTCCCTCGGTGAGCAGCACGTTGTCGGGCTTGATGTCGCGGTGCACTACACCCTGCTTGTGCGCCTTGGCGAGCGCGTCCGCCACGTCACTCGCCAGCCGCACGGCCTCACCGACCGGCAGCTCACCTTCGCGTGCCAGCTTCTGCCGCAGAGACTCCCCCTCGATGTACGGCATCACGAAGTAGATGTAGCCGTTCGCCTCTCCCGAGTCGTACACCGGCAGGATGTGGGGGTGGGTCAGCTTCGCCGCTATCCGGATCTCACGCAAAAACCGCTCGCTTCCCAGTGTGGCGGCCAGCTCGGGTCGCAGCACCTTGACGGCGATCTTGCGGTCGTGCCGCGCGTCGTGCGCCAGGTACACCGTGGCCATGCCGCCGCTGCCGAGCTCGCGCTCGATCTCGTAACGGCCGGCCAGGGCGGACTTGATGCGCTCGAACTGCTGGGACACCAGGGGGACTCCGGATTGGTCGCGGGTGTTCAGGTACGATACGGAACGCGGTGACTACCCGCCAGGCCGGCCTACGACCCCCGCTCTAGGCTGCGCAGGGAGAACACCTGCTCGGGTATGTCCAGGTCGAACTCCAGCTCCAGAAACCGCAGGCTGGTGCGGGTATCGGCCTGAAGCGCGTTGTCCAGGTCCATCTGGAACGGATACCAGCGTCCCTCGATCCGCCGCACGTCGCTCAGTACCGCCGTCTTGAGCAGCTTGCCGCTGCGCGCGAAACGCTCCTCTTTGAGCGGCACCCAACGCTCGGCGTCCACCCAGATGCGGCGCTGCGGGTAGGCCAGGCCGCTGCGCTTGCCGGTGAGGAACAGCACGTAGGTGGGGCGCCCCTCGAACGGCTCTTCCCGCTCGATCTCGGCATCGTAGTCGTCGACCATGCTGGGGTTGTCGCTGGCGTCGCCGTAGGAGAAGTCGCTCCCCATGAGGCCCTGCTCCAGCATGCGGCCCTGGATGCGCACGCTGCGCGCTGCGCGCGGCAGGTAGATCCACATCTTGTCGTCCACCCGCAGGAAGCGGCTGCCTGCGTCGCGCGGCGGCGACGTGAACTCGAGAAACGACCGCTCCTCCCCCTCGGCCCACGACTCGAACTCCAGGTCCCGCACGTCGCCCTCACGATACGTAATGCTCATGATGGCGCGGGTATGCACGGTGCGGATGGTCATGTTGTTGTCCACCCGCTCGAGGATCTGCTCGGCGGTAACCTGCGCGCGGGCCGAGCCGGCGAAGGCGGCGAGGAGCGCCGCTCCGAGCACCGCTGAGCGCCAGCACCGCGCGGCGGTCATGCCCGCAACGCCTCCGCAGGCGTCAAACGTGCGGCGCGCCACGCCGGGTACAGCGCCGCGATCACCGCAGCGACCATCCCCAGAGCCGCCGCCGCGATCACGAACCGCAGCTGCCAGTCGGGGTACATGACTCCCTGGAACGGGAAGTCGATGGCCTCCGCGGCGCTCCCTATGTCGATCCCCGTGCGCTCCAGCCACAAGGCGAAGCCCGTGCCCAGTACCCCGCCCGCTACCGCACCTACTATGCCGATGACGAGCCCCTCCGCCAGGACCAGCGCCACGATGTCGCCGCGCCGCATGCCCAGCGCAGCCTGCATGCCGAACTCCTGGGTGCGTTCCATCACGCTCATCAGCATGGTGTTGACGATGATGAGGGCCGCCATGAGCAGCATGATGAAGAGGATGACGCCGAACGCGGCCTCGGCCACCTGCATCATGGACGCCAGCATCCCCTGGTCTCTCCAGGACCGGGCCTCCACTCCGCCGGGAACGAGGGGCGCGAGTTCCGCTTGCAGGACCCGGGCGAGCGCAGGCGCGGCCTCGGGGTCGTCCAGGAACACGAGGATCTCCGTGCTGCCGCCCAGCAAATCGACCAGCTCCTGTGCTTGATCCAGCGGCGCTATCAGTATCGTGTTGTCGAACTGTGCCATGCCGGAGGCGGCCAGCCCCGTCACCACAACGCTCAACCCGCCCAACGAGCGGTACGCGGTCTGCCCCAGCAGCACGACCGTGTCCCCCACGCTCACCTGCAGCTTCTCGGCGAAGCGCCTCCCCACCAGGATCTCGGCCGACCCGTGCTCCGGCAGCCGTCCCTCGGCGACCATCGCCGCAGGGTCCAGGTATCCCGTCTCACGCTCGAGGTCCAGTCCCAACAGCAGTCCGCCGCGGTTGGAGCCGGCGCCATCTACCAGCACCGGCGCCTTGATTCTGGGAAGAACCTCCTCGACTCCGGCGTGCGCACGCACCGCAGCCACAAGCTGGTCCACACGAGGCAAGTTGAGGTACACGGGCATGAAGCGTTCGCGCGCCGTGTAGCCGTCGCGGCGGATCTGCACGTGTCCGGACTCGGTGCGCGCGTACGTGTCGAGGAAATCGCCCATGATCCCCACGACGTGAGCGGGACCGTAGGTCAGCGCAGCCACGGCTACCATCACGGCAGTCGCGGTGAGCAGGGTGCGGCGCACCTGGCGCCGCGTGTTACGCCACGCCAGGCGCAGAAGCGGAATGCGCCGTCTCGGCCTAGGCATGGCGCAACGCCTCCACCGGCGGCCTGCGACTCGCTCGCGCGGCGGGATATAGCGACGCCACCGCAGCCGCTACCCCCGTCGCCAGCCACACGACCACCAGCGTGAGCGGCTCGAGCGCCGCATACATCCGGTCCTTCACCGGATAGCCGATGTCCATGTCCCCGTACAGGGCGGCGATGTTGATCCCCTCCGACGCGAGGTAGGCGATGAGCACCAGCCCGAGCAGTGAGCCGATCGCGCCGCCCAATAGGCCCGCGAGTGCGCCCTCGGTGAGGAACAGCTTGCGCACGCCCCCACCACGCAAACCCATGGCCATCAGCATGCCGACCTCGCGGGTGCGTTCGAACGCCGCCATGAGAACCGTGTTGGTGACGCCCACCAACGCCAGCAACACGAAGATGCTGAGCATCACCACGCTCCCCAGGCGCTTCATGGCGGCAAACGCGAGGAAGTCGGCCTCCGCCTCGCGCCAACCCTTCACCTCGTAGCCGAGTTGCTCGACCCTCTCCACCAGCGCGCGGAGCGTAGCCATCTCACGTGCCCCCAGCGAGAACCGCACGGCCACCTCCGTCGCCTCCTCCTCCAGGTCCAGCATGTAGCGGGCCGATTCGAGGGACACGATGAAGGTGTTCCGGTCGATGACCGGGTTACCGGTTCCCACGATCCCCACGATGGGCAGGTCGAGCGCTTCGTACGCGCCGTCCCGCGTCTTGGTGAGCACCGTGAGCCAGTCGCCCACCTCCGCGTCGAACAGTTCTGCCAGGCCGGAGCCGAGCAGCATCCCTTCCTCGCCCGGCCGCAGGAACTCTCCGGCCACTATCGCCTGCGGGATGCGGAACACCTCGGTGTCGCTGCCCGCGAGTTCGATGCCGGTCCCGAAGCACGCCACCTGGTCGATGCCGTCGGACAAGCTGGCCTGGAATACGAGCCGCGGGGTGGTGGCAGCCACGCCCGATACCTGCTGCACCGCGGCCTGCAACTCCTGCAGGTCCGTCAGGGTGTAGTCGAGCGGAAGCTCCTCCCGGTTCTCGAAGTAGCCCACGGCGTAGAGCTTCGCGTGAGCCGTCTGGTAGTTGATCAGGTTGTCGTACGACTGCCGCTCGACACCGATCGTCACGGCTATGCTCAGCTGGAGGAGCAGCACTGCCAGCGAGACGGTGACGGCCGTGATCCAAGTGCGCCGCCGATTGCGCCGCAGGTTGCGCCACGCCAGGCGCAGCGTGGCGAGCCACCCGAGCCGGCCGGGAAGGGTCTCAGGTGTCATGGCGCACCCCAGCCTGCCTCTCGTCCGAGGACACCTCGCCGTCCTGCAACCGCACCAGGCGCGTGGCGTGGCGCATCACCAACGGGTCGTGGGTGGAGAAGACGAACGTCGTGCCGCGGCTCTCGTTCATCTGCTGCATCAACCGCATGATCTCGAGTGCCGTGCCGCTATCGATGTTCGCCGTCGGCTCGTCCGCGAGCACGAGAGTGGGGTTCTTCACCAGCGCCCGGGCGATCGCCACCCGCTGTTGCTGCCCGCCGCTCAACTCCGGCGGGCGCCGCTCGGCGAGCCCGTCCAATCCCACCTCGCCCAGCAGCTCGTCTACCCGCCGGCGGCGCTCGCCCCGGTCCGCAACGCCCTGCAGCTGGAGCGGGAACTCCACGTTCTCGCGCGCGGTGAGCACCGGGATGAGGTTGAAAGTCTGAAACACGAACCCCAAATGCGTGTTGCGGAAGTCGGCGAGTGTCCTGGACGACAGCCCGTTGGTGGTGCGCTCACCTATCCACACGGTTCCGCCACTCGGGGTGTCGAGCGCGCCCAGCAGGTTGAGCAGCGTCGTCTTGCCCGAGCCGGATGGCCCGGCGATCGAGAGAAACGCGCCGCTCTCGATTTCGAGACTCACGCCGCGCACCGCATGTACCTCGACGTCACCGGTGCGGTAGATCTTCTCGACGCTGTCGAGTCGCGCTGCGACCGTCGTCATGTCCGCTCCTATTCCCTATTACTCCAGCGACCCAACCGCCTGCTCCACTGCCTCCAGGATCTCGCACGACTCGACCACTTCGGCCATCCGGCTGTGGTCGGGGGAGAGAGGACGGTCCTCACCCAGATGCGTCACGTGGCGGCGCACCACCTCACGCGCCGCCGCAACCCCCTTGCCGGTCTTGTGGCCCCGCATATCCAGCGCCTGCGCCGCCGCGATGAACTCGATCCCCAATACACCGTACGCGTTTTCCAGGATCTGCTGGTTCGCGATCGCGGTGTTCATCCCCATGCTCACGAAGTCTTCCTGGTCGGCCGCTGCGGGAATCGACTGGTTGGCGGCCGGCGCGGAGAGCGCCCGCTGCTCCACGATGAGCGTGCCGGCCGTGTACTGGCTCAGCATGAGACCGCTGTAGAACCCGGGGCGCTCCGTGAGGAAGGCCGGCAGGCCGGCCGAGAGAGCCGGGTTGAGCAAGCGGTTGAGGCGTCGCTCGGAGAGCACCGACACCATGGTGACGGCGGTGCCCACCAGCTCCATTGGGAGCGACACCGGCGTGCCCTGGAAGTTGGCGCCCGTGAGCACCAGATCCTCATCGGCGAGGAAGATGGGATTGTCACCCACGCCGTTGAGCTCGATCTCGACCTGGCTCCGGGCGTACCCCACCGCGTCGTGCGCCGCGCCTATCACCTGCGGCGTGCTGCGCATCGAGTAGGCGTCCTGCACCCGCTTGCGGCCCGACTTCAGCACGTCGCTTCCCTCGATGCACTTCATGATGGCTCGGGCGCTGCGCACCGCGCCGGCAAAGCCGCGCTCCTGGTGCAGCCGCTCGTCGTACGGCTTCATGTTGGCGTTGAGCGCCTCCAGCGTCATGGCCGCCGCGATCTCCGCCTGCTTGAGCCAGCGGTTGCCGTCGAACAGGTGAAGCGCATTCATCCCGTTCAGCACGTTGGAGCCGTTGATGATGCCCAAGCCGTCACGCGCTTGGAGCACCTCCGGCTCGAGCCCCGCGCGCTGCATGGCGTCGGCACCGGACAGCAGCTCGCCGTCGTACCACGCCTGCCCCTCGCCCATCACGACGAGCGCGATTTGCGACATGGGAGCCAGGTCGCCGGACGCCCCGACGGAGCCCTTCTGGCAGACGTACGGAGTCACGCCCCGGTTGAGCATCTCCGCCATCAGCCGCGTCACCTCGAGGCGCAGGCCCGAGCGTCCCTTGGCGTGTACGTTGATGCGCGAGAGCATGGCCGCCCGCACGTACTCCGCCGGTGCGGGATCTCCGATGCCGGCTGCGTGATTGTAGATGAGGTACCGCTGGAAGTCCTTGACTTCGTCGTCGCTCAGCGCGGTCTCGGAGAACTCGCCGATCCCCGTGTTGATGCCGTACACGACCTCGCCCGCCGCGAGCTTGCGCTCCAGCATCGCACGGCAGTCCCGGATGCGCCGTTCGGCCTCCGGCGCCAACTCGACCTGCGCGCCACCCCGCGCCACCTCGACGACCCGCTCGACCGTCAGTCCCGTCCCATCTAGAATCAGCGCCATGTCGACCTCGGAAGGAATGCTACCGGTGGAAAGTTAGCCGCGTGGCACCTCGGACGAAGGACTCTCTACTCGACCTCCACCGTGAGATCGGCGGCTTGCGCGCTGTGTGTGAGGGCGCCGACCGACACGTAATCCGCACCGTTCTCGGCATACGCCCGGGCGCTGTCGAGCGTGATTCCGCCCGTCGCCTCGATCTCGATCTGCGGCACGAGCCGCCGCGCCAGCTCGGCCAGCCGGGCGAACGCCTCAGGGGGCTGGTTGTCGATGAGCAGGCGATCGGCACCGGCCCGGCACGCTTCTTCCACCTGCGCCGTCGATTCCACCTCGACCTGCACGGCCACGGCGCCGCGCTCGCGCGCCTCGCGGCATACTTGCTCGAGCGATCGTCCCGCCCGCTGCAGCGCCACCCAGTGGTTGTCCTTCACCATGACCACTTGTTCGAGCCCGATGCGGTGCAGCATGCCTCCTCCCGCCAGCACCGCGCGGATGTCGAAGCCGCGCAGCCCCGGTGCCGTCTTGCGGGTGTGGAGCACGCGGCACGGCGTGCCGCCGACCGCTTCCACGAAGCGGCGCGTCGCCGCGGCGATCCCGCAGCCGCGCTGCAGCAGGTTGAGCATGGGTCGCTCGGCCCGAAGCATCGCGCCGAGGTCGCCGCGCACCGCACCCAGCGCTGCGGCGGCGCCAACCGCCTCGCCTTCCTCGGCAGCCCACTCCACGCTGCCACACCCCGCCTCGCGCGCGACCGCCTCGGCGTACGCCAGGCCCGCGGCAACGGTAGCCGTGCGGGCACGGATCGTCCCGCTGCCGAATGCCCCCGGGGGAACCGTCAGGTCGGTGGTGAGGTCGGCGCCGTCCTCTGCGAGGAGGCGCCGGGCGAGCTCTTGGGTGTCGGTCTCGAGGTCGGGAAGGTCGGAGGCGTCGGGATGGCCGGGGTCAGCCAATCGACACCATCCGGTCGAGCGCAGTGCGCGCCCGCTCGGCAATCTCAGGGGGCACCGTAACGATGTGCTCGTCGTTGCGCAGGGCGTTCCACACGGCGGGGAGCGTGATCGCCTTCATAAAGGCGCAGTTCGCCTCAGGGTCGGCCGGCAGGAACTCCTTGTCGGGCGCCACCTGCTGCATGCGGTGCAGAATGCCCACCTCGGTTGCCACGATGTAGCGCGCGGCCCCGTTCTCCCGCACCCGCCGGATCATTCCCTCGGTCGAGGTGATGTGCACTCCGTCGGGGTTCACGTCGCCCCGCCCCATTCCGTAGATCACCTGCCCGGCGCAGCCGCACTCCGGATGCACCAGCACATCGGCGTCCGGATACAGATTGCGCGCCCGGTTCAGCGTGCGGGGGTTGATCTCGGCGTGCACGTGGCACTCACCCATCCACACTTCGATGTTGCGCTCTGGCCTGAGTCGCTTGATGTGCGCCCCGAGGAAGAAGTCGGGCAGGAAGAGGATGCCGCGGTCCTGGGGCAGCGCGTCGATCACTTCGACGGCGTTGCCGCTGGTGCAGCAGTAGTCCAGCTCGGCCTTCACCTCGGCCGACGTGTTCACGTAGCCGACGGCCAGGTAATCGGGGAACTCCGCCCTCCAGCGCCGCACATCCTCGGCGGTGATCGTGTCGGCCAGCGAGCAACCCGCACGCAGGTCGGGCAGGAGCACCTTCTTCTCAGGCGAGAGGATCGCTGCCGTTTCCGCCATGAAGTGGACGCCGCAGAACACGATGACCTGTCCCTCGGCGGCCGCGGCCTGGCGGGACAGCCCGAGCGAGTCGCCCACGAAGTGGGCCACATCCTGAACCTCGGGGCGCTGGTAGTTGTGAGACAGGATCACTGCCCCGCGCTCCGCGGCGAGCTCGCGGATGTCACGCTGGAGCGAGCGGATCTCGCCCTGCGATAGGGCGGACTCTTCGATGATCGGGAGGGGTAGCGCCATCCGTGCCAACGGGTCTCTCTGTGAGACCGTTCCTCACTCGCCGTCCAGGGTGTGCAACACTAACGATCCCGCGCAGCCGAATCTACATAGTCCAGGCGGGAATTGGAACCGGCTGGGGGGAACTACGATGCCGGAGCGCCGGGAGGCATGAGGCCGGGCACTGTAGTGGCGTAGACGGTCGGTTTCAGCTTGTTGCCGCCCTGGGGGAGGCCTGGGGCATCCCGCCTCTTGGGCCGTCGGCGCCGCGGGCGGCGCGCGGCCCGCTTGCCGGTTCGATCGGTTCTTCGTGCTCTCATGGCCTGGCCTCCACTCCCGCTGCTGCGATCATCCGATCCGCCGCACCACCCCGGTGCCCGATACCTGGGCTTCCACCCATGGGTTTCCGATGTACTCCACCAGCCCGCTGCCGCTCACGGTAGCCTCCAGCCGGTCGCTCACCCGGACCACCGCCGCGCCGGCGCCGGATACCGTCACGGTCGCCACCCGGCTGAACAGATCGTGCCCCGCATAGCGGCCGGCCCCGGAGATGATGAGGTCCTGCCAGTCGGCCACTCCCTGCACCGCGATGTTGGCCGCGCCGCTGATCACGACATGCAACTCGGGGGTGTCGATTCCCACGGCCTCGACCTGCCCAGCGCCCGAGACCACGATGTCGTAGAGGTCGCGCACCTCCAGCCGGTACACGATCTCGCGCGTGGGCGTGAGGCTCACATTGGGGATCACGCCGAGTATCAGGGTGCCGTCCCGCACCTCCGACGAGAGCAGGGGCAGGATGTTCTCCTCGGCCGTGATCGCCAGGGCTTCCCGCCCAGTCTGCTCGATGATCAGCCGTCCGGCACCGCTGAGGATGACACCGTCGAATCCCGCGACGGGGCGCGCCTGCGTCGCGAGCCGCCCGTTCCCCACCACGTCCGCATGCGGCCCAGTCCAGTCGCTGCAACCCGCCAGCGCAACGAGCAGCACCGCTGCACCCGATACTCCCCTCGACCGCCGCATCGCTCCCCCCCTTTTGGCCGATACGTGTCGCGCCCCGTCGCGGGGCATTCGATCATGGCAGACGGAAAGGCAAGTTCGATACCACTGCCGTCGGCAGTTCTTAACGTGTTGCGGGGATTAGGATTAGGCGCGAAGCTCAGGCCTGTGGCGGCGGCGGCCGTCCTCGCTGGAGGACAGCCGGCCGTTCACATCGTGGTCAGATCGAAGTCGGGGAATAGGGAGTGACCGCATCGGCTCAGTGCGGTCACGGCGACGCCAGCCTCTCCGCCCGTCGCGTGGAAATCGTCACCGAACCGGTACCTCCCGGTCGGGGGGCGGAGGGAGCCGTTTGCGGTTTGTGGTTCAATCCTCATCTCCTCGCCACGGTCCGCTTGCCGCTCGGGGCCATTCCGCTAAGCCACCTCCGGCTCGCTCAACTTGAGGTCGGGTACGGCTGCATCGCCAGCCTCATCCACGACCCTGCCATCGAACAACCGGACCGTCCGGTCCGCGTGCTCCGCATACCGCGGATCGTGGGTCACCATGCAGATCGTAGCCCCCTCGCGGTGCAGGTCGCGCAGCAGCGCCATCACGGCCTCGCCGTTGGTCGAGTCGAGGTTCCCGGTGGGCTCGTCGGCCAGGAGGATCGCGGGGTCACCCGCAACCGCCCGCGCCACCGCCACTCGTTGCTGCTGGCCGCCGGATAGCTGGGACGGATGGTGCTTCATGCGATGTGACATGCCGACCCGCTCGAGCGCTTCCGCTACACGCTTCTTGCGCTCGCGCGACGACATGTCGCCGTAGGTGAGCGGCAGCTCGACGTTTTCGTACACCGTGAGCTCGCCAATCAGGTTGAAGGCCTGGAAGATGAAGCCGATCTGCCGATTCCGGATGTAGGCGCGGTCGGTACCGGAGATCTGTGCCACCGGATTGCCAGCCAAGCTGTAAGAGCCACTCGTCGGAGTATCCAGCAGCCCCAGAATGGACAGCAGGGTCGACTTGCCACAGCCGGACGGCCCCGCGACCGACACGTACTCGCCTTCGTGGATCTCGAGGTCGATGCCTGCGAGGGCGTGCGTTTCCAGCTCGTCGGTGTAGAACACCTTCTTCAGGCCGTTGAGCTCGATCAGTGCTCCGTTGCTCCTATCCATGCTGTGTTCCTCCGCTATCCCTTGATGCGGACGCGATCGTAGGCGTCCCATCGTGACATGTCGCTGAGAATGACGACGTCACCAACCTGCAGGCCGTCCACCACCTCGATGGTGCTCACCGAGGTGCGCCCCAGCCGCACGGTGACGCGTTCCGCATACCGTCCACCCTCCACCATCTTGAACAGTCCGACCGTCGCGTAGGACTGCCCCACCACCGGCCGTGCCGTGTACATCACGTTCTCCAGCCGCTCGATCTCCACGATCCCCTCGACCGCCAGTCCCGGCCGCGCCGACCGCGGCAGCGCACCCGAGAGCGCCACATCCAAGGCGACCGTGCCGTCGAGCGCCGCGGGATCGATGCGGACCACCTGACCCGCGACCGAATCGGTCCGCAGGTCGACGAGCGCCCGCTGCCCCAGCGCCACATCCCGCGCCTGCACCTGCGGGATCCGCACCTCTGCCTTGAGCCGGCCGGGCACGACCACCCGGGCCAGGGTCTGGCCGCTCATCACCCACTGTCCCTCTTCGAGGTCCAGCTCCTGCAGCACACCGTCGATTCCGGCCGGCACCCGCATCGACTCGATGCGCCGCCGCTGGAAGGCCACGATGCGGTTGAGCCGAGCGATCTGCTCTTGCTGCACCCGCAGTTGCGGCCCCTGGGCCTCCGCCAACACGGCCAACCGCCGCTGCTCCAGGTCGAGCCGCGTTTCCAGCTCCTCGGCCTTCTCCAGTGCCGTCTTGAGCTCGGCTTCCGAGATGAACCCCTCTTCCCGGTTCGCCAGCTCCTGTAGGGCCTGGGCGTTGCGCTGCGCTTCCAGGTGCTGGGCCCGCACCTGGGCTATCACGCCCTCCTGGTTCAGGGACTCCGTCTGCAGGTTGCGCCGCAGGGTGACCATCTGCTGCTCGGCCGTCGAGAGTTGGCGCTCGGCCTCGAGCAGCTCGAGCTGCACGTCGGGATTGCTCAATTCGACCAGGATGGTGTTGGCACTGACCTCGGTGCCCGGCTGCACCAGCTTGCGCTCCACCCGCCCCTGCGTCTCGGCCGGGATCCAGCGGATCTGCTCGGGCACCAGCGTGCCCGTGCCGCGCACCTGGATGAGCATCACGCCCCGCGCCACGGTGTCGGTCCAGATCGCCGCGCGCTCCACCGAGGGCGCCGCCGGCTTGATCTGGGTGAGCCCGAGAACCACGAGCACGACCGCTGCGAGCCCGAGGCCCGCGGGCAGGTACTTCTTTCGCTTGGGACGCGGTGCTCGTTGAATGTCCACGCTGCTAACTCCTCACGGGTTGGGCGTCCCGCACTCGACCGGGCCGCATCGGCATCTACTCGTACCGCAACGCGGTGATGGGATCCACACGGCTCGCCCGAATGGCCGGCAGCAGGCTCGCCACCACCGCCACTCCGACGAACAGCACCAACACACCGCCGAACGTGATCGGGTCGAAGCTCCGCACTCCATAGAGGGCCGCCCGCGCCAGATTGCTCGCAACGAGGGCGAGCACGATGCCGATCCCAATGCCTATCGCGCTCAGCCTGAGCCCCTCGCGGATGAACGTCTTGCGAATGACGGCCTGAGAAGCCCCCATCGCCATGCGCACGCCGATCTCCCTGCGGCGCTGCACGACCGAATAAGCCATCACGCCGTATATGCCGAGACTCGCCAAGAGCAGTGCCGCCGCGCCGATCACTCCCAGGAGAATCGTGCTGATGCTCCAGGGAAGCACGTTCTGCGCGATGATCGACTCCATCGTGAAGATGCTCACGGGCAAGTTCCGATCTACGCGCAAGAGGGCCTGCCGCACGCTATTGGTGAGCGATGCGGGATCACCCATTCCCTGCAGCACCATGAAGCGGCGGCGGCCGCCGCCCTGGCTGAACGCATGGTAGACCTGGGGATGCTCTGTACTGGAGTGCTCGATCCCGGTAAGTCCCTCGAACTTCACGTCGCCGACCACACCGATGATCGTCGCAGTGGTGCGGTCATGTGGAGCACCCATGACGAGCGTCTGCCCCACGGCGCTCCCTTGGGGATAGAGCTCCCGTGCGAGGCGCTCGCTCACGATCACCACGTCTCGCGCGTCTCGCCCGTCGATGGTACCGAAGTTGCGCCCCGCCATGATGGGAATGCCCATTGCCTCGAAGTAGCCGGGCCCGGCCGAGTTGAACAATCCGACGGGCCAGTCCTCCGCGTTAGCGGGCTCCTGCCCCGCGCGGGCGAACACGTCGAGCGGCTCCTCGTGGTTCTGGGGGATGTGTGCGACCGTGCCCACCGCCTGCACGCCTGGCAAGCCCCGCAGCTCAGTGACTGCCATGTCGTAGTACCGGTCCACATCCGTCAGCTCCGGATAGTCCAGCGCGGGCGGCGATGCTACAGCCACCAGTACGGGCTCGGGCTGGAACCCAAGATCGATGCGTTGCACCGCCAGCAGACTGCGTCCGGCAAGGCCCACTCCGCTGATCATCACCACGGCGAGCGCCACCTCGAACACCACGAGCGCGCGGCGCAGCCGCACGGAGCGCGTTCCGAAGCCGGTACGCCCTCCTTCCTTGAGGGCGACGCTCAGGTCCGATCGCGTCGCCACGAACGCAGGTGCGAGCCCGAACAACAGGACGGTCAACACGGTGACACCCAGCGTGAACAGCAACACGGTGCCGTCGATCGTCGCGTCGCCCACCCTGTACCAGTCCTCAGGGATGATGGACCAGAGCATCCCGGCACCCCAGCGGGCGAGCACGAGCCCGAGCACGGCTCCCGCGACGGCCAGGAGCGCTCCCTCGGTTAGGAACTGCCGCACGAGCCGCTTCCGTCCCGCACCCAGCGCCGAGCGGACGGCCACCTCTCCGGTGCGTGCCGTTGCGCGCGCCAGCATCAGGCTCGCGACGTTCACGCACGCGATTATCAGTGCGAAGCCAACGGCCACCAGCAACAGCAGGAACGTCATCTGGAGTATTTCCCAGGCGAAGTTGAGCGCCTTTCGAATCGGCTTCACGCTGATGCCATGGAAGGCCCCGTCGTCTTCGGGATAAACCTCGCCCAACGCCGCGTGGACCACCTGGAGCTCCTCGCGTGCCCGGTCGATGGTCCAGTCGGGCTTGAGGCGGCCCACGATCAAGTAGCTCATGCGTCCCCGGTTCATGCGCAGCGAGTCGGCCCGCAGCGGCAGCCACACATCCATGCCGCCAAATGGGAACACGAAGTCCTGCGGCATGATCCCCACTACCGTGTGGGAGACACCGTTGAGCGTGATCGTTTGGCCGACGATCCCGGGATCGCCGCCGAAGCGCCGCTGCCACAAGCCGTGGTCGAGCACGGCCACGGGAAGCGCTCCCGCACCATCCTCGTCGGGCAGGAAGGTCCGACCGAGAGCCGGCGCTGCCCCGAGCACCGAGAACATGTTCGCCGTGAGGAACCCCGCGAGAACCCGCTCGGGCTGATCCAGGCCGGTCAGGTTGCGTGAGGTGTACCCGTACGCCCCCATGTCCTGGAACGCCCTGCTCCGCTCCCTGTAATCCCGCAGCTGCGGCAGCGAGAATCGCACTGCCTCCCACCCCCGCACCTGGTCTATGTGGCCCAGCTGGACCAGTTGCTCGGGGTCATTGAACGGGAGCGGCCGGAAGAAGTACGGGTTCATGAGGCTGAACACCAGCGTGTTCGCGGCGATCCCGAAGCCGAGCGTGAGGATCACCACCGCCGCGAACACCGGGGTGCGGGCGAAGCTGCGCAGGGCAAAGGTGAAGTCCTGTTTGATGGATCCGAGCATGCGTCTTCCTCTGTTTCGCAGGCGTTTTGCTGTGGTAACCAACTCCCCGCTTCTTTTTCCTTCCGGTCGGCGGAGCACGCGACGCAGCAACACCCCGACCCGAGTCTGCAGGATTCCCAGCGCCTCGCGTACTCCCGACGCGCGATGCTTGGCCCCGCGCTGGAGCGACTCGACGAAGCTCCCAGCGTCGCCCTGGCGTCGCTCGAGATCGAGCGCCATGCCGCGCTGCACGGCTTTGGACAGGCGCGACGGCAGCTCTGGAACGAGCTCCTGCAGGTCGGGTGGCTCCGAGGTGAATCGCCGGGACACCACCGCCATGGTGGTCTCCCCCTGGAACGGCTTCCGGCCGGAGAGCATCTCGAACACCATGCACGCGAGGCTGTACACGTCGGAGCGCCCGTCGAGCTGCTGCTCGCCACTGGCTTGCTCGGGGCTCACGTACGCCGGGGTTCCAGCCGAGGTGTCGAGACCCGCGGGCCTGCCCCACTCGAGCGACTCGCGATGGATCGCCCGCGAGATTCCGAAGTCGGCCACGTAGGCATGCGTCCCCGATAGCAGCACGTTGGCCGGCTTGACGTCGCAGTGGAGCACCTTCTGTTGGTGCGCGTGGCTGAGGGCGCTGGCCACGCCGCGACTGATCTCGAGTGCCTCGTCCAGCGGTAGGCGCTGCTTGCGGTCCAGCAGGTCGCGCAGCGATCCATCCCGCACGTACGGCATGACGTAGTAGGGATAGCCCGCAGCCTCTCCCGCGTCGTACAGCGGGAGGATGTGGTGATGCTCCAGCCGGGCCGTGTAGAGAATCTCCTTGAGGAACTGCTGCACCCCGATGCCGCTCACCGCCTCGGGCGACACGACCTTCAGTGCCACGACCCGCCCGAGCTTGAAGTCCCGGGCCATGTACACCGTGCCCATCCCCCCCTGGCCGAGCTCACGGTCGATCAGGTAGCGCTCCGACATGGCCTGCTCGAAGCTCTGGTCCGACCACCCGCCTCCCTCCGTCTCGAACAGGTCGTCGAACGAGACCGCGAAGATGTCGAGCATGCGCTCGCGGGTCCTAACCGACGGATAGGGGTGTTTGCCGTTGACGATGTCCGACCAGTGCCCGCGCGAGAGCCCGAGCTTGATCGCCCAGTGGTTCTGGGAGAGGTTGCTCCGGGCTATGAGCTCGACGAGGCGATCGTGTTTCAGTCGGATCCGCATGGCACAGGCCCCACGGGTTGGTCAGTACGCTTTCCGTTACGCTCATGTACTGGCCGGCGTTTCACAAAACAAGGCCCACGGCACACAAAGTGTTCGGAGAAGTTCGGAGTGACCGGAATTCGCGGACTCTGGAGGGTGCGGATTCGCGCTCCGGGCAGCTGCGCCCGGGCTGCTACAGCAGAACCGCCAGGGCGAGCGACGCCGCCACGAAGAGGTTCGTGGCGAGGTTCCACCCCACGTTCGAACCCAGCGCGGGGATCGGCACCGGGCTCCCGGGATCGCCGTACGCCCAACGCAAAGGCTCCTTGAGCAGTGCCGATGGCAGCACCGCCGCCAGCGAGAACAGAGGCAACGCACCCAGCACCACACCCACTACTATCGACGCCGGCGTGAGCAGTGCCGCCGCAGCGTACGCGTATGCGGCGCGACGCCTGCCCAACAGGAGGACGAGATTGCGCCGTCCACCTGTGCGGTCGGCCTCCTCGTCCGGAAACTCGTTCAGCAGGAGCAGGTTGAACGTCATCAGCGTGGCCGGCACCGCCGCCGCCAGCGCCGCTGGTCCCAGCGTGCCGCACTGCACCAGCGCGGTTCCGATCACCGGGAGACCACCCAGCCCCAGGCCGGCCGCGACCTCCCCCACCCCGATGCGCGCCAGCACGTCGGTGTATGCCAGCACGCACACGGCGCCCGCGATCATCACGGGCAGGAGCACCCAGCCAATCTGGGTCAGGAACCAGACCCCGATGGCGAGCCCCACTGCGGCCGCCGCCAGCCCGAAGGCCAGCGTGGCACCAGAGGAGATGGCGCCCGCCGGCAGCGTCCCGCTCCCACCCGAGAACGGCGTGCGCTCCGTGTGGAGGTCGATGCCGGTTCGCATGTCGCTCCACTCGTTGAGCACGTTCACCGCCGCGTGCAGAGCCACCAGGCCGGCCAGCGCCACCGCAGTGCGCAACCAGCTGAACTGTCCGTCGTACGCCGCTGCGGCCGCACCCGACGCCACCAGGGTTATGGGCAACAGCAGGAAGGGCGCGCGGGCCACACCCGCAAACGCGCTCGCTCTCGGCATGGGCTGAATCTGTCCGCAGGGCCAGCGAAACGCGAACGCGCTGCGGACTTCCCGGACAACTGCGGCCGGTGCATCGTTGGTGGACCCTGAGCCCACACGTGGACCCTTCTCCGGAGCACTCCCATGGACAAGATCACCGTCCATGAGCGGTTCGGCAGGACCTTCCTGCTGCTGCTCGTCCTGGCCATCAGCCTGCTGTTCTACATGATGATTCGCCGCTTTGCGATGGACCTGCTGCTCGCGGCGATCTTCGCGGGGCTGTCCCATCCCCTCTACAGGAGGCTCGTCACGTTGTTCAAGGGGCGGGAGGCCGCTGCGGCCCTGGCCACGATCCTGATCGTGCTCCTCGTGGTCATCGTGCCTCTCAGCGGGTTCCTGGGCATCGTGGCCGCGCAGGCGCTTCAGGTGAGCCAGTCGGTGGCCCCCTGGGTGGAGCGCCAGCTCCAGCAGCCCGACGAGCTGGACCGCCTGCTGACCAGGCTCCCGTTCTGGGACACGATCCAGCCGTACCAGGATGAGATCCTCGCCAAGGTCGGCCAGTTCGCCGGCAATGTGGGCACTTTCCTGCTGAACAGCGTCGCGGCGGCGACGCGGGGAACGGCCACGTTCTTCCTCGACCTGTTCATCTTGCTCTACGCCATGTTCTTCTTCCTGAAGGACGGCAAGCTGCTGCTCAAGAAGATCCTGTACTACATGCCGCTCGGCCCCGCGGAGGAGAACCGCATGGTGGCGCGGTTCACTTCGGTGGCGCGTGCAACCATCAAGGGCACGTTCGTGATCGCCATCGTGCAGGGCACGTTGGGTGGCGTGGCCTTCTGGATAGCTGGAGTCCCCGCCTGGGCGTTTTGGGGCACGATCATGGCGGTGCTGTCGGTCATCCCGGGCGTGGGCACAGCCCTCGTGTGGATTCCGGGCTGCATCTACCTGGCCGCCACCGGTCATCTGATTGCGGCAATCGTCCTCGCCGCCTGGTGCGTCGCAGTGGTGGGCACGGCGGACAACGTGCTGCGCCCCGTATTGGTCGGGCGAGACACCAAGATGCCAGATCTGCTCGTCCTGGTGAGCACGCTCGGGGGCCTGCTTCTGTTCGGCGCCGTCGGCATCGTGATCGGCCCCATCGTGGCAGCCCTGTTCGTGACCGTGTGGGACATCTACGGTGAAGCATTCAGCGACTTCCTCCCGGCGGTGCCGGACACTGGAATGCACAAGGCTCCGGCCGCCAAGGCATAGGAGGACACATGCCGACCATGAATCGCAGAGACTTCGTGCACACCACGGCACTGGGAGCGCTGGCCATGACACCGCTACAGGCCTTGGCCGCCCGCCGCCAGGCGGACGACTGGCGAGCAATCCGCGTGAACGGCGCTCGCGTCAACCAGCACCTCGCGGACCTGTCCCAATACGGGCGCAACCCGGAGGGCGGCGTGAGCCGCGTGTCCTTCAGCGACGCGGACATCGCGGGTCGTGAATTCGCCGTGCGCATCATGCGCGAGGCCGATCTCGACGTCCGCATCGACCCGGTGGGCAACATCATCGGGACGCGAGCGGGCACGGTGCCTGACGCCAAGCCGATCCTGTTCGGCTCCCACATCGACTCGGTGCCCCACGGCGGCAACTACGACGGCGACGTGGGCTCGATGTCGGCCATCGAGGCGGCGCACACGCTCGCCGAGGCCGGCTACCGCAACCGGCACCCGCTCGAAGTGGTGATCTGGTGCGACGAGGAGAGCGGCCTCACCGGCTCCCGTGGATACGTGGGGTTGATCCCCGAGGAGGAGTTGCACGCTCCGGGGCGGCGGGACGGCGTGCCGCTGGCGGAGAATATCGCACGCATCGGAGGCGACCCGGAAAACCTCGCCGCGGCAACGCACGGGCCGGGCAGCGTCGCCGCCTACCTGGAGTTGCACGTCGAGCAGGGGAACATCCTCAATGAAGAAGGCGTGCAGGTCGGCGTGGTCGAGGGGATCGTCGGCATCCACCACTACGACGTCACGATCGAGGGCTTCGCCAACCACGCGGGCACCACGCCGATGAACCGGCGCCGCAACGCCATGCTCACGGCATCGGAGCTGGTGTTGGCCGTGGACCGGATCGTGAAGGCGATGCCGGGCGCCCAAGTGGGGACCGTCGGCCGCCTGCTGGTGGAGCCGGGAGCGCCCAACGTGGTGCCGGGGCGGGTGCGGCTCACCGTGGAGCTGCGCGACCTGCGCACCGAAACGATCGAGACGCTGTGGCAGCAGATCAGCGTCGAGTTGGAGGAGCTGGCGCGCAAGCACGACACGCCCGCGACCTGGACGCGAGAACACTCCAACGTCGATCCGGCGCTGTCGGACCCCCGCGTGCGGGAGCTGATAACCGATGCGGCGCGCGGGCTGGACCTGTCCTACAAGCACATGCCGAGCGGCGCCGGCCACGACGCACAGACGCTGGCCCGGATCTGCCCCATGGGGATGATCTTCGTCCCCTCGGTGGACGGAATCAGCCACTCCCCCAAGGAGTTCACGCCGCCGCAGGACGTGGAGAACGGAGCCAACGTTCTGCTACAGTCGGTATTGCGGCTGGACCAGGCCTAGCCGGACCTGCAAGGGGCCGTAAGCCGTTCCTCCACAACGGTTTGCGGCTCTGCTTCTAGCGGAGCGGCCATCCACGTGTAGGATAAAGGAGTTCGCTGCGCCACTGCAGTAATCGCGTGGCCGAGCTGCGTCGCCCTTCGCGGCCCAACCCACGGTGCGCCTCTCATGGCTCAGGCGCGCACGAACTCCCGAACCCGTCGCCGAGACGGGTTCGCTATCCCGGTGACCCTGTTCGTCATCGCGGTGCTGACGGTCATGCTCACGGCCTCGATGGTCCGCGTGCGCGTGGATCTGTGGAGTGCCAGAACGAGCCGCGACCTGACGCAGGCATTGGCTATCGCCCAGAGCGGCCTCCAGGCGTACCTCGGCACCGTCACTGAGAAGCCGGTCATAGGTGAGTCGGTCCGCATCAACCTCGCGGGCGGCTATGCCGACGTCGTGGCCGAGCTCGTGCGGCGGCCGGCCGACTCGCTCGGCACCTGGACCTACTTCGTACGCTCCACCGGCAACGTCATCCAACCGACACTGGGGGCCGAGCCTCAGGCGAGCCGCACGGTGGGGCAGATGGCCACCTGGCGAGGTTCGGGTATCCCCACGGTCGCCACCCTGACCGCGATCAACGGAGTGGAGTACGCAGCCGGCTCGGTGTTCGAGGTGGACGGGATGGACGGGTGCGGCGGCGACGCCACCCTGGGGCTGCGGGCGCCGGGCGGCTCCGATGGGCCGCTCGACACGACGGGCGTCTACATCGGCGGATCCTGGAACGAGATCGCCGATGACACCGGGATCGATTGGGAGGGGACTGTAGACGGGGATCATCCCGAGCGCCTGCCGGTGTCGGGCGATACGACGTTCGGCTCGTATTTCATTAGAGGTGACGCCTACCTGGAAGACGTCAAGGGAACAGGGCTCCTCATCGTCACCGGGGAGCTGGACTCGGAGGGAGACTTCTTCGAGTGGGACGGCGTCATCCTGGTGGGCGGGGAGTTCGATCCCGACGCCGACTCGACGGTGGTTCGGGGCATAGTGGTCTCAGGCCTGAACCAGACCCTGGGCGGCAGCGTCGAGCCGAACGACTTCAACGAGTCCGCCGACGACGACGTCTATCTGTCGTACGATTCCTGCAACATCACGCGCACCCTGGAGCGGTTCGGGGGGTTTGCGGCCGTGGATAACGCCTGGGTGGAGTACTGGGCCAGCTACTGACGCGGCGCGGTCCTCGGTGTGCCCACACGGGCCCCTGCCAGCAGGCGGGGGCCCTTTTTTCAGCCCCGCTTGACAAGGCCCGACCACCCGTTCAAAATTTGAATATCGGTTCAAATTCACGGACGGCAGCCGTGCCCAACGGTCCCGAACCCAACACCCTCTCCCCACACATCCGCCAGAAGCGGCAGCGGCGGCGCGCCGAGATACTGCACGCGGCCCTGCGGGCGTTCCGCGAGAACGGCTACCACGCCACCACGCTGGACGACATCGCGGAGAACCTGGGCGTGCGCAAGACGGCGCTGTACCACTACTTCCCCGACAAGGAAGCGATCCTCTACGAATGCCACCGCGAGTCGCTCGGCGAGATTGACCGCATGATGAAGGCTGCGCGCAAGCTGGACACGGCAAGTGAGCGACTCGCCTACGTCATTCGCGAGCACGTCCGCATCATGACCGAGACGCTCGAAGGATCGCCCCTGGCGTTCGAGGTGACGGCCTTCTCCCCGGAGCGCGCCGGCGAGATCATCGCGGCCCGGGACCGGTACGAGCGCTGGTTGCGGAGGATCATAGACCAGGGGATCAAGAACGGGGAGTTCCGTGAGGTGGACTCCAAGATCGCCGTGTTCGCCATTCTCGGCGCGATCAACTGGATCGCGCGCTGGTACCGGCCCGAAGGCGCGATCCACGCGCCCGAATTGGGCCGCGAGTTCGCCGAACACCTGGTGGGCGGTCTCACGTGCGGGTAGCGGCTCGGTCACGGCCCTTCACCTCAAACGACGGTGAGGCATCATGAAGGCGATACAGCTGACGGCGGTCGGGGAGCCCCTGGAGGTGCGTGACGTGCCCCAGCCCGAGCCGGCGGACGACCAGGTGGTGGTCCAGGTGGCGGGCTGCGGTGTGTGCCACACGGACATCGGCTTCTGGAAGGACGGCGTCCCGACCAAGCAGGCGCTGCCGCTCACCCTGGGGCACGAGGTGAGCGGGACGGTGGTCGCGGCCGGGGCGGGCTTCAAGAGCATGATCGAGCGGGAGGTGATCGTACCGGCCGTGATCCCCTGCGGGGGGTGCGATCTTTGTTCGCAGGGCCGCGGCAACGCGTGCCGCGCGCAGCTGATGCCCGGCAACGACATCGACGGTGGGTTCGCCGAGTACATCGCGGTACCGGGGAGGGGGCTGTGCGAGGTGGAAAAGCGGGCGGGCTACGACCTGCCGGAGCTCTCGGTGATCGCAGACGCGGTGACTACTCCCTACCAGGCCATCGTGCGCAGCGGCCTCGAGGCCGGCGATCTCGCCGTCGTGGTGGGAGTGGGCGGGGTGGGCACCTACTGCGTCCAGATCGCAGCGGCGCTCGGAGCCCACGTGGTTGCCATAGACGTGGACCAGGCAAAGCTGGACGCCGTGGCGCAGCACGGCGCGGGGCTGACCGTCAACTCCGGGGAGACCGACTTCAAGAGCCTCAAGAAAGAGGTCAAAGGCCAGGCGAAGGAGTGGGGCTGTCCCTCGTACGGCTGGAAGATCTACGAGTGCTCGGGCCACCCCGGCGGTCAGGAGACCGCGTACGGGCTGCTCAACCACGCGGCGACCCTGATGGTTGTCGGGTTCACGCTCGGCAAGGTCGAGCTGCGCCTCAGCAACCTCATGGCGTTCGACGCCACCGCGCAGGGCACGTGGGGCTGCAGGCCCGAGCTCTACCCCGCGGCCCTCGCTCTGGTCACCGACGGGAAGATCACACTCAAGCCATTCATCCAAGCGTTTCCGATGAGCGAGGCACCCGATGTGGTGCAGCGGGTCGCCGACCATCAGATCGACAAACGAGCCATTCTGGTGCCGGACTGGGCCTCATAGGGGCCGGCGGGGAGGGAGGTACGATGCTGAATAGCCACACACTGGTTGACGGTCGCAAGTACGAGCACATCCAGTACGAGCTGCGGCCGGCGCTGGATCCGGCAGGCAAGCCCGTGGACGGCCTGTACAACGCATGGATCAGTCTCGACAACCCCAAGCAGTTCAACAGCTACACCACGGACGCGGTGAAGGACGTGATTCTCGCCTTCCGCGAAGCGAGCATGAACCGCAGCGTGGTCGCCGTGGTGTTCACCGCGGTCGGTGACAAAGCCTTCTGCACGGGGGGCAATACCAAGGAGTACGCCGAGTACTACGCCGGCAATCCGCAGGAGTACAAGCAGTACATGCGCCTGTTCAACGACATGATCGACTCGATCCTGCGGTGCGACAAGCCTGTCATCAATCGGGTCAACGGAATGCGCATCGCGGGCGGGCAGGAGATCGGCATGGCGTGCGACTTCAGCGTCGCTGCCGACACCGCGCGCTTCGGACAGGCCGGCCCCAAGCACGGCTCCGCGCCCGACGGCGGCTCCACGGATTTTCTGCCGCTCTACGTCGGCTTTTCACGGGCCATGGAGAGCGGCATCCTGTGCGAGACGTGGAGCGCGCACAAGGCGCTGTTCATCGGCCTGCTCAACCAGATCGTCCCGGTTCTCAAGGTCGACGGCAAGTGGATCCCCAACCCCATGGTGATCACCGACCGCTTCGTGGACGAGTTCGGCAACATCGTCTACGGCGACTTCAAGACGGGCGACGAGAAGAACGCCGCCAAGGAGCTGCTGGCCAAGGCGGAGACCGATCTCAGCCTGCTCGACGAGGCGGTGGAGAACCTGTGCACCAAGATCCTGATGCTGATGCCGGATTGCGTGTCGAAGACTGTGAACGGCCTGCGCAAGCACAAGCAGTGGCATTGGGACAACACAAACGTGACCAACCGCGAGTGGCTGGCCCTCAACATGATGACCGAGGCCAAGGCAGGCTTTCGTGCCTTCAACGAGGGACCCAAGGGCAAGCGGGAGGTCGATTTCATCAAGCTGCGGCAGATGCTGGCGGAGGGGCACCCGTGGGACGACGAGCTCATCCGGGCCATCTCTCCGCAGTACCAGGAAGGGTGAGCGGGTATGGATCTCGGCTTGGAAGGCAAGAACGCCATCGTCACCGGCGGCAGTGTCGGGATCGGCGCCGCCATCGCGCTCACGCTGGCGCGTGAGGGCTGCAGCGTCGCCATCAACTACCGCCGGCACGACACCGAGGCGAAGGAGGTCGTCCGCAAGATCGAGGAGGCGGGCCGGCGCGGCCTTGCGATCAAGGCCGACGTCGCGAGCTACGAGGACGCCCAGAACATGGTGCAGCAGGTGGTGAGCGAGTTCGGCCAACTGGACATCATGGTCTGCAACGCCGGCATCAATTGGGACGGAGTCATCTGGAAGATGACCGAGGAGCAGTGGGACACGGTCATCAACGTGAACCTCAAGGGCTACTTCAACTACAACAAGGCCGCCGCGCTGGTCTTCAAGGATCAGAAGAGCGGCAAGATCGTGAACATCTCCTCGATCAACGGCATGAGAGGGAAGTTCGCCCAGACGAACTACGCCGCCTCCAAGGGCGGCGAGATCGCCATGAGCAAGTCCCTGGCCCGGGAGCTGGGCAAGTTCAACGTGAACGTCAACGTGGTGGCACCGGGCATGGTCATGACCGAGATGGCGGAGGGCATCCCCCCCGAGTTCCTCACCAAGGCGATGGACGAGACGGCGCTGGGCCGGTTCGCCACGTCTGAGGAATGCGCCGACGTGGTGGCGTTTCTTTGCTCGAACCGCGCCCGCCACATCACGGGGGAAGTGATCAAGATAGACGGCGGCCAATACATGTAGAGGACGTGAGACCAAGATGACGAGAGTGGGAATAATCGGCCTGGGGCACGGCGTGTTCGGCCGGCGCAGCGATGCGACGGTCCAGGAGCTGGCCTTCGAGGCTTTCAGGGCGGCGATAGACGACGCGGGAATCGACCGGGACGTGGTGGACGCTTCGGTCATCGGCTCCGTTCCCGAATACCACAAGCAGCGCTCGCTGGCCGGAGTGGTGCAGGAGTACCTCGGGCTCGTACCGAAGCCCACGTGGCTCACCGAGGTGGCCTGTGCATCGGGCAGTGCCGCGATGCGCACGGCCTGGATGGCCATCAAGGCGGGCGTGCACGACGTGGTGGCGGTGATCGGCTGCCAGAAGATGACCGAGCTGTCCACGCCCGAGATCCTCGCGCTGATGGGCAGGGTAGGCGAGGTGCAGTGGGAGTCCGGCTTCGGCACGACGTTCCCGGGCTACTACGCCATGTTCGCCAAACGGCACATGCATGAGTTCGGCACGACCCGCGACCACCTGTTGGACGTGGCAGTCAAGAACCACCACTACGGTGCCATGAATCCCATCGCTCTCTTCCGCAAGGAGATAACTGCGGAAAAGGCGAAGGCGTCGGAGGAAGTGGCCACGCCGTTCCAGGTGTACGACTGCTGTGCCAACGCCGACGGTGCCGCCTGCGTTATCCTGGCGAGCGAGGACAAGGCCCGGGAGATCTCGAGCAAGCCGGTCTGGCTCAGCGGCATGGGATGCGCATCGGCGACCATGTCGGTGCTGCGGCGGCCCAACCTCGTGGGGCTGCCCAGCGCAGAACAGGCCGGCGCGCAGGCGTACGCCATGGCCGGCGTCGATCCGGGCGCCGTAAAGGTGGCCGACGTGCATGACTGCTTCACCATCGCCGAGATCATGGCCTACGAGGACCTCGGGTTCTGCAAGCGCGGCGAGGGGGGACCGTTCGTCGCGGACAAGCAGACCTACATCGGCGGCAAGGTGGCGGTGAACGTGGACGGCGGCCTCAAGGCAAAGGGGCACCCCATCGGCGCCACCGGGGTGTCGATGACCTACGAGATCGCCAAACAGCTGCGTGGTGAGGCGGGAGAGCGCCAGGTCCCGGATGCCGACGTCGGCCTGACCCACAACGTGGGCGGGATCGGCCAGTATTGCTTCGTCCAGATCATGACGAGGGAGTGAGCGATGTTCAAGTGGTTCGGGAAGGTCAACTACACGCCCTACACGAAGGTCAGTGATTTCGCACGGCACCTGAGGAACGGCCGGCTCATGGGCTCGCGCTGCATGAAATGCGACGCGACTTCGTTCCCTCCCAGGGCCGACTGCGAATCGTGCATGAGCGGCGAATTCGAGTTCTTCGAGGTCAGCGGCAAGGGAACGCTCCACACCTTCACCAAGATCGTCGCCGCTCCGACCGGCTTCGAGGACGTGACTCCATACACCGTGGGCGTGGTGGATCTGGTCGAGGGGGGCAAGGCCCTCGCCTGGTTCGGCGACAGCATCCCGGAAGACGACATCCAGATCGGGATGGAGGTTCAAGTGGTGCCACGGATCTTCGAGGAGCTGGAGGAGATCAAGGTCTACTACAGCCTGGAGCAGCCCGGCACCACCTGGTCCAAGGCGGAGCAGGTTTCGTGAGCCCGCAATCGACAGCCGTCTTCCCCGAATGGAGAGACGCGCCGCTGGATGAGATCCTCTACCAGTGCCGCGAGCTGGCGGAGGACATGGATTTCCCCACGGTGCGTCGCTGGCGCGAGGCAGGGGGGAAGGTCCTGGGGCACTTCCAGGTGTACTTCCCCGAGGAGATCGCCCACGCCGCCGGCATGCTTCCCTTCAAGGTGCGGGGCGCTTCGGTAGAGGCCACACACGCGGAGTCACGTTTCGGCTCCTACCTGTGCTCCATCCTCAAGACCTCGCTGGAGCTGGCACTCAGTGGGCGTGTCGAGTTGGACCTGTTCGTGACGCACCCGATCTGCGACGCGGCCCGCAACCTGGCGGCGGTGTGGGGGCGCAACTTCCCCTACACGTGTCAGATCCTCTACCTGCCGCAGAACGCCAACTCGCAGCATGCGGCGGAGTACCTGCGCGGCGAGTACGACCGGGTGAAGCGCACGGTGGAAGCAGCCACCGGTCGCACCATCGAGGAAGCCGATCTGAGACGCTCGCTCGAGGTCTTCAATGAGAACCGCGCCCTGCTGCGGGAGCTGTACGCGCTGAAGCGGGAGGCACCGTGGCTGATCTCGGCCGAGGACGCGTACGTGCTCGTGTCGGTCGGCGGGCTGATTCCCAGGGAAGAACACAACGACCTGCTGCGCACTACCCTGCCGCTGCTGCGGCAACGGGACGCCAAGCCGCAGGATCGCATCCGGGTGGTGTTCGAGGGTGGGTTCTGCGAGCAGCCGCCGCTGGACCTGATAAGGGCGATCGGACGCTCCTGCTACGTGGTGGACGACGACCTGCTGATCGGCCTGCGCTGGATCCTGGACGATGTCCCGCTCGATGGCGACCCACTGCGAAATCTGGCCGAGGCCTACCTGCAACAGTCGTCCTACAGTCCCGTGCAGCACGACCTGCGCAAGCCCAAGGAGAAGATGCTACTCGATCGCATCGGCGACTCGGGCGCGCAGGCGGCGATCGTCACCGCCGCGAAGATGTGCGAGCCGGGGCTGGAAGAGCAGGTCACCTACACCATGGCGCTGGATCAGGAGAACGTGCCGTACTTCGTGAGCGAGTTCGAGGAGAACATGACCAGCTTCGATCACCTCGAGATCCAGTTGGAGACCTTCGTCGAGAATCTGTTATTCGAATGAGCCACACTAGCGATGATGCGATCGTAGGCCGCGGCAACAAGGACGGCGCCCGGCTGTTCCGCGATTGGTTCCAGGAACTGACCGCTGCTGCCGAGGAGGACCGTCGCGCGGCATACGTGTTCGTGATGGGCAGCTTGTGCGAGCTGTTGCAGACATTCGATCTGCCGGTCGTGTTCCCGGAGATCAACTCCCTCCAGACGGCAGTGCGGCGCGTGGCCCATGAGTACCTCAACGAAGCGGAGGATTACGGCTATTCGCCGGACATCTGCGGCTACGTGAAGGCCGACGTGGCCACGCAGCTGCGCCGCGGCGAGTTGCCCATGGGCCGCATCCCCAAGCCCGCGATCGCCGTCTACACCAACGCCTGCAACACCTACATCAAATGGGCGGAGATCTGGGAGCGGATGCACGGGGCTCCGACCTTCGTGATCGACGTACCGGGCTCGCGCGCCGCCGGTGCCCAGACCTGGCAGGGAGACCAGGACTTCGAGAACGACCGCCGCTACGTGCTGGCACAGCTGAAGGAGCTGATCTCCACCCTCGAGCAGATCACGGGCCGGCGGTTCGACATCGACCGTCTGCGGGAAACGATGGGCCACGCCAACACGATGCACAGGTGCTGGAAGCGGGTGCTCGAGCTCAACCGCAGCCGTCCTTCCCTGTTCAACGCCCTGTCGGACGGCACCATCTACCTCGGGGTCACCAACTGCCTCAAGGGTACGGAGGCCGGCGCACGGTACTTCGAAGACCTGGTCGAGGAGATGGAGTTCAAGGCCGCCCGCGGCATCGGCACGCTGACCGACGAGCAGTACCGCCTGATCTTCGTCGGAGTGCCGTGTTATCCGATCTTCCGCCGCTTTACGGAACTGTTCACCGAGTTGGGCGGGACGTTCGTCAACTCGACGTATCTCTGGTTCGCATCCGGTGGATCCAACCTGGGGTTCCAGTACGACCTGGATCAGCCCCTCGAGAGTCTCGCGGAGGGCCTGCTGGTCAGCGTGCGAGACGCGATGGACAGCATGTTCTTCCAGACCGGAATCCTGTCGGACATGGTGGACCAGCACGAGGCCGACGGCATCGTGTACCACCCCATCAAGAGTTGTCGCACAGTGTCGACCGGCCTCGCCGACAACCGACGGGCGCTCATGGAGCAGCGGGACATCCCCAGCCTGTTCATCGAGTCCGACATGATGGACAAGCGGGTCGTATCCGAAGCCCAGCTCAAGAACCGGGTGGATGCGTTCTTCGAAGGACTCGCGACGCGCCGGCACCAGGCAGCGATCGGCAACCCGTAACCCAGCAGGAAGGAAGCGCATGGCCTACGCAGCCGGCGTGGACGTCGGATCCACGCAGACCAAGGCGGTCATAATCGATGAGGAGCGGACGATCGTGAGCCGCTCCCTCACCGATACAGGCGCCAACGTGATCCGCGCTGCCGAGAGCGCCTTCCAGGAGGCGTTGCGCGACGGTGACCTGAGAGAGGAGGAGGTCGAGTACGTAGTGGGCACAGGCTACGGCCGCTACAAAGTGACCTTCGGCAACACGCAGGTGACCGAGATCAGCTGCCACGGACGCGGCGCGGTACACATGTTCCCCGGCACCCGCACCGTGGTGGACATGGGCGGCCAGGACACCAAGGCGATAAGCGTTTCTCCCAATGGGGAGATCGTCGACTTCTGCATGAACGACAAGTGCGCGGCGGGGACCGGACGCTTCCTCGGCGCAGCTTCGAGTGCACTCGACATCCCGCTCGACCAGCTCGGGCCCACCGCGCTGCGGGGGGAGCGGCCCGTGAAGATCTCCACCACGTGCACCGTGTTCGCCGAGTCGGAGGTCCTGTCGTGGCTCGGCAAAGGCAAGAAGATCGAGGACATCCTGCTGGGGGTACACCAATCGATCGCGGCCCGCTCCGCCGGGCTGCTGCGGCGCGTGGGCATCGAGAGCGACGTGACGTTCACCGGCGGCGTAGCCAAGAACACCGCCATGATCGACACGCTCAACGAGCGCTTGGGACTCGCGGTGAACGTGAGCGAGGAGTCGCACTACATGGGGGCCCTCGGAGCCGCGCTGTTTGCGCTGGATCACATCCTCGCCAGCCGGGCGCCCACCAGGGCCGAGCAGGACGCATCATGACCTATACCGCCGGAATAGACGTCGGATCGACCTACACAAAGGCCGTGATCCTCAACGAGAACTACGAGATCGCGGGCCGCGCCATTGAGCCCACCGGCTTCAAGCTTGGCGAGGTGGCCGAACGTACGCGAACGCGGGCGGTGGCGGAGGCCGGCATCTCAGTCGACGATCTCGCCTACACCGTGGCCACCGGGTTCGGCCGCCACCAGACGGCGATGAGCGACGTGCAGGTCACCGACCTCACCGCCGCGGCGCGCGGGACGACTTTCTTCTTCCCACAGACCCGTACGATTCTCGACGTCGGCGGACAGACCATGAAGGCGAGCCGTCTGGGAGACGGCGCGAAGGTCAAGTCATTCCGGCTCAACGACAAGTGCGCTGCGGGTACCGGCGCGTTCCTTGAGAAGACGGCACGCTACATGGGGTACACCACCGAGGAGATCGGCCCGCTGGTGGCGACCTCGAAGGAGGCGACGTCGATCTCCGGCGTGTGCGCCGTGTTCGCCGAGTCGGAGGTGATCAATCACCTGTCCCAGGGCGTCGCGCCGGCCGACATCATGCACGGTGCGATCGTATCGCTGGTGGGGCGCTCCGTGCAGCTCATGAAGCGGGTGCGCATGGAGCCCGAGTTCACCTTGATCGGCGGCATCCTCCGGTTCGCGCGCATGGCGGACGTGGTGCGGAGCGAGCTGGGGGCCGAAGTCAACGTGCCACAGGGAGACCTCGTGCAGTTCACCTCGGCACTGGGCGCGGCGATTCTGGGTCACAGACGGCTGCGCAAGCTGCAGGAACAGACGGCAGGGGCATGAGCAAGGACGAGGACCAGCGGGAGGTGCGGCGCCTCGCCCTCGTGGTGGAGCAGGAGGCGCGGCGAGTGCTCACCGAGTCCGCACTCCAGGGAGACGCCAAGCGCCTGGCGGACGGCTGGGAGCGCCGCTTCATCGCCGATGGCGAGCGCGCCCGGGAGTCCATGGAGCTGTACGAGGAGCTCGGTTACGAAGTGTGCGCCGACCCCCTACGGCCCGAGGACATGGCGAACGACTGCGAGGACTGCAAGCTGCTCATGCTGCTGCAGTTCAAGACCATCTACACGCGGCGGCGCGGCACCGACTCATAGGCCCAGCAGCTCCGCGGTATTACCCCCCAACACCTTGGCCCGATCGGCGTCCGAGATGTCGAGCGCCTCGATGCTGTGCACCATCTGCGCGAGGCTCCCGATCTGGTGCGGGTAGTCACTGCCGGCCAGTACGTGGTTTACCCCGGCGAATTCGATCGCGAACTCGAGCGCCCGCACGTCGAAGTTCACCGTGTCGTAGTAGAACTCGCGCAGGTACTCGCTCGGCGGCCTGCCGATTTCCTTCCTACAATCGGCGAACGCGTGGTAGCCGCGGTCCAACCGCTCGGCGAGATACGGTATGGCGCCCCCGAGATGTGCCAGCACCCAGCGGATTCCGGGGAACCGCTCGACCACCCCACTGAACACCAGCCCCGCGGCCGCCAGCGTGGTGTCGAACACGAATCCCACCAGCGGCATCAGCCAGTACTCCTGCATGGCCTCCACTCCGACCGGGTAGGTGGGGTGGATGTACATCACGGCGCCTGCCTCGCTCGCGCGCTCGTACAGCGGCCAGAAGCGCCGGTCGGACAGCGCGACACCGCTTGCATTGCTGAACAGCATGACTCCCTTGAGCCCGAGGTCTCCCGTAGCGCGCTCGAACTCCGCGGGGCAGGCTTCTGAATCGTTCAGCGGCAGCGTGGCCAGCGCCGTGAAGCGCTCCGGCCGCTGTGCCACTATTGTCGCCAGGGCGTCGTTGACCTTCTGCGACAGCGCGACCGATCGGTCGGGCCCCTCGATAAGCGTGCCCGGCGCGGTGAACGTGAGCACCTGCATGTCGATGCCGGCCTCGTCCAGCACCGCCTCGCGAACCGTGATGTCGCGATGCCCGGGCACGATGATGTTCTTGTCCCCCGGCGAGTGCAACACGGGGTTCTGGTGCTCGTCGAACGTCACCGCGATCTCGCTGGGCCCTGCCTGCAGCGCCTCGAGATACTCGGGAGGGTAGTAGTGATTGTGGAAGTCAATGATCGTCACTGTGACGCTCCTGCACGTAGTGTTTTCGCGCCCACAGGTAGTATATGGGCAGTCCCGTCAGAACCAGTGAGAGACCCAACACGCTCTCGCCGGTGTTGGACAACAGCTGATTCCCCACGATGGCGAACGAGGCCACGATGAACACGGCTGGGAGAACCGGGTATCCCCATACCGAGTACTGCCGCACCAGGCCACTGCGGCGACGCAGCACGAACAGCCCGATGGCCATCAGGCCGAAGAAGATCCACTCCGTGTAGATCACCCGCGTGAACAGCGCCCGGAAGGTACCGGTGCCGACCAGTACGCACGACCAGACCGCCTGTAGCACTATGGCGCGATGGGGCGTGCGGTACCTGGGGTGTACGGCTCCGGCCCAGCGAAACAGCAGCCCGTCGCGTGCCATCGCGTAATACACCCGCGGGCCCGCGAGGATGATGCCGCTCAGCGCGCCGAACGTGGAGAACATGACCATCGCCGACAGCGTCGCGCCGCCCCCGAATCCGAGCACCGCGTCGGCTGCGTCCGCCGCCACCCGCGTCGAGGAGGCCACCGTGTCGAGCGGCAGCAGGTACATGTATACCGCGTTCATGGCCATGTAGCACGCGGTGACGATGAGCGTCCCCAGCAGCAATGCACGCGGGATCGTGCGCCTCGGATTCACCGTCTCTTCGGAGCTGTACGTCACCATGTGCCAGCCGCCGAACGCGAAGAGCCCGGCCACCAGGGCGGTCAGGAAGCCGCCGAGCGAGACGCCGGCGGTTAGTTCCTGCGCCGGTACGAAGTGCTCGGGCACGCGGGATCCCAGCGTGAATCCGACCACGATGATCAGCCCGATCGCCAGGAGCTTGCCCGCGGTGAACAGGGTTTGCAGCGTGCTTCCCTGCCGAACCCCCAGGTAATTGACGCCCGACAGCACCAGGATCGCCGCGATGGCCGTGATTTTCACGCCACCGCTCTCCAGGGGCATGAAATACGCCGCGTACCTGGCGAAGATCACGGCGATCGCGGCGATGATTCCGGAGTGCATGGTCCAGAACATCGCCCAACCCCAGAGGAACCCGACTGCGGGGCTGAACGCCCTGTTCAGATAGAGATAGACTCCGCCTGTCTGCGTGAAGGTCGACGCGAGCTCGGCGCACACGAGCGCCCCGATGAGCGTGAGGGCTCCCGACACGAGCCAGACGAGCAGCGCCCCCACGATGGAAGGAACCTGGCCGGTGATCTCCGACGGTTGAACGAAGATCGAGGCCCCGATGATCGTGCCGACGACCAGGGCCGTCGCGTGCGGCAGCCTGATCACCCGGCGGAGGGCCGGCGCGGGGTCGGCGCGCTTCAGCGGCTCTCCCGAACCAGTTGCACAACCATGTCGCCCATCTCAGAGGTGGAGATCCCGCTGCGTGCGTCGGCCGACGGGACCTTACCGCTGCGCAGCAGATCTGCCACGGCATCCTCCGTGCGTGCAGCAGCCCCGGTCTCGCCGAGGAAGTCGAGCATCATGCTCACCGCCCCAATGGCGCCGAGCGGGCACGCCACGTTCTTGCCCGCGTGTTTGGGCGCCGAGCCGTGAATCGGCTCGAACATGGACGTCTGCCCCGGATGGATGTTGCCGGAGGCGGCTATCCCCATGCCGCCCTGCAGCATGGCCCCCAGATCGGTGATGATGTCGCCGAACATGTTGGTGGTGACCACCACGTGGAACCACTCCGGGTTCTTGATCATCCACATGCAGCAGGCATCGACGTAGGCATGGTCCGTCTCGATGTCGGGAAAGTCCTGCGCGACCTGCGCGAACGCCCGGGTCCAGATGTCGTGTGGCCGCAGCGCGTTGGCCTTGTCCACCAGCGTGACGCGCTTCCCCTTGCCGCCCTCGCGCGCCCGCTTCTGGGCCAGCTCGAAGGCGTGGCGCGATGCCCGCTCGCAGCCCTTCCAGGTATACACGCCGTTGACGAGCGACACCTCGTCCGGAGTCCCCTTCTTGAGGTGTCCGCCAATCTGGGAGTACAGCCCCTCGGTGTTCTCGCGCACCACCACGAAGTCGATGTCGGCTGGGCTCTTGTCCTTCAGGGGGCAGAGGTGCTCGGCGTACAGCTTGATCGGCCGGAGGTTGATGTACAGATCGAGGCCGAATCGCAGCCCGAGAATGACCGAGCGCTCGACCAAGCCGGGCTCCACGTCGGGATGGCCGATGGCACCCAGCAGCACCGCATCCAGGGTGCGCCACTCGTCGATCACCCTGTCGGGCACCAGCTCCTTGGTCTTGAGGTAGTATTCCCCGCTGTAGGGGTACTCCACCAGCTTGTAGTCGAACCCCTCGAGTGCGGCGACCGCCTCCAGCACCTTGAGCGCCTCGTGCGTCACCTCCGGTCCGATGCCGTCGCCCGCCAGCACCCCTATGTCGTAAGACGTCATTCACCCTCCTCGTTGCCGTGCGACCGAGCCTCAACTTGGCAGCCCGGCCCGCGCGGCGCGAGTGGGTCGCCGGGAGGGGCTTTGGGCGCCACGTTGATGGAGCACTCCCCGCAAGGCATCTTTGGTGGACGCAACAGACACCGGGATTGAGGGCCGAGCATGGCTAAGACCCCCAACGAAGAGCACCTCATCTACGACTGGGCCACGTCGGGCGGAACCGATGTGCCCGCGCCCCGCACCGTCATGCTGGACGACGAGACCCTGCGGGACGGCCTTCAGAGCCCATCGGTGACCGATCCGCCGACCGACGTGAAGGTCAGGATCCTCCACCTGATGGACAGCCTCGGTATCGAGACCGCCGACGTGGGACTGCCGGGTGCCGGGCCGAGGCAGCGGGACGCGGTCGAGCGGCTGTGCCGCGAGATCGCCGACTGCAAGCTGCGCATCAAGGCCAACTGCGCGGCCCGCACAATGATCGTGGACATCCAGCCGATTGCCGACGTGGTCCAGAAGACGGGCGTCCCGATCGAGGCGTGCGTGTTCATCGGCAGCAGCCCCATCAGGCAGTACGCCGAGGAGTGGGACCTGGAGCACGTCCTGCGGCACACTCGGGAGGCGGTGGAGTTCGCGGTGCGCGAGGGCCTCGACGTGATGTACGTGACCGAGGACACCATTCGCGCGGCGCCCGAGGATCTGCGTGTGCTGCTGACGGCGGGAGTCGAGGCGGGAGCGCGCCGCCTCTGCCTGTGCGACACGGTGGGAGCCGCCGTGCCCCACGGAGTGCGCAATCTCGTCACCTGGGTGCGCCGGCTGCTGGACGAGCTCGGCATGGCCGACGAGGTGGGTATCGACTGGCACGGCCACCGGGACCGGGGCCTCGACGTGGCCAACACGCTGGCGGCCGCGGAGGCCGGGGCCACACGCGTACATGGCACCGCCTTGGGGGTTGGTGAGCGCGTCGGCAATACGCCCATGGAGCAGCTCCTGGTGAACCTCAAGCTGCTGGGGTGGCGGGACGACGACCTCTCCGCTCTCCCCGAGTACGTAGACACGGTGTCACAGGCGGTGAGCGTGCCGATCCCGATGAACACGCCGATCGTGGGGCGTGACGCCTTCCGCACCGCGACCGGGGTCCACGCGGCCGCGGTGATCAAGGCACAACGCCGCGGCAAGTCGTGGCTGGCCGACCGGGTGTACTCGGGCGTCCCCGCCAGCTGGGTCGGGCGGGAGCAGGAGATCGAGATCGGGCACATGTCGGGTGGCTCGAACGTGCTCTTCTTCCTGCGATCGCGCGGCCTGCCCCACGGTCCCGAGGTCGTCGAGGCGGTGATGGAGCTAGCCAAGAAGTCCGAACGGCTGCTCACCGAGGAGGAGATCCTCGAGGCCGTCCGCACGGCCGCGGAAGGCGAGGGCTGACCGCTCCCCATGGAGGGTTCCCCCGAACAGCTCGCACAGTACCTGCGACCTACCAGCCTCATCGACGCCGACCATCCGACGATCGTCGAGTTCAGTCGCAGCGTCGCGGCGCAACACGCGAGCGACTTGGACCGGGCGGTGGCGTTCTACTACGCCGTGCGTGACGGCATCCGCTACGACCCGTACCGCGTCGACCTGAGACCGGAGGGCTTGCGAGCGAGCACAGTGCTCGAGAGGGGGTTCGGTTTCTGCATCCCCAAGGCGATCCTCCTGGCGGCGGTGGCGCGTGCGGCGGGCATTCCCAGCCGGCTGGGATTCGCCGATGTGAAGAATCACCTCGCTACGGAGCGGTTGCTGCGGGCGATGCAGACCGACGTATTCGTGTTTCACGGCTACGCCGAGCTGCTGCTCGACGACCGCTGGGTCAAGGCCACGCCTGCGTTCAACACCTCGCTGTGTGAGCGGTTCGACGTCCCGCCGCTCGATTTCGACGGTCGGCAGGACTCGCTGTTCCAGCAGTTCAACCAGAGAGGCGACCGCTACATGGAGTACCTGCGCGACCGGGGCCACTATGCGGACGTGCCGCTCGAGGAGCTGCGCACCGCCATGGTCGAGCACTATCCCGCGCTCGCCACGGCAGACGGCTATGACCTCGAGGGACTGTTCGAGGACGAAGTGCACGAGGAAGCGCGATGACGACCCTGATGTCGGGTAACGAATCCGTAGCCCGGGGTGCCTGGGAAGCCGGCGTGCTGTTCGCCGCCGGTTACCCCGGGACTCCCAGCACGGAGGTGCTGGAGAGCCTCGCGACCTACGAGGGTGTGGACGCGCACTGGTCCACCAACGAGAAGGTGGCGTTCGACGAGTGCGTCGGAGCGGCCCTGGGCGGAGCGCGCAGCCTGGTGACGATGAAGCACGTGGGCCTCAACGTGGCCGCCGACCCGTTCATGGTGTTCCCCTACGCCGGCACCAATGCCGGCTTCGTCGTGCTGGTGGCGGACGACCCGGGGATGTACTCGTCGCAAAACGAGCAGGACTCGCGCTACTTCGCCAAGGTCGCGAAGGTCCCGCTATTGGAGCCGGCCGACGCCTCCGAGGCCAAGGAGATGATCAAGCTGGCGTTCGATTTGAGCGAGCGGTATCGCACGCCGGTCATGTTCCGCACCACGACGCGCCTTGCCCATACTCGGAGCGTGGTCGAGCTCGGGCAGCGCAGTGCGGCTCCGCGCGAGCCGTTCACGCGCGACGTGCGTCAGTACGCCATTCCGGTGTTCGCCCGGCTCCGCCGGCCAGAGCTCGAGGACAAGCTCGATAGTCTGCGGGCTTTCGCGGAGGAGTTCGATGGCAACCGCCTGGAGGAGGGGGACGCGGAACTCGGCATCGTGACTCACGGCATCCCCTACCAGTACGTAAGGGAAGCGGCGCCACACGCCACCGTGCTGAGGCTGGGCATGGTCTACCCGCTGCCCGAGCAGCGTCTCAAGGAGTTTTGCGCCCGGTTCGAAACTGTCTACGTGGTGGAGGAGAGCGAGGGCTTCATCCAGCAGGAGATGGCGAGCTTCGGAATCTTCAACGTGGTGGGCAAGGACCGGTTCACCAACATCGGTGAGCTGAGCGCCGATCTCGTCGCGGCCGGGCTCGAGGGTACGCCGGTGCCGGGTGATTTCGGCGAAGAGGTGGCGATCCTGCCGCGTCCTCCCGTCCTCTGCCCCGGCTGCGCACACCGTGGGGTGTTCACCGCGCTACGCCAGCTCGGCGCGCTGGTGACGGGTGACATCGGGTGCTACACGTTGGGGTGCCTGCCGCCCTACAGCGCGATCCACACAACCTTCTGTATGGGCGCCAGCATCGGCAACGCCACCGGGTTCAACCGCGCCGGCGAGGAGAAGGTGGTCGCCGTGATCGGCGATTCCACGTTTCTGCACGGCGGCCTGCCCAGCCTGGCCAGCGCCGTCTACAACCAGGTTCCCACGACCACGATACTGCTGGACAACGGCACCACCGGCATGACGGGTCACCAGGAGCACCCCGGGACCGGTCACACGCTCCAGGGCGATGCCGCCCCAGCCGTCGACTACGAGCAACTGATAAGCGCGCTCGGCGTGAGGCAGGTTCAGGTCGTGGACCCGTGGGACCTCGAAGCCACCAAGAGCGCGATCGAGGCGGGCCTGGAGCACCCGGGACCAGCCGTGGTCATCGCGCGGCGTCACTGCCAACTGCTTCCAGTCGAAAAGGCGAAACAGCACGTGCCGTACCGGGTGATCGAGGACGAGTGCGTGATGTGCGAGGAGTGCATGGAAGCAGGCTGCCCTGCACTGGTATGGGAGGGTGACTACCCGGTCGTGCACGAGTGGGAGTGTGTCGGTTGTTCCCTCTGCGCTCAGCTCTGCCCCACGGAGGCCATCGTCGCATGACCATCACGAACGTGCTGATCGCGGGAGTCGGCGGCCAGGGAGCCGTGCTCGCGAGCGAGCTGCTGGCACTGGCGGCTGCCGCGGCGGGCCGGGATGTAAAGCAGGGGGAGTTCCACGGCGTGGCACAGCGTGGTGGAGCGGTATTCAGCCACGTGCGCTTCGGCGACCGGGTCTATGCCCCCATGGCCCGCCGCGGCCAGGTGGACTTCCTGCTCGCGCTCGAGAAGCTGGAGGCGTTGCGCTACGCCCACTTCGTGAAGCCGGGGGGGACGATCATACTCAACGACCACAAGGTCGAGCCGCTGCGCACCGCCGACCAGCGCCCCTACCCCGACAACGCCGTCGACTTCCTCAGGGACAAGGGGTTTGAGGTCGTCGTGCTCGAGGCGACCGCGAAGGCGATGGAGCTGGGGAATCATCGGGCCGCCAACGTGGTGCTCCTCGGCGCGCTCGCCGAGCGGCTGGACATTCCCGCGGACGTATGGCAAGAGACCCTGCGGGAGCGAGTGCCGCAGGGCCTCCTGGATCTCAACACACAGGCGTTCGCCGCCGGCGCTACACCTTCATAGTCTTGGCGTAGTCCGCTCCTACGGCACCCGTCTGACACCACTTGGACGTCATGAAGCCGGCCGACCGCTTTGCCTGCACGGCCAGCGCGTCAGCCAGCTTTGCACCACACGCCTCCTGGACGCATCCCATGATGGCCCTGCGCGCCTCCTCGATGAACGGAGCGTCCGGCTCGGGCAATCCCGGCACCTCGGTGGGCAGCTTGGCGAGCGCACCACTCTCGACGTCGCGGCGCGCGATACCGTGCTTGCCTTTGGTCGCGATCTTCCACGCCGTCTGTAACACGTCGTCCAGCGGACCGGCGTAGTCGATCAGCCACCCCACGGCGTCCGTGGCCCTGACGGGTCGGCCGCCCAGCAACAACAACAGCAGCTTGGGCCAGTCGTCGGGCTTCGCCTTGCGGAACGGCCAGTGGCACCCCTCCATGCCCGGCAGCACCGGGAGAGTCACTTCCGGCATTCCGAGCGCGGCATCGTCCACGGCCACCACGTAGTGGCAGTGCATGAGCAGCTCGAGCATACCGCCGAGGCAGCGCTTTCCATTGACGCACGCGACCGACACTTCGAACTCGTTGTTCAGGCGGCGGGCCGTGCCCGACCAGCCGCTCGCGATGCCGTAGCCCGCGTCGGCGTTCTCCAGAGCCGGGTAGAACTCGGCGGTATCGGCCCCCACGAGCTGCGTGGAGAGGTGGAAGTCACCGGTGAGGATCACGCGCTCGATCCCCTCGCTCTTGAGCCAGTCGAGCGCCCGGTTGAGCTCGGCATCCACATCACTGTTGTAGCTCTCCCGGCTGATCGTCACCACTCCGACGGTGCCGTCGTGCTCCGCGTTGACGTAGAGCTGTTGCCACTCGGGCGACCCCATGTCCGCAAATGCGTCGGGATACCACGCCGCCTTCCCGGCTTCGGGGTGCAGCCGGTGGTACGCCTGCACCACCCGGATCACAGCATCGGGTCCGGCAGCTCGCATCACGGCGAGGATGCCGCGGCGGAACTGGGCGCAGAGCTCGCCGATGGCGTTGAGGTGGGACAGGTGCCCGCGCTGCTCGTGCAGCATCAGGCTGGTCATCTGGAACATCGGTCCGAGAATCCAGGTCCCGAACTCCGTCGCACCTTCGTCGTCGAGCTTCCAGTCCACCAGCGGCCGGAAGTGGTTCGGCGGATACCAGGTCTGTCCCGTCGTCTTGCGCTCCTCAAGCACTGCCGTGGGCGTGAACACCGCACCGTACTGCTCGCTCAGGTGGTGCAGGCACGACCAGGTGAGGAAGTTGGCGCCTTTCGCTCCGATCGCGTCGTGCGCCCGGAACGGGTTCGGGCCGAGCAGTTTGCGCGCGAACTTGTCGACCTTCCAGAACGGCATGTTGCTGGCGTCGTGGTAGCGCAGTCCGGCCAGCGTCACGCCGCAGAACAACACGTCCAGCACGAACGACCAGTGGTCGCTCACCGGAACAGGAATGAGGCCCAGCGCCCAGAGCAGCTGGCTGACGCCGGACGGCTCGGGCTCGACCACCTCCCACACCTTGTTGATCTCGTGCGGGAAGGCGGGATGCGCGATGCCCACTCCCAGCTCCGAGCTGGGGAATCCCGACGTCACCGAGCGGATCTCTATGTCGGGGAAGGCCTCGCGGAAGACCTCGTAGTGAGCCCTCTTCACCTCGAGGATCTCGGGAATCGCCTCGAGCAAGAAGCGCGGCCGGAAGACCTGCAGCTCGTCGGGCAGCGTCGTTCCGTCATAGCTCAGGCGCGTGATGTTGGCCATTATCCGGTTGGCGCCGTCGGGCCCGAAGGCCTGCACCAGCCCGGGGTACTGCTTTCCGATCCCGTCAGGGGCGTTGGGGAAATCGAGGGCCACCATCCGCACGCCAAAAGGCTCGAGCCGCGAGCCGAGCTGCATCGTCTTGCCCGCCCCCACTATCCCGTTGGCACCCGAGATGACCATCGAGCCGCGTTGGCCAGAGTTCCCAAAGACCTGATCCACCAGATCACCTGCCGTGACCGGCGGCCGTCCGCCCTTGAACATCGCGCTGACGGTACCGAGGCCCAGCGTCTGGAGCGTCGTCTCCCGCATCGTCTTCGTCATGATCCCCGCCTCCCTACGAAACCTTCAGAAGCGCCGCGATACCCACATCGCCGGCGGCGCACCCGAAGAGCAGCACGTAGCCGCCACCCAGGTCCACCGCCTCCTCCAGCGCCTCGATCGCAATTCGAGTGAGCGTCGGTCCCTGGGGGTGGCCCCACACGAGCGAGCTGCCGGTCTTGTTCATGCATGACCAGTCGTAGTCCAGCAGCTGCGAGAAAATGGCGTCGTTCACCGCAAACGGGTTGTGGTTCTTGACCACGGCGATGTCGGCCATGGTGAGACCAGTCTTCTCGAGCAGCTTCTGGACGGCGAACGCGGGCGCCTCCGGCATGAGACTCGGGTTGGTACGCACCTCGATCTTGGCCACGAACTGAATGTCGATCTCCGGCCGCGGGCTCAGCTCCTTCGCCTTCGCCTTCGTGGTAACCAGCAGACATGCCATACCGTCGGAGGCATGGGTCTGCGTTCCGCCGGTGACGCAGGTATCGAGCTCGTTCATGGCTCGCAGGCCGGCCATGGTGAGCTCGCGCACGCCCACGTCGTCATCGATGCGCCCCAGCGGCCGTCCCTGCACGTTGAGTACCTCGAGCGGTACCAGCACCCGATCGAGAAAGCCAGATCGCTTGGCATCGAAGTACTGCTGGTGCCGGAGGTAGGCGAGCTCGTCGACCTCCTTGCGCTCGATCTTGTACTTGCGGGCGGCCAGCCCGGCCGTCGTGATCATCGCGTTCCCGGTAGCGGGATCGAAGCCGAAGTTGTCCCATACGTCGGCTAGCGCCTGCGTGCGCTCGTGCGCGCGGCGCTCGGGAAAGACCCCCACAGGCGAGTCGCTGGTCCGGTCGAACGTGAGCACACCCACCACGTCGTAGCCCGACTGCACCTCGTTGCCAGCCAGCAGGGTCGCCTGCAGTCCGGTGGCGCAAGCCTGCTCCATGTGGTATCCGGGAACACGCTCTCCCAGGCAGCTCGCCACCAGCGGTGCATTCCAGAACTTCCAATGCCACGGAATCGTCGAGCCGATCACCAGGTAATCGAGCTCGCTCTTGGGCACCTTGCGGAGGCCCAGAATGCGGTTCATCGACTCGCCGGCAAACTGGCCGATGTTGACCTCGGCCAGCGCCGAGGTTTGCCATGCGGGGAAATAACTGCTGCCCCATGTGCCGTAGGGAATCCTGGCACGTGGGAAGATTTGGCTCGCCTTGCTCATGGTTCCCCTCCACTCTCGCCATCTCGCGGCAGGGCACGCGCGGCAGGCGCCTCACGCACCCCGCCCCCGATCACCACTGTGAGCATATCCTGCGGACCGGGTTTCGCAATGGGATTCGCGAACATTCTACTTCGACAACCGATCTACGCCCGCTGATGATCCGCCCGCCACTGCTTGATCTGCCGCTTGATCTCCTCTCGATCCTGCTTGTTCTCGTCCAGCACGCTCTGCGCCAGGGCCGGCAGCTCGGCATCACTCGCGAACCGCAGTGCCACCAGTTGCTCGGTAGTGAAGTCACCAACGCGGGCACGCAGCGCGTCGGGGAGGATTCGCTCGAGCCGCAGCCGCTCCTCCAGCCGTATCAGCCGGTCCTGCACGGCCAGCGCGAAGGCGCGGGAGTAGAAGAACACGATGCCCACCGCGAGCACGAGCACCAGGTACATCACGCTCTGCAGCGAGAAGGAGGCGATCGCGCTCCACACCGCGTGCACCAGGCACACGAACAGCAGCGCAGCGGCCACGAAGTGGTACATCGGCACCCAGCGGCGGTGGGTGGTGTAGCTCTGGGAGGACTTGCCGGACATGGACGACTCCTGAGTTTGCTGTGGGAGGTATGTCACGTACGATAGACAGCAGTACGCAGCGCACCAACCCCACCGCGCGCCCCTTCCGTAAGCGCGTGTTCCGCAAGGGCTTAAGGACGCGGCTCCAAGCATCACCGCGTTTCACGCCCCCTTCATTCCCACTTCATGCACGGGGCCGTAGTCAGATCAAATACGACTTCCTGCGCGCGAGACGCTCGGGTCGCAGCGCACTCTCCCTGTGCCGCCAAGCCTCCCGGTTTCGCGCCGGAGCGCACACCCCCCGGAGGACCATATGACGCATGACGGTAAGGATCGCGAAGGGATCAGTCGTCGCGGGTTCCTTCAGTCCGTGGGAGCGAGCGCCCTCACGGCCGCGGCGGCCCGGCCGGCTGCCGCGCAGCCGTCCGGGGCCAAGCAGTCCGCGGAAGCGGATACGCTCTCCCGGATCACACTGGTCATCAACGGGCGGCAACGCCGCATGGAGGTCGAGCCCCGCTGGTCGCTCTCCTACGTGCTGCGGGAGCGACTCGGTCTCAGCGGCACCAAGGTGGGCTGCGAGCGCGGCGAGTGCGGAGCGTGCACGGTGCTGATCGACGGCGTGCCGCGCTACGCCTGCATGACGCTGGCGGTGGAGGTCGAGGGCAAGGCGATCACCACGGTGGAGGGCCTGATGCATGGCGAGCAGCTCGGCCCGACGCAGCAGGCGTTCGTCGAGGAGGACGGCTACCAGTGCGGCTACTGCACCTGCGGCCAGATCATGGCGGCCGAGGGTCTGCTGCGGGTCGAGGCCGATCCGTCGCTCGACGAGGTGCGCAAGCAGATGTCCGGTAACCTGTGCCGCTGCGGCGCCTATCCGCACATCTTCGCGGCCGTGCAGCGGGCTGCAGAGCTGCGCAAGGGAGGTGCGTCATGAGAGACGATCGTGACCGCCCCTACTGGATAGAGGGAGACGTACCCCATGCACCTTCGCCCGATCAGGGCCCGGAGCCGTGGGGTGAGACCAAGGTGGTCGGTACGAAGCGGCCGCGGGTGGACGGCTACGAGCGGGTCAGCGGCACGGCGGTGTATCCGACCGACATCACCCTGCCCCACATGCTCTACGGCGCGATCCTGCGCTGCCCCCACGCACACGCGCACGTTAACGCGGTGGACACGAGTGCCGCGGAGACGATGCCGGGTGTGCGCGCGGTGCTCAGCGGGTTCACGCCGGACGACCCGGTGACGGCGCCGCATTCGGAGTTCATCCGCACCCGCTTGTTCCACCCCCACTGCCGCTACGAAGGGGAGACCGTTGCGGCAGTGGCGGCAGATACACCGTATCAGGCGTGGGACGCCGTGCGCGCCATCCGGGCCGAATACGACATGCTGCCGTTCGTGTCCGACGAGCGGCGCGCCCTGGAGGACGACGCACCGAAGCTGTACGACGAGGGCAACCAGGTTGGCGACACCCAGCGCTACAGCCGGGGCGACGTCGAGGCGGGGTTCGCCGAGGCCGACGTGGTGCTGGAGCAGGCGTACCGCACGGAATGCGAGATCCACACGCCCATGGAGCCGCACGGATGCGTGGCCCGGTGGGACGGCGACTCGCTGACGGTGTGGGAGTCCACCCAGGGCGTGTACAACATCCAGAATACGGTCGCCGCTTCGCTGGGGCTGCCGCTCTCCAAGGTGCGCGTGATTGGGCACTACATGGGTGGCGGCTTCGGGGCCAAGCTGCAGCCCGGCAAGTACACATTGATCGCGTCACTGCTGGCCAAGATGACGGCGCGGCCGGTGAAGCTGGCGCTCACCCGGGAGGAGACCTACCTCGCGGTGGGTAACCGACCGCCCAGCAACATGTGGCTCAAGGCAGGGGTGAAGCGCGACGGCACGCTCACGGCACTCGAGTACGTGGGCAGCGGTGCCAGCGGCGCCTACCGGGCCGGCGGTGTATCGCTGCTCGACTGGCAGGTGCGGGACCTGTACACCTGCGCCAACGTCCGCACCGAGCTAACCAACATCTTCATCAACGCGGGACCCGCGCGTCCCTTCCGCGCTCCGGGACACCCTCAGTGCTCCTGGGCGCTAGAGCAGATGATGGACGCATTGGCCGATGCCATCGACATGGACCCGGTGGCGCTGCGCCTCAAGAACATTCCGACGATCTCGCAGGCACGGGACGGAAGGCCCTACACCACGACGGGATTCCGCCAGTGTCTGGAGCAGGGAGCCGAGGCGTTCGGCTGGGGCGAGGCGCGCGCGACCGCGGCGACCGGCGATGAGCATATCAAGCGGGGAGTCGGCATGGCCGGCGCCCTGTGGGGCTACGGCGCCGGCGGACCTCCGAGCACAGCGTTCGTTAAGGTGTTCGCCGACGGCAGCGTCAACCTCAACATGGGAGCCAGCGACATCGGCACTGGCACCAAGACCGTCATGGCCATGGTGGTGGCCGAGGAGCTGGGCGTGGATCCCGACTCGGTGCAGATCGACCACGCCGACACCGGCACTACCGCGTACGCGACGGCGAGTGGCGGCAGCAAGACCGTGCCGACCGAATCGCCCACAGTGAGAACTGCCGCGCTCGACGCCAAGCGGCAGATTCTGGCGCTGGCGGCCGAGGAGCTCGAGCTGGACGCCGCCTCTCTGTCGCTGCAGGACGGCAAGGTGGTTCCGGCCGGCGATCCGTCGCAGGCCAAGGCCCTGGCGGAGCTGCGCAGCTTGCGGCGGCGTCGCATGATCACGGGAGTGGGGCACCGCGGACCCAATCCAGCCGACAAGGTCACCTGCCCCTTCGCGGCGCAGTTCTGCGAGGTGGAGGTGAACACCAAGACCGGCGAGGTGAAGGTCGTGCGCTTCGTGGCCGCCCACGACAGCGGGCGCGTCATGAACCGGCTCACCTACCAGAACCAGGTGTTCGGCGGCATCACCATGGGCATCGGCCTCGGCATGACCGAGGAGCGCGTGCTCGACGGCGACCAGACGGGCAAGATGGTGAACAAGAACTGGCACGACTACAAGCTGCCGACGGCGCTCGACGCGCCGGCCGACATGACCTGTGTGCCGATCGACGTACCCGACCCGGAGGCGAACATCGCCGGAGCCAAGGGCATAGGCGAGCCGGCCACGGTGCCAACCGCGGCCGCCCTAGCCAACGCGATCTACCACGCGACAGGGGTTCGCATCACGGAGACACCGGCGAGCCCGGTCAAACTCGTACAGGCGTTGAGCGACGCCGGAAAGGGGGCGTGAGCCATGCTGCCGCAATTCAGCTACGTGCGCGCGACCTCTCTCGATGAGGCGCTGCAGCATCTGGGATCCGAGGATGTGCGGCCCTGTGCCGGCGGCTCCGACCTGCTCGGCTGCCTGCGGGACGAGGTGTTCGATTGCTCCAAAATGGTGAGCCTCTCTGGCATCGAGCAGCTCAAGGGCATCGAGCGAATCGGGGACGCTGGTATTCGCATAGGCGCCCTCACCACGATCGCCGAGGTGGCGAGCGACCCGCTGATCAACCGGGGGTTCACAGCTCTGGCACAGGCAGCGGCGGCCGTGGCGAGCCCGCAGCTCCGCAACCAGGGCACCATCGGCGGCAACGTGTGCCAGAAGCCGCGCTGCTGGTACTACCGGGGTGAGTTCCACTGCCTGCGCAAGGGAGGCGGCACTTGCTACGCGCTGGCAGGCGAGAGCCAGTTCCACGCGGTTCTCGGCGGTGCCCGATGCTACATCGTACACCCGTCGGACACGGCCCCGGCGTTGGTAGCGCTCGGGGCGAGCGCCCGCGTCACCGGATCTGGTGGAACGCGCCTGGTGCCCCTGGAGGAATTCTACGTTCCGCCCAGCACCGACCCGCAGCGAGAGACCGTGCTGGAACCGGACGAGATCGTCACCGAGCTCACGCTTTCGGCGCCGGCACCCGGTCTAAGGAGCTCGTACCGCAAGGTGCGGGCCCGCGGCTCGTGGGACTTCGCGCTGGCCGGCGTGGCCCTGGCGCTGCAGTTCGACGGCGCTCGGGTGGTGGCGGGCCGCGTGGTACTGAGCGGCGCCGCGCCGATCCCGTGGCGCTCAGCGGAGGCCGAAGCGGCGATCACGGGACGGCAGCTCGACCAGGCGACGGCCCGCGCCGCAGCCGAGGCTGCGATGCAGGATGCCGTGGCCCTCAAGCGCAACGGATACAAGATCCCCCTCTTCAAGGGGGTGATCGAGGAGGAATTGCTGAAGCTCGCCGGGGCGTGACGCCGCCTCGAAGGCCGTGGAAGACACGTTGCAATTCCCATCCGCGGATATACGTTTCCAATCCTGGTAGGGTGGTGGGGTGGTGCCCTCCCGCACTGCACCTTCGGCAGCAGGTGACGTACAAGCCAGAGGAAGTCCGATGACCATCAGCCTGATTGGCAAATCGATCGGCGAATCGGCGACGCTGAAGCTGAATGAGACCGCGGCGATTCTCCGCGCAAAAGGGGAGCCGGTCATACATCTCGGAGGCGGCGAGCCCAAGACCAAGCCGCCCATTGACGCACTCGTGGCGGCCGCGGCCCTGCTCAGCTCGGGCGAGGTACGCTACACCCCCGCCGACGGCATCCCCGCTCTCAAGAAGGCCGTCATCCGGTACACCGAGGAGTTCTACAACCGCAAGGTCCAACCGGAGAACGTGATAGCGTCGGGCGGCGCGAAGCAGTCGGTCATGGTGTGCTTGCAGGCGATCCTCAATCCGCAGGACGAGGTGATCTTCCCCGTCCCTTACTGGGTGAGCTACCCGGAGATGGTGAAGTTGTGCGGTGCGGTGCCGGTACCGGTGCGGCCGGATGACGGCTCGTTCCATCCGCGCATCCAGGAAATCGAGCGGAACATCACGTCCTACACCAAAGCCGTGATCATCAACAGCCCGAACAACCCGTCGGGCGCGATGTACTCCGAGGAGTTCATCGCGGCGATCGTGGAGCTGTGCGAGAAGCGCGGGCTGTACCTGATCATGGATGACATATATCACCGGCTGATCTTCGACGGTCGCAGGCCGATCAACTGCTACAGCTATGCCAAGGACCTGTCCGAGAACTCCAAGCTGGTCGTGGTGAACGGTGTCTCCAAGCAGTACGCCATGACGGGGTTCCGCATTGGCTGGACCGTGGCGAACAAAAAACTGGTCGAGGTGATGACCAACATTCAGGGCCATCAGACCTCCGGCCCGTCCGGACTGCTGCAGCACGCGGCCGTCGCGGCGATCAACGGAGTTCAGACGAGCGTCGAGAGCCTGCGCGTGACATTGGAGAACAACCGCAACGTCATGATGGCCCAGCTCGGCTCCTTCGAGGGCGTGAAGGCGACCAAGCCCGACGGCACGTTCTACTGCTTCGCCGACTTCAGCACCTACAACAAGGACTCGACGAAGCTCGCAGAGTTCCTGGTGGACAAGGTTCGTGTCGTGACGGTTCCCGGCGTGGAGTTCGGCATGGAGGGCTACCTGCGGCTCTCCACGTGCGGCTCCATCAAGGACATCAAGGACGGCATCGAGCGGATGAAGTGGGCGCTCGACCCGAACGCTCCCAACGAGCTGTACATCGGCGACCGCAAGCTGCTGCGAGACTGGATGTAGGCAGCGGTAAGGCATAAACAACGGAAGGCACCATGGCGAAGTACCTCAAGTTCAACACGCCCGCCATCAAGCAGGCCAAGGACCTGAAGAGCGACTACGGGCTCAAGAACCACGGGCTCGTGGACCTGGACCGTGTCTTCTGGAACCTGCCTGCTGCGGCGCTCTACGAGGAGGCGATCTTCCGCGGCGAGGGACACATGTCGGAGGGCGGGCCGTTCCTCGTGGATACGCGGCCGCATACCGCACGGGCCGCGGCGGACAAGTTCGTGGTCCAGGAAGAGTCGACGCTGGACAAGATCTGGTGGGGGGAGTACAACCGGCCCTTCGCACAGGACAAGTTCAACACCCTCCTGTCACGGCTGCAGGCGTTCCTCCAGGGTGAGGAGCTGTTCGTACAGGATTGCTACGCCGGCGCGGACCCCAACTACCGCATGCCGGTCCGCATCATCACCGAGAAGGCGTGGCACAACCTGTTCGCGCAGAACATGTTCATCTCCCTGGAGAGCCAGGACGCGTACAAGAAGCACGTGCCCGACTTCACGATCATCCAGGCACCATCCTTCAAGGCCGATCCCCGGGTGGACGGCACCCGTACCGAGACCGCCATCATCCTCAATTTCGCGCAGCGCATGGCGATCATCTGCAACTCTGGGTACGGCGGGGAGATCAAGAAGAGCGTCTTCACGGTCCTGAACTTCCTCCTGCCGCTGGACGGCGTGCTCGCGATGCACTGCTCGGCCAACGTCGGCAAGGGCGGGGACGTCGCGTTGTTCTTCGGGCTGAGCGGCACTGGAAAGACGACGCTGTCGGCCGACCCCAACCGGCTGCTCATCGGCGACGACGAGCACGGTTGGAGCGATGACGGCGTGTTCAACTTCGAGGGTGGCTGTTACGCCAAAGTGATCCGGCTGTCGGCCGAAGCCGAGCCGGAGATCTACGCGGCCACGCGGCGCTTCGGCTGCATCCTCGAGAACGTCATCTACGACCCGACTACGCGATTCGTGGACCTGGACGATGACGCCATCACAGAGAACACCCGGGCGTCCTACCCGTTGGAGTTCATTCCGAACACCGTGCCGGAACGAATGGCCAAGTCGCATCCCAAGAACGTCATCTTCCTCACGTGCGACGCTTCGGGTGTACTGCCGCCCATCGCGCGGCTCAACACCGAGCAGGCCATGTACCACTTCATCAGCGGCTACACGTCGAAGATCGCCGGCACCGAGATCGGCCTCGGCATCGAGCCGCAGATCACCTTCAGCGCCTGCTTCGGCGCGCCGTTCATGGTGCACCACCCGTTCACGTACGCGAACCTGCTGAGCCAGAAGATGGCCAAGCACGGCGCCACCTGCTGGCTGGTGAACACAGGGTGGACCGGCGGGCGGTTCGGTGTGGGCAAGCGAATCAGCATCCGGCACACGCGTGCGTTGCTCAACGCCGCACTCGACGGCAAGCTCGACAAGGTCAAGTACCGCAAGGACAAGCTGTTCGGATTCGAGGTGCCGACCAAGTGCCCGGACGTGCCCGACGACGTGCTCGACCCGGCGAAGTCCTGGGGCGACAAGGACGAGTACTGGAAGAAGTACGACGCACTGGCGGCACGCTACATCGAGAACTTCAAGCTGTTCGCCGACGGGTGCCCCCCGGAAGTAGCGGCGGCCGGGCCGACACGGCTCGCCCAGGCGAAGTAGACGGGAGGACACATGAGCGACAGCCGCCGCGATCAGTTCATGAAGCGATTGTCCTCGGTCGGCATGGGGACGCGGGAGTCGATGCACGTGCTCCTGGGCAGTATCGTGTACGACGTACGCGAGCAGGTGATACGCAAGCAGTTCAAGGACGAGGAGATGGAGGCGGTGGTCACGTTCCACGACCAGGCGGAGGCGCTGTGGCGCGACACACTCTCCACCGACCCGCCGCTGGACGTGGATCAGATGGTCGTCCGCCTGACGAAGCTGCGCGACGCCAGCACGGGAGCGCTGGGACAGTATCACGCCAAGCTGGACCGGGGGGTGCGGAGCGCGGAGGAGTTTCGGACGCAACACTCGCAGGACTGAGAATGTCACGCCGATCGCATCCGGTCCGTGTACGCGGCGCCGCGACGGGTTTCCTCCCCATCGCGGCGTTGCTGCTAGTGGCCGCGGCCTGCGGAAACAACTCCGGTCCCGACCCGATGGAGCTCATCGGCATCTGGGACTACCGGCTGGCCTACAGGGACAGCGTCACACTGGACACGCTGGTGGTCGTGGGAACCGTGACGATCGAGCAGGCTGGCGACACCGCATTCGGCGGCACGTTCAGACTCGGCAGCGCGTCACCGAGGGCGCTTTCGGTGGATCCCGTCGCTCCGGTTACCGGAGTCGTCACCAACGGCCTGGTGGAATTCGACATCACCGGCCAGCTGGCCGCGGTGCAGCATCGCGGCGACTACGACTCAAGCGTGATGTTCGGAGTGGCCCAGGCGATGCCGGCCGTGGCCGATACGCTTCTCTTCACCATGTGGTGGTCTTCGGAGAACTGACCATGAGAGCCATTGCGGAAGTGCAGGTCATACCCATCGGGTCCGGCGTGTCGGTGCGCAACGAGGTGAAGCGCGCGCATCGCCTGTTGGAGGACGCCGGTCTCAACGTCGAGCTCCACTCCAACGGCACCAACATGGAGGGAGAGCTGGAAGACATCTTCGCGGCCATCGTGAAGGTGCACGAGACGCTGCACGGCGAGGGAACCGCGCGGCTCTCCACTCACATCAAGGTCGGGACCCGCACCGACAAGGAGCCGACCTTGGCCGGGAAGCTGTTCTGAAAACGGGATAGCTCTCATCAGGATGCGGCGGCGCGCGTCTCGGGCGCGAAACCCGCTTGGCGGGGTAGGCGTATTGTGAGTGATCGGAGGTTCCCAGCCATGTCAACCCGTGCCATCTCCACCACCGGCGGGCTCGTGCTGCTCACAGCGGCCGCTATCGGCTGCTCTTCGGCGGGCGGCGACGAGAACACCCCTGCCTATCCATTCGAGGTCGGCGTCGCCGAGCGGGGCGCCATCCAGGTCAAGATCGAGGAGACCGGCGTCGTCGAGCCGGAACGCCAGATCGTCGTCAAATCGCCCATATCGGGCGTGGTGCGCACTCTGCACATCCGGGAGGGCGACTCCGTGCGAGCCGGCCAGCGACTGGCGACGATCGTGCCGGACATCGCGCAGGCCAACTTCCTGTCGCAGCTGCGCAGCGATATCAGCGCCGCCGAGATCTCGGTGAACAACCTGCGACGTGAGTATGACCGAGCCCAGGAGTTGGAGGCGCGCTCGCTGATCTCCGACGCCGACGTCGAGTCTGCGAGGGTCGCGCTGGAACAGGCAGAAAACGACCTCAATGCGAGTCGCGACCAGCTCCGGTTGATGGAGGAAAGCGGGGTGAGCGCCACCGACGATGCGCAGTCCGCGCGCATCGCTGCGCCGGCAGCGGGTATCGTGATCCTGCGCGGTGTCGAGGAAGGCGAGACGGTCGTCGGGGGCACGAGCGCCTTCGGCGGCGGCACCGAGCTGTTCACCATCGCCGACCTCTCGACCCTACTGATCAACGCCGCGATCAACGAGGTGGACATCGGCAAGGTGAGCACGGGCGACATCGTGTCGATCACGGTGGATGCATTCCCAGGCGATACCGCCACGGGCATCGTGCGGCTGGTGCCACCTGCCGCGCGTCTGCAGGAACGGGTTCGCGTGTTCGACGTCGAGATCGAGGTGCGCACGGGCGCGGAGATCCTGCGCCCCGGCATGACGGCCAACGTGCAGATCTCGGGGCCGACGCGGGAAGACGTGGTGCGGCTCCCCGTCGAGGCCGTGTTCTACGTGGAGGGACGCCCCACCGTCTACCGACTGGTCGACGGCGCCGCCGAGCCCACACCGGTCACACTGGGGCTGAGCGACCTCTCCTACGTGGAGATTCTCGAAGGACTGGCCGAGGGCGATTCCGTGGCGCTGGAGGACCCGGCCGAGGCCGCACGCCGGGCCCGCCTGGGACGCTGACCATGGCGCTGCTCGAGGTGCGCGGCATAACGAAGGTCTACCGTCTGGGGCAGGTCGACGTCGCGGCGCTGCGCGGGGTGGACCTGGACGTGCAGGCCGGCGAATACGTGGCCATCATGGGGCCCTCGGGCTCGGGCAAGAGCACGCTCATGCACATCCTGGGCTGTCTCGACTCGCCGACGGCGGGAACATATCACCTGGACGGGACCGATGTGAGCACCCTGAGCGGCCGGCCTCTCGCCCGCGTGCGGAATCAGAAGGTCGGCTTCGTGTTCCAGACGTTCAATCTCATGCCCCGGCTAAACATCGAGGAAAACACCGCGCTCCCCCTGCAATACCGTGGCGGGCTCACGCGCCGGCAGCGGCGCGTTCGGGCGCGAGAGCTGCTCGAGCGCCTGGGGATGGAGCACAGGATAGGCCACCGGCCCGACCAGCTGTCCGGTGGCGAGCGGCAGCGCGTGGCGATTGCGCGAGCCCTCATCGGCGAGCCGGCCATCCTGCTGGTGGACGAGCCGACCGGCAACCTGGATTCCACCGCCGGGGCGGAGGTCCTCAAGACATTCCGCGAGGTACATCAGAGCGGCAACACGATCGTGCTCGTGACGCACGACGCAAATGTCGCTTCCGAAGCGCAGCGGACAGTGCACATCGCCGACGGGCGGGTGGCCGCGTGAACTTCCGGGAGTCGGTCTTCGTCGGGCTGGACGAGGCTCGGCGCCATCTGGGCCAGACCCTGCTCTCATTGTTGGGGCTCATCCTGGGAACCGCCAGCATCGTGACGGTGCTGGCGCTGTTCGGCGGCCAGACGAAGATCACGCAGGAGTTCGTGGCCGAGGTCGGAGGCTACGGAACGATCATAGTGCGCGACCGCGAGATGGCCGAGCAGCCCACGGCCCTGGAGCTGGCGTCGGACCGGCTGAGCTATCGCGACGCCGAGTACCTCAAGGACAACGCTACCACGCTCTCCGCCGTCGCTCCCGGCTTCTACGACCGGATGGAGTACCGGGTGGGAGGGATCCACTTCACCGGGCCCGTCGTCGGCACGACTCCCGACTACGCGGTGATCAACGCCATCCGTCCGGTGGTGGGACGCTACCTCAGCGACCTCGACGTGCGGCGCCAGGCCAGGGTCATGGTGATGGGCTGGAAGTACGCGGACTCCCTGTTCGGCCACGCCGAAAGCGCGCTGGGGCAACTGGTGAACCTGGCAGGCAAGAACTACCGGGTGGTGGGCGTGATGGAGCGGGAGGAGTTCTACTTCGCTGTGTGGAGCGGGAACGCTCTGCGTTACCGCAACGAACGGGCGTACATCCCCATCACGACCGCGTTCACCCAGTACACCGGCACCGACGACCACCTGGCGTTCCTCACACTCAAGGCGGTCTCCCCCACCAGCGTGCAGGCGGCCCGCAACCAGGTCACCGCCATGCTGTCGCTGCGCCACGGAGTGGAGGACTTCTCCATCGATCGCTCGGGCGGCATGTCGAGCGACGACTCGCAGTTCTTCATGCTGTTCAACTTCATCTTCCTGGTCGTGGGAATAGTGTCGCTCATCGCGGGCGGCGTGGTGATCGCCAACATCCTGCTGGCTTCGGTAGTGGAGCGGGTGCGCGAGTTCGGCACGCGCATGGCCCTGGGCGCCACCGCGTTTCAGATCTTCGGACAGGTACTGGTGCAGGTGCTGGTGATCACGACACTGGGCGGCCTGCTCGGCCTCGCGCTGGGCACCGCGCTCACGGGCACGGTAGCGTACTTGATGGCCATGCCTGCCGCGGTGACCGGACCCATGGCCGCCGTGGCGATTGGCACCTCGCTCACGGTCGGAGTGGCGGCCGGTATCTACCCGGCGATCCGTGCGGCGCGCCTCTCGCCGGTCGAGGCGCTGCGCTATGGCTAACGACTGGGCGGAACTCGGCATAGATGCCCTACGGGAGATCTGGGCGCACAAGATGCGCTCGGTGCTCACCCTGTTCGGCGTGGTGTTCGGTGCGGCCTCCGTTGTCTCCATGACTTCGCTCGCGGCCGCCGTCCAGCGGATGGCCACCGACGATCTCAAGCGCCTGGGAATGCCGCGGACCGTTGCGTTCTACGACCAGGGACCGCGCTCCGACGCGAAGCGGGCAACCGATCTGCGCCACACCGGTATCAGGCTCTCGGACATCGGGGCTCTGGGAGAGGTTCCCGGCGTGGCGGCGGCTTACGGCGGCAACGCCGCCGGGCGGCAGCTGGTGAGCACCGTGCGCGACCAGCGCACGGTGCCCGTGGATGGGATCGATGCGGGGTACCTGCGCTACCGTAACTGGCCGATCGTGCGCGGCCGCGAGTTCGTGCCGCTCGACATCATCAACGCCTCACGCGTGGCGGTGCTAGGCGAGGAGCTGGTGGAGCCGTTCTTCGGCGCGGCCAACCCGATCGGGCGCACGATCGAGATCAGAGGCATTCGGTTCCGCGTGATCGGCGTCGTTGCACCCATCGAGTTCGAGATGATCCCGGCCGATCTCTCATTCCTGGCCCGCCGCGTGTACATCCCGTACACCTACGTGACCCTGTACCACAAGGGCGCAGGACGGGTGGACCTCGTCCGGGTGGACGTGTCGGAGCGCGCCGACTTCGCCACCGTGATGGATGACGCGACCACACGCCTGCGGCGGCGACACTACGGAGTGGAGGACTTCGAGATTGAGAACGAGGCGGCCGACGTGGCCTCCGATCTGGCAATGGCAGACGGCATCATGCTAGGGTGGAACGCCGTGCTGTTCACCATAGCCGGCGTCACTCTGGTGGTGGGCGGCATTGGGCTGTTCAGCGTGCTGCTGATCGCCGTGCGCGAGCGCGTGCGCGAGATCGGGATCCGCAAGGCGCTGGGCGCCGACGACCGCGACATCCGCAAGCTGTTCCTCGCCGAGTCGCTCGCCCTGGCCCTTCTGGGCGCTGCCATCGGCATCGGTGGCGGCGTAGCGTTGATCAAGGTGACCGAGCTGATCGCGCAACAATTCGGGCGAAATTTCGTGATCGCCGTCAACGTGCCTGGCGCAGTGATGGCGATCTTCTTCGCGCTGGTCGTCGGCATCGTGTTCGGCTGGTATCCCGCCAGCCGCGCTGCCAAGCTGGATCCGATCGAGGCGATTCGCGAGCTCTGACTAGGAACCCGGCTCGATAATCGCCTTCGTCACCCGCAGGTTCTCCACATCGTCCAGCGCCTTGTCAGCCTCATCTAGTCCATAGCGCGCGCCGATCACCTTGTAGAACGGAAGCTGCTCCCGGTGGCGGGCGAGCATGTGGAGCGCCCGCACGATGTGCCGGAAGTCAGTGCCCCACTGCCCCAGGATGTCCGCGTGCCGCCGGTTGATGTGGATGTGCGGATTGATCGTGACGGTACCTGTGTCGGTGTAGTGCCCACCCACGACGTAGGTACCGCCATCCCGTAGCAGATCCAGGCCCTCGGAGATCGCCGCCGGATTGCCGCTCGCTTCGATGATCACGTCGGCACCTCTACCGTTGGTGGCGCCGCAGACCGCATCGTCGCGGGCCTCGAGCGAATGCTCCTCGAGCGAGAACACCATATCGGCACCCAATTCCAGCGCGAGATCGAGCCGTGCCTTGGGAGCGCCGATGACGATCACGGCTCCGGCCCCCCGCAGGTGAGCGAACGCGGCCGCAGCGAGCCCCACCGGCCCCGAGCCCTGCACGACCACCGTGTCGCCCATGGTCAAGTCGCTGCGCTCGACCGCCGCAAAGCCGGTGAACAATCCACAGCCGCCGCCGATCACGTCGTCGCCGGTCAGTCCTTCCGGCAGCTTGAGCACGCGAACTCCGGGCCGCAAATAGATGCGCTGGGCCCACCCACCCAACGGCCCGTCATGCGCCGAGTAGGTGATACCGTACACCCGTCGCTCGGGACACCGGTTGGGCTGGTTCACCACCGTGCAGTGGTAGCAGGCGTTGCACACCTCGTGCACGTCGTAGAACGTGACCATGTCGCCCGTCCGCAGCGGCACACCCAACGCGTCCCTCTCGACCCCTCGATTCTCGAGAATGCGCCCCACGCTCACGTGACCCGGGATGATCGGATAGGGAACGCCATCGAGTCGGCCGTGATGCAGGTGCACGTCGGTGCCGCACACCTCGCTCGCCACCGTCTCCAGCAGGATCCCACCCTCCTCGACCGCGGGATCGTCGATCTCCCACAGCGCGATCGGCGCCCGCGGTTCGGTCATAACTGCCGCACGTATACCCATTTCACCCCCGAGTCAATCCGATACAACCGAGAACGTTCTCGAAGCGCTCATCGCTCCGCACGTCGTCGAACAGTGGGTCCACCTCCACGAACACCATGTGCAGCGCCCGCTCCTGGCACGCGCGGTTCAGCCATTCGAACGCCGCGTCGAGCTCCCCCAGCCCCATGTGGATCACCGCGAAGTAGTCGGCGGGCACGTACGCCTCCTTGGCCCGCACTTTGAGGGCATCGAGTATGTCGCGTGCATCATCCATGCGGTAGGCCTTGGTGTAGGCATACGCGAGATACGCCGCCATGCCCGGATGGTCGCCCGACGCCGTCATCCCGCGCCGCAGGACCGATTGCGCCTCCTTGAGCATCCCCTTCTTGATGTACGCCTGGCCTAGGAACCAGTTGAGGAACACGTACTCCGGGTCGAGCTCGATCGTCTCGAGGAACCGCTCGATCGCCTCGTCGTAGCGCCGGCAGAAGTAGTGCACCCAGCCGAGCCCGGCATTGATGGTGAGGCTGAGAGGCTCGAGCTCGTGGGCCCGCGTGATCCTCTCGGTGGCCTCCTCCAGCCGTCCTCGGGAGGCCAGGTACTCCGAGTAGGAGTGCAGCGCCGTGGCGTCCTTGCGGTTCAGCTCCAGCGCGCGAGTGAGACATCGCTCCGCACCGTGCCAGTCCCAATCGTAGTAGTGCTTGACCACTCCCAGCGACGTGTGCGCCTCCGGGATCATCTCGTCGATCCCCAGCGCCTTGAGTGCCGCCACGTGGGCCTTCGGGAAAGCCTCGCGCGGCGGCAGGAACCGGTACCACGCCAACAGGTTGTAGGAGTCGGCCAGCCCGGCGAGGGCCAGGGCGTAGTTCGGGTCCCGAGCAATGGCCCGCTCGAAGTAGTCGATTCCCCTCGCAAAGCCTGAGCGGCGCCGCGTCTTCTCCACGTAACGCCCCTGGAGGTACAGCTGGTAGGCCTCGACGTCGTCGGTATAGCGCTTCACCACACGGATGCGCTGCTCTTCCGCGAACCGTTCCCGCAGCGTGGCGACGATGGCCTCGGCGATCTCATCCTGGATCGCGAACACGTCCTCCATCTCCCGGTCGTACCGCTCAGACCAGAGGTGGTAGCCGTCAGTCACGTCGATCAGCTGCGCGGTGATGCGTAAGCGCGTCCCCATCTGCCGCACGCTTCCCTCCAGGATCGTCGAGACGCCCAGCTGCGCCCCGACCTCCTGCAGGTTCTTGTTGCTGCCCTTGAACGCGAAGGCAGAGGTGCGGGCCGCCACCCGCAGGCCCTCTAGCTTCGTCAGCGCGTTGATGATCTCCTCCGTCATGCCGTCGCTGAAGTACTCGTTCTCGGGATCGGCGCTCATGTTCTGGAACGGCAGCACCGCGATCGAGCTGGCCTCACGTTCCGGCGGCTTGACCATGCCCGGCTTCAACAGCGCCTCCACGAACTGCTCCGCGTTGGCGAAGCGCTCCCCGGGCATCTTGGCAAGCACCTTGTGCAACGCGGCGTCCACGTGCTCGGGCACGGCAGGCTGCCTGCGGCGGGCGGACGGTATCGGCGCGCCGAAGCACTGCGCGATAACGGCATGCGGAGTGTCCCCGGTGTACGGCGGCTCTCCCACGAGCATCTCGTACAGCACGCAGCCCAGTGAGTAGAGGTCGCTGCGGCCGTCGAGCGCCTGCTCGCCACTCGCCTGCTCCGGACTCATGTACGTGGGCGTCCCGACCGCGATCCCCGGCTCCGTGATGGTCTCTGTCACGGGTTCCCGGCCCATGCCGATCGCCCGCGCCACCCCGAAGTCGGTCACCACGGCGTGCCCCCCGGAAAGCAGGATGTTGGCGGGCTTGATATCGCGGTGTATCACGTGATGGCTGTGCGCATACCCCAGCGCGCTCGCCACCTCGCGTGCAATGTGCAGGGCTCCTTCTACTTCCAGCCGCCCCTCGCGGTCTATCCGCTCCCGCAACGACTCTCCCTCCACGAACGGCATGACGTAGTACAGCAGGCCGTCGGCCTCACCGGAGTCGTACACGGGCAGTACATGGGGGTGTGCCAGTTTCGCCGCGATCCCGATCTCTCGCAGGAACCGCTCGGATCCGACCGTCACCGCCAGCTCGGGACGCAGCACTTTCACCGCCACCTTGCGACGGTGCTTGCGGTCTTCGGCGAGACAGACCGTGGCCATGCCACCCCGGCCGACCTCGCGCATTATCGCGTATCGGCCGGCGAGCGCTTCACGAAGACGGTGTGCAAGCTCTACCATGAAGGACCAAAGATGGCCTGTCTCCCGGTCCGCCGCGACCCTTGCCGAAGCGCGCCGAACCCGGTTCCTTTCAGCGGCCCGTTACCCCGAGAAGCATGTCGTTCATCGGACGCCTTCGCACGATCTTCACCATGGGCAGGGGAATGGTCACCGGCCTGTCGGAACTCGAGGCCGGTGCGGACCCCATCGAACTCTTCGCCCAGTGGTTCGCCGCCGCCCGCCGATCGGGCATCTTCCTGCCCGAGAGCATGGCGCTGGCCACGAGCACGCCCGACGGTACGCCGTCAGCCCGCATGATGCTGCTCAAGGGATTCGGCGAGGGCGGCTTCCTGTTCTACACCAATTTCGAGAGCCGCAAGGGCGCGGAGCTGCTGGAGAACCCGCGGGCCGCCATGGTGATGCACTGGCCGATCCTGGAGCGTCAGGTGCGCATCGAGGGGGCCGTCGAAAGGCTCGCGCCAGAAGAGTCCGAGGCGTACTTCCTCTCGCGGCCTCGCGGCAGCCAACTGGGCGCCTGGGCGTCCAGCCAGAGCGCCGAGCTCGAGAGCAGAGAGGCGATGGAGCGCCGGTTCCGCGAGCACGAGACGAAGTTCAAGGGCGGCGACGTGCCGCTTCCGCCCTTCTGGGGCGGCTTCCGACTCGTACCGCAGCACATCGAGTTCTGGCAGGGGCGACTCAACCGGTTACACGACCGGCTGCGCTACACCCGTGAGGGCGACGGCTGGACGGTCACCCGCCTCTACCCCTAGGCTCACCCATGAACGCACTCCGCCTGCTCCCCGTCATCGTGAGCTTTCTGCTGCTCGCCGCTCATTTCTCACGCAACGACGTCACTCTGCTGGCGGTGATCAGCCTCGGCCTGCCGTTCCTGCTCCTGGTGCGCCGCCGCTGGGTGCCGCGGTTGTTCCAGATCCTGCTGGTTCTCGCGGGCCTGGAGTGGGTAAGGAGCACGGTGACGTACGTCTTCCGTCGGCAGGCGGCGGGGGAATCCTGGATCAGGCTGGCGGCAATCCTGGGCGCCGTGGCGCTGTTCACCGCCTGCTCCGGACTCGTCTTCCGGAACCAGAGGCTGCTCCGACGGTACTTGCCTGAGTGACCCTCACCGCCATTCTCTGGCCGCTCGTCCTCGCCCTCGGCCTCGGCCTCCAGAGCCCGGCCTGGCAGGCTGCTCCCGCACTGCCGCGGCCGGTGTCCAACAACGCGGTCGTTGCGCTCGAGACCTCGAGTGGGCCGGCCGTGTTCTCGCTTCTGGGACTCGACTCGACCGTGCGGTGGAACGGCGTGGTCAACTGGGCATTCCGCTGGAACGCGGGGGATAGGGTCTGGCGGGAGATAGCGCCCGTCCCGGGGCCCGGCCGGCTGGCGGCCACCGCGCAGGCGGTAGGCGGCAGGATCTACCTGTTCGGTGGGTACACCGTGGCCCAGGACGGCTCGGAGCGCTCACTTCCCAACCTCGACATTCTCGATCCCGAGACCGGAGAGTGGAGTGCCGGGGCGCCGATCCCGGTACCAGTGGACGACGCCGTTTCGGGAGTGTGGCGCGACTCGCTCATCTACCTCGTCTCGGGGTGGCATGACGATGACAACGTGCCCGACGTGCAGCTGTACGATCCAGCGACCGACACGTGGCGGCAGGCGACGCCAATTCCGGGGCGACCGGTGTTCGGCCACGCCGGAGCAATCGTGGGGAACAGCATTGTCTACATCGACGGCGTGCGCACCAACCAGAGTCCGCCCCGTTTCACCATGTACGGGGCATCGTGGCGTGGGGACATCGATCCCCGCGATCCCACCAGCATCGATTGGCGGCGCGTAACAGACCATCCGGGCCCACCGCTGTACCGCGCCGGCGCAGTGGGCATCGACGGAGCGGTGGTCTTCGCGGGCGGCACCAACAACCCCTACAACTACGACGGGATAGGATACAACAGCTGGCCGTCCGATCCTCGACGGGCGGTTTTCCGCTATCACCCGGCGACCGACCGCTGGAGCGGCTGGGGCGAGCTGCGTCAGCCGGTGATGGACCTGCGCGGTATCGTGGTGGCTGGAGGTCGGCTGGTCATCGTAGGCGGGATGACCGCTGCGCAGTGGGTTTCGGACAGCGTGTGGACCGCCGATCTCACAAAGCTGCCATCAACTCCTTGAACCGGGCGTCGTCCCGGAGGGGATCGAGGTCCGGGTCCTTCTCGAACCAGTCCCTGCGCACGAACCCGCCGTCGACCGCCTGCTGGAGGCTGACGAACGCGCGCTCCGTTTCCCCCTCCAAGGAGAACAGACAGGCGACATTGTAGGCGATCCCGGCGTCGTCGGGATCCAGGTTCAGCGCGCGCTCCGCCCACTCGAGACCCTTGTCCTTCTCCCCAATGCGACACAGGGCGACGGCCCCCATGCTGTACGCGTGCGCATCGTCGGGGTTCAGCTCCACGTGGCGCGCCGCCACCTCGAAGGCCCGGCGGTACCCCGCCTCTGCCTCGTGGTCGCGACCCAGGGCCGCGAGTGACTGCGCCATGAAGAAGGACGACTTGTAGTCCTCGCGCACTTCTGACGCCTCCCGGAACAGCCGCGCCGCTTCCTCGAGCTTGCCCTCCTGAAAGCAGGTGCGCGCGTAGAAGTACCGCGCCTCGTAGAGCCGGGGGTCGATTCGAATGGCGGTCTCGAACTCGAGACGCGCCGCCTCATTGTCACCGCGGAGCGAGAATACGAGCCCCCGCGCCGCGTGCGCCTCTCCCAACTCCGGTGCCAGCTCCAGTGCGCGCCGGCTTGCCGTGTCGGCCGTCTCGAGGTCGTCCGGTTTGAACCCCCAGTACATGTACTGGAACGAGCAGCAGTCGGCGAGACCGGCATGCGCCAGCGCATAGGCGGGATCGATCTCGATGGCGCGCTCGAACATCTCGCGCGCGAACCGCAGGGGCTTGCGCCGGAACTGGCTGAAGAACTGCCTGCCGCGCAGGTAGTAGTCGTACGCCTCGATGTCGCCGGTTCGCGCCTTGCGCATCGCGTCCTGTTCCTCCTCGGAGAGGATCACCTTGAGCGCCTGTGTGATGTCACGCCCCATCTCGTCCTGGATGGCGAAGACGTCTTCCATCTCCCGGTCGTACCGCTCGGACCAGAGATGGTAGCCGTCGCTCACGTCGATGAGCTGCGCCATGACCCGGAGCTTGGGGCCGGCGCGCCGCACGCTCCCCTCGAGCACCGTGCTCACACCGAGCGCCTTCCCGATCTCGCGGATATCGCGGCTCTGGCCCTTGTAGGCGAATGACGAAGAGCGGGGCGCGACCTGTAGCGCCTTCACCCGGCTGAGTGCGGTGATGATCTCGTCGGCGATTCCGTCGCCGAGGTACTCGTTCTCGGGATCGGGACTGATGTTGGAGAACGGCAGAACCGCGATCGACGGGCCGTGCGCTACTCCGGTGAAGACCGCTGCATCCAGCTCCGCCACGAACTCCGAAGCCGAGTCGAAACGGTCGTCGCGCTCCGGCGCCAGGGCCTGGACGATGGCGCGCTCCACTCCCTTCGGCGTCGCGGCCCCGAGCTCGCGCAGGGCGGGCAGCTCTCCCTTGACCTTGGCGGCGAGGATGGCATAGTGGTTCCTGCCGCTGAAGGGCTGCTCGCCGGTGAGCAGCTCGTAGAGCACGCACCCTAGGGCGTACACGTCGCTGCGGCCGTCTACCTCGATCTCGCCGCTCGCCTGCTCCGGGCTCATGTACACCGAGGTCCCCACGGCGACCCCCGGGTCGGTGAGCCGCTCGCCCTCGGTGGCCTCGCTGATGGCCCGGGCGATGCCGAAGTCCGTCACCACGGCCGCGCTGCGGCACAGGAGGATGTTCTCCGGCTTGACGTCCCGGTGCACCACGTCGCGGCTGTGCGCGTAATCCAGCGCGCTCGCCACCTGCCGTACTATCTCCATCGCGGCGCCCAGCTCCAGACTTCCCTCCCGGACCAGGCGCTCCCGCAGCGACTCTCCCTCGACGTACGCCATGACCGAGAAGAGGAAGCCCTCGATCTCGTCGGAGTCGATCAGCGTCACGACGTGGGGATGGCTAAGCTTGGCCGCTATGCTCACCTCGCGCAGGAAGCGCTGCGCGCCGAGCGTCATGGACACCTCGGGACGCAGCACCTTCAGCACGACGGGCCGATTGTGCTTGCGATCCAGTGCCAGGAAGACGACGGCCATGCCGCCCCGGCCGAGCTCCCGCTCGATCTCGTACCGGTCGGAAATGGCCGTCTTGAAGTGCGCGAACTGGTCCGCCACCCTGCGCTCCCGAGGCGATTCCAATGAAGGAAAGATACTGCCCGCGGGCTCAGCCTGACATCTACCGGTCTGGTACCCCTAACCGCGGCGACGGTGCCAAGCGCCGAACGGGCGGCCCGCCTCCGAACCGCCCGTCCTGCCTACCCGGTGCAGGTCGGAACTCTAGAAGAACCCGAACCCCGGCGGTGCCATGCCGTGCTTACGGAAGTTGGCCACCACTTGCCCGGCGGTCCACACCGTGTGCTGGTGGATCTCGTCCCAGATCTGCCACTTGGGAATCTCCAAGCCTCCAAAGAACCCGGTCACGACGGCGCGGTCCGCATCCGACTGCTGCTGCAGGACCTGGGCGGCGTGGTCGTATACCGCGTTGATGTACCCGGTGAGGCCCTCCCGACTGTTGAGGGCAATCGACGTGTCGGTCAAAGACGGCCGCTCGGCATCCATGTAGCGCACGCAAATGAACGCAATGACCGACGCGCCGTGGTGGAGCTGCTGGGCGAAGTCGCGCTGCACGGGCATCACCTTGTCGCGATACAGGCCCTCAGGCATGGAATCCGCCATCGCCAGGAGCATGGTGCGCTGCAGCTCCAGCTGGCGCATTTGGGCGTCGCGCACGGTCTCAAGATTCGGGGCAACCGTCTCCTGCGCCGCAAGGACACCGGTCGTGCAGGCCAGGAGGACCAGGGCTCGAAGAACACGCATGGAGCACCTCTAGAAGGATTGAATGGTGAGAGGATAGCATACACCGCGGTCGCCGAACCGGCCACCGCTGCGGCTCAGCCGGGCTCGGCCTCCCCGTCCACCTCTGCGGCAACCACCGGCTCTGCGGGTACGTCCTGCTGGCGGTGCCGCTCGATGAACTCCTGGTGCTCCGGGGGCACGAACATGTCGTCGGCGATGCCAGCGATCGCCTCCGCCTCGCGCCACGCGATCTCGAGCTCCAGCAGCTCGCCGGCCAGCGCCCGCATCTCCCGCTCCTCGTGCAGCGCCATCTCGAGCGCCAGGCGGGTCGGGGCGGGCAGCTTCTTCATGACCCCAGGCTTCCCGGGGAAGAGCGGCTTGCCGTAGCCCGGCTGCCAGTTCTTGGGGTCCAGCTCGTGGGACGCGCGGGCTAGGAACTGCTCCGGATGGCCCGCCTCCTCGAGCTTCGCGACGGCGTTGGCCACCGCCACTTTGGAGCCGGTCATGAGGTTCAGGGCCGGCAGCACCACCGCGGCCACCCGCTTCGCCGCGTCTCCCTCGAAGGTCTGTTTCTTGACCTGCACCGCCCACTCGTCGGCACCCGGCTCCATGAGAAAGCGCGCCGCGTTGATGTCGGGCGTGCGGAGCTTGAGGACCTTGCCGTCGTCGGTCCGGACCCTGGCACGCACCGGGATGTTGATGAGCAGGTTGGGGATATTCGCCATGAAGGCCGCGCCAACGCCCGCTGCTATGGCGCCGAACGCCACCGCGCCGACCGCCACACCGCCCGCCGCAGTCCACATGATCGCCCTGCGCCGGCGGCGCCCGAACTGATCGCCGTAGCGCCACGCCGCGAACTCGGGGCGCAGCGGCGCGCCGATGCGCACCAGCACCAGGCCCTCCTTGAGCTTGGCGAGCCCGATGTTGTCGGTGGACATGCGCATGCGGGTGGCACGGAACAGCCGCTCACACTCCTCCAGCGCCTCCCACCGCTCCTCGAGTGGGGTGAGGTTCCACCGCTCGCAGCGGCGGCACACGACCCACAACCGCCCCTTCGCCGGGTCGAACGCGAGGCGCCGTCCCACCGGAAAGGACTCGACGGCTTCGTTACCGCCAAGCGGCCGCTTGCAGAAGATGCAGGTGGAGTACATCGCTCAGTCGGGCCACTCCTCGTACTCCAGTCTCACGTCGGGCCGTCTGAACCACACCAGCAGGAAGACCGGCCACGCCAGCAGCACCGCGAGAGCGACGACAGTCCCGAACACCGCGTACCCCTGCCATTCTGCCCCCGAAATCCCGGCCAGATCCTCGGAGTACCCCCTGAACCAGGAAATCGCGCGCGCCATCTCCAGCAGGGCCCACACGATCGCGAGCCACGCCCACGACCGGCAGAGCGTCACCCCGTGAAGGCGACGACGGCGCAGGAAGATCGCGCCGACGAACAGCAGCACTCCCAAGGCGCTTCCCACGACCGCCGACACCACCAGCCACTCCAGCGGCGGCATGGCCCTCACGATCAGGTCGGCCACCTCGGGCGCGAACATCCGCCGCCAGTCCTCTGGCGACCACGTCAAGGCCGTGATCACGTCGTCCACCTGATCGACGACCATGATGACAGCCAGCACGATGCTGATCGTGCCGACGACTCTGGGCCAACGGCTCTGCGTTGAGTCACTAGTCATAGCCAGGCCATCCTTCTCTCCTTCCAATTAGCCTCACCACCGCTTCCGCCAGACCCGAAACGTACGACCAGCGCCGCATGGTTGCCTCTGCGACCTGGGAACCCCGTCAACTCCGAGCGGCGCGATCGTGAATCTCGGAGTCGGCGAACTATATTCCACGGAGCCTCGCCGGAGCCCGGCCATGGAGCCTTACCAGATACAGTCTGTCCTCGAGTCGCTCATCATCACGACTGGTGTGATCGGAGGTCTGTTGATCGTTTCGAGGACTTGGGTGAAGACACGCCTCTCGAAGGGCGGGGGGGACGTCGCTCAGCTCGCGGAGTCGGTGGACCGGCTACGAGACAGCGTCGAGGGGATGCGGGAAGAACTGGGTGACGTCGCCGACCGGTTGGACTTCACCGAGCGGGTACTGGCCAAGGTGGCGGAGGAGCAGCGGCGGCTACCCAACTCCTGAAGCGCGCCGCCCCGGGCCCGCCCCGCACCCACCCGGCTACGCCAGCAGCAGAAGCAGCAACGTCACCGCGTTGGCCCCCACTACCGACCATCCCACCACCCGCAGCCTCCTGGGGTGAACCCGCAACAGCGCCACCAGCAGCACGAACAGCGCGGCAGGTAGCAGCGCCAGACCTACCGGCAAGGGGACGGTCTCGCAGACGATCAGCGCCACCGCGGCGGCGACCGTGAGGCCCGCCAGAAGAGGCGCTGCCCAGACCGTCCACCGCATCTCGCTCACCTGTTTGTGGCGGGCCTTCACTGCGTGGACGGCGAGCGTGATCAACGCGAAGCTCACCAGCCATACCCCGAGCGCCATCCAGGCGAAGCGGCTGTCCACACCCGACGCTGCCGCAACGGGGAGGAGCACCGCCGCGAGCGCGGCCACTACGATGATTTCCGCTCCCAGCGTCTTCTGCCTGCCGCGCAGCACTACCGGCACCAGGAGGACGGCGAGCCCGGCGGGCACGAGTGCCGCGAGACGCGCCGCCGGAGGGCTCAGGACGAGCGCGCCAATACCGAGCGCGCTGCCTGCCAGAGCGAGGCCCACGGCGTACATCCAGGCTCCCCTTCCGGCAGCCTGCCGCAACCGCTCGCCGCGCAGCCCGGTCAGCACGGCTACGGGCTCATACAGCAGGAACCACACAACGGAAGCAACGGCGAGGCCCCAGGCAGCCACGCCCGGCGCCCCCGCTCCCAGAGCCGTGGCGACCGGGAACAGGAGCTCGGCGTAGGCGCCGTACTCGCGGGGAAGCAGAGGAAGGGGAGCTACTACGACAGGCCCAGCCGGCCGACCAGGTGCTCCCTCACCGCCGGCGTGATCACGCCGCGGGACTGCAGGTCGTCGATGGCCGCGGTGATCTCGGGCCGCTCGGCGTCGATCTTGCGGTCACGCAGCTCGCCGATGATGCGCGCGAGTCGCTGATCGTACTCCGAGTGCTTCAGCTTTCCGCCGGTCATGCTCGCGTGGAGGGTCTCCATCTTCTGCACGAAGCTCTCGAGCGTAATGCGTTCTGGCATGCGCCTGCTCCAGGAATGTCGTCAGGTGTCGGGCCGATCATTCTAAGGGATGGGCCGCGAGTTGGCTAGTCGCACCATTCGCGGGCGTTCTGGAACATCCTGAGCCACGGGGAGGCGGCGAGGGAGCGGTCCAGCTCCCGCGGCATCCAGCCCCACTGCCACTTGAGGAAGGACCGCTCGGGGTGCGGCATCATGACCAGGTGGCGCCCGTCGGGCGAGCAGAGGCCGGCGATCCCATGAGTGGATCCGTTGGGGTTGAAGGGATAGGCCTCGGTGACGCGGCCCTCGTCGTCCACGTAGCGCAGCGGTGCCAGGCTCTCCTGCCGCACGCGCTCGAGCACCTCCGGCTCCGGGAAGAATGCCTGCCCCTCGCCATGGGCCACCCAGATCCCCAGCCTGGAGCCCTCCATGCCACGCAGCATGAGCGCGGGGCTTGGCTGGATCTCGACCGCGGCGAAGCGCGACTCGAACCGCCCCGACGCATTTTGGATGAAGCGGGGTTGCTGCTCGTCGGCAATTCCGTGCCACGGGACCCAACCCAGCAGCGCCAGCAACTGACAGCCATTGCACACGCCCAGGCTGAACGTGTCGGAGCGGTCGCGGAAGCGCTCGAACTGCTCGCGCAGGCCTTCGTTGAACCGGATCACCCCGGCCCAGCCTTTGGCGGAGTCGAGCACGTCGGCGTAGCTGAATCCTCCCACGGCGACGATTCCGCGAAATCCCTCCAGGTCGACGCGCCCGGCCAGCAGATCGGACATCACCACGTCCCACGGCTCGAACCCCGCTGCGAAGAAGGCCGACGTCATCTCGCGGTCGCCGTTGCTTCCCTCCTCGCGCAGGATCGCGACGCGGTGCTTGGTCTTCGACTCGAGGAGGGCGGGCGCGGTCGGCAGCGGATCGAACGGCACCACGAACGTCGGGCCCGTACGATCGTGCAGCCCGGCACGCTCCTGCTCCACCCTCTCGGGGTTCGCCTGCAGCCGATCGAGCTGGAAGCTCGTCGCCTCCCACAGGTCGCGCAGCTCGCGCACGTCCCCCTCCAGCACAACCTCGCCGCCCATGCGGATGCGCACCGTGGGCTCGCTCGAAGCCGTGCCAGCCGCCACGCACGGGACATCGGCACGCGCGAACGCATCGAGCACGGACGCCTCGTGCTCTGCGCTCACCTCTAACACGAGGCCCAGCTCCTCGGAGAAAAGCAGCGCGATCGGGTCTGCCGCGGCATCATCCAGTTCGACGTCGATGCCACAGTTGCCCGCAAATGCCATCTCCAGCAGCGTGGTGACGAGGCCGCCGTCGGAGCGGTCGTGCCCCGCGGTGACCATCCCGCCGGCGATGAGTTGCTGCACTACGTTGAACGCCCGCTCGAGCAGCGCAGCGTCCTCCACGTCTGGCACGGCGTCGCCGATCTGGCCGTACACCTGTGCCAGGGCGGATCCACCCAGCCTGTGCCGGCCACCGGCGAGATCCACGTAGAGCAGGCGGCCCTCGCCGGGAAGCTCGAGATCGGGTGTCACGGTCTGGGTGATGTCCGGGCAGGTGACATAGGCGGACACGACCAGGGAGCCTGGCGCCTTCACCGTCTCGTCGCCGCCGCTGCCGCCGGGAGCGTGCGCCGCCATTGAGATGGAGTCCTTGCCGCCGTCCACCGCGATGCCCAGCTCGAGCATCATGTCGCGCAGCGCGACGGCGGCGTCGTGCAGGGCCGCCCCCTCACCGGGCAGCTTCGCCGCCCACATCCAGTTGCCCGAGCACTTCACGTCCTGCAATGCGCTGACCCGCGCCCACACCAGGTTGGTGAGCGCCTCGCCCACGCACATGCGGGCCATGGCGGCGTTGTCGAGTAACCCCTTGATCGGCTGTTCCCCGATGGAAGTGGCCGCCCCCGTCACCCCGAAGTGGCTCTGCGCGATGACCGCCACGTCGCTCACAGTGAGCTGCAGCGGCCCCGTGCATTGCTGCTGCGCCACCAGTCCGGTGACGCTGCGGTCGACCTTGGTGGTGAGGAATCGCTTGGAGCCCACCGAGAGGAGGCGCAACACCCGGTCGAGTGCCGTGCTGACGGTGAGCCCGGGCGGCAGCTCCAGCGGCTCGAGCTCGGGCGGAACCCGCTCGAGCTCGAAGGTCTTCTGCGGCATGTCGCCCAGCACCGCGTCTAGCTCGAGATTGACCGGTGTGGAGTCGTCCGCTCCGTCGCGCACCAGGATCCTGCCGTCACCCGTGACGCGCCCCACGTAGGCGAACACGACCTTCTCGCGCTCGCACAGGGCACGGAACAGATCGGCGTGCTCCGGCCTCAGCAACAGCGCGTCGTTCTCCTGGTACTCCGCACCCCAGATCTCCAGCACCGAGAGGGTGGCGTCGCCCAGCGGGACATCCCTGATCTCGATCTGCGCTCCGGCGGGGTCCACGATCTCCTTCAGCACGTTGCAGTTGCCGCCGGCGCCCTGGTCGTGAATCGAGACGATGGGATTGCGCTCACCCAGCTCGATGCAAGCACGGATCACGCGGTTCACCTTCTGCTCCATCTCCGCGTCACCGCGCTGCACCGCGTTGAAATCGAGCTCAGCGACGTTCTCACCCTGCACCATGCTTGAAGCCGCACCCCCGCCCATCCCGATGCGGTATGCCGGCCCGCCCAGCTTCACCACCAGCATGTCGGTGGCAGGAGGCTCCTTCTCGGTGTGGCGCGCATCCATCTGCCCGATGCCGGCCGAGAACATGATCGGCTTGAGCCACTCACGCCGCTCACCGCCCGGCAGCCGCATCCCGAACGAGCGCGTGTAGCCCAGGATCACCGGCTCGCCGAACTTGTTGCCGTAGTCCGAGGCGCCGTTCGAAGCCTCGATCTCGATCTCTAGCGGCGACGCGAGGTTGCCGGGGTAGGCGAATCCTTCGTCCTCCCAGGGAAGCTCGTAGCCGGGGATCCTGAGGTTGCCGACGCAGTAGGCCGCGGTCCCGGCCACGACGAGAGCGCCGCGCCCCGTTGCGTGCACGTCGCGGATGCGCCCGCCGGTGCCGGTCTCCGCCCCCGGGAACGGGGCGACGCCCGACGGGAAGTTGTGCGTCTCGGCGGTGAAGATGACGTCGTAGTCCTCGTCGGCGAACACGAACGGGGAGGGCTCACCGGAGCGCGCTGGCACGATCGTACGGATCGGGTATCCTCGAATCGCGCTCGAGTTGTCGCGGAACGCAATCGTGCTGTTGTTGGGGTTCGCCTCGAGGGGAGCCTTGATCAGCGCAATGAGGTGATCGGGCACCTCGTGCCCGTCGATCACGAGCCGCCCCTTGAAGAACCAGTGGCGCGAGTGCTCGCTGTTCGACTGGGCGATGTCGAAGCACTCGACGTCCGTCGGGTTGCGCCCGACCCGCTTCACGAACAGGTCGGTGTAGTAGTCCAGGTCCCACTCGTCGAACGCGAGCCCCATCTCGCGGTTGGCCCGTTCCAGCGCGGCCCTGCCCTCCTCCAGCAATGGAATCTCCAGCACCGGAGCCGGCGCCAGTCCGGTCTCGAAGCTCTGCAGCGGCTCCGGGTACGGCGTCTCGGTCATGCGGTCGTGCACCATGGCCAGGAAGGCGGCGCGCTGCTCGTCGTTCAGCGGCGAGCCCACCCGCAGCAGATAGCGCCGCGACCGCTCGATGCGACGAACCTTGGTGAGCCCGCAAGCATGGCAGATGGAGACCGCGTTGGTGGACCACGCGGTCGAGAAGTTCATCCGCGGCCCGACCTCGAGCACCTCGCCGTCCCCGTCCAGCGAGCTCTGCAGCCCGAATCCACCGGGCTGGAAAGTCTCGCGCAGCAACCAGGCCAGCGTCTCCAGCTCGGCGCGGCTCTGCCCCCCGGCCGCCTCGATGTTGAAGCAGTACTCGGTCTCGATGTCCTGGATGTCGGGGGAGATCCGTTGCCGCGCAGCCAGGAGCAGCGCGTTGCTGCGCGCTGGTGAGAGCCCTGGGGCACGGTAGAGGTGGAGGAGGGCCATGGATGTCCTGCCTCTATTGTAACTCGTAGGGCAAGTCCCCGAATGCTCCTATTTCCCCATCACCAACATCACTGCCACCTTCGCCACGATCGACCAACTCCAGTCCTGGAACGGCTGCACCGACCCGATGCCGACCAGCATGGTGCGGGGAATGGGCGGGAAGATCGCCGTGGCGCTCACGATAATGGGATACGGGGTGTAGTTGGCCGGCTGGAGCCACAGCACGCCCGCGCCCAGCGTGGTGAAGTGATGGCTCGTGCGCCAGATGGGCCGCTCTGCCGCCGTGATGAACGTCGGCTCGATCTCGTCCAGCACCCAGGACGTCGTGAGGTAGGGCCGGATGGCGTACACCAATGGTGGGGCGGTGACCAGCACTTCCACCACCGGATCCACATTGCTCTTGGTGAACAGGGCCCCTGCCCCGAGGGTCACGAACTGTGCTCCGGCCTCCGCGGGTACCGTCAGCAGGACTGCTGTAAGGGCGAGGAACCGCCTGATGCCTCGAGATCGCCTCCCGCCGTCCACATCTCCTCCCATCATAGGCTCGGCGCATAACCTCCCGACTAAGGGCGCACGCCGCAAGACCCACCCCCATTAACAAGAAAAAGAAGCGCGCCGGCCACTCGACCGGCGCGCTGCACTACCTGGGAAGATCCCACCAACCGGAGGTTACGGCCCCCAATCACGGTTCAGCAGGAGCGTGGGAGCGTTGCGGCCCACGGCGGGCCTCACGAGCGCTGCAGGAATGATACCCAGCTTAGTTCCTCGCTCGTCCCGCAGACAGTAGTCCTTGCCGGCCGGCGCCGACTGTGTGCGCGCACGCCGCCTCACCCCGGTGACGGCGGGGCACTGGCCGGACTCGAACACGGCACTCATTGCAAGGCTGATTGCGGTCATCTCAACACTCCCACGCTTTCCTGCGCTTCTACACGATTAGACTCCCCACCCACCAGAACCGTTGCATCCAGCTAGCTAAGCACGCCGGGTGCCACTGTGGTTCCTTCTTGCCGTCGCCTGGCGTAACGCATTGCAGGACAATATCTTGGCGCGACCGTTGCGCACCGTACACCCGCGGGAGGCCACATCCGTCCCACGCTCGTAGTCCTGGCCGCAGGACTCTCGACCCGCTACGGCGGCCCCAAGCAGCTCGCGCCCGTTGGCCCGAGCGGCGAGTCCCTGCTCGATTACGGCATCTACGACGCCCGGCGCGCCGGCTTCGGCGACGTGGTGCTGGTGATCCGCGAGGAGCAGGAGGAGTCCTTCCGTGAACACGCCGCGCGGCTGTGGGGCGACGCCGTGGCGGTGCGCTATGCGTTCCAGCGCCTGGGCGATCCACCACGGCCCGGCCGCGTAAAGCCGTGGGGCACGGCGCACGCCGTGCTGGCGGCGGCAGAGCACGTCACAGGTCCGTTCGCCGTGACCAACGCCGACGACTTCTACGGCGCCGCCTCGTTCGCGCTGTTGGCCGACTTCCTGCGAGACCTGGATGGAACCGACGAGCGCAGCCTCGCGCTGGTGGGGTACCGGCTGGGGGACACCCTATCCGAAGCCGGCGGCGTGTCGCGCGGAATCTGTCGCGTCGACCAGGAGGGCCGCCTCAGGTCCGTAGTCGAGGTGCGAGGCATACACCGCACTGCAGAAGGCATCAGCGGAACGACGGTGGCCGGCGAGCTGCACCACCTTACCGGCGACGAGGTCGCGTCCATGAACCTGTGGGGCTGCACGCCGGCAGTGTTCCCCCTGTTGCAGTGGCGCTTCGACCGCTTTCTGGAGACCTCGGCCGGCGACCCGGCGGCCGAGTTCCTGCTCGCGGGCGCGGTGAGCGACGAGCTGGCCGACGGCAGCGTGAGCATTCGGGTACTTCCGTCTCCGGACGCCTGGTTCGGCATGACGTTCGCGGAGGACCGGGATCTCGTGGCCGCACGACTGGCGCAGCTTGTGTCTCAGGGCCACTACCCCGATAATCTCTCGGCCTGGTTCCGCACACAGGGAGGCACGCGCTAGTCCATGCAGCTCACCAATCTCGACTGGCTGGTCGTCGCGCTCTACGGGCTCGTGGCCGTATCCGTAGGGCTCCTCTTCGCCCGGCGCGCCGGCTCCGGCACGACGGAGTTCTTCCTTTCCGGACGCAAGCTGCCCTGGTGGCTGCTCGGCACGTCGATGGTAGCCACCACGTTCTCCACCGACACGCCCAACCTGGTGACCGACCTGGTACGCAACGGTGGTGTGGCGCAGAACTGGCTGTGGTGGGCATTCGTCATAACCGGCATGTGCACGGTGTTCTTCTACGCCAAGCTGTGGCGCCGCTCCGGCGTGTTCACCGACATGGGCTTCTACGAGCTGCGCTACTCGGGCAAGCCTGCCGCGTTCCTGCGCGGATTCCGAGCCATCTACCTGGGCGTGCTGTTCAACGTGATGATCATGGCCACGGTCTCGCTCGCGGCCATCAAGATCAGCGGGGTGCTGCTGGGGGTGGACAAGTACACCACGGTCATCGTGGCCGGCGCGGTGACGGTGCTCTACTCCGCCACGTCGGGTCTGTGGGGCGTCGTCGTGACCGACCTGCTACTGTTCACCATCGCCATGGTCGGATCGCTCGCAGCGGCATTCTACGCCCTGCAGCAACCCGAGGTGGGCGGTCTCGCCGGACTGGTGTCCAACCCGGCTCTGACCGACAAGCTGGCGCTGCTGCCCGACTTCAGCGACTGGCGCGTGGCCGCACCCGTCTTCCTGATCCCGATCGCAGTCCAGTGGTGGAGCACCTGGTACCCCGGCTCCGAGCCGGGAGGAGGCGGCTACGTAGCCCAACGCATGCTCGCGGCGCGGGACGAGAATCATTCGATGCTCTCGACTCTCTGGTTCAACGTGGCCCACTACGCGATCAGGCCCTGGCCGTGGATCATCGTTGCCCTCGCCTCTCTGGCGGTTTACCCGAGCCTCGACGCGATCGTAGAGCGGTTCCCCAACCTCGACCCGTCGATCGTGCGACACGACCTGGCCTACCCGGCGATGCTGGTGTTCCTGCCGCACGGGCTGCTGGGGCTGGTGGTGGCCTCCCTGGCCGCAGCATACATGTCCACCATCAGCACCCATCTGAACTGGGGCGCGTCATACATGGTGGACGACGTGTACCGTCGTTTCATCGCGCGCGACCGCAACGAGCGCCACTACGTGAGGGTGGGGCGGCTCTCCACCGTGGGGCTCATCGTGCTTTCGGCCATCGTGGCGCTGTGGCTCGAGAACGCGATGCAGGCGTTCCAGATCCTGCTGCAGGTCGGTGCCGGCACCGGACTCATCTTCCTGCTGCGCTGGTACTGGTGGCGAGTGAACGCGTGGAGTGAGCTGTCGGGCATGGTGATCTCGTTCGTGGTGGCGATCTACTTCCAGTTCGTGCACGAGCTGCTGGGCTTCGCGCCGCTGCATCCGTCGCTGATGCTCGTGCTGGGAGTGGCGATCACTACCGTAGGATGGGTCACGGTGACACTGCTGACACCGCCCGACGACCTGGAGACGCTGCAGTCGTTCTACGATCGCATCCGCCCGTTCGGACGCGGCTGGCAGGCAGCCGTCACGACTCAGCCCGTGACGGGGAGCGTTGGCGCGTCGATGCTGGGCTGGGTGCTGGGCTGCGTGGCGGTCTATGCCGCTTTGGCCGGGACCGGGTTCCTGCTGTACGGCAACCTGCTCGCGGGCGTGGCGTCCCTGATCGTTGCCGGCGCCGCAGGATGGGGAATCCTGCGAATACTGCCGAGGGTGGGTCTGATCTAGTTCTTTCCCTCGCCCTTCGTCAGCAGCCGCTCGGCGAAGTCCACCCGCTCGTGCAACTCCGCCATCGAGTCTCGCAACTGATACACCTGGTCGTGTAAGGTCTCGACCGCGTCGGTGAGGCGGTCGACTTCCTCCCGTCCTACCTCGCTGTGGCGACGTCCCCGCGCCTTGAGGATCATGCCCAATCCGGAGAGGCTGAACCCTCCGAGCATGGCGACCATTATCAGAACGACGACTTCTTCAGGCATGCTCTCTCACTTCGGGTTTCGCGCGGCTACAGCCGCTCCACCGACGTGCCGCCGGACGGCTCCGCGACGAACATGTGCTGGTCGATGTCCTTGGTCGATCTGCGCGGCTGGTAGAACGTCTCGATCAGACTCTCCATCAGTGCCTCGGCTTGGTCCGGAGCGCACGCCGCAATGATGCACCCGCCGAGGCCCGCCCCGGTGAGCCGGGCACCGCTGGCCCCCCCGGTCGCCGCCAACTCGGTCAGCTCGTCGAGCTCCTTGGTGCTGACGTCATAGTCGTCACGCAGGCTCGCGTGGGACTCATTGAGCAGCTGCCCCACCTCGGAGACGTTGCCGGCGGCGAGTGCAGCCTCCATCCGGGAAACGCGAGTAGCCTCGCTCACGACGTGCCGAAAGCGGCAGCGCAGGTCACCGTCGAGTACGGTGTCGCCCAGCTCGACCAACTCGCCCGCGTCGAACTTGGCGAGCAGCGCGGAATACGAATCGATCTTCTTCCGCTTCTTCAGCTTGCCCAGCACCGCATCGAGCGCGTCTCGGCACTCCCTGGTGCGCCGGTTGTAGATGTCCCGCACCGCGCCGGCCTTCTCCGCGCGAACCCGGCTCGAGGCGACAACGATGGCAAGGCGATTGGGCATCGGCGCGGCAGTCATGCGCAGCGGCTCGAACTCCACCCGCAGGGCGGCACCCTCGCTCGCGCCGAGGCACACAGCGTGGTCCATGGCGCCGCTCTCGGTCCCCACGTAGCGTTCGGCGCGCGCCAGCAGCTCGGCCAGCATCGTGCGATCTGCCTCGAGGTGGTTCACCTCTACCAGCGGCATGGCGGTGGCGACGGTGAGCGCCGAGGACGAGCTCAAGCCCGAGGCAACGGGGATGTCGGAGGTCAGCACTGCGTCGAACCCGCTCAGGCCACCGAACTGCTGCGCCAACCCCTGGGCTGCGGCCTTGAGGTAGTTGCCCCAATCTCCATCGGGGTAAGGCTCGATCGCCTCGCCGAGAGCGAAGGACCTGGTCGAGTATTCCTTCTCGGTGTTGGCGACGCGGACGATCGGATCGCCGCGGGGGCGGAACAGCAGTGTGACCCGGCGCTGGATCGCCATGGGAAGCACGGCGAGTCCGTTGTAGTCGATGTGCTCCCCGATGAGGTTCACCCGCCCGGGAGCGCGCACTGCGTGCGCCGGCGGTTCACCGTACCGTGCGGTGAACGCTGCAATCAGGGCGGCAAGGTCCGTCACGCCCTCAAGCCTCCACGATCCCCAGCGGCGGGTTCGTCTTCCATCGACCCCGGGTGAAGTCGGGGAAGTCCGCCGGCTGGCTGCGGCTCCCAACCGAGCGTTCCGAAAGCTCCGTGACCGCGCTCAACGCGGCGGCGTCGTACACGTTCATGTCGGTGGGCTTTCCCTCCCGCAAGCACTTGATCAGGCGGTAGTCCTCCAGGTAGTCCATGCTGCCGTGACCGGTACCCTCGCCGATATCTCCCCTGGCGCGCCAAAGCGGGTGCTCGAACTCCTCCAGGTATTCCTCGGCGGGCTCCCAGCGATGCTCCGGACTGCGTCCCTCGATGTGTACGCGGTTGGGGTATCCCTGGAACAGACCATTCGTGCCCTGCACCATGTGAATGCGCGAGTAGGGCCTGGGAAGGTTGGTGTCGTGTACCACGTAGATCGTGCGGCCCCGCGTGGTCTTGATGAGGCTCGCATTCACGTCGCCCAGCACGAACCGCTCCTCCCGCTGGGGCGACCCAGAAGGAAAGTGCTCCTGCGCGTATTGCTGCAGCCCGCGCGACGGTCCGCTCATGGAAACGAGGTACTCGAACCGGTCGCCCCGGTTGACGTCCATGCAGTTGGCGACGGGGCCGAGACCGTGGGTGGGGTACAGGTTGCCGTTGCGCTCCATGGAGTGGGCGCGGCGCCAGAGCCCCTCTCCCTCGGAGCTGAACTTGATGCCGCGCAGGTCGTGCAGGTAGCCACCCTCGGCGTGCAGGATCTCGCCGAACATCCCCAGCCGCACCATGTGGAAGACCATCATCTCCCAGCGGCCGTAGTTCACGTTCTCCATCATGACGCAGTGCTTGTGGTGCCGCTCGGCCGTCTCCACCAACTCCCAGCATTCCTCTAGCGTTACCGCGGCCGGTACCTCGGTGGCGGCGTGCTTGCCGTTCTTCATGGCGGTCACGGAGATCGGCACGTGCCAGCGCCACGGTGTGGCGTTGAACACCAGATCGAGGTCCTCCTCCTCGCACATGCGCACGAAGTCCCACTCGCCCCTGCTGTACCCGGCCGGACGAGGCTGGCCCGCCTCGACAACCATGTCTTGAACGCGGCCGACCTTTTCCTCGACGATGTCGCAGATCGCGGTGAGCCGCACACCGTCGATTCGCAGCAGGTTCTCGCAGTGGACCGTGCCCATGCCGCCGACCCCGACGAAACCGATGCGGACCACGTCCAGCGGCGGCACGGCCAACGGCTGCTCCGGCGCCTGCCCCGGCGCGCGCCCGGCGGGCGTGACCTGCGCCTGGGACGCGCTGCATGCCTCGCCCAACACCGCTGCGCCCACCCCCGCGACGCCGGCCTTCAGGATGTCGCGCCGGCTCACTCGCTCCTTGCTCATCACCTCGTCTCCCGGCTCAGCACGGCGGCGACGTACTCGTCCACCTGGTCCTCCAGCACGCTCATCGGCACGGTGCCCTGGCCCAGAATCACGTCGTGGAACTCCCGCACGTCGAAGCGCTCTCCCAGCACCTCCTGCGCACGGCCGCGCAGCTCGCGAATCGTAAGCTCGCCGATCTTGTAGGCGAGCGCCTGTCCCGGCCACGAAATGTAGCGATCGGTCTCGGTGCGCACTTCGTGGAGCGACAGTGCGGTATTGGAGGCCAGGTACTCCATCGCCTCGTCACGGGTCCAGCCGAAGGCGTGGATTCCAGTGTCCACCACGAGGCGGCAGGCACGCCACATCTCGTAGGTCAGGCGCCCGAAGTTGCTGTACGGGTCGGTGTAGATGTCCGCCTCGATGCCCAGCCACTCTGAGTAGAGTCCCCACCCCTCGCCGAAGGCATTGATGTAGGCGTGCCGGCGGAACTCGGGGAGGCCTGCCAGCTCGCGGGTAAGAGCGCCCTGCAGGTGGTGGCCCGGCACCGCCTCGTGCAGCGTGAGCGCCGGCAGCGTGTACAGCGGCCGGGCGGGCAGGTTGTAGGTGTTGACCCAGTAGTAACCCGGCTCGGTGCTACCCTCCGCCGGCGGCACGTAGCGACCACCGGTGTACTTGGGCGCCAGGTGGTCCGGTACGGGAGCGACCCCGTAAGGCAGGCGGGGCAGCGTCTTGAACAGCGTGGGGAGCTTGCCGTCCATGCGCTTCGCGATGAACGAGGCCTCCCGCAGCAGCTCTTCGGGCGAGTCGGCGTAGAACCGGGGATCGGTGCGGAGGAACTCGAGGAAGTCGGCGAACGACCCGGCGAACTCCACCTCTTCGATGATCGCATCCATGTCGACGCGGATGCGGTCCACTTCGCGCAGGCCGATCTGGTGCACCTCCTCGGGCGTGAGGTCGAGCGTGGTGAAGTAGCGCACCAGGAAAGCGTAGTAATCGGTCCCGTTGGGCGTGTCCGAGGCGCCGATCGTCGTCCGGGTGTTGGGCATGTACTCGCCGGTCATGAACTCGAGGAAGGCCCGGTACCCGGGCACCACGGCCTCCGCGATCGCCGCACGCCCGGCGGCTTCCAGCCTGGCGTGCTCACCCGCCGGAACCGAGATCGGAAACGTGGCGAACGGCGCGTAGAATGTGCTCTCGGCGGGATCGTCCACCACGTGCGACGCGATCGTGACCTCGTAGCCCTCGAGCACGATCCGCGGCATCGAGAACCCCCGGGCGAGTCCGGCACGCATGTTCTCGATGTGCTGCTGCACGTACGCGGGGTAGGCCCTCAGGCGCTCGATGTAGTTCTCGTAGTCGTCCACCGTGAACAGCGGCACGAACCGCGGCAGCCTGGCGAACGCCACGTGGAACCCCGCATCGGCCGTGATCGGCATCTCGTAGGTGCGGAACTCGAATCCCGCGCGATCGTCACGCAGCCGGCGCTCGAACATGTCGTAGCTCACGCGGTCGGTGACGTCGAGGGCGGACCGATCGATCGCGCCGAGCCGCACCAGGAACGCGCGATTCGCCTCCGCCCGCCGCGCGTGGTCGCCGGGCGCCACCGAGCCCAGGCGGTCGTTGTACCGCTGGTCGCCCACAGAGGTGGCGAAGACGGGAAACTCACGCAGGTCGAACTCCCACGCCTCGTCGAACAGCGCGTGGAGCTGCGAGTGCGCATCCTGCTGGGCGTGCAGCACCGGTGCGGCAACGGGCAGCAGCAGGCACGCGGCAAACGAGATCAAACGGTTCACGGTCACGATGTTCCAGCCTCCTCTCACGGCGCCGCACCTGCGAGCAGCGCCCGCTCCAGCTCTGTCAGCCTCGCTTCGATGCGTGCAACCCTGCGCTGGCGGTCGTACAGCGCCGCGAGGCTTCCGGGCAGCGGCACCGGCCGGCCGATCGCCGGCTCCACGACGTCCGCGAACTTTGCGGCATGAGCCGTGGAGAGAAGGATCGCCCTGGCGTCGGGTCGCTGCTGCAGCACGGTGCGCGATGCCAGGTAGCCCACGGCCGAGTGGGGATCGAGCACCCGGTCCCAACGGTGGAACACATCAGCCATCGCTGCCCTGGTCGCCTCGTCCGTATGTACGGAGCCTGTGACGTCGCGCCGCATGGCGGCCACGTCGTTGCCGTACAGCGCCAGCATGCGTGCGAAGTTACTCGGATTACCCACGTCCATGGCGCTGGAGATGGTGCGCTCCGAGGGGCGCGGCCGAAAGGTGCCCGTGACGAGGTACTCGGGCACGACGTCGTTCACGTTGGTCGCCGCCACGAAACCGGCCGCCGGTAGGCCCAGTCGCTTGGCCATGAGGCCGGCAGTCAGGTTGCCGAAGTTACCGGAGGGCGTGCACACCAGTACCTCGCCCTCGGCCTCTGGCAGCTGCGTCCAGGCGTGGAAGTAGTAGAAGATCTGCGGCAGAAGCCGCCCAATGTTGATCGAGTTGGCGGACGTGAGGTGCAGCTGCTCCCGCAGCGTCCGCTGGGCCAGCGCCTCCTTCGCCAACCGCTGGCAGTCGTCGAACGTGCCGGCAACCGCCAGCGCCTCGACGTTGCCCCCCAGCGTGGTGAACTGCCGCTCCTGTAGCGGACTAACCTGCCCCTCGGGGTAGAGCACCACCGTGCGGAAATGGGGCAGCCCCGCGAAGGCGTGTGCCACCGCACCACCGGTGTCGCCGGAGGTGGCGACCAGAACGGTGAGGACCCCGTCTTCACCTTCCCGGTATCCGGCCATGAGTCGCGCCATGAAGCGCGCGCCCACGTCCTTGAATGCCAGCGTCGGTCCGTGAAACAGCTCGAGCACGAAAGTGCGCTCGTCGAGCTGCACCAGGGGGACCGGAAAGTTCAGCGCCTTGGCAATGACCTCGGCGAGATGGACACCGTCGGCATCATCGCCCCACAGTTGCCGCGCCACGGTGAGCGCAGTTTCCTCGAGCTGGGCACCGCGCAGGCCTTCGACCGTCGCCTCGTCCAACGGGTCGAGTCGGGCCGGCATGTACAGCCCGCCGTCGGGCGCCAGGCCCTGGAACAGCGCCGTCTTCAGATCCGCGGCCGGAGCTTCGCCCGCCGTGCTGACGAGCTTCATGAGCCGAATCGATCGAGCCGCAGGGCTGCCAGGTCGAGCGACGGCGCTCCGTCCAGCACGTACTCGCTGATGAGCTTGCCGGTGACCGGCCCGAGGGTGAGTCCCAGCATCGCGTGTCCGGTTGCCACGAATGCGCCCCGGTACCCGGGCACGGGCCCCACCACCGGCAGGCCGTCGGCGATGCACGGACGCAGCCCACACCACTCCGATTGCGCCTCTGCGTCTCCGATGCCCTCGAGGTACTGCCTCGCCGACTTGGTGAGCTGCTCCAAGCGGGACCGCCGGATCTCGTGGTTCACACCGGAGAACTCGAGTGTCCCGGCGAACCGTACGAAGCCATCCATCGGCGTGCAGAACACCGATCGCTCACCCAGCATGCAGGTGTTGCGCAGCGCCGGCGTCTCTCCCTCTCGGGTCGCCCGGTCACTGTGGTATCCCTTGGCGGCCTGCAGCGGATAGCGGCAGCCCAAGCGCTGCGCCAACTCGATGCTGTAGGCGCCCGTGGCGAGCACCACCATGTCCGCCGCGATCGTCTCCCCCTCCGCGGTCTCCACGCCGGTGACCTCACGACCCCTGGTCGCGACCGCCGCCACTTTCACCCCCGTCCGCAGCGCGGCTCCGTAGCGTCCGGCGCGGTCGGCCACTCCGGTTACGAACCGGTGCGGGTTGACGGTGCCACCGTCCCGCAGGAACACTCCTCCGACGACCCGGTCATTGAGGGCGGGCTCTCGCTCGCGCATCGCCGCTCCGCTCAAGCGATCGGCGCCGAACCCGTGTCGTTCCATGATGTCCGCCTCCCGCGCCCCCGCGGCCATGCCCTCCTCGGTGCGGAAGACTTCGTAGTAACCCTCCGAGCGATAGCCGCAGGCGATCGCCTCGCCGCGTACCAGCTCACGGTACAGGCCGGTCGTCTCGCGACTGAGCGGCGCGAGCACCTGCAACGCGTGGTGCCAGTGCTCCGCGTTGCAGAACCGGCGGAACATCCAGAGCCAGCGTGCCAACTCGGGATCCCAACGTGGAGCGATGTAGAGGGGGCTGGTTTGGCGCGGCAGCGACTTGAGAGCCTGACTCACGCGGCCGGGCTTGTTGATCGGCCCGTGGCCGGGTGCGATGCACCCGGCGTTCCCGAATGACGCCCCACTGCCGATCTCGTCGCGCTCCAGCAGTGTTACCCGCGCGCCGCGTCGCGCCAGGAAGTAGGCGCAGCAGACACCGATCACACCTCCCCCGACCACTACGACGTGAGGCTCGGCTGCTGCGCTCATCCCGCGATGCTGTATTCGTACTGGCCGCGGACGGGCGCGTTCTCCTCATACCGGCTGAACCGGAAGAGGTCGGCCGCAAACTCGGGCTCCGTCACCTTTGTGACGAGGTCGGCCGTCATGAGCCCGACCGCCGGTCCCAGCTTGTAGCCGTGCCCGCTGAAGCCTGAGCAGACGTAGCAGCCGCTCCCCGCAGGCACTTCGTCGATGATGGGGTGCCAGTCGGGAGTGACGGCGTACAGCGAGGAGTAGCCGCCCATGCTCTCGCTCAGGTCCATCGGCGGGTAGCGGCGCACGAACTGCTCGCCCATCTCCGCCTCGAACTCGCTGTCGGAATGCTCGGCGTAGTCGTCGGGATCGACGGTTGCATTCGCCTCGCCGGGATCGATCGATCCCAACAGGGTGAGGCCGCCGGTCTCCGCACGCAGGTACACGCCGTTGATCAGATCCATCACGACCGGATGCGTGACGAAGCCCGGGGGTCGGCGGAACACGGCCACCTGCACCCGGCAGGACTCGATCGGGACGTCGACCCCCGCCAGCGCCGCGACTCGGGCTCCCCACGGCCCGGCGCAGTTCACCACGACGGGGGCGTCGAACGGCCCCTTGGTGGTGTCCACGCCGACGACTTTGTCGCCGGCCATGCGGATGCCACTCACCTCACAGTCCACGACGATGGTCGCCCCGTGCCGCCTGGCCGCGTCGGCGTAGCCGTTCACGGTGAGATGGGGATCGGCGTACCCACTCTGGGGCTCGTAAGCCACGGCTCCGACATCCTCGACCTCGAGCCCCGGCACCAGCTCCAGCAACTCCTCGGCCCCCAGGAGCGACGTCCCGATCCCGTACCCCTGTTGCAGCTTCACGTTGGCCTCGAGCCCCTCCTTGTTGCGTGCATCGGCCAAAGCCACCCATCCGGTTTGCTCGAAGCCGACCTCGCCGCCAACACGGTCGTCCCACTCCTGAAACACGCGCAGGGAGTGCAGCGCCATCCGGGCGGTCAGCTCGTTGGAGTAGTGCTGCCGGATGATGGCCGAGGAGCGTCCCGTTCCACCCGCCCCGACGGTGGCCTTCTCCACAACGGTCACCTGCACGCCGCGCTGCGCCAGGTGGTACGCGGTGGCGCACCCCATTATCCCCGCGCCGATGATCACGACATCAGTGGTCTGTGCCATCTTCGTCATCCCCTCGCGTGGCCAACTAAAGAATACGCGCCGAGCGTGGCGCGGCCAGTCCGCCGCGGTGCCACCACGCAGCGAGCCCCGCAGCTCGACCTTCGACTGCGGGGCTCGTGCACTGGAGGGATTCTTGCCGCCCTACTGGCTCTCCCACTCCTCCACGCTCTTCAGAGTCATCGGCTCCTGGCGGCTGCGCTCCAGCTGCCGGTTCAGGTTCTCCAGGTCACGGCCGGTGAACTGCGCGAAGCGCTCCTCCGCCTGTGCGAGCTGAGCCTCCATCACCTCGATGCGCTGCATCTGGGAATCGGTGGGGCGGCCCTCGTAGGCGTTAACGGCACCATACAGGTCCACCAGCTTCTCGCGCAGAAACTCCTCGCCCGACCACATCCCGGCGTCCGAGGTGGAGACGATCTCCGCGCGGAACTCCTCCAGCCGGTCGGCGTACTGGTTCAGCCGATCCACCGTGCGGCCGCGCCCGATGGCCTCGGCGCGCTCCCGCGCCTGATCCTGCAGGCCGACAAGCGCATCCACCAAGTAACCGAGCCGGCCCACCATGCCGTACAGCCGCAGCGCCGTCTCGTACTGCATCCGACGGTCCTCCGGGGTGGCAGTGGAACGCGGATCGGGCACCAGGGTGACCGAGCTCTCGTAGGTGTCGTTGCCCTTGATGAGTCGCACGGAGTAGGTCCCCTCGGGGAGCCGTGGACCGAAGAACGCGCCGGGCGACTGCACCAGCGAGCCCGCCGCCGGTACCTTGGGCGGCTTCATCCGCGTTGGGAACGCCACCCTGTTGAGGCCGCGCCGCTTGCCGCCCGGGGCCGTGTTCACGAGGTTGCCCTGCTCGTCGTACACCTCGACCATCATGTCCCCGAACATGTGACGCCGCTTGAGATAGTAGACGATGTTCGCGGCATCTCCCGGGTTCTGACCCACGAACTCGTCGTCGCCGGGGAAATCCTGCACTGACGCCAGGATTGTCAGCTCGGCGGGTCGTGTGGGCAGCATAGCCACCGCGCTGTCGAGCATCGCCTGCGTGAGATGGCGCAGCGGCGTGATGTCGTCGAGGATGTAGATGCCCCGGCCGTGCGTCCCGATAATCAGATCGTGCTCCCTCGGGTGCACCCGCAGATCGTGTACCGGCGCCCTCTTGGGGAGTCCGCTCTCGAAGCGGGCCCAACTGGACCCGCCGTCCAGGCTCAGGTAGAGACCGAACTCCGTCCCGACGAACAGCAGGTCGGGGTTCACCAGGTCCTGGCGGATCACGAAGGCGTACCCCTCCATGTCCTCGGTTACCAGCGACTCCCACGTCTGGCCATAGTCCGTCGTGCGGTACACGTGCGTCTGCATGTCGCCGCTGCGGTGTCCGTCGAAGGTGACGTACGCGGTGCCCGCAGCATGGACGCCGGCCTCCACGTGCGACACCCAGCTCCCCGAGGGAGCGTCGGGCATGTTGCCGAGCACGTTGGTCCACGACTGGCCCCCGTCACGCGTTACCTGGACGTTGCCGTCGTCGGTCCCGACCCAAATCACCTGCGGGTCGTGCGGCGACTCTGAGATCGTGTAGATCGTGGTGTTGTTCTCGGCGGTGGTGTTGTCCACGGTCAGCCCGCCGGACACCCCCTGCCGCTGCCTCGCCGGGTCGTTCGTCGTGAGGTCGGGCGAGAGTCGCTGCCACGAATCGCCCTGGTCGGTGGAGCGGTACAGGAACTGGCTCCCGACATAGAGGGCGCCGCTCGGCCCCACGTGTATCGGCGCATTCCAGTTGAAGCGCAGATCCGGCTCGCCGGCCTGCGGGTAGGGCCTGATGTCCTTGAGCTCGCCGGTCGACTTGCGGAAGCGCATGAACATGCCGCCCTGGTACTCGACGAAGATGACGTCGTCGTCATTGGGATCGGGCGCCGCATGGAAACCGTCACCGAACCCGATGTTGCGCCAGTCCTTGTTCTGGATCCCGGCTATACTGCGCGACGGCCCCATCCACGAGCCATTGTCCTGCAGGCCGCCGTACACGTTGTACGGGATCTCCATGTCGTACGCCACTTCGTAGAACTGTGAGACCGGCAGCGACTTGACGTGGCGCCAATGGTTGCCGCGATCGTGCGAGATGTACACACCGCCGTCGGTGCCCAGGATCATGTGGTACGGGTTGTTGGGATCGATCCACAGGGCATGGAGATCACTATGGTAGTTGCCGCCGCCGCCGCCCATGAACGAGGAGAACGAGTTGCCTCCGTCGTCCGACACGGCCAGGGACAGGCCGGGCTTGTAGACCCGGTTGAAATCCGTGGGATCGACTACGATCAGCGAGAAGTAGAACGGCCGCTGCCTTACGCTGTTCGAGGCGTTGATCTCGCGCCAATGCTCGCCCGTATCGTCCGAGCGGTACATGGCCGTCTTCTCCGCCTCCACCGTCGCATAGAGCACGCTGGGCCGCGACGGGGCGATGGCGATGGCTATGCGCCCCTTCGTCCCGGCAGGCAGACCGTTGGTGAGCTCCCGCCACGTCTCACCGCCGTCGGTGCTCTTGTGCAGTCCGCTTCCGGGTCCGCCTGAGTTGAAAATGTCGGGCCCGCGCCGGAACTGCCACATCGCGGCGTACATGATGTCGGGATCCTGGGGATCAACCGCGAGGTCCGCGCAGCCGGTGTTTTCGTCGACGTAGAGCAGCCGCTCCCAGTTCTCACCCCCGTCGGAGGTCTTGTAGAGCCCCCGTTCCTCGTTGCTGTTCCACAGGTGGCCGGTGGCGCATACGTACACGACGTCGCCGTTCTCGGGGCTCACCCAGATCCTGGCGATTCGCTCGGAGTCGCCCAGCCCCACGAACTCCCAGTTGTCACCACCATCCGTGGTGCGGTACACGCCGGTCCCGACAGACACGCTGTTGCGCGTCCAGGTCTCGCCGGTGCCGACCCACACGGTGTTCTTGTCAGACGGGTCGATCGTGACCGCCCCGATGGACTGGGTGTGGTCGTCGAATACCGACTGGAAAGTGACGCCCCCATCGCGCGACTTCCACACGCCGCCGCTGGCGGTACCCACCCAGACCGTGACCGGGTATTCCGCCCAGGCATCGATCGCGGAGATGCGGCCGCTCATCACGGCGGGGCCGATGGCCCGCGCATTCAGTCCACCGAACGCGGCCGCGTCCAGCTGTACCTGTGCCGTTGCCGTAGCGGGCAACACGAAGGCGGCGGTGCAGAGCACCGCCGCCGCCTTGGATATCATTCTCATGCCGTTCCCCATGTCTCCCAGCCCATGCTAGTCCTGCGGGGGGCTTTCCCCCGCCGGCATCGCGAAGATCCCTTCGTCGATCTCGCTGTTGATCTCGATCTGCTCGATCAGGATGGTCTGTCCCATCGGACCCTGCCCTCTGACCTCCACCGAGTGAGGGATCATGAGGCCACCGACCTCTTTGTAGTCGGAGAGCACGGTCGTGAACTCCATCTCGTTGCCCTGAATGGAGCGCCTACCCTCCGTCATGATCACGAGGAAGTACTCGGCATCCATGTGGTAGTAGGTGACGTCGCCGTTCTTCAGCGTGAGCTTAAGCTTCCATGTCTCGGCGCCCTCGGCCTCGTCCTTGCCGACGACCTCGACCTGGTGGCCCTTGGCCTCCCAGTCCACCAACGGACCGTCGATGTCGGCATCTTCCTTGACCTGAGTGGCCATGTCGGGCGCCATCACCTCCGGCTCGGTCTGACCCATGAAGGGCATGAGCATCCATGCGGTCTCACCGTCAAACGCCTGCACCCCGGTGATGCCCTGGAAGGTGAACTCCATGCGGAGCATGTCGGGCCGCTTAGCATACCGTGTGAACGGCGCTTCGAAGCCCTGCCCGCCCGTCAGCTTGCCGGTCACAGTCATCGACTGCACCGACTTCAGGTTGTCCAGCCCGCCCGAGGCCTCGTAGTAGTTGTTGAGGATCTCCTCGACGGTCATATCCTGGGCCTGGACCGGCGCCGCCATCAGCGCGCCGATTGCCGCCAGAATCACTCCACTGCGAACCATAGCTCCTCCCTGTCATTCCGGGGTCTCGAAGCTCGACACCGGTCGAGCATAAGAAGGATAAGCCCCGGTACCTCCGGTCTCCAGGGTGCTTCCCCCGCGGGGAATTGCCGCCCCAGGCACCCCCACTTAGACTCTCACACAGGTAGGTGGCACCGGGGAAAGGGGACGAGCGTGATTCGACATGAGACCGATCATCGCATTCGGGCGCTGCAGTGCCTGGTGGGCAACACGCCACTGCTTGCGATCGACTTCACATATCGTGGCCGCAAACGTGTGCTCTACGCCAAGGCGGAGCACATGAACATGACGGGGAGCATCAAGGACCGCATGGCCCTGTACATCCTGCAGCAGGCCTATGCGAGCGGTGCCCTGCGCCCCGGTGATCTGATCGTGGAGGCCACGAGCGGCAACACCGGCATCTCGGTATCGGCCATCGGGCGGGCCATGGGACATCCCGTGACGATCTTCATGCCCGACTGGCTGAGCAGCGAGCGGATCAACCTGATCCGCAGCCTGGGAGCGAGTATCGAGCTGGTGAGCAAGGATGAGGGTGGCTTCCTGGGGAGCATCGCGCGATCCGAGGAGCTGGCGGACTCGGTCGAGCGCGCCTTCCTGCCACGTCAGTTCTCCAACGAGGACAACAGCACGGCGCACGCCGAGACCACCGGGCCGGAGATCTGGTGGCAGTTCAGGTTCCGCAACATCAAGCCCGACGCGTTCGTGGCCGGCGTCGGAACCGGCGGTACCATCATGGGGGCGGGACTGTTCCTGCGTGAGCACCAGCCGCAGCTCAAGGTGCACCCGCTCGAGCCGTCCAACTCGCCCACCCTCTCCACCGGCAGCAAGGTGGGAAGGCACCGCATCCAGGGCATCTCGGACGAGTTCATCCCCCCGATCGTGGACCTGGCGAAGCTGGACCAGGTCGTCAGCGTGGACGACGGAGACGCGATCATCATGGCCCAGAAGCTGGCGTCGCAGCTGGGCATAGGGGTGGGGATCTCGTCGGGGGCCAACTTCCTCGGAGCGCTGGAGGTGCAGAACCGGCTGGGTGAGGACGCGGTCGTGGTCACCGTGTTCCCCGACGACAACAAGAAGTACTTGAGCACCGACCTGTTGCGGGAGGAGCCGCTGAAGGACGGCTTCCTCGCCCCCGAGGTGGAACTCTCAGGCTTCGGCGGGTTCAAGCGGGTGTGCCACACCTGTTGCGACCCGGCGGAGTGCCTCGGCAGCCTGCCGGCCGACTTCGTGGCGGCCGAGGAGGCGCTACCGCCCTGTCCGAGAAGGGTTACGGTGGGTTAGTCAGCACCGTTGCTCTGCTTTTGCCGAGTCAGCAGGATGAGGCCCACAGTGAGTGCGCCCACGCCGGTCCCAAGAAGGGGCCACCCCACCTGTGTCCCATCCCGAAATAGGAGGATGCCAGCGAGGACGAGATTCAGCGTACCGGCCGCCACGCAGATGTAGCCTAGTATCCGTGCGAACCGCGCTTTCTGATCAGGATTCATCGGGGCTCCTTGCGGATCATGAGTTACACACGTTGCCTAACGGCTCTGCCCATCAGCTGCGCGTGACCAACCAGCGGGCGAACCGATCTTGGTTGCTTGAAGACTCAACCCAGCGCACAACTGCTATGACCTTCCTTTTGAGGACGATAGCGCCGCCAGCTGCATGGGCTTGCTAGATGGGGAGAGCTGACGTCCTACTTCCCGCTCAGAACTCCTCGATCGACTCAGCCAGAAGGCCATTGAACGTGTCGGGATCCTCGATCATTACGAAGTGGCCCACTCCAGGCATTGTCACGTGCGCTAGCCCATGCCGTTGGAGAGATGCTGTGTTTGTCGGCCACATGTCCGAGTTCATGGCTACAACCGGAAGAGCAAGTGCATCGAACGGCTCCCCCCACCAGCGGATATAGTCACGAAGCAGGCCGATGCCCACCTCAGGCGTGGCCGAAGACATGTCTGCCACGATGCGTGCGACTAGAGCGGAATCGGAAGTCGGGGCGAACATGCCTTCCCCGACCAACTGCCGAGTCGCGCCGACGAAATCGTCCACAAACGGAGCTAAGAACTCCTCGGTCTCAGCCGGCGTCATGGCGTAAACGCCATCGAGGTCGAAGAACACGTCCACCGCGACCAGGCCGATGATCTGACCGGCCGCCAACTTGGCCGTCTCCACGATCACCAGACCACCCATCGAGTGCCCAACAAGAACAGCCCGATCGAGGTCCAGGCTCTCGATCACGGCCATTACGTCGCTTCCCAATGACGAGATTGTCCACACCTCGCGGTCCGAGCCGGATTCTCCGTGCCCGGCAAGGTCAACGGCCACGACCCTGTAATCTTCAGCGAAGCGATCGAGCTGCCCGCTCCAATACGTGTGGTCACAGGACCAACCATGGACAAAGACGAGGGAGATCGGTCCTTCACCAGCAATCTTGTAGTAAATGGGAACACCGTCAGTCGAGGCGACGAACCCGGTTGCCCATTCAGGGGAGTCATTCGAAGGACCGGCGCACGCGACCAACCAAGCGCTTCCCAATAACAGGCTGATGCTGACGATCCGTGCCGCGCGCATGGTCAGACCTCCCGATAGCCGAATCGATTACAGGCCAATCGCCACCTAATGGCTCTGCGCATCAGCTGTGGCGTGATCACTCCCCTGTTCCTGAATGCCGGTCGTAAGACGGATCCTACCAAGAACACGACTCAACGACCTTCCCTTTGAACCGAGCCGCGCCGGCCGCTGCACGCGCTTGTTAGGCGGCCACCTTCCTGGCTACTACGGCGAATTCGGTGCCGTCCGCGTCGAATGGCGAGCCCGCCACGTCAGCGTAGAACGCCTCAACTGCCAATCCCGCGTCAACAAACTCTCTCTCCAGCGCGTCGGGGCTGAAGTATTGCAGCCAGTTGTAAACCGTGCGTGTACCTGACCCTTCGACCAGTGTGTACTTGTCAAGCACCACGCCTTCTTCTTCATACTTGAACGTGTTCAAGAACCCGTAGTACTTGTCAGGTGACCAGAAGCCATCCTGCAGATTGACCTCGTACTTCGCAGTCTCTTCACGCTGGTCAAAGGCCGTTAGTGAATACACATCAAGGAGAACCGCACCGCCAGGTTTGAGCATACCGAGAAACTTCGCGAGCATCGCTTTGCGCTGGGTTGGACTGAGGGCGCAGAAGTCACACATGATCATGAGGATGAGATCGAACGAGTCAGTTGTTTCAAACTCCAAGTAATCCTGATTCACATAATGGATGTTCAAGCCCTTTCTGGCGGCAACCTCCTGGGCGTACTCAATTGAACGCTTCGAGAAGTCTACGCCAGTTACCGTGGCGTGCCGCTGAGCGAACCTCTCTGCGTACAATCCTGGGCCGCAGCCGAAGTCGGCAATCCTTGCCTTGGCGCCGACGCCGAAGTGGGCAGTGATCCATTCAACGGAGCGGTTGATGAAGGCCAGTCGACGCGAGGATACATCGATGTTCTCGTCTAGATGGAACGCGAGCATACGCTCTGACGTATGCTGATTGGTCCATAGGTCGCGAGCGGTGTAGAACTCGAATGGTCTGGGGCGGGCATTGATGCCCTCCAGTCTGTCAAACACGTCGTCGCTCCGATTCCTGGGTACGGAGTGGCACATCGAGAGGCTTGAACGGAGCGGGCCGCGAAGTGCGCGGCCCGTCGTGTGCATCTGGAGCGCTACCCGTTCCAGCCCGCTACGGGCGCCAGCTGGGCTGGATGTCCTGCACGAAGCCCAACCCCTGACCCCGTCCGACGAGCCGGCGGACCGCCGTATACGTTGCCGCGGTGACGGTTCGCGGAACCACGTAGATGAGCGTGTTGCCAGCGTTGAATCCCGTGAGCACGATCTCCTGGCCGTCGGGCGACCAGTCGCCCCCGAGCAGATCGTAGTCGAAGTCGCACACGTGCTCGTTGGTGATGGCCCGCTCGAGGGTGCCGTCGGTGTTGGTGATGTCCACGATCCAGCCGTCGTAGTCACAGCCGTCCAGGTTGCGGCCGAAAAGCACCTCGTTGCCCGTGGGCGAGTACAGCGGGCTGTCGTCGTAACCAGACAGGAAGGTCAGCTGCCGCAGCCCCGTGCCGTCCCGGTTGATCACGAACAACTTCTCCATGGGCATCGCATCCACCGGGCTGTAGGCAGCGAACACGATCTGGTTTCCGTTGGGCGAGTAGTCCAGCGGGCCATAGGCCACGAGGTCCGCGCCGTCGCTGGGCCGCTTGAGCCCGTCCGGCGCCAGCCGCTGTACTCCGGTGCCGTCGTAGTTCGCAGTCCACAGCATGCTCACGTCGTTGACGTCCGTGGAGTCGCGCGCGAACACCAGACGGCTCGGGTTCTGCGGATCCCACGAGAAGCCGCTCTGGCCGCCCTGCCAAGCGGGTGGGATGCCGGCCGCCTTGCTGACGTAGGCATACGTGTTCACGGGCAGCGAGCCAATCGGCCCCGTCACGTCGCCGATCACGCACACGTCCACGATGCTGAACCCGTTGCCACACTCGAACGCGAGGTGCGTGCCGTTGGGGCTCCAGCGCGGCCGGAACGTGCTCGTGTCGGTGACAACGGCCTGCACCGAGCCGCCCGTCTTGTTCGCTACGTAGAGCTCCAGCGGGTTGAGAAAGATGTTGCGATCCCACGAGTACGCCATGCGTTCGCGGTCGGGTGACCAGCGCGGGAACTGTCGCTGGACCCCTTGTGAGACCATCGGAATGGGATTGTTGAGCGCCGTCCCGTCGGGGTTCACCGTGAAGATCCCCGTGGAGAGTCCACCCGATGAATCGCCCGCGAAGATGATCTTCGGAGCCGGCACCACGAGCACCAGGTTGGTACCGCCCCACACCGTGTCCAGCAC
>JBDHJR010000040.1:0-13468 GCA_039586815.1 Gemmatimonadota bacterium | reverse complement strand
GAGCCGGGGCGCACCGGTTGGGTGACGAGGAGTCTCACCAACAACCTCACCAGCGACCTGCTGCGTGGCTTCACGTTCACGATGACCCACGACATGTGGGATGGCGACGTGGGATTCGAGGGGACGCGGTTCGACCCCTTTCTCACGTCGCTCTCGATGCGCTTCAGCCTCTCACAGGAGCTGTTCGGCCGGTTGTTCGGGTTGTTCACCGGCCAGGCCGAGGCTCCCCCGGAGCCGGGGGGGATAGACCAGCTCGAGTTGGAGCAGCCGATCCAGCAGCCGGGCTCTTCGATGGGCCCCTCTACCCGGCTGGACCGCGGGTTCTACACCATGCCAACGGACGCGCCCCGCACGCAGGGGATGCGGGCGTCTCTAGCGTACGACCTGCAGCGTACCCGCCCCATCTTCGATTCCGAGGGCAATCAGATAGACACCCCGGCCAACCAGACGGTCAACGTGTCGCTGCAGTTCTCGCCTACCCGGTACTGGAACCTCTCGTGGAACACGCAGTACAACTTCACGCGCGGGGAGTTCGGGCAGCACGTGCTGCGGTTGGATCGAGACTTGCACCGCTGGCGCCTGACCTTCGGGTTCATGAAGGCGCCCAACGGCAACGTCGCGTTCAACCTGTTCATCAGCCTGCGGGACCAGCCGGAGATCCGATTCCAGTACGACCAGCAAACGGTGCAGTAGGGCGCACTCTTCGGAGCCCAGCCTCCAACCTTGTCCTAACTTGAGGACATCGCTCCGGCTGTACCATATGTAATCCATTGATGGGTAATCACTTAGCCGCCTCAACTGCGCGGCACGGTCCCTGCACTCTTGGGGGCCAGAACCCTCGGGGAGGCGGTCATGCGACGTACAATCGTCGGAGCCCTTGCAGCACTGGGCACTCTCTCCTGCAGCAGCGACGAGCCCGTGGGCGTGGGTGTGCTGCCGGCACCGCAGAGCCTGTTCTACGAGCTGCAGCCGAGCGGCGACCTCGACCCCGCCGGAATGCTGCTCATCTGGGACGACATCCTTGATCCCAATCTCATGGTGTACCGGGTCTACTCGCGGCCCGACCCCGCCGTGGAGTTCGGGCTGCGGGGCGAGACGACCTCGAGCACCTTCCACGACCGCGGGATCCCCGACCTCGAGTACTTCGTGGCCGGCGTGGATGTGGCTGGCGCGGAGGGTGCGCCGAGCAACATCGTCGTCGTGGACGAGCGGTTGCGACTGGACTCGCCGACCTGGATCTCGGGTACGAGTCTGAACGGGGCGATCTACCTGTCGTGGGACGACAGCCCCTTCGCCAACGAGCCGAACGGCTTCAAGCAGTACCGTGTGTACAGCGCCCTGGCCGTCCTCGATCTCGCGGGGTACGTGTGCGACGAGACGTGGGGGCTCGAGGGTACCACCATCGCGCCCGAGTTCGTGATGGCGGTGCTTCCCAACGGCATCTCACGCTGCATCGGCGTATCGGCGGAGAGCATCGAGGGATGGGAGAGCCTCTGGTCGCCGATCTGGGGCGACACGCCGCGGCCGGACGTGCGCAACCAACTGCTCTCGGCGTTGGACGTTGATCTCGCGACCAGCGGGTTCCGCTTCTGGCTCGACTCGAACGGTGACGGCAACGCGGTGGAAGGGGAGCTCGGCCTCGTGTTGCCCGGGAACCAGACGAACCTCGACTTCCGAGTGACCCGCGACGCGAGCGGGATGTGGATCGAGCCCATTCGGTCGAACACCAGGGTGCGTGACTACACCGGGGCGCCCATCGACGACCTGACGTCGATCGACATCGCGCCGCAATTCGGCTACACCAACGTCGCGCGGCTGGCGGAAGTGGGGCACGGCTACGTGTTCGAGATGACCGAGGGCCGGGTCCGACGTGATGATCTTCGATTGGAGCTATCAGACCGACCCGGGCAATCCCGAGCTGTCGGTGGGTGCGGGGATCTACACGGCCGGTGGCAGAGGGGCGGTGGTGAAGAGACCGTAACTCACCCCGGCAAGCGCGCAACGCCCCCGGTACTCGCCGGGGGCGTTGCGTTGGTGCCTCTACAGCTTCTCCCCTCCGCCTCTCTCCTCCCTATATTCTTCCACAATGACCCGATCCATCACCCTCACCGGCGACTCCCTCCATCACCCTCACCGGCGACTCCCTCACAATCACCGACGTCATTGCGGTGTCGCGGGGTTTGGCAGCCGTGGAGATAGATGCGTCCGCCGCCTCACGTGCGGACGGCTCGCGGGCCGCGGTGGAGCGGTTGCTCGCGAGCGGCGAGCCGATCTACGGTGTGAACACGGGGTTCGGCAAGCTGGCCAGCGTGCGCGTACCTCCCGATCAGCTGCTCCAGCTGCAGCGCAACCTGATCCTGAGCCACGTGGCCGGCGTGGGCGATCCGCTGCCGGCGGACGCGGTGCGCGCGGCAATGCTGCTGCGGGCGAACGTGCTGTTGCGCGAGACGAGCGGTGTCCGCTCGGTGCTCGCGAAGCACATTGCCGCGATGCTCAATGCGCGGATTCACCCCGTCGTGCCGGAGCAAGGGAGTGTGGGAGCCAGCGGGGACCTGGCACCGCTGTCGCACATCGCGTACGGGATGATGGGCGAGGGGATAGTCGTGGTGGGGGACGAGGACGAGGGAGCGGTGCGACCGGCTCAGGATGCGCTGCGCGACGCCGGTCTCGAGCCTATCGAGTTTCGGGAGAAGGAAGCCCTCGCCTTCATCAACGGCACGCAAGTGCAGACGGGCATTCTCGCACTCGTGGTGCACGAGGCGCGGGCGCTGTGGCGCACGGCGCTGGGTGCCGCCGCCATGAGTCTCGAGGCGCTCATGGGCACGCCGGTACCGTTCGACGAGCGGATTCATGCGGCGCGGCCGCACAGAGGGCAGGTGCAGGCGGCGGAGCTGATGCGCGAGCTGCTGGACGGCTCGCAGATCCGCGAGGCACATCGCCAAGACGACTACCGCGTGCAGGACGCCTACAGCCTGCGTTGTACCCCTCAGATCATCGGGCCTGTGGCCGACGCGATCGAGTACGCGGCGAGCGTTGCCGAGGTGGAGCTCAACGCCTCGACCGACAACCCGCTGGTGTTCGGCGACGAGATATTGTCGGGCGGCAACTTCCACGGGCAGCCGGTGGCGCTGGCGCTCGACGTGCTGGGGATCGCGCTGACGACGCTGGCCGGACTGGCGGAGCGGAGAATCGACCGGCTGATGAACCCGGATCTGTCGCATGGGCTGCCGCCGTTCCTCACCGAGGACGCGGGGCTCAACTCCGGTCTCATGATGGCGCAGATCAGCGCGGCCGCACTCGTGGCGGAGGCCCGCACTCTGTGCGCTCCCGCCAGCGTGCAATCGATCCCCACCGACGCGAACCAGGAGGATGTGGTGCCCATGGGCATGGCCGCAGCGTGGAAGACACGTCGCCTGCTGGCCGATGCGCGGCGGGTCGTGGCGTGGGAGTTGATCGCGGGAGCGCAGGGCCTGGAGTTTCGCCGCCCCCTGGCGCCGGGCCGGGGCGTGGCGCGAGTGTATGAGCGGGTGCGAGAGGTGGTTCCCAAGCTGGAGGACGATCGGCCCCTCACCCCCGACGTGGAGAGGCTGGCCGCACTCATCGTTTCGGAGGCGCTGGCATGACGACGGCAACGGCGGGCCGCGTGGTACGCGCACCGCGTGGCAGCGATATCTCGTGTCGCGGCTGGATCCAGGAGGCCGCGATGCGCATGCTGATGAACAACCTGGATCCCGACGTCGCGGAGAATCCTCAGGAGCTGATCATCTACGGCGGCACTGGCCGCGCGGCGCGCAGCTGGGAGGCGTACGAGGCGATCGTGGCAGCACTCAAGCAGCTGCGCGACGACGAGACGCTGCTGGTCCAGTCGGGCAAGCCGGTGGGCGTGTTCCCCACGCACGAGGATGCCCCGCGGGTGCTCATCGCCAACGCCAACCTGGTGGGTCGCTGGGCCAACTGGGAGTACTTCCGCGAGCTGGAGCGGCAGGGGCTCATCATGTACGGCCAGATGACCGCCGGGAGCTGGATCTACATCGGTACGCAGGGAATCCTGCAAGGCACGTACGAGACGTTCGGTGCCGTGGCGACGCGTCACTTCGGGGCCACGCTCGCGGGGAAGATCGTGCTGACCGGCGGGCTCGGGGGCATGGGCGGCGCCCAGCCGCTTGCGGCCACCATGAACGAGGGCGCGATGCTGGCCATCGAGGTGGACCCCGCGCGCATCCGGCGCAGGCTCGAGACCAAGTACCTCGACGTCATGACCGAATCGCTGGACGATGCGTGGCAGCGCGTGACCGATGCGCGCGACAAGGGGGAGGCGCTCTCGGTGGGCCTCGTCGGCAATTGCGCCGACGTGCTGCCGGAGATGGTGCGGCGCGGGTGGATCCCAGACGTGCTCACCGATCAGACCTCCGCCCACGACACGCTCAACGGGTACGTCCCGGGCGGGATGACGCTGCAGGAGGCTGTTGCGCTGAGGGCGAGTGATCCGGCGGACTATGTGAAGCGTGCCAAGGACTCGATCGCGCAGCACGTGCGGGCGATGCTGGACATGCAACGCCAGGGCGCCGTCACGTTCGACTACGGCAACAACATCCGCACAGAGGCACAGGACGCCGGCGTGCAGGACGCGTTCGACATCCCGGGGTTCGTGCCCGAGTACATCCGCCCGCTGTTCTGTGAGGGGCGGGGACCGTTCCGCTGGGTGGCGCTGTCGGGTGATCCCAAAGACCTCTACCGCACCGACGACCTCGTACTACAGCTGTTTCCCGAGGACGAGTTGCTGTCGCGCTGGATTCACAAGGCGCGGGAGCGGGTCGCGTTCCAGGGGTTGCCGTCCCGCATCTGCTGGCTGGGGATGGGTGAGCGCGCCGAGTTCGGGCTCGCGCTGAACGACCTGGTACAGCGCGGCGAGCTGTCGGCGCCGATCGTGATCGGCCGTGACCACCTGGACACGGGCTCGGTCGCCTCGCCCTTCCGGGAGACGGAGGGGATGCGTGACGGTTCCGACGCGATCGCCGACTGGCCCATTCTGAACGCACTGCTGAACGCCGTCTCCGGCGCGTCCTGGGTCTCGTTCCACCACGGCGGCGGCGTGGGCATCGGCAACTCGCTGCACGCCGGGCAGGTCACCGTAGCAGAGGGAACGGCCGCGGCGGCCAAGCGTCTCGAGCGGGTGCTCAACAACGATCCCGGCATCGGGATCGCCCGCCACGTGGACGCGGGATACCCCGAGGCTGAGGTGGCGGCGCGGCGGCACGGCATGAAGCTCCCCATGAAGGAGGCCGGCTCCTGAGCACCCTGCTGGTCGGCGCGTCCCAGGTCGTCACCTGTCAGGGGCCGGCGCGGGCGCGGCGCGGACCCGAGATGGCCGAGCTGGGTGTGGCGGCGGACGTGGCGGTGCTGATCGGCGACGACGGCCACATCGCCGCCGTGGCGCCGCACGCCGAGCTCATGACCCAGGCGCGGGACGCCACCGTGCAGGAGGTGGACGGCGTGCTGTTCCCGGGGTTCGTGGACTGTCACACGCACGCCGTATTCGGAATGGCGCGGCTGGCCGACCACGAGCGGCGCTCCCGGGGAACCGGTTACAAGGAGATCGCCGCCGCTGGGGGCGGCATCCTCTCCTCCGTGCGGGACGTGCGGCAGCGCTCCTACGACGAGTTGGCCGACCTCACGCGGAGACGCCTGGACCACCTGTTGGCGTTGGGGAGTACCACGGTGGAGGTGAAGTCGGGCTACGGGCTGTCGCTCGAGGCCGAGCTCAAGCAACTCGACGTGATCGCGGCCATGGCCGCAGACGCGGGCCCCCAGGTCGTGCCCACCTTTCTCGGTGCGCACGAGGTGCCGGAGGAGTACCGGCCCCGCCCCGACGAGTACGTGGACCTCGTGATTCACGAGATGCTCCCCGCGGTGGAGCGCCAGGGGGTGGCACGTTACTGCGACGTGTTCTGCGAGCCCGGCGTGTTCACCACGGAGCAGTCACGCCGCGTGCTCGATGCGGCGGCGCGGCACGGGATGCGCGCCAAACTGCACGCGGACGAGCTGGACCCGTCGGGTGGGGCCGAGCTGGCGGCGCAACTCGGTGCTGCGAGCGCGGACCACCTGGCCGCAATCTCCGAGGAGGGGATCGCCGCGCTGGCTGCCAGCGATACGGTCGCAGTGCTCTTGCCCGGCACCATGATGTTCCTGGGGCAGCGGCGCCAGGCACCGGGGCGCAGCCTGATCGATGCTGGAGCGGCGGTGGCACTCGCCACCGACTTCAACCCCGGCAGCTCGCCCGGGATGAGCCTGCCGCTGATGACCACGCTGGCCGCGTCGCAGTGCGGCATGGTCCCGGCCGAGACGATCACTGCGATCACCGTGAACGGGGCGGCAGCCGTGGGGGAGGCCCACACCCGGGGCCAGATAGCCCCCGGCTTTCGGGCCGATCTGGTGCTGGTGGCGGTGCGCGACTGGCGCGAGCTGGTCTATTGGTACGGCGACAACCTGGTCACTGAGGTGTGGCTTGCAGGCCGCGCTTGTCACCCTCGCCGGAGGCCCGTAAATTTTGTAGTTTGAATGGCTTGAGCAAATCCGCGTCCTATCCGTCTTCCACCTACAGCCGGTAGAGGTCTGCCCTGAACGTCGAGAAGGCCAAGGAAAAAGCGCGCAAGTTCGAGACCAAGAACCAGATCGAGAAGGCGCTCGACCAATACTCCAAGATCCTGAAGGGGCTGGAAGGCACCCCCGAGATGGATAAGGAGTTGTCGCTGTTCAACAAGGTCGGCGACCTGTATCTGAAGACCGGCAAGGTACAGGCCGCGGTCGAGACGTACGAGCGCGCGGCCACCATCTACGAGGAGTCGGGCCTCCACAACAACGCGATCGCGCTGTGCAACAAGATCCTGCGTAACGCGCCGGGGCGCACCCCGGTCTATCTCAAGCTGGCGACGCTGATGGTGCAGCGGGGCTTCGTCGCCGAGGCGAAGCAGAACCTGCTGGAGTACGCCAGTCGCATGCAGCAGGCCGGCCAGCTCGAGGACGCCTTCAATGCACTGAAGGAGTTCGCGGACCTATCGCCCGAGAACGAAGAGATCCGCCTGCTGCTGGCCGAGCAGCTCAAGGCTGCCGCCCGCACCGACGAGGCGAAGGAGCAGCTCGCCAAGCTGTACCACGAGCTCGAGGCCAGGGGCGACGAGCGGCAGAGCCGCGCCACTCTGGAGAAGATCCAGGCGCTCGATCCGGACTTCGATCTGGATACGGCGCCCAGGCCGGCGCTGAAGGAGCAGTCCAAGCCGAGCGATCTGGTGTTCCTCGATCTCAGCGAGCCCGAGGCAGAAGCTGCGGCAGCCGTGGCCGAGCCGGAACCGGCCGCGCCGCCCGCGAAGGAGTTGGACGTAGAGCCCACCTCGCTGGCTGAGGAAGCTCCGCCCGAGCCGCCGACCGCGAAGCCTGAGCCCATCGAGCTGGAGCGGGGGTCGGCCGACTACCTCGCGGTGGCGGAGGAGGCGGGTGATGTGGAGGCGCTGGCGGAGTTGGACGTGCCCGACGTGGAGGTGGGGGAGGTGAAGTCGGTGGACGGGCTCGACGCCGGTGCGGAGTTCGAGGCGCCCGCCGAGGAGGAAGTGGCGGTCATCGACATCGAGCCAACGGCGATGGACGCTGACGTGGCTGCGGTGGAAGAGGTAACCGAGGTCGAGGGGCTGAGCGAAGCTGCCATCGAGGAGGTCGAGCGGGTCTCCGAGGGGTTCGTGCCGCCCGACGCGATCATCGAGCCCCCCGAGGAGCGCGCCGCGGCGCCCGCCGTGGAGACTGCGGAGCCGGAGGCAGAGACGGCGGAGCGGGTCTCGGAGGGGTTCGTACCGCCCGACGCCATCATCGAGCCGCCGGACGAAGCGGCGGTCGAGACGGCGCCAGCGCCGCCGCCCGAGGCCGAGCCCGAGTACCCCGAGGTCTCACCGCCGTCCACGCCGGTTCCCGCAGTGCAAGGGCGAGACTCGGGCAGCGCCGAAATGGACGTGCCCGAGATCGATGTCGCGGCCGGGCTCGACGAAGCGGGCGCCGCCGTAGCCGAGGCAGAGCCAGGCGACGTGGCCCGGACGCCGGTGCCGCCGGACGTGGGGGCCGCGGGAGTGCAGGTCGAAGAGCCGCCTCCGGCCGCGGTCGTGCCCGCCAGCGTCGCCGAGCTCGAGGACCGGGTTGCGGAGGACCCGGATGACCCCGCACTGCACCGCGCACTGGGTGAAGCCCTGCTGGAGGCGGGAAACCGGGAGCGGGGGATCGAGGAGCTGGACATCTCGCTGGAGATCCACGAGTCGACCGAGGACTGGCGCCATGCCGAGGGGCTGGCCGAGGAGATCCTGCGGCTCGACCCCAACAGCGTGCGGCACCACCAGAAGCTGGTGGAATTCGCGTTCCGCCGTGGGGACAAGGCGCGGCTCGCCGATGCGTACCTGGGGCTGGCTGATGGGCTGTTCCGCACCGGAGCCACGGAGCGCGCGCGCGCCGTATACCAACGGGTGCTGGAGCACGATCCGGATAGCGAGCGGGCGCTGCTCGGGCTGCAGACGCTGGAGCCGGCAGTCGAGGCGCCGCCCCCGGAGCCGGCCGCACCCGCCGCGCAGCCCGAGGCGCCGGCCGCAGCGGCACCCGCGTCCGGGGACTTCGTGGATCTGGGCTCCCTCGTGCTCGAGGAGCCGACGGTGCGGGACACCCGCATGCGCATCGAAGAGGAAGAGCCCACCGGTGACGAGCAGCGCGACTTCGAGGAGATGCTGAGCCAGTTCAAGCGGGGAATCGAGGCGAACGTGGCCGACGAGGATTGGCAGGCGCACTACGACCTGGGTGTCGCGTTCAAGGAGATGGGGCTGCTGGACGAGGCGATCGCCGAGTTCCAGAAGGCGCTCCGCTCCGAGGAAGGGCGCCTGCGGGCCGCAGAGGCCCTGGGGCACTGCTTCTTCGAGAAGGGACAGTTCTCGGTTGCTGCGACGGTGCTCCGCGGTGCCGTCGACGCCGGGCGCGGCGGCGACGAGGGCAAGATCGGATTGCTGTACTCTCTGGGACGCTGTGAGGAGGAGCAGGGGCGCAACGCGGAGGCGCTGACGTACTACCAGCGGGTGTTCGCCATCGACATCCACTTCCAGGACGTAGGTGACCGGGTGAAGAGTCTTGCCCAGAGCGGACGCTGATTGGTGGGACCACAGCTCGCAGGGGTATCCCTTACGTCAATTCAGGAGCCGGTCCGCGCTGAGCTGGACCAGGTTTTCCATGAGCTCGGCCGCATAATCACGGCCGACTACCCGCTGATCGCGTCGGTCAACCAGCACCTGCTGCGGATCAAGGGGAAGATGTTCCGGCCCACCCTGACGCTGCTGGCTGCCCAGGCGGCGGATGCGACGCGTCCTCGCACGGTGACGCTCGGCGCGGTGGTGGAGCTGATCCACCTCGCCACGCTGATCCACGACGATTCGGTGGACCACTCGGTGCTGCGTCGCGGGCAGCCTACGGTAAACGCGATGTTCAGCCACCAGGTAGCCGTCATCATGGGCGATTACCTGTACTCACGCGCAGTGCAGCAGCTGGTGGACCTCGACGACCTGGAGCCGCTGCGAGTGATGAGCCGCGTGACCAACGAGATGACGATCGGCGAGATGCGGGAGATCGAGGCGCACGACGTGCTGGGCTTCTCCCTGGAGGACTACGATCGGCTGATCGACGCCAAGACCGCCTCGCTCATGTCGGGTGTGTGCGAGGTGGGCGCGCTCGGGGGGGAACAGGAGTATCGCGAGCCGCTGCGGCGCTACGGGCGCTACCTCGGGATGGCGTTCCAGGTCGTGGACGACATGCTGGACTACACCGGTACGCAGGAGGTGACGGGCAAGCCGGCCGGCCTCGACCTGAGGGAGCACAAGATCACTCTGCCGCTGATAGCCGCGCTGCCGGCGATGGACGAGCGGGAGCGTGCTTTGGTCGCGGCGCTCATGGCTGATCCGTCGCCGTCGGACGAGCAGATCGCAGAGGTTGTGGTAGTCGCACGCGAGCGGGGCGGGATCGCCGCGGCGCAGGAGCGCGCGGAGGAATTCGCGGCGCTCGCGGCGGCGGAGGCGGACCAGCTTCCCGAGTCCCGTGCGCGCGACGCGCTGCGGGACTGCATCACCTACGTGGTGGAACGCCGGAGCTGACACATGGCGATCGGACCGCGCAAGCCGCTGTTCTATGTCGGAGTGCTCACGATCGGGTTCGTGCTGGGCGGGTTTCTCTCGGCCCTGCTCAAGCGCTTCCTGCCCGAGGGGCCGGCCAAGGAGTTTTTTACCTGGACCGTCAGCCCATCCCTGGGGCCATTGCACCTGGACCTGATTATCTTCAGTTTGACGTTGGGACCGATCGCGGTGCAGGTGTCGCTGCTGGGGATAGTGGGGATCGTCCTGGCCTACTTGCTCGCGAGGTCGCTGTTCTAGGCTCTTAACCCGAGGCGCATATGCCATTCAACCTGGGCGTCACCGAGCTCATCGTCATAATGGTGATCCTGCTGCTCGTGTTCGGCGCCAAGCGGTTACCGGAGATCGGGTCGTCGATGGGGAAGGGTATCCGGGAGTTCAAGAAGAGCATCCGCGAGGTGAAGAACTCGATCGACGAAACGGGGGAAGAGGGCACGCCCCCCCCGCGCCAGCTCGACTCACAGAGCACAGCGGGAGAGCAACAGCAGCAGCGCAGCGGGGAGCCGAAGAAGCTCTCCGAGTAGCATAGCGCAACCGAAATGCGAAGCGCCGCCGAGCCCGACTGGACTCGGCGGCGCTTCGCATTCTGGTTCCCTACCGCAGGAACCCCAGCGGATTCTGCTGCGGCAGCTGCTGCTGCTGTTGCTGTGCCTGCTGCAGCTCGACTCGCTTGTCCTGCACGTCGGCGTCCTGCCGCACGGAGGACAGAACCAGCTGCAGTCGTCCCTGGCGCGCCTGCGTCCTAGCCTGTAGCCGCAGGTCGTTGAGCTGCGCCACGAAGGCGGTGCTGTCGGCGAAGCTGAAGCGGGTCGGCTCCACCAGGAAGATCGCGAACTGCGACTCGAACGGGCCGCCAACCGTGGCGAGCGGCAGGCCGAATGCGGCGCCCACGGCCTCGGGCGCCTCAGCTAGTGCGGGACCGGGGTTGGCGCGGGTGAACGGCCCGATGGACCGCGCGGTGGCGCCATACTGCTCCGCGGCTGCCTCCAGCTCGGCCCCAGCCGCCACCGCATCCGCGATGGCCTGGGCCAGCTCTCGCGTCCGCTGCCACTTCTTCTCTGTCCTGGCGTCGCGGCGCACGTCCTCGACCACCTCCTCGAGCGACGGCACGCCCGCCGGAAGAATGCTGTCCAGGCGGAACACGAAGTAGGAGGAACGTGACTCGATCACCGACGATGTCTGTCCGTCCTGGGACTCGAACGCCCAGACGCCCACGTCGGGTACGAAACCGCCGTCCACTACCATGCGCGTACCTTGCCGCAGTGGCGGTGCCGGGAGCACGTCGAGCCCCATGTCGACCGCCACAGAGTCGAGTAGCGTGGGGTCGTCCTGATCCGCAGCGAGCATGTCAAGGGAGTCGGCCTGGCTGTCGACCATGTCCAGGTGCTCCCCGTATAGCTCGATCGGGATCAGGATGTGGCGCGGGTGGTAGGTATCGCCCTGCCGCGACTCGAGGCGGATGATGTGATACCCGAATCGGGTCAGCACCGGTTGCGACAGCTGTCCCGGGCGCAGCGCCAGCGCCGCCTCTTCGAACGGCGGCACGAACGCCCCGCGTTCCACCTCGCCGAGGTCGCCTCCCGTGTCGCGGTTCGCCGAGTCGGCGGACTCGCGGGCAGCAACCGCCTCGAAGTCGGTGCCCGCCAGGATCTCATCCCGGATTGCCTGTGCGCGCTCCAGCGCTGTCACCGAATCGGCCGCGTTGGGCTCCCGGGAGATAGTGACATAACTCAGGAACGCCTGCGCCGGCTGCTCGAAATCTTCGGAGTGCGCGTCGAAGTAGGCCCGCAGCTCCTCCTCGCTCACCTCGATTTCGTCGTCGGGCACCAGCACGGCGGGGACCAGCGCAACCATGTTGGCTGTCGCCGAGTCGTTCTCATCGCGATAGACCTGCCACAGCGTGGCGTCCGAGACGTTTGCGCCCATCGCAATCCGCTCGAAGTACTTCACGCGCGGCAATTCCTCGCGGTAGCGCGCCTCGAGCGCCAGCGCGAACCCCGGATCGGCGCCCGAGAACAGGTAGCGCTGGTACTTCTCCAGATCGAACTGACCGTCGGTCTGGAAGATCTCCACCTGGCGCAGATCGGGCAGCGGGGCGAGCCGCAGCGCCTGCCGCAGCTCTTGGTCGGTGACCGTGATCTCGTGTCGCCGGTACTCGTCGTCGAGCAGGATCCGCTGCACCAGCTGCTCCAGCACGTCGTCCTCCAGGCGGCGCTGCTCCTCCAGCGTCCTGGGGGTCGGCGCACCCTGCTCGCGGGCCATCTCCTGCGCCTGCCGCACGGCGGCGTAGAACGTCTGCACGTCGATCTTCTGGCCGTTCACCCGCGCTATCTCGTCGAGGGGAGCTCCGGTGGCCTGGCCGCGCACGTCCATGCCCACCTCGAAGACCATCCAGCCGACGAAGCTGACAGCGACGATCGCCATGATCCAGGGGGCGATCGAGCGCATGGTTCGCATCATTTTGGTGACTCCTCGTTGCCCCGGTGTAGTGCCCCCCCGCGAGGCGCTAAGTCTAAGTGTGACAAGGGGGAATCTCAAGCGGGGGAGGGCGCAACGGCTGTTGACACCACCCCAAAGTGCACTAAGTTCGGTTGGCAACACGACATACACCCATTCCACCCCGCGCCATGGCCTATCAAAGCGAGATCGAGAAGCTCGAGCAGCGCTTCGGCGAGAAGCCGGAACAGTGGTTCGCTGCGCTGGCCGACGCCTATCGCAAGGCGGGCGAGCTCGACATGGCCCTGGACATCCTCAACACCTGGATCGAGAAGCGTCCCAACTACACGAGCGGCCACATCGTGCGGGGGCGCTGCCTGCTCGACAGGGGAGAGGATGAGGAGGCGGGGACGGCATTTCAGGGTGTGCTCGAGCTCGATCCCGAAAACATCATCGCGATCAAGGCGCTGAGCGACATCGCAACCCGCGCGGGCAACGAGGCGCAGGCACGCCACTGGCTGCAACGGCTCCTCGAGGTCGATCCGATGAACGAGGAGGCGCACGCGGCGCTGGAGGCGTTCTCGCAGCCCGCCGCACTGGAGCCCTCCGAGCTGGATGCGCCGGCGGAGGCGCCAGCGGAGCCTGTTCCGGCTGCACCCCGAACCAGTGGGCCGGAGGCGGAGCACGATCCCATGGCGATCGCCCAGCAGATGCGGGAATCGGGGCAGCTGGAGCAGGTGGCCGAGGAGGAAACGCTCCAAGTCGAGTCGGCACCGGAGGTGGAGGGGCTGACCGGGGGCACGCCCGCGCCGCTCGAGGCGGAGGCCGAGCCCGAG
>JBDHJR010000066.1:0-4023 GCA_039586815.1 Gemmatimonadota bacterium | reverse complement strand
CATGTCGTCGGCGTTGTCCGGTTCCAGGTCGAGCCCCTTCTCCGCGACGCTGCTGTCGATGCCCACACCAGCCGGCGGCAGCGTGAAGTCGAACCCGATGACGGGCTTGAGCGTGATGAGGAGCTCGTCGGTGGCCCCAATGGTCGCATTGGAACCGTCACCCACAGTGACGTCGCCGGCCCCCACGAGAGCGACACGCTCGCCGTCGATCAGCATGTCCACCAAGCGGTCCACCAGAGCGGCCGAAAACAGCGTGTCTATCGCGGTCCCGCTGCGGGGCACCGCGAAGGTGTTCCCGGCCCCGTCAGACAGGAGCGCCTCAATCGGGGCCCCACCGCCATCCGTCTGCCAGTCAGGCTGCCCGAGCACGCTGTCCAGGAAACCGGTTGCGGGATCGATCCGCACGATGCGGACGAAGAAGTCCGTCAGGGTCGCCGGGACATCGGCCTGGTTGACCACGGTGACGGCAGCGAACGCCGTGTTCAGTGTAGCGCCACGGACCGCGTCCTTAAACCCACCCAGGATCGAGTCGAGGTCGGCCACGAACTCGACGCCGTCCTGCACCGAGTAGTTGACGGGCGGGAGGGGCCCGGAAACCGCTCCCGTGATGCTCGAACGTGTCCCTGGCGACCGGAAGGCTGAGCTGCAGCGTCCGCGCCGGGCCGTCCTGGAGCTCTTCCCTGGCCTCGGTGATGCTGCCGGGCTCGCAGCCCGTAACAGTCACTCCCGCGGCCAGGAGGGCCGGAATGAATCTCGTAATTCGCACGCCTACCAGTCCTTACGGAGGAGTTGTGGCAAGATGCCGCAATCTCGGGAGGTCCTGGGTTGGAAACAAGTGCCTAAATCACATGCTGGACAGTGACTTAGCGCACAAAGGGGCGGGTTTGCGGGCTCGGAGGCCCGTTCACCCGCCCCTGGAGGGGGCGCCCGGCGGGACCGCCGGGCTACTCCTCGCCCATGTAGGGATACCGGTAGTCGATCGGCGGGACGAAGTTCTCCTTTATCGACCGCGCCGAGACCCAGCGCAGCAGGTTCATCATGGAGCCCGCCTTGTCGTTGGTGCCGCTGGCGCGCGCCCCGCCGAACGGTTGCTGGCCCACCACGGCACCGGTCGGCTTGTCGTTGATGTAGAAGTTGCCGGCCGCATGACGTAACCGCCTCGCGGCGGCCGTTGCCACCTTGCGGTCCTCGGCGAACACCGCACCCGTCAATGCGTATGGCGACGTCTCGTCCACCAGGCGGAGTGCGTTCTCCCAATCCGATTCCTTGTAGACGTACACGGTCACCACCGGGCCGAATATCTCCTCACACATCAGCTTGAAGTCGGGCTTGTGCGCCTGCACCACCGTGGGACGGATGAAATACCCCTCCGACTTGTCACACTGGCCGCCCACCAGCACTTCGGCGTCCTTGGAGCCGCGGGCGTGCTCGATGTACCCGGAGATGTCGTCGAACGATTTCTCGTCGATCACCGCGCCCATGAAGTTGCGGAATTCGGCCACGTCGCCCATCGGGATGCCCGCCACCTGGTCGAGCAAGTCGCCACGGATGCGTTTCCACAGCGAGTCGGGCACGTAGACGCGGGAGACCGCAGAGCACTTCTGCCCCTGGTACTCGTAACTCCCTCGCACGATCGCTGTGACGAGGGCGTCCGGGTCTGCGCTCGAGTGCGCGATGATGAAGTCCTTGCCGCCCGTTTCTCCCACGATCCTCGGGTAGGTCTTGTAGTTCTCGATCTTCTCCCCGATGGTCCGCCAGAAGCTCTGGAAGACGCCGGTGGATCCGGTGTAGTGGATGCCGCCGAAGTCGGGCGAGTCCAGTACGGCCTGCGTGACGGCACGGGGGTCTCCCGGCAGGAAGTTGATCACGCCGGGCGGCACGCCCGCTGCCTCGAACATCCGCATCAGGTAGTAACCACTGAAAACCGCGGTCCGGGACGGCTTCCACACCACGGTGTTGCCCATGATGGCTGGAGCGCTCGGCAAGTTGCCCGCGATGGACGTGAAGTTGAACGGTGTGATCGCGTAGATGAACCCCTCCAGGGGGCGGTACTCCGCGCGATTCCACATCCCGGGAGCCGAGAGCGGTTGATCTTCGTACAGCCGCTCGGCAAAGTGCACGTTGAAGCGGAAGAAATCGATCAACTCGCACGCGGCGTCGATCTCCGCCTGGTGGGCCGTCTTGCTCTGGCACAGCATGGTGGCTGCGTTCACCGCGTCGCGCCATGACGTGGCCAGCAGGTCGGCGGCCTTGAGGAACACGCTGGCCCGGTCCTCCCAGGACCACTCCGACCACTCCCTCCAGGCCTCTCGGGCGGCGGCGATGGCCATCTGGGACTCGTCCTTGCCGGCCATGTGCCACTTGGCGAGAACGTGCCCGTGCCGATGCGGCATGACGGCCTTGTAGATCTTGCCGGTGCGAACCTCCTTGCCCCCGATGATCAGGGGGAACTCAATTTCCTGCCCCTGCATCTCGGCGAGCTTCGCCTTCAGCGCCCGGCGCTCCGGCGTCCCCGGTGCATAGGAGCCCACCGGCTCGTTGATGGGAATCGGCACCTGAATATCACCGCTCATCCTCGACCACTCCTTCCACCCTGACGAATTCAAACGGATTCATGAGGCCATGAAAGATGCACAGGTTGCAGCGGGGATTCCACGCCCTCACGCCACGGATCGGTCCAGCAGGCCGCGCACCCTGTGCAGCAGCTCGTCCACGTCCCACGGCTTGTGAACGAAGGGCAGAGAAGGATCGAGGGAGCCGTTGTCGTCGGCGTCACCGGCGTAGCCGCTGGTGAACAGGAACAGCACGGACTTCCCCTGGTCGCGCAGCGTGTCGTGTAACTCCAGGCCGCCTATGTGAGGCATCACCAGGTCGGTGATGACGAGGTCTATGTCGGCCTCGTATTTTCCGAACACATCGAGCGCCTCTTCGCCGTCGGCCGCGAGGAGCACGGTGTAGCCCACCTTTTCCAGCAGGCGCTTCGCCGCCCGCCGAATGGCGTCCTCGTCCTCCACGAGCAGAATGGTCTCGGTCCCGCGCGGGGCCCTCCGATCCACTTCCTCCTCCTCCACCCGGGTTCCTTCGTCCACCGCGAGGGGGAAGTAGAGACCCACGGTGGTCCCCTTTCCCACGTCGCTCCGGATGTCGATGTAGCCCTCCTGCTGCTTCACCAGGCCGTAGATCATGGCCATCCCGAGGCCGGTGCCGAGGCCGGTGGGCTTGGTGGTGAGTGGCCGGTGTCGGTCACGGCTACGTACACGTACTCCCCGCTGGCGCCGCCCCAGCCCCGCACCGAGTGGTGCTCGTCGTCCAGCAGCACGTGGCTCACCTCGATCCGCAGCAGACCGCCCTCCGGCATCGCGTCGCGCGCATTGGTGGCAAGGTTGAACATGATCTGCTCGAGGGCACCTTCGTCGGCCTGCACCACGGCCTCGGCACCACGCGGCAGAAACCGCACCTCGATGTGCTCCGGGAGGATGCGCCGCATGGTGGGAAGCATTTCGGCGATCACGGTGGCGATGTTGAGCGGCCGCAGCGCGATCATCCCCCTACGGCTGTAGCCAAGCAGCTTCTTAACCATGTCGCTGCCGCGCTGAGCCGCGCGCCGCAGGTCGGTCAGGTCTTCGATGAGCTCGCCGTCGCCGTCCGGCAGTCCGCGCTCCAGCATGTCGGCGTTCGCCATGATCACGGTGAGCAGGTTGTTGAAGTCGTGCGCGATGCCGCCTGTGAGCTGTCCGACCGCCTCCATCTTCTGTGCGTGCCGCAGCTGGTCCTCCAACACGCGGCGCTCGGTGACGTCCTCGGCGATCATCTCGAAGGCCACGATCCCCCGCCCCGCCTCGCGCACCGGCCGGCCGCTCAGGCGCACGGTGAACGGCTCACCGTCCTTCCGCTTCCACTCGACCTCGGAACCCACGATCTGCTCGGCGTCCCGGTGTTGCTCGATGAGCTGCTCGCGCGTATCGCAGTCCGCGTACACGTCCCGCGCGATGTTTAGCGCCAGCAGTTCCTCCTCGGATCCGT
>JBDHJR010000065.1:0-4439 GCA_039586815.1 Gemmatimonadota bacterium | reverse complement strand
CGCGTGCGCGGCGGGGCCGTCGGGCCATCGGCGCTGCGTGTCGCGGTCAGGATGACGTCCGGTAGAGGGCTCCGGACACGCTGATCGCGCCGCTGGCTACGCTACGGCGATTGTCGTTGTCGAGGTCTTCGACGCCACGAAATTGCTATCTCTTCTGTCGGCGCGCCAGACCCCTTGCGGGGCACGATGTGCCCAATGTGGGACAGTCGACGGCAGATAATACGATGAATGTTCTCGGAATTGGTCGGAACACCCGCTACGCCCCCACCGGCTCGGGCGCCGGCACGCCTGCTTCCGCACCCGGCACCCGCACGAACTCCAGGTCCTTGCCGTCGGCCGAACGCAGCACGCGCACCAGGTCGCCCTCGGCGTAATCGCCTTCCAGGATCGCCAGCGCGAGCGGGTTCTGCACGCGGCGCTGGATCACGCGCTTCAAGGGACGCGCGCCGTAGACCGGGTCGTAGCCCTCGGCGGTGAGCAGCTCCTTCGCCTCGGGCGCCACCTCGATCCGGATGCCACGGTCCGCCACTAGTTGCCGCAGCTGCTCGAGCTGCAGCTCGATGATCTGGGCCAGCTCGTCGCGCCCCAGCGGGCGGAACACCACCACGTCGTCCACGCGGTTCAAGAACTCCGGCTTGAACGTGTCGCGCAGCGTGTCCAACACGCGCCGCTCCGCCTCGTCCCAATTGTCAGCGCCGAACTCGAGGATCCACTGGGAGCCCACGTTCGACGTCATTATCACCACGGAGTTCTTGAAGTCCACCACGTGCCCTTGCCCGTCAGTGAGGCGGCCGTCGTCCATGATCTGGAGCAGCACGTTGAATACGTCGGGGTGCGCCTTCTCGATCTCGTCGAACAGGATCACCGAGTAGGGTCGCCGCCTGACGGCCTCGGTCAGCTGGCCGCCCTCCTCGTACCCGATGTATCCGGGCGGCGCGCCGATCATGCGCGCTACTGCGTGCTTCTCCATGTACTCCGACATGTCGAGCCGCACGAGGGCGCGCTCGTCGTCGAACAGGAACTGCGCCAGGGCCCGCGCGGTTTCGGTCTTCCCCACCCCGGTGGGCCCGAGGAAGATGAAGCTCCCGATGGGACGGTTGGGATCCTGCAGCCCCGCGCGCGAGCGCCGTACCGCGTTGGCGACCGCCGCCACGGCCTCGTCCTGCCCGATCACACGGCGGTGCAGCTCCCGCTCCAGCTTGGTGAGCCGCTCCCGCTCCGACTCGAGCATGCGACTGACCGGAATCCCCGTCCACTTGGCCACGATCTCTGCCACGTCCTCGGAGCCCACCTCCTCCTTGAGGTACTTCGCCGTGGACTGGATCTCGGCGAGGCGCTGCTTCTCCTGCTCGATGTCCTGCTCGAGCTGCGGCACCTTGCCGTAGCTGATCTCGGCCGCCTGCTGCAGGTCGCCCGCGCGGGTTGCCTGGTCGGCCTCGAGCCGCGCGTCCTCCAGCGCCGCCTTCTTCTCCTGCACGCCTGCTCCTCGATCTGCAGCTGGATCTTGCGCCGCTCTACTTCGTCGATCTCCTGCGGCAGGCTGTCGATCTCCATGCGGAGCCGGCTCGCCGCCTCGTCCACCAGGTCGATTGCCTTGTCGGGCAGGTGCCGGTCGCCCAGGTAGCGGTCCGACAGCGTGGCCGCCGCCACCAGCGCGGCGTCGGTGATGCGCACCCCGTGGTGCACCTCGTAGCGCTCCTGCAGCCCGCGCAGGATCGCGATGGTGTGCTCCACACTCGGCTCGCCCACGAACACGGGCTGGAAACGCCGCTCCAGAGCCTTGTCTTTCTCTACGTGCTTGCGGTACTCGTCCAGCGTGGTGGCGCCCACCACGTGCAGCTCGCCCCGCGCCAGTGCAGGCTTGAGCATGTTGGACGCGTCGACCGCGCCTTCCGCAGCACCGGCGCCAACGATGGTGTGCAACTCGTCGATGAACACGACGAACTCGCCTTCGCTGCTGGTCACCTCCTTGAGCACCGCCTTGAGCCGCTCCTCGAACTCGCCGCGGTACTTGGCCCCCGCCAGGAGCTGGCCGATGTCCAGCACGATTATCCGCTTGCCCCTGAGCGACTCGGGCACGTCGCCGTCCACGATGCGCTGGGCCAGTCCCTCCACGATGGCGGTCTTGCCCACACCGGCCTCGCCGATCAGCACGGGGTTGTTCTTGGTGCGGCGCGACAGCACCTGCACCACCCGGCGGATCTCCTCGTCCCGCCCGATCACCGGGTCGAGCTTGCCGCGCCCCGCCAGCTCGGTGAGGTCCTTGGTGAACCGCTCCAGCGCGCGGTACTTGCCCTCGGGATCCACGTCGGTGACCCTGTGGCTGCCGCGCACGGCTTCCAGCGCCTGGAGCAGCTCGTCGCGGCCCACGCGCCGCGCCGAGAGCAGCTCGCGCGCCGTCGTGCCCTTGGTCTCCACCAGCGCAAGCAGCAGGTGCTCGGTCGACACGTAGGCGTCGCCCAGCTCGCCGGCCAGCTTGTCGGCCCGATCCAGCGCCGAGTTCAGCTCGCGCGACACGGTCGGGCTCGAGCCACCCTCCTGGGTGGGCAGGCGCTCCAGCTCCCGCTCCAATTCGGCCACCAGCTCGGTGACATTGAGCCCGGTCTTCTGGAGCACCGGCACCACGATGCCCTCCTCCTGCTGCAGCAGCGCCAGAAAGAGGTGGGCGTCGTTGGCCACCGGGTTGCCGCGGGCGGTGGCCAGCCCCACAGCCTGCTGCAGGGCCTCCCCAGCCTTCACGGTCAAGCGTTCAGGTCTGATCATGTTCTATTCACTCAAGTCGTTATTTCGCATTGGTTTAATTGCCGCGCAGGCCGGCTTGCGGTGTTGCGTTTCCGCGCAACGGCCGCGGCGCTCGCCTCCTTGTAGAGCAACAGCCGTGCCCACCTAATCGCGCCAATTTGGCGCATCTCGGCCACAAAGACAAACGCGCCGGCTTACCCGCCGGCGCGTCTGCAAGAGGTTGCCTGACAAGCAGTTAGCTCGTCGGGAGGGGACCTCTACTTCACAATCGTCATCTTCTTGGTGAACGTCTGCCCGTCTACGATGAGCTGGTAGACGTAGACTCCCGATGCTGCCTCCCGGCCCGTACCCGCGATCACTCCATCCCAATAGGCCGTGTAGTCACCCGTCCCGTTCCACACCAGCTGTACGTTCTCCAATAGCTCACCCGAACCTTGCAGGATCGGGACAGCCACCAGCTGCGCCAGGATGTTGTAGATCCGGAGGGTTACAACGGGAGCTTGCCCGTCTTCCCACAGCGCATAGCTGAGGGAGAACGGGATAGTCGTCTCCGGATTGAACGGATTCGGGTAGTTCCTGTGCAACTGCACCGGCGATGCAGCTGTGCTTTCCTGCGCTTGTACGATCGCTGGTGCAGCGATCAGGAGCCCGAGCGACGCCACCGCCCAGGCTGACAGCTTCATTTGAAGCTCCTGTCTGACAAAAAAGGTGTCGTTACACTTCCCCTTACGTTGTGAGTGCGTATGTCTCCAACTAGGCCCAAGTTACGTTACGGCGGCAATTATTGTCAAGCAGGGTTTCCCCTACGTGCCGCCGGTCCCAGCCGTCTGGCATCGCCATCCCGCAGCGTGAATCCGGCCCCGTCCAGCCACTCCAACACCGGAATCAGGTACTTGCGCGTAAGCCCAGTCCTGGCACGCAGTTCCGCCGGACTGGCACGCCCCAACCGCCCTACCTCCTCCACGATATCGTCCCGCAGGCGCTCGAGCGCCGCTCGATCGTAGTATCGCTCCTTACCCACTCGGGCCGCTGTGCCCTGCCGCACCATGTATTCGGCCAGTGGCACCACCTCGGCCTCCGGAACGTCCTCCCTGAGCTCCTGGGGGCTGCGTCCTTCATACCCCGCATCGGCCAGCGCGGTGCCAATCCGCGCCGACCACCCCTCCTGCCGGGCGGTGAGCGTGGGCTGGAAGCTGGCCAGGCGCGCCGTGCCACCTTCGAGCACGATCCACCCCTCGTGGGCGAGACCTTCCTCCAGGTAGTCCGCCAGCTGCGGCAGGTCCAGTGCCGCCCGCAGCAGCTCCCTCGGCATGCCGGGGTCCAGGGAGTGCTCGCGATGGTAAGCTCCCAACGCCTCCTCCAGCTGCTGCCTGGAATCCTCCACCACCTGCTGCAGCAGCAGCAGGTCCCCGATGGCCAGCACGCCCAGCTCGGTGACACGCTCGACGATTCCGTTGACCTGCTCCGGGTGGATGCCGAGCCGCACCGGCAGCTCGCTCAAGCCAACACCGCGCTTGCCCTCGAGCATTACCAGGGCGCGGAGACGCGCGACCGGATCGACCGCGGTCCGGGCCTCGAGCTCCACGGGGCGCCGCGGGCGCCGCGGCGGCCACGGATCGACCACCACGAAACCGCCCACCGTGTGCATGGGCGAGTATGTCCGAACCACACCGCGATCCCCCCAGCGCGCGATCGCC
>JBDHJR010000064.1:0-2992 GCA_039586815.1 Gemmatimonadota bacterium | reverse complement strand
GTCACCGTCCAGGCGTGGGCCCAGATGTTCTCCGCCGAACTCGGATTGACGAGGCCGCAGGAGCCGTCCACCTCGGGGTGGACCACCACGAGGGCGTCCACGTAGCCGTCGTCGTCGCCCGAGTTGGGCACCCCGTCGGCACCGTCGTTGTCGAACTGGCCGAAATCCACCGCCACATCGTGCGCGGCCACCAGCTCCGCGATGAGCTGATCGATTCGAGCGCTGAAGCAGAGGCCGTTGCATCCCGCACCACCCTCGTAGTGCGTGTCGACCTGGGATACTTGTGTCCAGTCGAGCACGGTGCCGTTCACGAACAGCCTGCCGCCCGAGACCTCCTGGTAGTAGTTGTATACCGAGTAGGGCGGCCCGGCGTGCGTGCCGTACAGCCGCGTCTCCATTATCGAGCGCGACAGGGGCCCGGTTGTATCGCCGGGAGGGGTATTGGCGTACGCCGCCAGCAGCACCGGCACGTTGAGGTTCCCCTGCACCACGGTCCCGGGACCCCAGGCGGCCGGCGCGCGGCTCAGTTGTGCTTCTGGAACACTCGACTGTCCGGGCGCGCGCCGCGGCGCCAAGCCGCGCTGCATCGTGGCCCGCAGTTCCGCGCGGCGCCGCGCCACCGCCCTGGAGCGCCGGATCCAGCCGTTGTCGGGTGAGAAGCGGAACGCCTGCGGATCGCGCTGCAGCACTTCGTAGTACCCGCGCGGCGGCCGCGCCCCACCGCGCATGCGACCCACCATCTCCACGTCCGTCTGAGCGCCGGCAGTGCGGGGCAGCACGAGCAACACGCCCGCCAGGACGATGGCGGCGTGTCGGGCTCGCACGGGGCACTTCAGTCGGCTCACTGGCACACACTCACGGACGGTCGAATGACTCGAAAACTAACCAGGCCACTGGGGCGCTGCGGTGGGCGGGCTCACTCCTCCTGGCCCCCTTCCCATAACCCCTCTTACCGCAGGGAGTTCCGCCCCTAAACCTCAGAACCCCAAGCACATCGGGCACTTAGGGTCCCTTGTGTCAGACCCCGGTGGGGGGTACTTTCGTACAGCCCGCGACGGGGGGGTACGAGCCGTTTCGGGCGTCTTTTCCTTTTCCGGAGTAGAGAGCCCGTGGGCACGCATACCCTGCAGCAGGTTGCGCTGTTCGAGAAGTGCAAGAACTACACGATAGCGCGAGAGGTGCAGGCCGCAGGCCTGTACCCCTACTTCAAGCCGATCTCCGAGTCGGAAGACACGATCGTCACCATCGAGGGCCAGAAACGGATCATGATGGGGTCCAACAACTACCTGGGCCTCACCCATCATCCCCAGGTGCTCGAGGCGGCGAAGTCCGCACTCGAGCGGTACGGCTCGGGCTGCACCGGGAGCCGCTTCCTCAACGGCACGCTCGACCTGCACGAGCACCTGGAGTGCCGGCTGGCGGAGTTCTTCGGCAAGGAGACCGCGCTGGTCTTCTCCACAGGCTACCAGGCCAACCTGGGGCTCATCTCCGGGTTGGTGGGACGCGGCGACGTCGTGCTGATCGACAAGCTGGACCACGCGTCGATCGTGGACGGCGCGAAGATGTCGTTTGGCGAGACCGTGCGGTTCGGCCACGGCAACCTGGAGCAGCTCGAGCTGCTGCTGCAGCGCCACAACGACCGCGGCACGCTGATCATCGTAGACGGCGTCTACTCCATGGAAGGCGACATCGCCGACGTGCCCAGCCTGCTGAAGCTGGCACAGCAGTACGGAGCTGCGCTCGCCGTGGACGATGCCCACTCGGTGGGCGTGCTCGGTCCCAGGGGTGACGGGACCGCGGCGCACTTCGGGCTGGCCGACGAGGTGGACCTGGTGGTCGGCACCTTCTCCAAGTCGCTGGCCTCCATCGGCGGCTTCGTGGCCGGCGACGAGGTCGTCATCCACTACCTCAAGCACAACAGCCGCCCGTTGATCTTCACCGCCGCGCTGCCACCCGCGAACACCGCCGGTGTGCTCGCCGCGCTCGAGGTCATGATCGCGGAGCCGGAGCGGCGCGAGCGGTTGTGGGAGAATACGAAGCGCTTCCAGGAGGGCTGCCGCAGCCTCGGGTTCGACATCGGCCCAACCGAGACGCCCATCGTGCCCGTGCTGATCGGCACGATCACCGACACGTTCGCCTTCTGGCGCAGACTGTTCGACGGCGGCGTATTCACCAACCCGGTCGTGCCCCCAGCGGTGCCGCCCGACGAGTGCCGCCTGCGGGCGAGCCTCATGGCCACCCATACCGCGGATCAGATCGACTCCGCGCTCGAGACCTTCGGGAGGCTCGGTCGGGAGATGGGGGTCATTTGACGGCAGGAGTGGTCGTGCGCCCGGTCGAAACGGGCGCCGACCTCGAGCGGTTCATAGCCTTTCCATATCGCCTGCACCGAGGGGACCCCATGTGGGTCCCCCAGTTGCGTATGGACGTTCGCACGATGCTGTCGCAGGAGAAGAACCCCTTCTTCCAGCACGCGGACGCGCAGTACTTCCTCGCCGAGTCTCCCTCCGGAGACATCGTGGGGCGCATAGCAGCCATTCACAATCGGGCACACAACGAGTTCCAGGAAGACCGGGTGGGCTTCTTCGGCTTCTTCGAGTGCGCCGACAACCAGCCCGCGGCCGATGCGCTGTTCGATGCCGCCGCTGATTGGCTGAGGGAGCGGGGGCTCGACACGATGCGCGGGCCCGCTTCGTTCTCCACCAATGACGAGTGTGGCCTGCTGGTGGACGGGTTCGACACGCCACCCACCCTGCTGAACCCGCACAATCCACCGTACTACGCGACCCTGGTGGAGCGCGCGGGCCTCACCAAGGCGATGGACCTGCACCAGTACCAGACGGTGAGCAATCAGCTGCCGGAGCGGCTGGTGCGGGGCGCCAAGCTGATCGCCGAGCGCAAGAAGATCACGCTGCGGCCGCTCGACAAGAAGCGGTTCTACGAGGAGGTAGACCAGATCAAGCCGCTGTACCACGGCGGCTGGGAGAAGAAC
>JBDHJR010000063.1:0-3065 GCA_039586815.1 Gemmatimonadota bacterium | reverse complement strand
TGATGGAGGACGTCGTGCTGCGGCGGCGGAACCGTTACGACACGGGGATGCGGGGTTGGGCTCAATCTGATCCCGAGGTGGCCACGCGCGTGCGGCAGGTCGAGGCGCGGCGGCGGCGTTACGTTGAGGGACTGTTCCGTGCGGCCGGGTTTACCAAGCGGGAGGCCCACGTACGCGGTCGGCTACTCGCGGACTCCCTCATGGGCCAGGGAATCATTCTAGACCGGGACTCAGAGCGCGAGCAGCGGCGGTTGCTGCGGCAGCAGTGGGAGGTGTTGGTCCGAAGGTAGAGCGCCGGCACACTGATCCGCACACCTGAAAGCAGAAGGGGTCTCTTGACCCGAGACCCCGTGCTCCCGCATCTTCGCGGCGCAGCTACAGATAGGTGACCCACCGGCACAGTGGCCAGGGACGGAATTGAACCGCCGACACGGGGATTTTCAGTCCCCTGCTCTACCAACTGAGCTACCTGGCCGGGGGCGGATAATCTACTCAAACCCGGCCGCCGTGGCAGCCCTTCGCGCTACTCCACTTCCTCTCCGGGCAGCACGACGTCATCGACTGTCTCATCCGTTGCGTAGCGCGCCAGCTCGGCGGCGTCGGGGTAGCGCTCCCGGGCGATGCGAATGACCTCCCGCGCACGACCCGGGTCCTTCTTCACCGTGCGGTAGATCTCCTCGAGCCGCACTGCCGCATTGATGTCGACCTTGCGCGACGTGCCCCGTCGCAGATGGCCCTCGAGCAGGCCGATCATCTCCTCCAGATTGGGCCGCATCCCCGCCGAGGACCCCATCAAGCCACCACCGATGAGCTGGCCCGAGATCCAGTCGCCGACCGGCGTGACCACGTACTCCAGGAGCAGATCCCAGCTCCACCACAGCACGCCGCACATGCCCGATGCCACGAACCAGCGTGGATCGTCGCCCACGGCAAAGCCCACCCCGGCAAAGACAATCGTGGCCGTGCCGAAGATCCTGCGCACGGCCTTCTCGATGGATATGGGGAACGCTCCTGATCCGCGCATCACTCGTACTCCTCAGGCCTGGATGGCTGCGTACGGCAATGGATAATGTGCCCCGCGTACCCCGCAAGCGGCCTTGTCACATGCGAATAACGCAAGAACGCAACATCGTGAAGTTGCGCAAGGCCCCGCATAATCACTGTCTTATGCACCGAGCCAACGCAATACCACGATGTGCTCCTGCTGCGGGGCAGGGGGGCACCAACCGGCTCCGCCGGGTGGCCGCCCGGGACCTGGCATGGCCGAGCCGCCACGCATCTTGCCGCAGGACGCGTCGCGCCGCGTCCCCAATTTGCTACATTCTGAGCGGCGGTACCCCACCGCCAGCGACTCCCACAGCGAGGCGCGAATGCGAGAGTTCCAGGTAGTGATCCTCCGGCTGCAGGGGAAGGTCCGCGAGGACGAGGACGCCATGACCGACCTCATGAACGAACGCGCCCGCATGGGGTGGGACTTCCACTCGATCCAGCCTCTTCCGGAGCAGAAGGTGGTTGTCGTCTTCTCGCGGGACGCGTAGGCCCTCGCCGGTGCCCGACGAGCAACCCGCCCGCATCTCCACCCGCCGCGCCTACGACGGCAAGTTGGTCAAGGTAGACGTGGACAGGGTGCGCGGACCCTCCGGCAGGGAGTTCGACCTCGAGATCGTGCGGCACCCGGGGGCGGCCGCCATTGTGCCTCTATTGTCGGACCCCGACAGCCCCGAGCCCTCAGTGCTTCTCATCGAGCAGTACCGCTATGCCGCAGGCGGGACGATCTGGGAGGTTCCGGCCGGGGTGCTCGAGGCCGGAGAGGACCCCGCCGATTGCGCCCGCCGCGAGCTCACCGAGGAGACGGGGGCGGTTGCCGAGGCCGTAGAGCACCTGACCACCGTCTTCACCACCCCGGGGTTCACCGACGAGCGGATCCACATCTTCCTGGCTACCGGACTGACCGTGGGGGAACCGGACCACGAGGCCGACGAGTTCATCAAGATGAAGCCGGTGCCGCTCGCCAGGGCGCTCGAGATGATCCGGGATGGGGAGATCGCTGACGCCAAGTCAATCGTGGCTCTGCTCTACGTCGCTGGGTACCGCCTCAATCTGTAGACGCTGTCTCTTATCGAGGACAGCCGGCCCGTAGCCAGCCATATCGGGGATCTCCCGAACGGTCAATTTCCATCCCATTGCTATACAATGACTTGCGCTGGCGGAATCCGGAGCGGGGACCCAATCGGTACGGTTTGTGCTGAATAGGGTGCCGGGAAGGAGGAGACCTTAGCGAACCGTTTCTTGTCCGAATGAGGGCGCCCGTCCGGTGGCGGGAGCCCGGGAGCTACCAATGACGGCACCCATCGAGACCCGAGCGCGGGCCAGGCCCGTGTCCGCGCGCCAAGCGGAACGCCACGACCTGCACGAGTTGGACGACTCGCGCGTGGTTGCGGCGTACCTGGCTGGCAGGAAGAGGGCGTTCGATGAGTTGGTCGATCGCTACCAGAAGCGGTTGCTCAACTTCATCTACCGGACCATCGGCGATCGCGAGCGCGCCGAAGACCTGGTACAGGAGGTCTTCATCCGCGTCCATCGCCACCTGCAGCGGTTCGACCAGAGCAAGAAGTTCTCGACGTGGATCTACACCATCGCGTCGAACCTGGCCAAGAACGAGTTGCGGAACCGCAGCCGTAGCCCGCTGGTCCTCTTCCAGACAATCAAAAAGAACTGGGAGGCCGACCATCGACCGCTCCAGTTCGAGGACCCCCACCACCGGCCGGAAGACCTCTACCGCAGGCGCCAGCTGCGGCAGCTGGTCGAAGAGTCGGTGGCGCAGCTGCCCAAGCACCATCGTGTGGTGTTCGTGCTGCGCGAGTTGGAGGGGAAGACGTACGAAGAGATCGCCGAGATCACGAAGTGCAACCTGGGCACCGTGAAGAGCCGGCTGAACCGAGCTCGCAACCGGTTTGCCCAAATCATCGGGCCGCGGTTGGACTAGCGGCTCGAGTGTCCACCTCCGCGGACACATTGAGGGAGGGCCCACCGGCCCTCCCTTTTTGCTGACCCGAAGGGTTCCG
>JBDHJR010000021.1:0-46204 GCA_039586815.1 Gemmatimonadota bacterium | reverse complement strand
GTGCTCGGCGAACTCCACCGAGAACCCGCGAAACGGCGAGCGGTGCAGGCCCGCAAGGAAACCCTCCACGACGCCGCGAGCCACGAGCTCGATGTCACCGAGCTGCGCGACCTCATAGGGGTTCAGTAGATCGAGGCGCTTGGTCTTCAGCATCACGCGATTCCCTGATCGTACCCGCCCCGCTGCGGGCGGTCAAACCGCCGACACCGCGTCCAGCATCGGGGACAGAACGGGCTCGCCCAGCACCAGCACGTGCGCCGTAAGTCATTGTGATTACACATTATACGCCTTTGCTCGGGCGTGGCACGCCACATGCACTCTAACCCCTTGGCTGCTGTGTGCTTCCCACGGGGCCGTGGAGGAGGCGATGGCACGGGTTATCCTCACAACCTTGTTGACCCTGGTGGGCGCAACCGCCGTGCTCGGCGGCGAAGCGCTCGCCCGAGTGGGTGACGCACCAGCCGCCGACTATCCCCTCATCGAGCTGTGGATCACCCAGCGTGACGTATTCGGTCGCGGCGATCCGGTACAGGTGTGGTTCCGCTCCAGCACCGATGCATACGTCACGGTCTTCCGCATCGACACCGAGGGGCGCGTCCGCGTGCTGTTCCCCACCGGGCCCGGAGACGACAATTCCTCGCGCGGCGGTGAACGCCATGAGACGGCCTTCGTCGTGGATGACTACCCCGGGACGGGATACCTGTTCGCGGTCGCCAGCCTGGATCCACTCGACTACGGCGCCTTCGTGAGCGACGAGAGGTGGGATTTCCAGGCGGTCTCGAACAACCAGCGCGTCCGTGGCGACCCGTATGTCGCGCTCACGGATCTGGTGGAGCGCATCGTGCCGGAGGACTACGCCGAGTGGGCCTACGATCTCGTGCCCTACCTGGTGGATCGGCGCTACGACTCGCCCCCGTCGTGGGACCCGCATCGAGATTGGTGCGCCACGTTCCGCACGGCGACGCTCGAGGACCCGGTCGGGTACCTGGCGACGGGCTTACCAGCCCTCGAGCCACTGTTCTGGTTCCCGCCCGTATCCGCTGCTCCGGTTGCGGTCTCTGCGGGGCGCACCGCACCGACTGCGCCCGCCGCCCGCGACGGGCGTCAGGCCGGAAGCGGCAACAGGCGGGCACCGGCCCCGGTTGCCCGGCCGCGGCCGAGCGGGCGAGGTGCACCACCAGCGACTCCACGACACGCAGTCGGAGGAGACCGGGGCGGCGTTGCGCAGGGACCGAAGCCACGCGCCGGTCGCGGCGCGGCAGCGCGCCCCGCGACACCGCGCCGCACCACGGTGGCGGCCGGCCCAAGGCCACGCCGCTAGCCCACGCATCCTGTTAGGTTTCCTCCCCAGCAACACCACGTCCAAGGAGCAACCCGATGCGCACAGCGCTACTGCCCGTTCTTGCGGCGCTCATGCCGACAGTGCTCGCCGCCCAATACGACCCATCGGTATCGGGCGCGGTCGAGTCCATCACCACCGCCGATGTGGCGCACCGCATCGGTGTACTGGCCCACGACTCGATGCGGGGGCGGGACACGCCGAGCCCGGAGCTCGAACTGGCGGCAGCCTATATCGCCGCGGAATTCGGACGCTTCGGCCTCACGCCCGGGGGAGACGACGGATCGTTCATCCAGCGGTACGCAGTGAGAACCGTGCGGCCGGACGTGGCGAAGTCCGCGATTCAGGTGGAGGGGGAGACCGCGTGGCACGTGGGGACCGACGTGGTGCGCTGGAGCGGGTTCACGAGCCCCAAGGGGGTGGACGGACCGGCCGTCGTGGTATCGGGAGTGCCGCAGACGCCGGATCAGTTCGCGCAGCTCGACCTGGAGGGCGCCGTCGCCATCTGGGTCGTGCCAATGGCTCTGGGCGGCGAAGTCACCCAGCAACACTTCCAGATGTACATGGCGCTGGAACGGCTCGGGCCGGCCGCGATGATCCTGGTGACGCGGCCCTCCAACGAGGCCTTCCAGCAGCGTCTGCGTAGCAGCATGCGACGGGAGCAGCGGTTCGGGTCGGATCCGGAAATGCCGACGGTCGAGGTCCTGGACGTGACCATCGGCGGCATGCTGAGCCGCCACGGCTTTGACCTGCGCGAGGTGCGCGGCGCGGCCGACGCACCGCTCCAGGCCACGCCCCTTCCCGACCTGAACCTCACCGTCACGCTTGCCGAGACCGTGCTGCAGGAGGTCGAGGCACCCAACACGGTCGGAATCCTGCGGGGCAGCGATCCCGATCTGGCGAACGAGTACATAGTGTTCAGCGCTCACATGGACCACGACGGTGTCGGGCGCCCGGTGGCCGGCGACAGCATCTACAACGGAGCCGACGACAACGCGTCGGGCACGGTGGCCATCGTAGAGCTGGCCGAGGCCTTTGCCCTGATGGACCCTGCCCCCAGACGATCAATCATCTTCCTCACGGTGAGCGGCGAGGAGAAGGGCCTGTGGGGCAGCGCGTACTTCGCCAACTCACCGCCAGTGCCCATCGAGCAGATCGTCGCCAACGTCAACGCCGACATGGTGGGCCGCAACTGGAGTGACACCATCTCGGTGATCGGCAAGGAGCACTCGGACCTGGGCGCCACCCTGCACCGTGTGGCCGACGAGCACCCCGAGTTGAACATGACGCCGGTCGACGACCTCTGGCCCACCGAGAACTTCTACTTCCGCTCGGATCACATCCACTTCGCACGGCGCGGCGTGCCTATCCTGTTCTTCTTCAACGGCACCCACGAGGACTACCACCGTCCCAGCGACGAGCCGGAGAAGATCGATGCCGAGAAGGAATCGCGTATCGTGAAGCTGATGTTCTACCTCGGGCTCGAGGTGGCGAACGCCGACGAGCGGCCGCGGTGGGAGCCGGAGAGCTACCAGCAGATCGTGCAGTAAGGGATTGGCAGGACCGCCAAGCGGGGCATGGGGGTCCTCGTAGGCAGGGCTTTCGGGGGCAGGGCTGGTGGGTGGAACGGGATGCGCGGGGTGGTGGGCCGGTGCGTCGGAAGTCCTGCCCGAGAGGACCCCCACCCCCGCGCAATCGACCTGACACACCCCTAGTTGCACGGCGGCTATATTCTCCCCCATGCGCCAGGACCACATCCGCAACTTCTGCATCGTCGCACACATCGACCACGGCAAGTCCACCCTGGCCGACCGCCTCATCGAGGCGACCGCCACGGTGGAGAAGCGGCAGATGCGCGCGCAGGTGCTGGACACGATGGACCTGGAGCGGGAACGCGGCATCACCATCAAGCTCAATGCGGTGCGGATGAGCTACACCGCCGAGAGCGGTGAGGCCTTCGAGCTCAATCTCATCGACACGCCGGGCCACGTGGACTTCACCTACGAGGTCTCACGCTCGCTCAACGCCTGCGAGGGCGCCATCCTCGTGGTGGACGCGAGTCAGGGCATCCAGGCACAGACGGTGAGCAATCTGTTGCTCGCGCTCGACGCAAACCTCGAGATCATCCCCGTCCTCAACAAGATCGACCTGCCGGCCGCCGAGCCCGACGAGCGGGGACGCGAATTCGCCGAGCTGATCGGGGTCGACCCCGGCGAGATACTGCACCTTTCGGCCAAGGAGGGCGATGGGGTGCGCGCGCTGCTGGAGGCGATCGTGAAGCGCGTGCCGCCGCCGTCGGGCGACCCGGAGGCGCCGCTCCGCGCCCTGATATTCGACTCGTACTACGACCGGTACCGCGGAGCGATCCCCAGCGTCCGCGTGGTGGACGGCCGCATCACGCGGAAGATGGACATCGCGTTCGGCTCGCATCCGAGCGACCGGTACGAGGTGGCCGAGGTCGGTTACCTGCAGCTCGACCAACGTCCCACAGACTCGCTCGATGCGGGCGAGGTGGGATATGTCGTGGCCAACATCCGCGGTGTGCTGGAAACCCGCGTGGGCGACACGGTGATGGACGCCGACAACCAGGCGGCAGAGAGCTTGCCGGGCTACCGGGAGATCCACTCCATGGTGTTCGCCGGCCTCTATCCCACCGACCCGAACCAGTACGAGGAGCTGCGCGAGGCTTTGGCGAAGCTGCAGCTCAACGACGCGTCGCTGCACTACGAGCCGGAGACCTCGGTGGCGCTGGGGTTCGGGTTCCGCTGCGGCTTCCTGGGTCTGCTCCACATGGACATCGTACGGGAGCGCCTGGAACGGGAGTCCAACCTCGACCTGATCACGACCGTCCCGAACGTGGAGTACCACGTGTACTTCACCGACGGGGCGATGCAGCTGATCGAGAACCCCTCCAAGATGCCGACCGGCTCGGAGGTCGCGCGCATCGAAGAGCCGTACATCAGGGCACGGATCACCACGCCGACCGACCACATCGGCGCGATCATGCAGCTGGGTCAGGACCGACGAGGCGTGTACGAGGGGATGCAGTACCTCCATCCCACCCGGGTGGAACTGGATTGGGAGTTTCCGCTGGCTGAGATCATTCTGGATTTCTACGATCGCCTCAAGACTGTGACCCGCGGCTACGGTACGATGGACTACGAGCTCTCCGGCTACCGGGAGAACCATCTGGTCAAGCTCGACATGCTGATCAACGGCAGCCCGGTGGATGCCTTCAGCGTGATCATCCACAAGGACGAAGCGTACGGTTGGGGCCGCAAGGTGGCGAAGAAGCTGAGGGAGCTCATCCCTCGGCAGTTGTTCGAGGTCATTATTCAGGCATCCGTCGGATCGCGCGTGATCGCACGCGAGACGGTGCGGCCGGTGCGCAAGGACGTGACAGCCAAGTGCTACGGGGGTGACGTTACCCGCAAGCGCAAGCTGTTGGAGAAGCAGAAAGAGGGAAAGAAGCGGATGAAGCAGGTGGGCACCGTGGAGATTCCGCAGGAGGCGTTCCTCGCCGTCCTGCAGGTGGACTAGGGGGCGACGATGCGGCTCATCATAGGTGTTGACGTCGGTGGCACGAACGTCCGCGTGGGCACCGTGACCGAGGATGGGAGCGCGCTGTACGGCCTCCAGAAGGAGCGCACCCGTGCGAACGACGGGCCCGACGCCGTGGTGCAGCAGATCGCGATGATGGTGGAGCGCTCCCTCGAGGCCACCGGTGCTGAGCTGGCGCGTGACGATCTGGACGTGGTGGGCGTGGGCATCGGCTCTCCCGGGCCGCTCGACACCGAACGGGGCATCGTGCTGACCACGCCCAACCTGGGCTGGACCAACTTCCCGCTGCGCGATCGCGTGAGCGAGGCGGTGGGCCTCCCCGCCACGCTCGACAACGACGCCAACTGCGCGATCTTCGGCGAGTGGTGGCGCGGTGCCGCCCGCGGTGCCCGAGTGGTCGTGGGGCTCACGGTCGGCACCGGCATCGGCGGCGGGATCGTCCTCGACGGGCGCATCTTCCACGGGACCAGCGACATTGCCGGCGAGATCGGCCACATGAGCATCGACTCCACCGGGCGTCGCTGCATGTGCGGCAACTACGGCTGTCTCGAGTCGTACGCGTCGGGCACGGCCATCGCCGCCCGGGCCATCGAGGGCATCGGGGCAGGACAGGAAACTCGTCTGGTCGAGCTGGTCAACGGAGATATGGCTGCGATCACCGCCGAGGTCGTGTACGATGCCGCGCACGACGGCGACGAGTATGCCCTCGAGGTCATCGGCGACACAGCCCGCTTTCTCGCTACGGGCATCGCGAACCTGATCAACATCTTCAACCCCGAGATCGTGGTCATCTGCGGCGGCGTGACCGCCGCCGGCGAACGGTTGTTCGGCCCCCTGCGCAAGGAAGTTGCCCGCCGCGCCTTCACGCCGGCGGTCCAGGCGTGCCGCATCCTGCCCGGCGAGCTTCCGGGAACCGCCGGGGTGCACGGAGCGGTTGCCTCCTTCAAGGTGCAGAGCTGGGGCGAAGCGTGAAGCGTCTCGGCGTGATCGGCACGATGGTGTGGGACACCATCTACGGTCGCGGCGAGGGGCAGGTCCCCGTGGACGAGTGGGGCGGCATCTCATACGCGTTGGCCGGGCTGGAGGCCGCCCTCCCGGAGGAGTGGGAGATCGTCCCCCTGATCAAGGTGGGCCGCGATCTCGCTCCCCAGGCGAACGAGTTCCTCGCGGCCCTCACCAGACGACCCTCGGCCGCCCGGTTCATCGAGGTGCCGGAGCCGAACAACCGCGTCACCCTGCACTACCTGTCTGACGAGCGGCGCACGGAGCAGCTGAGAGGCGGCGTCCCCGGATGGGAATGGGTCGAGCTCGGGTCCCTGGTGCGCGACCTCGACGCGATCTACCTGAACTTCATCTCCGGCTTCGAACTCACGCTGGAAACGGCACAGCACCTGCGACACGGCTTCGCAGGTCCCATCTACGCCGACCTGCACAGCCTGCTGCTCGGCGTGAGCGGCGACGGTACCCGTGTACCGCAGCCGCTGCCCCACGTGGCGCGGTGGTTCGGCTGTTTCGACGTGGTACAGCTGAACGAATCGGAGTTGGCGCTCATCGGCGAGGAGCCCATGGCCGTCGCGGCCACCGCATTCGGGCAGGGAGTGCGCCTCCTGGTGGTCACGCTCGGACCGGAGGGTGCGGTTTACTTTGCCGTGCCGCCCTTCGAGTTTCATACGGCGCGCGCGGCGGCGGCAGGGGGCCAGCCGATTCGGACGGCCCGCGTGGCCGCGCCGCCGGTAGCCGATGTGCTGGACCCGACGGGGTGCGGCGACGTGTTCGGCGGCACCATGGTGGCGCAGCTGGTGCAGGGCTTCGATGCCGAGGCTGCCGTGGCGTCCGCTAACGCCGCCGCCGCCCGCAACGTGGGCTATCGGGGCGCCACGAACCTACACTACCACTTGCGCGGAGAGATCGTCCCCCGATGACGCGTGTGGTCGAAGTGCCGGCTCAGCTCGACGACCGATCGTTCGACCAGTTCGCCCGGGCCTTCTCGGACCCGACCGAGCGGCGGCTGCTGTTCGACGCCCACGCGACCCAGTGGGCGTCGCCCTACGGGTTGGTGGGACTGCTCGCGGCGGGCCAGGCAGCGACCGAGCGAGGCCCGGAGCGCCCGCTCCTCACGATTCCGGGCGACCGCGACGTCGCCCATTACTGGGGGCGGGCGGGCTTCTTCGAGCAGGCGGCCGATTGGTTCGAGATCCACGGAAAGGTGCCGCGGGTCAAGCCGGCCCACTCCTCCGACGTGCTGCTGGAGATCACGCCCGTTCGGGGGACAGGCGATGTTCACTCGGTGGTGGAGACGATCCAGGCGCGCGCGGCCGCGATCCTGTCGGGCGAACTGGGACTCGAGGCAACCGCCACGATGGGCTTTGCTATGGCGCTTTCGGAGGCGTGTCAGAATATTGTTGAGCACGCCGGGACCTCCGGTTGGGTGGCGGTGCAGGCCTATCACTGGCGGCGACGCCTGGGCCGCCGGGTGGTGGTGATAGCGGTCGCCGATGCGGGTGTTGGCTTCCGCCATTCGCTTGAAGCCACGCAGGCGAGCCGCTACGGAGACAGGTGGAGCGATGCCACGGCTCTGGAGGCGGCGCTGTTCCAGGGAGCCAGCCGGTTCCGGGATCCGGGAAGGGGGCAGGGTTTGGGTGGAATCGCGCGGTACGTGAACCGCTGGTCCGGCAAGCTCAGCGTGCGGAGTGGGACGGCGCGAATCGCCATCGTGCCGGCGTGGGATGACGACAATCCGCTCACCGACGGGCTGCCTGCGTTCCCCGGCAGCCAGGTGCTCATGATCATACCGGCGCAACAGCCCGAGTAACGGATGCGAATCGACCTCAAGGCCATTCTGCAACGTAGAGTCTCGAGCCTGTACGGCGACCTGGTGACCCGCCCCACCGGCCAGGCCGTGCGGGGCGGCATCGAGCAGGTTCTGGAGGCGCTCGACGGGGAGCAGATCGCCGTGATCGACTTCGGGACCGTCGGCTGTCTCGACATCTCGTGCGCCGATGAGGTGGTGGGCAAGCTGCTATTGCAGCACGGCCAGGCCCGGTACTTCTTCCTGCACGGTGTGACCGCCTCGCACTGCGAGGCCATCGAGCACGTGCTGGAGCGGCACCGGCTCGCCGTGGTAGCGCGGGACCGCGAGGGACGCGTGCGCGTGCTTGGCCCGATGGATGAGACCGCCAGGCTCGCGTTCACGCTGCTTTCCGACGGTGGCCCGGCCGACGTGGAGGACCTCGCATCGCGCCTCTCGCTTCCTCCGGAAGCGGTGCGCCAGGCGCTCGAGGCGCTGCGCGGGCAGCGGCTGGTGCAGCGCTCCTCCAATGGCTACATGGCACTGAGCGCATGATGTCCAAGGGAGACACGGGCCCCTCGACGCGGGCAATCCACGGGCAAGGGCACGCCAAGGCCGACAAATCTCCGGTCTCCACCCCGATCTACCAGAGCAGCACTTTCGTCCATCCCATCGGCTCGAGCGACGAAGTGCTGTACACGCGGTACGGCAACAACCCCAATCAGACGACTCTGGGCGAGAAGTTCGCCATACTGGAGGGCGCGGAGCGCGCCATCTTCACCGCCAGCGGGATGGGCGCCACGGCTCTCGCGCACCTCGCGATGCTGCGCCCCGGAGACCACCTCCTGGCGAGCGCCTGGATCTACGGCGGCACGCGCAAGCTGTTCACCGAGGAGTTCGGCAAGCTCGGCATCGACGTCACGCTGGTGGAGCCCGACAACCAGAGGAAGTGGCGCAAGCACGTGCGCAAGACGACGCGTGCGATATTCGTGGAGACCCCCACTAACCCGATCATGCGCGTGCTGGACCTCGAGCCGCTGGCCCTGTTCTGCCGCGAGCGGGGCATCGCGCTCATGGTGGACTCGACCTTCGCGTCACCGGTGAACTTCCGGCCCCTGGAGCACGGGGCGGACCTGGTGATCCACTCCGCGACGAAATACTTGAACGGGCATGACGACGTAATCGGCGGAGTGGTGGCCGGCAGCGAGCCGGTGATAGAGGAAGTGCGCCATCTCATGCAGGTGTGGGGCCAGTCGCCCGATCCGCACGCCACCTGGCTGGTGGAGCGCGGCCTCAAGACGCTGGCCGTGCGCATCAGCCGCCACAATGCGAACGGGCTGGCCTTCGCCGAGTGGGCGGAGCAGCACCCGGCGGTGGCCAAGGTGCATTACCCCGGGCTCGCATCGCATCGCGACCACGAAGTGGCAAAGAGAATCCTGGACGGCTATGGCGGCATGGTGGGACTCAACCTCGCCGGGGGCGCGGCCGCGGCCGACGTCGTGCTTCGCAAGCTGCGGCTCGCCACGCACGCGCCCAGCCTGGGCGGCGTCGAGACGCTCGTCAGCGAACCGCGCTTCACGTCGCACGCGATCCTCAGCGCGGAGGAGCGTAACGAGCAGGGAATACCCGACGGGTTCATCCGCGTGAGCCTCGGCATCGAGGACATCGACGACATCATCGCGGACTTCGAGGAAGCCTTCAGCACGCTGTAGCCGTGATCCGATTCAACAAGGTCTTCAAGGCGTTCCCCAAGGGCTCTCTCGCCCTCAAGGACGTGTCGTTTCACCTGGCAAAGGGAGAATTCCTCTTTCTGACGGGGCACTCCGGTGCGGGCAAGTCCACCATCCTGCGCCTGGTCTACGCCGACGACCTGCCGACCTCCGGGATGGTGCGGGTGTCGGGCTTCTCCACGTCCTCTCTCAAGGCCAGGGACATCCCCCGCCTCAGGCGGCGGCTGGGGATCGTGTTTCAGGACTTCCGTCTGCTCGAGGACCGCACCGCGGAAGAGAACGTGGCGTTTGCGCTGGAGGTGACCGGAACCCGCAAAGGAGTGATCGCCCCCAAGGTGATGCGTGTGCTGACGCAGGTTGGACTCGCGGCCAAGGCCCAGGCCTACCCGCGGGAGCTCTCGGGGGGCGAGCAGCAGCGTGTGGCGATCGCCCGGGCCCTGGTGAACGACCCCCTCGTACTGTTGGCCGACGAGCCCACCGGGAACCTCGACGAGCGCGCCACACGGGGCGTGTTCCAGCTGCTGCGCGACATCAACGCCACCGGCACGGCCGTCGTGCTCGCCACCCACGACCTCGACCTCGTGCGGTCGGCCCCCTATCGGACCATCGAGCTCCAGGAGGGAGCCGTCGTGTACGACTCCACGGACGACGAAGACGCAGCGGAGGCGGCCGAATCATGAGGCTCACCGTGCGGGAGGCGCTGCTCTCATTCCGGCGGGCTCCGGTCCTATCCGCGCTGGCGATCACCACGATAGCATTCGCCCTCTTCGTGCTGGGACTCTTTGGCCTGGTGGTGCTCAACCTGCGCTCCACGCTGTCCCAGATTGAGGAGCGGGTGGAGATCGTGGTGTACCTCACGCGCGGTACGCCTGTCGAGGTGGTGACGGTGGCCATCGGGGACATCCAGGCATTCCCCGAGGTGCAGTCGGTCAACTACGTCACTGAGGACCAGGCCCTGGAGCGGGCCCGCCAGGAACTCGTCGAGTTCCAGGGAGTGTTCGACGACCTCACGCAGAACCCGCTGCCGGCATCACTCGAGATTCGCATGGGAGAGGGATACCGCGACAGCCGCAGCGTGAACGGGGTCGCCGACCGGCTGCGCGGCTTCCGCTTCGCGGAAGACGTGCGCTTCGGCCAGGACTGGGTCGAGAAGTTGGATCGGCTGCGGGGCATCGCCGGTGTGGTGGGTCTGGTAATCGGCCTCGGCTTCGCGGCAGCCGCGGTGATGATCATCGGCACGACGATTCGCATGACGGTGCTGGCGCGCGCGAGAGAGATTCACATCATGCGCCTGGTGGGAGCGACCGACGGCTTCATAAGGCGTCCCTTCCTGCTCGATGGCGCGATGAAGGGAGCGCTCGGCGGTGCTTTCGCCATCGCGCTCAACTACGGCGCCTACTTCGCCGTCAGCCGCGGGCTGTTCGAGGCGGCGTTCTTCTCGGTGGAGCAGACCACCCTGTTCCTGCTCTTCGGAACCGTGCTCGGCCTCGCGGCCAGCGCTTTCAGCGTGGGCCGCCACCTGCCCCAGGTATGAGGCAGTACCGAGTCATCCTCGCCGCGTGCCTGCTCGCCGCGGTGGCCGCGCCGGCTGCCCTGGCGCAGCGACCCAACATCACACAGCAGATCAGGCAGAACCGGGATCGGCTCGAGTCCATCAGGCAGGAACGTGAGCGGCTCGAGACGGAGCTGACGCGCCTGCGCTCGCGAGTGCACTCTATCAGCGGAGAGCTGCAGAACATCGAGCAGCAAAAGGGCGTCACCTCCCGCATCGTCAACGAGCTCGACCGGCAGATTGCCGGCATGAACGCGCAGCTCGACACCGTGACCCTCGACGTGATGCTGGCCCAGGACGCGCTGGCGGAGCGGCGGGCGGTGCTCGACACGCGGCTGGTGGAGATCTATAAGCGGGGCACGCTGTGGATCTTCGAGGTGCTGCTGGCGGCGGAGAGCTTTGGCGACCTGATGAGCCGCTACAAGTACCTCTACCTGGTATCTCGCCAGGACCGGGCACTGGTGGGTCAGGTGGAGGAGCTGCGCGATCGCGTGTCGCAGCAGCGCGAGCACCTGATCAGCCTGCACACGGAGCTGTCGGCCCGGAGGGGCGAGCGGGGCGACGAGCTGCAGCGCTTCGTCTCGCTGGAGCGCCGTCGCCAGCGTGCGCTGCGGGAGACCGAGGCGTCTCGCCAAGCCGCAACAACCCGGCTCGACTCCCTGGCCCGCGACGCGGAGCAGCTCACCCAGATGATCGCCGAGCTGGAGGCCGCGCGCCGCCGTGCGCTGGCCCGCGGAGGAGCACCGGCCGAGGGAACCATCGACGAGGCCGACCTGGGGGCGCTGGACTGGCCCGTGGATGGCGACCTGGTCTATGAGTTCGGGGTCGCTGCGGGCCCCGACGACACCCGCATTCGGTTCCAGGGGGTCGGTATCGCCGCGCCGGTGGGTACGCCGGTTCACGCCGTCGCCGCGGGTGTGGTCGAGATAGCCGGCCTGATGGGGACCTACGGCCCCACGGTCCTGTTGTCCCACGGCGGCGGGTTCTACACCCTGTACCTGAGGCTCTCCGGGTTCGAGGTGAACCCTGGCGACTGGGTGGAGGGCGGCCAGGTGATCGGTCGGTCGGGCGGCGCCGGCTCTGAGCACGGGCCCCACCTGGGGTTCCAGATCCGCCAGGCGGCGGGTGAGAGCACCCAGCCAATTGCCCTCGATCCCGAGAACTGGCTCCGCAGAAAGCGACCGCAGTAGCCCTCCCCGCCCCGAGAGCCGTCCCAACCACTGACCACCCGGACATCTGCTTGCGCTAATGGCACCAGATCCATATCATACAAACGTATGAATGATTCCACGGATACCCGGCAGGCCCTCCTCGCCTCTGCCCGCGAGCTCTTCGCCGCCCACGGCTACCGGGGGGCCTCGATTCGGGCCATCACCCGGCGGGCGGGAGCCAACCTGGGCGCCGTGACCTACCACTTCGGCTCCAAGCAAGCGCTGTACGGTGCCGTACTGGGGTCGGTCATCGAGCCGTTCCGGGACCACCTGGCCGAGGTGGCGCAGCCACCCGGCACCCCGACCGAGCGGATCGAGCGGGTAGTCCAGGCCTTCTTCGCGTACCTGCAGGAGCACCCGGCGTTGCCGGCGCTGATGGTGCAGCACCTCGCCTCGTCCACCCCCTTCCCCGAGGGAGCACGAGGGGTGCTGGAGGGCAACCTGCAGCTGCTCGCCGGGATCATCGCCCTGGGCCAGCTGGACGGCTCGATCAGGCAGGGTGAGCCCCGGCTCATGGCCCTCAGCATCGTGGCCCAGCCGCTCTGGCTGACCCTGGTCCAACGTCTGCTGCGAGAGGCGACCGGCTTCGACCAACGGGATCCGCGCATGCGGGCCGCCCTGGTGGACAGCGTGCTCGACTTCGTGCGCGCGGCGCTAGCTCCAAAGGCAGGTTGACGATGAAGAAACGACGAGCCGTCGTGCTGGTGGCGTGGCTCCTCATGGCCGCGTCGAGCGGCCGGGCCCAACACCCTACCCCGTCCGGGGCCTTCACTCTGGACGACGCGGTACAGACAGCGCTCGGCTACCACCCCTCGGTACTCGCAGCCCGCGCCGGCGAGGAGGAGGCCTCGGCGCTCACGGGAATGCAGACCGCCCACTGGTGGCCGCAGCTCGGGGTGGAGGGCAGCGTGTTCCGCTACGAGGAGCAGTGGCTGGTATTCCCGATCCACGAACTCAGCCAGGACGCGTTCAAGTTCGACCGAACACTGATACAGGGCTCGCTCAACCTCGGGTGGACCCTGTTCGAGGGAGGTGCACGCACGGCACGCATTCGCGGTGCCCGCGCGCAGGAGGGCGCTGCCGAGGCACGCCGCGAGGGCAGCGAGATCACGCTCGTCGGAGACGTGACGCGCGCCTACCTCGCCGTGCTTTCGGCGCACGGCACGCTGCAGGCCCAATTACAGAGCCTCGCGGCGCTCTCGGCCGAGCGGGAGCGGGTCCAGCAGCTCCTGGCGGAAGGGCACGCCGCGCGGGTGCAGCTGCTCCGGGTGGACGCCGCTATCGCGCAGGCCGAGGCCGAGCGGGTCGCCACCGCGACCGAGCTGGACACGGCCGAGCGCCGACTCGCCCGGCTGGTCGGCGTGGCGCCCGAGGAGACCCGTTCCGCACGGCTCTCCCCCGTGCGCCTCGCGGACACGACCCTGATGACCGACCGACAGCTCCTGCTCGACCAGTTCGGAGCCGGCAACCCGCAGCTCGCGGAGGCCCGGAGCATGACGGATGCTGCGGACGCGAGCCGCAAGCAGGCGGTGGCCGACTGGTGGCCGCGGCTCGACGTGTCCGGCTCCTACCTGATGTTCACCAGCCCCTCGTCGGAGCTGCAGGGCGAGTGGCTGGTCGGCGTGCGGCTCTCCTATCCGCTGTTCACCGGCGGCGCCCGGTCACGCGCGGTGTCCACCGCTTCCGCACGGGCTCAGTTCGCCCGGGAACAGTACCGGCTCACTCAGCTGCGCGGTGAGGAAGCGGTGGATCGCGCGCTGGGGGCCGTCCTGGAGTGGCACGCGCAGGTCGAGGCCGTGGGCACGGCCGTCCGGCACCTCGCCGAGGTCGCGCGCATCGAGCAACTCGCCCTCCAAGAGGGGGCTGGAACGCAGACCGACTACCTGAGTGCCGAAGCGGAGTTGCGCCGGGCCAGCGCCTTGCTGGTGCGTGCGCGCCACACGGAGATCGCGGCTCGGGTCGAGCTCGCCGGTGTTACCGGCGTGCTCTCGCCGCAGTGGATCAGCGACATGCTGGAGATCACCCCATGAAGAAGAGACAGCGCATCGGCATCGCCGCCGTCGTGATGCTCGCTCTCACCGTGACGGTCGTTCTCATCTGGAGGTCGTCGGGCGACGCAGCCCTGGTCACCGCCTCCGGAACGGTCGAGACAACGGAAGCCGATCTCGGATTCCAGGTTCCCGGCCGCATTGACAGCATCGTTGTGGACGAGGGCGACCATGTCACGGGCGGCACCGACCTCGCCTGGCTCGACCGCACCGAGCTGTTCGCACGCAAGCGCCAGGCCGAGGCACAGTTGGGCACTGCCCGGGCACGACTGCTCGAGCTCGAGCGTGGCTTCCGCACCGAGGAGGTGGCTCAGGGCCGCGCCGCGCTGCGGGCCGCCGAGCGCCGGCTGGAGGATGCTCGGCGCGAGCTGCAACGCACCCGGCGGCTGTTCGAGGGAGGTGCGGTGAGCGAGCAGCAGCTCGACAACGCGCGCACGGCACTCACGCTCGCGGAGTCCGACCACGAGAGTGCGACAGAACAGCTGGCCATACTCGAGCAAGGCCCGCGCCGGGAACAGGTGGCCGCACAGCGCGCGGCGGTGGAGCAGGCGCGGGCCAGGGTCGGCCAGATAGACGCGTCACTGGAGCACGCCGTCGTGCGCGCGCCGTTCGACGGAATCATCACTGTGCGCCACCGGGAGCCCGGCGAGACGGTTGGAGCCGGCGCCCCCGTCCTCACGCTGCGGGACCCCAACGATCGCTGGGTCCGGATCTACGTGAGGGAGGACGAGGTGGGACGGCTCGCCCTGCACCTGCCCGCCGCGATCACCGCCGACGCGTACCCAGAGCGGACCTACGAGGGCGAGGTGGTCTTCATCGCCAGCGAGGCGGAGTTCACCCCCCGCAACGTGCAGACTACGGAGGAACGCGTGAAGCTGGTGTATCGGGTGAAGGTCCGTGTCACCGGCGACCCCTCATTCGACCTCAAGCCGGGGCTTCCCGCCGACGTCCGTCTCGACACCTCACAGCGCTGAGCCCGCAGTGGACCCCGCCATCTCCTTGCGGAACGTCACGCGCCAGTTCGGCGACGTCCTGGCGGTGGATGACCTCAGCTTCGAGGTGGAACGCGGTGAGCTGTTCGGCATTGTCGGCCCGGACGGTGCGGGAAAGACCACCACACTGCGCGCCCTGGCCGGCGTGCTCCCTCCCTCGGGCGGAGACGCGCTGATCAGCGGCATCAGCGTGGTGCAGGACCCCGAAGGGGTCAAGCACCGCATCGCCTACATGTCGCAGCGCTTCGGTCTCTACACCGACCTCACCGTGCGGGAGAACATCGACTTCTACGCCGATCTCTTCCTGGTACCGCAGGAGGAGCGCTCGGCGCGACGCGAGCGGCTATACCGTTTCTCGGGCCTCGGGCCGTTCGAGTCTCGCCTCGCCGGCAAGCTCTCGGGCGGCATGAAGCAGAAGCTGGGACTCTCCTGCGCCCTGATCCACGAGCCCGAGGTCATGCTGCTCGACGAGCCCACCTTCGGAGTGGACCCTATCTCCCGCCGCGACCTCTGGCTCATCGTGCACGAGATGGTGGCACGCGGAGTGACCGCGCTGGTTGCCACCGCCTACCTCGACGAGGCCGAGCGCTGCGACCGCGTGGCCATGCTGCACGAGGGACGCCTCATAGCCCTCGACACTCCACGGGAACTCCAGGGCCGGCTCGCCGGCCGCGTGCAGATGGTGCACACCGACGCACCGCGTGCCGCGCGGGATCTCCTGCGCCAACAGCCGGCGGTGCGGCACGCCACCTTGTTCGGTGACCGGGTGCACATCACCATGGACGCTCCGGAGCGCGACTGGCCCGCGGCGCGCTCCGCCTTGCAGGCGGCCGGCGTAGCCGTCCTCGACGAGGGCGTGACCGAGCCCACCCTGGAGGACGTCTTCATCCAGTTGGTGAGTGGGGAAGCCTCGAGCGATGAGTGATGCGGTCGAGGTCCGGGAGCTAACCCGTCACTTTGGGGATTTCGTAGCGGTCGACCACGTGAGCTTCACGGTGCAGGCCGGAGAGATCTTCGGATTCCTGGGACCCAACGGCGCCGGGAAGACCACCACCATCAAGATGCTGACAGGCCTGCTCCATCCCACGTCGGGCACGGCACTCGTTGCGGGCCACGACGTCACCCGTGATGCGGGGCAAGTCAAGCGGCGCATCGGGTACATGTCCCAGCTGTTCTCGCTCTATGCCGACCTCACGGTCGAGGAGAACATCCAGCTGTTCGCGGGGCTGTACGGCGTGGCGGGTGATCGGTTCGCCGCGCGCCGCGACTGGGTACTGCAAATGGCCGGCCTGGAGAGCCACCGACACCGGCCCACGGGCGCGCTGGCGCTAGGCTGGAAGCAGCGCCTGGCGCTGGGCTGCGCCGTGCTGCACGAGCCGCCGATTCTGTTCCTGGACGAGCCCACCTCAGGAGTGGATCCCGTATCGCGCCGCAACTTCTGGGATCTCATCTACGGCCTCGCGGAAGGCGGCACGACGGTGTTCGTGAGCACGCACTACATGGAGGAAGCGGAGTACTGCTACCGCCTCGCGCTCATGAACCGCGGCCGCATCATCGCGCTCGATCGCCCGGCCGGCCTCAAGCGCACCCTGCGCCAGCCGTTGCTCGAGCTCCATACCGATGACCCGCCCAAGGCGGTCGAGGCGCTCACGCATGCACCGGGCGTGATCAGCGCCGCCATGTTCGGGCGCACCGTGCACGTCATGGTGGAGGACGAGCAGGCCGCACGGTCGGCCCTACCCGGAGTGCTCGCCGCTGCGGGGCGCGCCTGCGACAGGCTGGAGCCGGTCGAGCCGTCCCTGGAAGATGTGTTCGTGGCCCTCGTGCAGCGCGAGGGAGGAGCGGTCACCGAATGAACTTCACTCGGCTCTGGGCGGTTGCGCGCAAGGAGATCATCCAGCTCAGGCGCGACGCGCGCAGTCTCTACCTGGCGTTCATCCTGCCGATCCTGCTGCTGCTCCTGTTCGGGTACGCCATCTCGTTCGACATCCGCAACATAGAGATGGGCGTGCTAGACCAGAGCCACACTCCGGAGAGTCGCCTCCTGCTGGACGCGTTCGAAGCCTCGGGATACTTCACCGTCGTGCAGTATCTCGATCGCTCCGGCGACGCAGCAGCAGAGCTCGGTGCGGGACGGGTCCAGCTCGTGCTCGTCATTCCGCCTTCCTTCGCCAGCGATCTGGCCGCCGGCCGTGAAGCACCGGTCCAGCTCCTGCTGGACGGCAGCGACGCCAACACGGCCACCATAGCCCAGACCTACGCCCAGGCGATCGTCGCGGGGTACTCCGCCGACGTGGTACTCGGCGGGCGTCGACTGGAGCTGCCGGCGCAAACCGAGAGCCGGGTGTGGTACAACGAGACCCTGGAGAGCCGCAACATGATCGTGCCGGGCCTGGTGGCCGTGATCATGTCCATCATCGCCAGCATGCTCACCGCGCTGACGATCGCCCGGGAGTGGGAGCGCGGCACCATGGAGCAGCTCGCCGCCACGCCGGTGCACCGGCTGGAGGTGGTACTCGGCAAGCTGTTGCCCTACGTCGCCATCGGGCTGCTAGACGTGGCGCTGGCTTCGATCGGCGGCATCCTCATCTTCGGCGTCCCCTTCGAGGGCAACGTCGTGCTGCTGGCTGTCCTGACGTTCCTCTTCCTGGTGGGGGCGCTGGGCCTCGGCATCTTCATATCGGCGGCACTCAAGTCCCAGCTGCTCGCCACCCAGGTGGCCATGATGGCCACCTTCCTCCCGGCGCTGCTGCTCTCGGGGTTCATCTTCAGCATTTCTACGATGCCGTTCGTGCTGCAAGGCATCAGCTACGCCGTGCCGGCGCGCTACTACGTGACGGTGACGAAGGGAATCTTCCTCAAGGGCGTGGGACCCGGCGTGCTGTGGGGCGACGCCATCGCAATGGTCGTGTTTGCGGTGGTGGGACTGGCCCTGGCTATCGGCGTGTTCCGCAAGGAGCTGGCATGAGCCGCGTGTCGCCGCTGCGCCTGCGCGAGATGGTGAAGAAGGAACTGCGCCAGCTGCTGCGCGACGCGCGGACGCGCGCGGTGATCTTCGTGGCGCCGGTCATTCAACTGCTGATGTTCGGCTATGCCGTGAACACCGACATCGCCAACACCGCGACCTTCGTGGTGGACTACGATCAATCGCAGCAGTCGCGCGAGCTGATCGACGGATTCCGCTCCACTGGGTACTTCGCGATCGCGGGGCGGTCGCAGCGCGCCCGGGACCTCACGCAGGCCCTGGACGCGGGCGATGCCATCGTGGGGCTCGAGATTCCGCGCGGCTTCGCGCGGCAGCTGGCGTCGGGCGGGACAGCCAAGGTCCAGGTGATCGTGGACGGTACGGAGTCGAATACCGCGACGGTGGCCTTGGGATACGCTGCGCAGATCGTGCAACAGTTCGGTCTGGCCCGAACGGATGCCACCGAGGCGCTGCCGGCCGGCGTGGACCTCCGCGTACGCGCCTGGTACAACCCCACGCTGGAGAGTCGCGTCTATAACGTCCCAGCAGTGATCGGCGTGCTGCTGATGCTAATGTGTCTGCTGCTCACCGCCCTCGCGGTGGTGCGCGAGCGCGAGCTCGGTACACTCGATCAGCTGATGGTGAGTCCCCTCACGCCCGAGGAGCTCATGCTCAGCAAGACGCTCCCGGTGGCGGTCATCGGGGTGGTGGACCTGGTGCTGATCTCGGTGGTGGCGGTGCTGTGGTTCGACGTCCCGATGCGGGGGTTCCCGCCCACGCTGCTGCTGGCGGCACTGCTCTACATCCTGGCGGGGCTCGCCGTGGGGCTACTGATCTCGACCGTCTCGCGGACGCAGCAGGAAGCGTTCATGACGATGTTCCTCTTCTTCCAGCCGGCCATCATCCTCTCCGGGTTCTTCTACCCGATCACCAGCATGCCCCAGGTGTTTCAGTGGATCACGCTGCTCAACCCGGTGCGCCATTTCCTGGAGATCGTGCGGGCCGTCTTCCTCAAGGGCGAGGGTCTCGGCAGCCTGTGGCCGCAGTACCTCATCCTCGCCGTAATGGCGACGGCCGTGCTGCGCCTCGCCATGGTCCGCTTCCCCAAGACGATGGCGCAGTGACCCCGCTCAGCGCCGCACGTCGGGGCGCGCCCGCTCGACCGTGATCGGGCTGACAGGTGCACCCTCGGCGAGGCGCTCCAGGCCGCCGACCACCACCTGTTCATCCACGGCCACCCCGTCAACGATCTCCACGAAGCCCGGCACCCGCACGCCGAGCTGCACCTGGCGGCGCGTGGCCGTGTTCTCGTCGGTGATGACCCACACGTAGTCGGCGCCCGACAGCGGTAGAATGGCATCCTCCGGCACGATCACCGCCGCGGGGCGCATATCGGTGGCCAACCGCACCTCGATGAACATCCCCGGCTTGAGCACCCGCCGCCGGTTGGAGACCCGCGCCTTGACGGTGATGGTGCGCGCCGGCAGCTCGACGATCGGGTCGATGAAGTCGACCTCGCCCACGAGCGTCTCATCCGGCACGGCCGCTACGTGGAAGGTCACTTCCTGGCCCACGGCGAGCCGCTCGGCATAGCGCTCCGGCACCCGGAACACCGCGCGCTGGGGATCCACCGTCTGCAGTATAGTGAGCCGGGTCGAACTCGTGACGTACTCGCCCAGGCTCACGTAGCGCTGGCCCACCACGCCCGCGAACGGCGCGCGCACCACGGTGCGTTCGAGGCGTACCTGCTGCAGCTGGAGCTGCGCCGCGGCGCTGCGCGAATTGGCCTCGGCCACCTCCAGATCCGCCTCGGAGGAGGCGTTCTGCTCGATCAGGTCACGGGTGCGGGCCAGTGCCTGGACGGTGAGGTCCCACTCGGCCTGGAGCCGCGCGACCTCCGCCTTGAGCTCGGCGTCGTCCACCTTGAAGAGCGGGGTGCCGCGCGGCACCTCCGTCCCCTCCCGAGCCAGGATCTCGGTCAGCCGACCCGTCACCTCGGGCCGCACCTCGATCGACTGCACAGCCTCTATCTCGCCGGTAGCGTAGATGGCGTCCACCACGGTGTCGCTGATCGCTGCCGCCACCTCGACCGGCGTGGGTGGGCGGCCACCGCCCGCCCCGGCCCTGCCGGCCTGTCCCTCACTGCACGCCGCTACTGACGCCGCGGCGAGCGCGGCTCCTAGGATGTGTCTTGCCTTCACGGTTCTCACTCTCCGTAGATCCTCCGTCCGAGCAGAGCCTCGAGCCCCGCCAGCGCCAGACGCTCCGCCTGGAGCGCCTGCACCAGGCCGGCCTCCGCCTCAACCATGGAGACCTGTGACGACAACAGATCCAGAATCGTCGTCGCACCTGACCGGTAGCGTTGCTCCTGCACCCGCAGGTTCTCGCTTGCCACCACCACGGCCTCACGCGCCAGCCGCGCGCTGGCCCTGGCGGTAGTGAACACCTCGTACGCCTCGATCACATCGCGCCGCACCGCCCGCTCGGTATCGTCGCGCAGGGCGCGCGCCACCTCGCGGCGCGACTTGGCGAGCGACAGCTGGATCTCACGCTGCGCGTTGTTCCAGATAGGGAGGCTCACCTGCACGCCGTACAGCCAGCGGCGCGTGTCATCGGGCAGGAACACCTCGTCGCCAAACGCCTGCCATGTGGCGAACAGATCCACCCGCGGCAGGTAAGCACCCAATGTCGACTTGTAGGCGTTCTCCGCCGCCCGGGCGTCGGCCTTCGCGCCGAGGAACCGGGGGCCCTCACCCAGCGCCTCCATCACGGCTTGTTGCTCTGTGATCGGGAGCGGTCCCTCGGGCAACCTCGCGAGCGGTGCGGCATCCACCGGCACGGTCACGCCAATGCGGCGCCCCAGCTGAATGCGGGCCACGCGCAGTAGCGCGCGCTGCTGCAACAGGCCGACCTGGGCGCGGGTGAGCTCGAGCAACAGCTGCAGCGAGTCGGTCTGCACTGCAGCCCCGCTCATCACGCGAGCCCGGGCCACGGCGAGCTGTTCATCGGCCCGGCGCACCCGCTCCTGGGCAACTCGCGTGAGCTCCCGTTGCGCCAGCACGTCGTAGTAGTCGGATTCCGTCAGCAGCGCCGTTTGGAACCTGGCCTCGATCTCGTTCGCCTCGGCCCCAGCCACCCCGGCACCCGTTGCCGCGACATCGTAGATCTTCGACCCGCCACTGAACACGTTGAGGCGGAGGTCGGCCTGGGCCTGCGTGATCTTGTTGGTGAGACCGCCCGTCCCGATGTTGAAGAAGTCCACGTTCGAGTGGGTACGAACGAGCTGCAGCGTCGTTGCCGGAACGATGAACACGGTGTACGCCGCCCGCTGTTGCCACTTGGCATCGACGATGCCCCGCATGGCAGCGATGTAATCGGGATCCACCCCGGCGGCGCGCTCGAGTGCCTCCTCGAGCGTCACCGTCATCACGCTGTCGGTCGGACCCTGGACGGCCGTGCCAGCCGCACCCACGAGGAGCGCCGCCGCGAGAGCAAGCATCATCGCGCCTCCACCGGCTCGAGCGCCGGCGCGCGCCGGCGGATGCGGAAGCGGATCCCGTCCAGCAGCACGTAGACCACGGGAACCAGGAAGACCGTGAGCAGCGTGGAGAACAGCAGTCCGCCCACGATGGCGTAGCCCAACGGCCGCCGGCTGGCCGCCCCGGCCCCGAGCCCCAGGGCGATCGGCATCGTCGCCATGATCGTGGCCATCGAGGTCATCACGATCGGGCGCAGCCGGATGCGTCCCGATTCGAGCATCGCTTCGAGTGCCGTCATTCCCCTTCTCTTCAGCTGGTTTGCGTACTCCACCAGTAGGATCGAGTTCTTCGTCACTATCCCAATGAGCAGGATCATGCCGATCTGGCTGAACAGGTTGAGCGTGGAGCCAGCCAGCAATAGCGTGACCAGCGCTCCCGTGACCGCGAGCGGCACGGAGAGCAACACGGTGAACGGGTGCACCAGCGACTCGAACTGTGCGGCCAGCACCATGTAGACCACCACGAGCGCCAGCAGGAAGGCGAAGTACAGCGCCGTGCCGCTCTCCTCGAGCTCGCGGGTCTCGCCGGCGAGCGCCACGCTGCTCCCGCGCGGCAGCACTTCGGCTGAGGCCACATTGAGCGAGTCGAGCGCTTCGCCCAGCGTGAACCCCGGCGCCAGGCTGCCGGACAGGGTGTAGGAGCGCACCCGGCCGAAGTGGTTCAGCTGGCGCGGTCCCACACCCTCCTCCACGCTGGCCACGGCGTCCAGCTGGATCAACGCACTACCCCGCCCCCGCACGTACAGTCCGGTCATGTCGCTCGGCGTTGCCCGGTCACCGGGCTCGAGCTGTGCGATCACTTCGTACAGCTTGTTGGCGCGCGTGAACGTGCTGATCCGCTGCCCGCCCAGCATGGTCTGCAGCGTGGACGAGATGTCGCGGATCGCCACTCCCAGATCCTCGGCCCGGTCGCGGTCGTAGCGCACCACCAGCTCCGGCTTGTTCACCCGGAGATCGGTGTCGACGTTGATCAGCCCGTTGATCTGCCGCGCCCGCGGCACGAAGCGCGCCATGCCCGCGGCCAGCGAGTCGAAGTCGGGGTGCCGCACCACGAACTGCACCGGGCTGCCGAACCCGAACGCGGGCGGCTGGTTGGCGAACGCGAACACGCCGGGCAGCCCGAAGAACTGCGGCTGAACCTCGCCGATGACCTCCTGCACGGAGCGCTCCCGCTCCTCCCACTCGGCCAGCCGCACAAACCCTATCCCGCTGTTCACGCGGCCTCCCCAGCCGACCACTGAGAAGTAGGCGTCGATGTCCGGAGTGCGGCCCAGGATCTCCTCGATGCGGCGCTGGTAGCCATCGGTGTAGCCCAGCGACGCACCCTCCGGCGCGACGGTGATCGTTATGAAGAATCCACGGTCCTCGGGCGGCACGAACTCGCGCTTGAGCATGCGGAACACGCCGACTGCGACGACCACCGTGGCTGCCGCGCCACCGATCACCAGCCAGCGGTGCCGCATGGTCCAGGACAGCGCGCGCTCGTAGCGGGAAGCGACGCCGAGGAACGTCTGCTCGAACGCCTGGAAGACCTTGCCGTGCGTCTTGGGCACCTTGAGGACCCTGGCGCACAGCATGGGAGACAGCGTGAGTGCCACCCAGCTCGAGATGACCACCGCCACGGCCAGGGTTATGCCGAACTCGTTGAACAGCCGGCCCGTCGTGCCCTGCAGGAACGCCAGCGGGGAGAACACCGCCACCAGCGCGACGGTGGTGGCGATCACCGCGAAGGCGATCTCGCTGGTGCCCTTCTCGGCGGCATCGGTGGGCGTCTCACCCAACTCTTCCTGATGTCTGTAGGCATTCTCCATCACGATGATCGCGTCGTCGACCACGATGCCGATGGCGAGAATCAGCGCCAGTAGTGTGAAGTTGTTGATCGTAAAGCCCAGGAAGTACATCACGCCGAAGGCAGCCACGATGGACACCGGGATCGCGAGCCCCGGAATCACGGTCGCACGCGGGTTGCGCAGGAACAGGAAGATGATGATGACCACCAGGATACCCGCCAGGACGAGGGTATCCTCGGCTTCCTGAATGGAGCGCCGTACGAACCGCGCCCCGTCGAACCCCACATTGATCTCCACTCCGGGAGGGAGCGCCTCCTGGATGTTGGGCAGCTCCGCCTGGATCGCGTCCGACACCTCGATCAGGTTGGCCTTGGATTGCCGCACCACCCCGATGGCCACCGCCGAGATTCCTTTGTAGCGCAGCACGGAGCGGTCGTTCTCGGGACCCAGCTCCACGCGCGCCAGGTCCCTGAGCTTCACGAGCTGCCCGTTCTGGTTGGCCACCGTGAGGTTGCCGAACTCGTCGGGCGTCTTGAGCTCACCCATCGAGCGCACGGTGAACTCGCGGCGGTCCGACTCGATACGCCCCGCCGGGATCTCCACGTTGCGGCTGCGCACGGCCTCCTCTACGTCCTGCACGGTCAGCCCGTGCGCGGCGAGGGCCGTGGGCGAGAGCCAGATGCGCATCGAGTAGCGCCGCTCGCCGAAGATCTGGGCGCGCCCCACTCCCGAGAGCGACTGCAGCCGGGTTTTCACCTCCCGATCGGCTACGTCCGAGAGCTGCAGCAGGTCGTAGTTGTCGCCCGAGAGCGCCAGCCAGAAGAACGGCTGTGCATCGGCGTCCTGCTTGGTGACCACCGGCTCCTCGATGTCCTGCGGCAGCCGCCCCCGCACCCGGTTGACCTTGTCGCGCACGTCCTGCGCGGCGGTCTCGAGGTCGCGGTCCAGCGTGAACTCCAGGGTGACGTTGCTGAACTGCTCCACGCTGGAGCTCGTAAGCGTACGGAGCCCGGGGATCGTGCTGAGCTCCTCCTCCAGGATGTCGGTCACCGTGGACTCGATGACCCGCGGGTTGGCCCCGCGCAGGAAGGTGGAGACGGATACGATGGGTGAGTCGACGTCTGGGTACTCACGCACCGGAAGTCGCAGGAACCCAATGGCCCCGAAGAGGACCAGGGCGGCACTCACCATGCTGGTGAGCACGGGCCGACGGATGGCCGTGTCAGAGAGCTTCACGGGAGGCTGCCTCCAACGAGTCAGCGGGAAACTGGCAATTCTAACCGGGAAGGCAGCGTAGGTCACCCCCGCCCCGAGGGCCCGGCGATGTACTAAGACGGTCGGGTGCCACGCCGGGTTCCCGGAAGCCCCGCAGCGGAGCCCCACCGGGTGGGGTCCGGAGGGGTCTGCGGTACGCCATTATGTGACCCGCTCACACAATTGCTATCTTGTCATGCGAACCTGCGGACTTGCGTCACGGCCCATGAGCGACACCCCGCTCTACACAATCCGAGAGATCGCCCAGGAGCTGAATCTCCCCGAGTCTACGGTGCGGTACTACCGTGACGCGTTCCCCGAGCACATCGCCACGGTGGGCACGGGGCGGCGCCGCCGCTACCCGGGCGAGGCCATTGCGGTGCTGCGGTCCATAGCCGACGGCTACGGCAAGGGTCAGAGCCGCGACGAGATCGAGGCGGAGCTGTTCGGAGGTCCTCCACCCGTGCGGGCGCGGCCCAAGCCGCGCGCGGCGCCGCAGGAGGCCGACGAGCTGCTGGCCACCATCCTGGACGGAGAGCGAGAGCGCCGCGAGGCGATGTGGCAGATCGCCCGTGAGATCGTACGGCTGGGCGAGGCGATCGAGCGCCAGCAGGTGGTCCTGGGGGAGATCACCGAGCAGCTGACTGCCCAGGCCAATCGCACTCTGCCGCCGGGCGAGCCCGCGGAGCCGGAAGCCACACCGGAGCTGGCCGGCGAGCTCGAGACCGGGTTCGAGACCGAGACGGTGCCGGCCGACGGCTTGGCCCAGCTGGAAGAGGAGCTGCAGGCACTGCAGGCGGAGCTGGCGAATGAGCGCGAGCTGGTGGAGCGGCTCCGCAGGTCGAAGCTGGACATCGAACGGCGGGCCGCGGAAGCAGAGGCACAGCTGTCCGACGGGGGTGGTGCCGGCAAGCGCCGCTCGGTGATCGAGCGACTGCTATCCCGTGAGGAGGAGGGGGACGACTAACCGTCGTCGCCCCGGAATCGCGTGGGTCGGGACCGGGATGACAGGATTCGCCAGATGGTGCGCCGGCAGTTGGCGGCCCGTGACATCAGCGACCGCCGGGTGCTCGCCGCCATGGCGTCAGTGCCCCGTTCCGCGTTCGTGCCACCGCACCTGCGCGACCAGGCCTACGCCGACTCGCCCCTCCCCGTAGGGTACGACCAGACCATATCCCAGCCTTACATCGTGGCACTCATGACGCAGGAAGCGCGGGTCAACCGCCATTCCGTGGTGCTCGACGTCGGCACGGGGACCGGCTACCAGACGGCTATCCTGGCCATGCTCACGCGTCACGTCTGGACGATCGAGCGCATCGCCCCGCTGTCGTGCGAGGCGGAGCACCGGCTCCAGCGGCTGGGATTCGACAACGTCACCGCGGTCGTGGGCGACGGAGCCCGGGGCCACCCACCCGGCGCTCCCTACGACGCCATCGTGGTGGCGGCGGCCTCTCCGCATCCACCGCCCCCACTGGTCGATCAGCTCGCCGTGGGTGGCCGGCTCGTGATCCCCATCGGCGACCGGGCGTTGCAGGATCTCACCATCGTGGAGCGCACCGCTGCCGGGTACCACGAGCGCACCGCCGGCGCCTGCCGCTTCGTGCCACTCGTTTCCTCCGAGGCCTTCGGAGAGAGCTTCTGACCCCGCCGCATCTGCTGGGTGCGCACGTCTCCTCAGCGGGCGGCGTCTCGACCGCGCCGGCCAGGGGAACCGCGATCGGGGCGACCGCGATCCAGGTCTTCACCAAGACCCCCAACCGGTGGCGCGAGCCGGTGATCGACGAGGCCGAGGTTGCCCGCTTTCAAGCCGAGCTGGAGGGTTCCGCGATTCGCGCCGTGGTGTCCCACGACTCTTACCTCATCAACCTCGCATCGCCCGATGCCGCACTGCGGGCACGGTCGATCGCCTGCTTCAAGGGCGAGCTGGAGCGGTGCCGCAGGCTGGGCATTCCCCACGTGGTTACCCACCCCGGGAACTACATGGACCACCGCGAGTCGGGCCTGGAGCGCAACGCCCGGGCCTACGAAGAGTGCCTGGCAGCAGTGGAGGGGCCGACGGTGCTCATCGAGACCACCGCCGGCGCAGGAACGGCACTCGGCAGCACCTTCGAAGAGCTGGCTGCGCTGCGGCGCGCGGTGCCACAGCGGTACCGCCGGCGCATCGGTTTCTGCGCCGACACCTGCCATCTGTTCGCCGCGGGGTATGACCTCGTGGATGACTGGGACGGCGTGTGGCGAGCATGGGAGCGCACGGTGGGACTCAGGCACCTCCGCTGCCTCCATCTGAACGACTCCAAGATGCCGTTCGCTTCACGGCGTGACCGCCACGCCTGGATCGGCGAGGGTGAGATGGGCCCGGAGCCGTTCCGCCACTCGATGCGGGACCCACGGTTCCGCGACGTCATCAAGATCATCGAGACCCCGAAGGGAGACGACCCCGTGAAGCACGACCGCCGCATGTTGCGGCGGTTGAGAGCGTACGGCAGGCTTTCACGACGGTAACGTCGTTACGGCCTTACCACCGCTTCCATTCGCTTCCTTCGAAGAGCTGCGTCAGCCCCTCCATCCGCCCCCGATCGGTTTGATCGACCGTAAAGGGCGTAATCGTGATGTATCCCGCCTCGAAGGCATGCAGGTCGGTTCCCTCCGCGTCATCCGTGGCAGCCGACCAGTTGCTCCACACGTATTCCTGGCCGCGCGGCGACACGCGGCGGTCGAAGCCGTCCTCTCCTCCCAACAGGCTCTGGCGCGTAACCGCCACGCCCTCGATCGAAGTGGAGCTGTTGGCGGGGATGTTGACGTTGAGGTACAGCTCAGGGGTCACGAGCCCGTCCGCGCGCAGTCCCTGCACCAACTGCCGTACGAAGCCGGCAGCAAAGGCGTAATCCTCCATCTGACCGACGCCCATGGAGACCGCCATCGCGGGCAGACCGTAGAACTTGGCGTGACGCGCAGCCGCCACCGTGCCCGAGAGAAAGGTGTTGACCCCGATGTTCTCTCCCGTGTTGATCCCCGATATCACGAGGTCGGGGAGCGAGTCCATCAGGCTCGTCAGAGCCACGGCCACGACGGTAGCCGGGCGGGCGTCGATTGCGAACCACGGAATCCCGTACTGGTTGCCGAACCGATCGATCTTGATGGGGTCCAGGAACGACACCCCGTGACCGGTGCCGCTCTGCTGGGTGCGGGGCGCTGCCACCATCACGTTGGCTACGGGCACCAACGAGTCCACCAGGCTCCGCAGCCCGGGAGCCATGTAGCCGTCGTCGTTCACGATCAGAATCGTGAAGTCCGCGGCCGACGCCTCGGTCTGAGCGGCGGTCGGACGCAGCGGGACCAGTAGCCCCAGGGACAAGACAACGAGTAGACGTCGCGACATCATATCTCCCCCATGGACACGGGGTCTGTTGAATACGAGATTGCGTGACTGCGCGAGCAGCCTAATCAAACCCGAACCGCCAGACGAGGCAAACCAACGGTGATCGTACCACAGGCCTGGTGGCGCCCTCTCTTGTTGATACCCGCGTTGGCGCTGGGTGTGCGCGGCGAGGCCGCCGCCCAACACACGCCGCCGCGCGTCATCCTGTTCATCGGCGACGGAGTGGGCACCGCCTATTGGACCGCCGCAATGTTCGCGGCGGACGATCTCGCAGTGAGAGAGCTTCCCGTGGTGGGCCTGGTGGATACGCGCAGCTCCAGTGACGAGGTTACCGACAGCGCCGCGAGCGCCACGAGCTACGCAGCGGGGGTGCCGACCTACAACGGCGCCATCGGAGTGGACGCCGATTCGCTCCCGGTAACGACGGTCCTCGAGGTCGCGGCGGAGCGCGGCATGGCAACCGGCCTGGTCGCCACATCGCGCATCACCCACGCCACACCCGCTGCGTTTGCCGCCCACGTGCCGAACCGCGGAATGGAGTGGGAGATCGCCCGCCAGATCGCGGAACACCAGGTCACCGTCGTGCTGGGAGGCGGGCTGGCGGCGTTCCAGGGATCCGCGCGGCCCGATTCCGTGGATCTGCTGGAGCAGATCAGGAACGGGCACACGTACATCGAGACGGCTGAGGATCTCGCGCAGCTCGACCCCGACACGGTGGCGAGTCTCTTCGGACTGTTCACGCCGAGCCACATGCCGCACGCCGCAGAGCGCTCCCCCACCCTGCCGCAGATGACGGCCGCGGCTATCGCGGTGCTCGACAACCATCCGGAGGGCTTTTTCCTCATGGTGGAGGCCTCGCAGCCGGACTGGAGGGGCCACGGCAACGAGCCGCTCGAGGCGGTGACGGCCGAGATGCTGGACTTCGACGCGGCCATCAGAGCGGCGCTGGAGTACCGCAGCAAGCACCCCGAGACCCTGATCGTAGTGACCGGTGACCACGAAACGGGCGGCCTCGCCCTGCAGTACGATTCCACCCGCACGCTCGTGGGCCGCTACACCACGGGCTCCCACACGGCGACCATGATTCCCATTTTCGCGGTCGGGCCGGGCGCGGAGCGGTTCGCCGGCATCAGCTCCATCGACCGCGTGGGGAGGCTGCTGCTGAAGGCGGTTCGCAGCCAGGAGGCAGGGGGAACTTAGGCGCCGATCAGGTGCTATATTCTGCCGCGATGCGAAACAACCCCGACCGGAGGAGCGTGCGGCGCCTGCGCCTGATCACGCTGGCGGTCTACGCCCTGACCGTGGGATGGACGTCCGTCGCCCACGCCGCGAGCGAGATCCCTCTGGCGGACCCGGGGATCGAGTCGGAGCACTGCGACCAGTGCCCCACACTTCACGCCGACGCCGTCTGCGGGCTGGCGTTCCACGTGGAGCTCCCAGCCCAGGTTCACGGCGGCGGCGGGGCTGCCGCAGCCGGAACTCCCATGCCGCGCGGCGAGGATCCGCCCGCGTTCGGTCCGTCGAACTCACCCACCCTCGCACGAGCACCCCCGACACGCTAGCGCGCGGCGCCGCTGCGTCGTGAGACACCGCCGCGCGCCCTGACCTTCGCCGTGTTCCGATCGGAAGGACTCGTTCATGCGAGCATCGCTCGCTCTGCTGATCATTCTCGTCGCTGCGGGCGCCACCCCGGCGCGGGCCCAGGAACCCCAGCAATCTGACTCGCTGCGTCGCGAGATCGAGAGGCTGGAGGCGCGCCTCGACTCGCTGCAGCGGGTGCTCGAGGAACTCGTGCGACAGGGCCGCGACACGGCGGCGGCCCACGACGAGCTCGCCGCGCTGCGAGCCGCCGCCGAGGTGGCAGCGGAAGAGGCGGTAGCCGGGGAGGACACCACCCAACAGCAGACGAGCCGCGCCCGCGCACTCCAGTCGCTCAACCCCGAGCTCAGCGTAACCGGCGACGTGGTGGGCGCTCTACTGTTCCCGGACGGCGAGGACTCGCGCGCGACCGCGGTCCCGCGCGAGTTCGAGTTCTCCTTTCAGGCGGCGCTCGACCCGTACTCCTACACCAAGGTGTTCTTGAGCTACGAGGAGCCACTCGAGATCGCGGGCTTTCCGGAGGAGGAGGGAGAAGACGAGCACGGTGGAGAGCTGCACCTGGAGGAGGGATACCTGTACTGGGTCGGCCTACCGGGCCGCACGGGACTCAAGGTGGGGAAGTTCCGCCAGGAGATCGGCCTGTACAACCGGTGGCACACTCATGGGCTGCTCGAGGCGGACCGACCGCTTCCCGCGGTCGTCTTCCTCGGTGACGACGGTCTGATTCAGACCGGTCTGTCGCTCACGTCCCCGGCGCTCACGATCGGCCCCAGCGCGAACACGGCGTTCTTCGAGCTGACGGCAGGCACCAACGACGCGCTGTTCGCGGGCGGGAACCAGCCGAGCTTCCTCGGACGCATCGAGAGCTTCTGGGACCTCGGGGCCAGCACGTACTTTGAGGTAGGGGCCACCGGCGTTTACGGGCGCAACACGGATGAGAGCCTCAAGACCCGATTGCTCCAAGTGGACTTCGCCTTCCGCTGGCAACCGCCCGCACGGGCGCTGTACCAGGACTTCCAGCTCAAGGGCGAGTGGTACTGGGTGGAAAAGCGGGTTGCACTTCCGGAGGCGGTCACCGCTCTCGGACGGGGTGGCTGGGCGCAGGCCAACTACCGGTTCACCCGGCGCTGGATCGCCGGGCTAAGGGGCGACTATCTGGAGGGGACCGACAGCGATCCGGATGTATACCAGCTCGTGCCGAGCCTCTCCTGGTGGCAGAGCGAGTGGGTACGTATCAGGCTACAGTACAACTACCTGAAGCCGGCAAGCGGCGGCGGCAATCACACCGTGCTGCTTCAAGTGGTGTGGGCGATCGGCCCTCACCGGCACGAGGCCTACTGATGCACATGAGACGCCATTCCTTGGGCGCCGTATTCGGCGCCGCAGTGCTGCTGGCGGGGCCGGCGCACGCGCAGGAGAAGCTCCAAGTCGTGGCCACGCTCCCCACCTACGCGGCCATCGCCCGCGAGGTGGCGGGCGAGCGCGCCGAGGTGTCGGCGATCGCGCGGGGCGACCAGGACCCTCACTTCGTCAATCCGCGGCCCAGCTTCGCTGCCATGGTTCAGAAGGCAGACATGTTCGTAATCACGGGACTCGACCTCGAGCTGTGGGTACCGGCAATTCTCGACCGGGCGAACAACCCGCGGGTCGTAGAGGGCGCACCGGGAAATGTGGTGGCCTACTCCGGCGTAACCCTCCTCCAGGTCCCCGAAAGTGTCTCCAGGTCCGGCGGCGACGTTCACATCTTCGGCAACCCCCACATTCACACGGACCCGATCAACGCCATCATCGTGGCGGGCAACATCGCAGAGGGGCTCTCGCGGATCGATCCGAGCCACGCTGCGACGTACGAGGCCAACTTGCAGAGCTTCCAGGACCGTGTGCTGCGACGGCTGTTCGGCGACGAGCTCGTCGAGCTGCTGGGTAGTGAGACACTGTTCGACCTGGCCCGCGGCCGGCGCTTCTGGGAGTTCGCCGAGGGCCAGAGCTACCGGGGAAAGCCGCTTGCCGAGTACCTCGGCGGCTGGCTGGCGCAGGGGGCCGCGTTCCGGGACCGCCGTATGGTGTGTTACCACAGGAACTGGGCCTACTTCGCCGATCGCTTCCGGATCGAGTGCGCCATGTACGTGGAGCCCAAGCCCGGCATCCCCGCGACACCGGGTCACGTAGCCGACGTCATCGAGTTCATCGAGCGAGAGAACATCCCGGTGCTCTTCGCGGCTAACTACTTCAGCCAGCGCCAGGTAGAGCGGGTCGCCTCTCGCACGGGCGCGGCGCCACTTATCGTGCCGGAGCACGTGGGCGGTGAAGAAGGCGTAGACGACTACTTCACCCTCGTGGACCTTTGGGTAACGCACCTGGCTCAGGCGTTCATCGCCTCGATGGGAGCCCACCCATAGACGGGCGGAGGCTCGAATGGAACTGATGCTGCCGGCCCTCGTGGCCGCCCTCATTCTGATGAGTCTGCATGCCTATCTGGGCATCCACATCATCGCCCGCGGCGTGATCTTCGTAGATCTGGCCCTGGCGCAGGTGGCCGCTCTCGGTTGGGCGGCAGCCGGCCTGGGCCTCGGTCACCAGCTCGGGGCCGCACTGGGTATTCCGGAGAGCGCCGCGTCCTATCTGGTTGGCCTCACGACCACCCTCGTAGCCGCCGCCGTGTTCAGCATGAGTCGGATGGAGCACACGCACGTCCCCCAGGAGGCGATCATCGGGATCGTGTACGTCGTGGCCACGGCCGGCACCATCCTGCTCGCCTCGCAGGCTCCGCGCGGCTCCGAGCACGTGGAACATCTCCTCACGGGAAGCCTGCTATGGGTGACCTGGCCGGAGATCTGGCGCACAGCCGCCATCTACGTGATCCTCGGCGCCGTGCACTGGTTCCTGCGGGAGCGGTTCCTGGTGATCTCTCTGCGGCCTCAGGAAGCGAAGGCCCGGGGTTGGTCGATCCGTGGGTGGGACTTCGTCTTCTACGCAATCTTCGGCGTGGTCGTCACAATCTCCGTGGCGATTGCCGGGGTGCTGGTGGTGTTCAGTTTCCTGGTCATCCCCGCCGTCATCGCCTTCCTGTTCACGTCCAACACGTCGCGCCTGCTTGGTGCCGCCCTGGCCTCGGGAACCGTGGCCACGGTATTGGGCCTGTACATCTCGTACGTCAGCGACCTTCCTACCGGACCGGTGGTTGTATGCGCGTTCGCACTGGTGCTCGTCGCGGCGTTCGTACTGCGCCGAGCCCTCCAAAGGCAGTTGAAGCGAGCGCGCCACCCGGGTGAGACATGGGAACAGGTCATTCCGTCCACTACCGAGCAGCAGTAGGGTAACGTAGCCCCACTCGGCGTGTTACCTTAGTCACCCGTGTACGCCCCGGGCCGGCCGTAACCCGCTCCCAGGGCCGATCCGCCGTTGACGCTCCGAAGCAAGCGCGTCACGGCGGTTGATGTTCCCGCCGCGCGTGCGGCTCATTGCGAGAGTCCAATGGCAGCACAGTCCTCCACCAGTTCGCGCGTCGCCGGCGTCGAGCCGAGCGGTGAGGTTCACTGGAACCTCCCCGCCGCCGGCCTATACGAGACTGCGATCAGGCGCGACGAAGGGAAGATCGTCGCCGGCGGGCCGTTCATCGCCGTGACGGCGCCCCACACCGGCCGCTCTCCCGGCGACAAGTTTGTGGTGCGGGAGCCCAGCTCGGAGGCGAACGTTTGGTGGGGCAAGGTCAACCAGCCCATGGACGGTACCCAGTTCGAGCGGTTGCTCGGCGATGTGCGGCGCTACCTGGGTGGGCAGGAGCAGCTGTTCGTGCGCGACGTGTTCGCCGGTGCGGACCCGGCGTACCGCATCCCGGTGCGGTTCATCACCACCAATGCGTGGCACGCCATGTTCGTGTACAACATGTTCCTGCGTCCGGACGTGGGGGCGCTCGACGACTTCGAGCCCCGGTTCACCGTGCTGCACGCACCCGAGATGCAGGCCGATCCCGAACGCCATGGGACGCGTAGCGGCACGTTCGTCGTGATCAACTTCGCGCAGCGCCTCGTGCTCATCGGAGGCACCCGCTACGCAGGCGAGCTCAAGAAGTCGATGTTCACGATCCTCAACTACCTCTACCCGCAGCGTGGCATCCTCTCGATGCACTGCTCCGCCAACGTGGGCGACCAGGGCGACGTCGCGGTGTTCTTCGGGCTGTCGGGCACCGGCAAGACCACACTCTCCACCGATTCGGCGCGCCACTTGATCGGCGACGACGAGCACGGCTGGAGCGACGACGGGGTCTTCAACTTCGAGGGCGGCTGCTACGCCAAGGTGATCCGGCTCTCGGAGGAGGGTGAGCCCGACATACACGCGACCACACAGATGTTCGGCACGATTCTCGAGAACGTCGTGTGGGATCCGAAAACGCGTGGCGTGAACCTCGACGACGACTCCATAACCGAGAACACACGGGCTTCGTACCCCATCTACTTCATACCGAATCACGTGCCCGAGGGTCGGGCCGGGCACCCGGACAACATCCTGTTCCTCACCGCGGACGCGTTCGGCGTTTTGCCGCCCGTGACGAAGCTCACCTCCGAGCAGGCGATGTATCACTTCCTCTCGGGGTACACGGCCAAGGTCGCCGGTACCGAGCGCGGGGTAACCGAGCCGCAGGCCACGTTCAGCGCCTGCTTCGGCGCCCCGTTCCTGCCGCTGCACCCCGGTGTGTACGCCCGCATGCTGGGCGAGCGGATCGCGCGGCACGAGGTGCGCTGCTGGCTGGTGAATACGGGGTGGACGGGAGGGCCGTTCGGCGAGGGCAACCGCATCAACTTGCCGTATACACGTGCCATGGTGAACGCGGTGCTGGATGGATCGCTCACCGACGTCGCGACGCGCACTGACCCCGTGTTCGGGCTGGAGGTACCCACCGCGCTGCGCGGCGTGCCGGCGCGCCTGCTGGACCCGCGCGGCACGTGGTCCGACCCCACGCGGTACGATGAGCAGGCGGGTAGGCTCGCGGCGATGTTCCGCGACAACTTCACGACCTACAGAGACCAGGTGTCGGCCGACGTGGCTGCGGCCGGCCCCCTCGTCTAGGCGGCTCGACGATGGCGGTGGCGGGGAACTTCGAGGTAATTCGCGACCCGCTGTGGAACAACATCCGGATAGATGCAGACGCGCTGCGAGTAGTCGATAGCGCACCGTTCCAGCGCCTGCGCTACATCCGCCAGCTGGGGCACGCCTACCTAGTCTACCCCGGGGCAACACACACCCGCTTCGAGCACGCGCTGGGGACCTACCATCTGGCGCGGCGCGCGCTCACTCTCCTCGGTGAGCGGGGTGAGCTTGAGGGCATTCCCCCGGAGGAACTCACGCTCATCCGATTGGCGGCCCTGCTGCACGACATCGGACACTATCCGTTCTCCCACACGCTGGAGGAAGCCGGGCTGCCCTCCCACGAGACGATCACGCGCCAGCAGTTCGGACATCCCGAGTTGAGTGCGGCACTGGCCGGATTCGGGGTCGAGTCCGCGGAGCAGCGCATCGAGCAGCTGATCCGCGGATCCAGCGGAACGGCGCTGCAGGGGCTCGTCTCCGGCTCGCTCGACCTGGACAAGATCGAATACCTCACGCGCGACGCCCGGATGTGCGGCGTCCCCTATGGAACCGTCGACGCCGACCGGCTCATCCACTCGCTCACCGTGGTCACGGGGACTGGCGGGAACCGCACCATAGGGGTGCACGAAAAGGGAGTGAGCGCGCTCGAGTCGCTGCTCTTCGCCAAGTACCAGATGTACCGCAATGTGTACTGGCATCACGCGGTGCGCAGCGCGACGATCATGTTCAAGCGGCTCGTACGCACGGCAATCGCGCACGGCGATCTCGACGCTGCGCAGATTCCCGGCAGCACCGATGAAGCCCTGATGGAAGCGGTGCACGCATCGCACGACCGAGGCCTCGCACAACGGCTGCGCTGGCGGCAGCTGTACAAGCGGGCGCTCGACCTGCGTGCCGTGGAGGTGCCGCAGGGTTGCGGGGAGTGGATTGCGAGCCACCCCGATCTCACCGAACGCGTGGAAGACCGGCTCGCCACAGAACTGGGGCTCGAGCCCGGCGAGCTGCTGCTCGACTACCCCGCTAAGCCCGCCATGCTGGCGGTGGATCTCCCCCTGCTGTTGCGTGACGGGCGCGTAACCAGCCTGGCTGACGACGAGGCGACCGGACTCCTCACTATCGAGCGCGTGGCCGACGAGCTGCACTTGGGCGCGCGGCGACTCCGCGTGTTCGTGGCCCGGGCGACGTCGTTGGACCGGCGCGCAGTGCTCGCGTTGGTGGAACGCAGTGAGTCAGAGGTGGGAGAGGAACTGGAGCGCGGTACGGCGCTGCTGGCAACTACCGGCTAGGAGGCATCCTCGTCACGCGGCTGCCCGCCGGCGTCGGCCAGGCGGCGAGCCAGCGCGCGGAAGTACGTCGCCTCCTCCTGACGGCCCGCTTCATCCATCTGCAGCGCGCACGCCTCCAACGCATAGAGGATAGGGCCGAGGTGCTCGGCGGCTAGAGCTCCGACTGTCTCGGGGTTGGGTCCCTGCGTCACGCCCCCGCTGACTGGGCGACGGGTTGCTGGTCGCTGACTTCCTCGACGCTGTCGATGCGCACGACGATCACCGTGACGTTGTCGAGCCCGCCACGCCGGTTTGCCTCGGCGATCAGGCCGTCGACCAGCTCGGCCGGGGACTTGCCCGCCCGCATCATGTTCATGAGGTCGTCGTCCTCCAACATCCCCGTGAGGCCGTCGGACGCCAGCATGAAGAGATCGCCGCCACGGAGGGCGCCGACGTAGATGTCGGGTGCCACGTGGCTGTTGGCCCCGACGCAGCGCGTGATGACGTTGCTGTAGGGGTGGGTACGGGCCTGGTCGGGGGTGAGGTATCCCGCGTCCACCTGCTCCTGAACGTAGGAGTGGTCCTTGGTGATCTGCAGCAGGTCCTGGTCGCGCAGCACGTAGGCCCTGCTGTCACCCACCTGACCGATGAGGTAGCGCGGTCCGTTGATCACCATGGCGGTCGCGGTCGTGCCCATGCCGCGCTTGTCCTGCTCCACCAACGTGCGCTGGAAGATCTGCCCGTTCGCGTCCACGATGGACTGCTTGATGATCTCCGCTGCCTCCGGATCCGGCCGCCCGGCAACCCCCTCGAGAGCCTGGGCCACGATCCTGACCGCCATGTCGCTTGCCACCTCGCCGGCCGCATGCCCCCCCATGCCGTCGGCGACTATGAACACCCCATGATCGGGAATCATGAGATAACTGTCCTCGTTGCCCGAGCGTACGACACCCACGTCGGTGCGCCCCGCACAGGTGAATCGGACAGTGTGTGGCACGTTAGCGAGCGCCCATCAAGAGGATTGCGAGAACCGCGATGGCAACCACGATCACCCCGAACAGCCACCAGGGGAGTCCACCCTCGGACGCCTTCGGCTTGGGAGCATCCGGCTGCGGCTCTGCCTCGATTCCCGGCGCCGGCGTCGTGGGCAGATCCAGCGACTCGGGTAGCGGCGGCGGCGGGATGCTCGGCGGAACCGCCTGGGGGCCGGACACGCCGCGCAACTCCTGTATCGCGCCGACGACCTTGGTCGAGCTGCCCTTCGCAGCATCGATCGTGTCGTCGGTCGGCTCGAATATCGCCTGTACGTCGCCGAACCGAATCAGTGCACCGGGCGCGAGCGGCGCCTCTCCGGTCACCCGCTCTCCGTCCACCATGGTGCCGTTGGTGGACTCCAGATCCACCAGGACCCAGATCCCCTCGCGGCGCTGCAGCTTCGCGTGCGTGGTGGAAACACTCTCCTCGGGCAGGCAGATATCGTTGTAGTCCGCCCTGCCGACGTTCACCACGGGGACCTTGATCGAGAACCGCTGGCCCTTGAGCACGCCGTTGCGGACCAGCACGGCGGCCAGGACTCCCGTGGTCGGCTGAGGGACGGTGCCCACCGCCGGCTGCGCGGCCGCGGCCTTCGGTCCGGGGGGCTTCGTCACTCCTGGTGCGGACACCCGCACCCCCGGCACGCCGTGCAGCGTGTTGCTCAGGCGGTGCTCGGCTCCGGGCGGCGGCGTGGCGGGCGCCAGGGGCGGCGCTTCCTGCACCACGTCCGCGTAGAACCTGAACTCGTACTCACCGCACCTGATCACGTCTCCCCGCGCGAGCAGCTGCTGTCCGTCGATCTTCTGGCCGTTCACCAGCGTCCCGTTGGTGCTGCCGTCGATCACGAGGTAACCCTTGGGGGTAGACATGACCTCGGCATGCCGGCGCGACACGTTCTTGCTCGTGACCACGATGTCGCAGCTGGCGTCCCTGCCCACCGTCACGGAAGAGCCCGCAACGACGTACTCGCGGCCGTCGTCGAGGGACACCAGGCGACCCCCGGTCCCCGTGGTGGCCTTGTGCTGTGCCGCAGCCTTGCCGGGTTCTGCAAAGGAAGCCGGACTCACCGCCTGCACGTACTGCGTGCTGCCGCTGCGCCGCTCGTCCACGAAGAGCAGCTCCTGTCCGGCGATCTCGACCTTGTCTCCATGGAGCAGTGGGTGGGGCTGCGGACCGAGGCGCACGCCGTTGACCAGCACCGCGGCGTTCTCGTCCGTCGAGCGAATGGCAACTTGGCCGTCGGCCAGCCCCTGGACTACGGCGTGGTGCGGCTGCACCCCCGCCCCCGAAAGGGTGACCAAGGCAGATTCATCACTGCCGATCGTCGACTCCCCCGCCGGAACGGCATGGCGCTGGGCGCCGACTTGCAGATATGACATCCGGTGCGACCTCGGGTGGCTACGTGATTCTCGAAAAGCTAGTCCGGCCTCAGAGGCCCTGCAACTCCGGGGCTCACAGCCCCACGTCCAGGCCTTCCTCGATCTCTCCCGGCTTCCTCTCGGCCTTCCTGAGCCAGCGCCAGAAGACGAACGACCCCACGCCAACCGTGAGATAACCCACCATGACCCGCCACAGCAACACGTACACGGGAGTGAGCTCACGCGGCACGTATATGGACATCACCGCCGCCGAGAGGACCTCCGCAATCCCGGAGCCCCCGGGGGTCGGGGCGAAGTAGAGGAGGAACACGATCAGTGTCTGCAGCAGGAGCACGTCGACAACCTGGGCCGGGATGTCGAGCGCGCGCAGCACGATGAACCCGGCCAGCAGCTTGTTCGACATCGCCACGCCCGTGAAGATCACGGCACCGAGCAGCGACAGCCACCCACGGCCTTTGAAGAACGCCACCATCGCTTCGTGGGCCCGATCGATGCCCGTTTCCAGTACCTCGATCCGGTGCGCCAGCTTCTCGCTGCCGCGCCGCTCCAGCCACCGCACGATGTGCCGCGCCAGCCTGCGGGCCACGCCCGGGAAGATCACCACGAACAGGACGATCGCTCCGACCGTGATGAAGCCGCCAAGGCTCAACCAGTAGAGCTCCCGCAGCGACAGCACCCCGAGCACGCCGTGCGCCTCCAGGGACTCGCCGGCGCCGAAGTAGATCGTGAGCGGTCCGAGCACGCCGAAGAAGAGGATGGTCGCCACGAAGCTCATGAAGGTGACCACCATCGCAACCGGAAGCGGAGTGCCGAAGCGTTTTAGCGTGTAGATCCCGACGGGCCCACCGCCGGCCTGCGACGGCGTGAGCAGCGTACCCCAGGCGTTCATTCCCGCCGACATGATGCAGCCCCTCAGCGTGGTCTCGGGGTGCACGTGCTTGGCCAGCACGTACAGCCGCATGCCACCCCCGAGCCAGTCCATCGACGCGAGCCCCACGCCCAGCAGGAGCCACTGCCACTTGAGCGACAGCATGGCGTCGACGAACAGTTCCAGATTGTTACCGTAGAACAGCAGCCCGCCGAAGACGATCACGGAGATGATCGCGAACACTTCCAGTCCGCGGCGCAACAGGCGGGGCACGAGGGGGGCTGCCATGGCGGCGGTCAACGTACCGCCCGGGCAACGCTCCCGTCAACGCCGGCGGCCGGCTATGCTTCACTCCATGCCGCACGACCGGATCGTCGTCCAGGGCGCCCGCCTCCACAATCTCAAGGGCATCTCCCTGGAAATCCCGCGGCGGGCCCTCACGGTGGTCACCGGGCCCTCGGGATCCGGCAAGAGCAGCCTGGCGTTCGACACGCTCTACGCCGAGGGCCAGCGGCGCTACATCGAATCGCTCTCCACCTACGCCAAGCAGTTCCTCGAGCGGATGCCCAAGCCGGCGGTCGACCGCATCGACGGCGTCTCCCCCGCGGTGGCGATCGAGCAGAAGAACCCCACTACCTCCAGTCGCTCCACGGTGGGCACCGCCACCGAGATCCACGACTACCTGCGTCTGCTGTGGGCCCGGATCGGCCGACCGCATTGTCACGAGTGTGGCGCGCAGGTCACGATGGATTCCCCCACGACCGCGGCCGACCGGGTGATCGAGGCGCTCGGCGGCGAGACCGTGCTCATCTGCTTCCCCTTGCCTCCTGTGACGCGGATCGGCCACAAGGGGGTGATCGAGAACCTCCGGGCCATGGGCTTCGTGCGGGTGCTGCTCAAGAGCGTCGTGCACCGGCTCGACGAGTTGCCCAAGCGGGCGCGGCTGGATCGCGGCGGGGTCGAGGTGGTGGTCGACCGCATCCGGGTCACGAACGGCGTACGCGGGCGCATTGCCGACTCGCTCGCCCTGGCATTCGCGGAGGGCGAAGGCCTGGCCGAGGCGCGGAGCGAGGGGGAGACCATGCGATTCTCCCAACACCCCCGGTGTACCGAATGCGACGCCGCGACACCGGCACTGTCCCCCAGTCTCTTTTCCTTTAATAACCCCCGCGGCGCGTGCCCCACATGCAACGGCTTCGGGGCGGTGCTGGAGTACGAGGAATCGCTCATCGTGCCCGACCCGAGCCGCAGCTTGGAGCAGGGTGCGCTCGACCCCTGGACCAAGCCGCGCTACACCCGCCGCCGGCGCCTGCTGCGGGACACGGCCCGGGAGCGGGACATCCCGTTCGATGCGCCATGGCGCAGTCTCACCGCAGCGCAGCGGCGCTTCCTGCTGGAGAATGGCAAGGGCCGCTTCAAGGGGATCCTGCCCTTCTTGCGCGCTCTGGAGCGGAAGCGGTACAAGCAGTACATCCGCGTCTTCCTGCGCCAGTACCAGAAGGCCAATCGCTGCCCCGATTGCGGGGGCTCGCGCCTCAGACCGGAGGCGCTCGCAGTGCGGGTGGGCGACGGCTCGATCGGCGACGTCAGCCACCTCACCGCCGATGCTCTGGCCCTCTGGCTGGAACGGCTCGACCTGACTTCCTTCGAGCGCGGTGTCGCCGCCACGATCCTGCGCGAGCTCACCGATCGGGTGGGCTTCCTGCGCGACGTTGGGCTCGGCTACCTCACGCTCGACCGCCAGACCCGCACACTCTCGGGCGGCGAGGCCCAGCGGATTGCGCTTGCCAACGCGCTCGGCTCCCGCCTGGTCGACACCCTCTACGTGCTGGACGAGCCGTCCATCGGGCTGCACCCGCGGGACATCGACCGCCTGCTGGCGCTGCTCAAGCGACTGCGCTCCGCCGGCAACACCGTGGTGATCGTGGAGCACGACCCGGCCACCATCCGGGCCGCCGATCACATGGTGGAGTTGGGACCGGGCAGCGGGGAGCACGGCGGCGAGGTGGTGTTCGCCGGCCCGGTCGAGGCTGCCGAGGCGGCGGGCAGCCTCACCGGCCAGTACCTCACGGGCGAGAAGCGGATCGCCATCCCCTCGGTGCGCCGCCGCGTCGGGCCCCCATGGCTGACCCTGAGCGGGGCACGGCTCCACAACCTGGACGGGGTCGAGGTCTCCATCCCACTGGGGACGCTCACCGCCGTCACCGGCGTGTCGGGCTCGGGCAAGTCCACGCTGGTGCACGACGTGCTCTACAGGCATCTGGCCATCAGACTCAAGGGGGCGCACGGCGCCAAGGAGCACCTGGGCGAGCCCGTGGGTGAGGTGCAGGAGCTCACGGGCTGGGAGAGTCTGGACGACGTGGTGCTGGTGGATCAGTCGCCCATCGGCCGCACGCCGCGCTCCAACCCAATCACCTATGTGCGGGCGTTCGACGAGATCCGCTCCCTGTTCGCGGCGCAGCCCCTCGCGCGCGCCCGCGGGTACACGCCCACCACGTTCAGCTTCAACGCCAGCGACGGAGGCCGCTGCCACGGTTGCGACGGAGCGGGCCACGTGCTGGTGGAGATGGTGTTCCTCGCCGACATCTTCGTGCCGTGCGACGCATGCGGCGGGACGCGCTTCGAGCCGGAAGTGCTGGACGTCCGGATCAAGGGGCTCTCGATCCACGACGTGCTGAACCTCACGGTGGAGCAGGCGATGAACCGGTTTCGCCACCAGGAACGGCTCGGTAAGGCACTGTGGCACCTGCAGCAGGTGGGGCTCGGCTATCTGCGTCTGGGCCAGCCCGCGACCACGCTCTCCGGGGGAGAGGCCCAGCGCCTCAAGATCGCGCGCCAGCTGGCCACAGCCGGCCGCAAGAGGGCGCGACGACTCTACATCCTGGACGAACCCACTACCGGCCTCCACCTGGACGACGTCCGCACGTTGATGAAGGTGCTCGACCGCCTGGTGGATCAGGGCCACACAGTGGTGGTGATCGAGCACCATCTGGACGTCATCAAGCGAGCCGATTGGGTGGTAGACCTGGGACCCGAGGGCGGCGAGCACGGCGGGCGGGTCGTGGCAGCCGGCCCTCCGGAGGACGTCGCCGGGGCCGACACCCACACCGCCCGCTTCCTGCGCCAGGCACTGGCCGGCACCGACGCCTCTTCCGAGCGCGCCGGGTCCACTTCGGCGAGTTGACCGTAAGTCCAAGAATCACAACATTGTTGGCCATGCGAACCCTACTGACGGTCCTACTGGCCGCGGGTGCGCTCGCGGCCCCCATGCTGGCGCAGGAGGGTGCGGTAATCACCCAAGTCGGGGGCGCGCACACTCTCGCACCCGGCGACCTGGTGCGGATCATGGTGTGGGGCCGCGCGGAGTACTCCGGCCAATTTCAGGTGGACGAGGAGGGCCAGCTGCACTACCCGGTGCTCGGCACGATCCAGACCGAGGGAATCACGATCGCGGCGCTGCGGGACACGCTGCGCATCGGGCTGGAGCGACTGTTCACGAACCCGTTCGTAACGGTGACGCCGCTGTTCCGAGTGGCCGTGCTGGGACACGTCCGCAACCCCGGCCTCTACACGGTGGACCCCACGCTCAGCGTGCTCGACGTGGTTGCCTTGGCCGGTGGCCCCGCTTCCGCCGCCAACATGGACAAGCTCACCGTGTATCGGGGGGGCGCGGCCACGGTGATGAGCATGGAGGACGCGGTCCTCCATGGGCAGACGCTGCAGAACATGGGGGTGCGGTCGGGCGATGAGATCATGGTCCCGCGCCAGTGGTTCGCGCGGGAGGATTGGGTGATCGTGCTGCAGCTCATGACGCTGGCACTCACCACGGCGACGTTCATCGTCACTGTGTCCAGGTAGTCGGTTGCGCGGGAGGCCGGAACTCCGTTAGAATCCCCGGGCGCCACACGGTCCGGAGTAGCTCAGCTGGTAGAGCAGACGGCTGTTAACCGTCGGGTCGGGGGTTCGAGTCCCTCCTCCGGAGCTATAGAATACCCAACAGAACAACACGGAACCGAAGAATGCAGAACGGGTTAGCCGAGACGGCTGACCCGTTTGCTTTTGGGTGGTGTTGGGCCGTCAGTCGCTGTTCAGGGGTCGCGGGTTCAATCCCGCCGTCCTGACTACGTAACTGCAAATCAGACAGCCGGTTAGGCTATCTGACTCTTTCTCGTCCAGGTCCACGCTCCAGACTTCGCACCAAACTTCCTTTCCACCGGCCAGGACCGCGATAAGGAGGTGTGTCCCAATCTGGGCACACGATGCCCCCGAAAGGCCCTAGCGGGGTTGGTGTGTCTGTCGGACGTGGCGCAGTCCGTTGGTGGAATGGAGCGGTCGCGGCTGAGCCGCTCGTGCTTTCCACCGCGCCAGCCCTCGCAAGCTCGGGCATGGCGCGTGCGCACCTGAATGGGATGCAAGGGGTCGCGGGTTCAAATCCCGCCGCCCCTCGCCAAGCAGCTCGGGTCATTGCCGGTCAATACCACTGGCGCGATTCGGGAAAGGCCCGCCTTGGGACGCAGCTAACCGAAGAGACCGTCCCGCCCGCTCCTGGCGATGCCTTACGTGAACTGGAGCGATGATCGCTCGGGTTTTTGCACTTTCGCACGGACTTGATCACAATTCTGAACGGAACGACCTTCGTGGGCATCGGCATCGCCGGTGTGTCGTCTGGCTGATTCACCGGGACACCATTTACCGCGGCGCAAGCCCAGCGGCCCGTGACCTCATGATGGGCCGACTCGTCATCACCATCGGAGAGAACGACCTCCGCAGATGGCACTGATTCTGACCTACGCTTGGCCTCACATCGTCGCGGCGCTCATCTTCGCCCTGGCCGTGATCGCCTCTGTGCATGCTGTTCTTTCTCGGCGTGATGTTCGAAGCACAATCGGGTGGGTCGGCATCATTTGGCTGGTTCCGGTATTGGGACCGGTGATGTACTCCGTCTTTGGCATCAATCGGATCAAGCGTCGGGCCACGCAATTGCGGGCGGGCGGCTTGCAGTTTACGAGCGATGGGCAGCGAACGGCTGAGGACCTCGCCACGACGGACCAGGTGTCAGCGGCGGCGCCCCATCTGGTCGCGCTCGAGACACTGGTGAGGCAGGTGACGGAGCGGTCGCTCACGCGCGGGAACAGCGTGCAGCCATTGGTGAATGGCGAGGAGGCCTTCCCCGCCATGATCGGCGCGATCGACGCGGCAGAAAGAACTGTAGCACTCAGCACATATGTCTTCAACCGCGATGCCGCCGGTGCACTGTTCGTCGCTGCTCTCGCCCGTGCGGTTCGGCGCGGGGTCGAGGTTCGGGTGCTGATCGACGCCGTCGGGGCGCGCTACTCGCGCCCGCCCATTGTCGGGGCACTCCGTAAACGGGGCGTTCGCGTCGCGCGATTCCTTCGCACCGCGCTGCCGTGGCGCATGCAGTACATGAACATGCGCAATCACCGCAAGCTGCTCGTGACCGACGGGCGTGTCGGCTTCACCGGCGGCATGAACATCAGCGAGGGCAACTTCGTTCCCAGGTTCAAGCGGGCGCCCGTTCAGGACGTCCACTTTTGCGTGACGGGTCCGGTCGTCGCCCACATGCAGGCGGTGTTTGCAGAGGATTGGGCATTCACGACGGGAGAGGTGCTGGCGGGTGAGGGTTGGTTGCCCCCCCTCGAACCGGTGGGGCGAGTCCTCTCGCGCGGCCTCTCCGACGGCCCGGACATCGACATTGACAAGTTGCCACTGGTGCTTAACGGCGCGTTGTCGTGTGCCCGGGAATCGATTCGCATCGTGACGCCCTATTTCTTGCCTGATGAAAGCATGATTAATGCGCTCAACGTGGCTTCCCTCCGAGGCGTGGACGTCCGCATCGTGTTACCCGAGGTGAACAACCTGCCACCGGTTGCGTGGGCGGCCACGGCCCAGCTCCCGCTGATGCTGGAACGTGGGTGTCGGTTCTTCCGGTCCCCAGCCCCGTTCGATCACTCAAAACTGCTGATCGTGGACGAGGCCTGGTCCCTGGTGGGCTCGGCCAACTGGGATCCGAGGAGCTTTCGCCTGAACTTCGAGTTCAATCTCGAGTGCTATGATCGCGACCTCGCCAGCAACCTGGCCCGCCTGGCCGACGACAAGGTCACACGGGGCCGGCCGGTCACGCTGGAGGACGTGGCGAGGCGTGGTTTCCCAACCCGACTCCGTGATGGTATCGCTCGGCTGGCATCGCCCTATCTATAACCTGACGGCGGCCAAATCGGAGCATCGTTTGCTCATCCCACCCGCCGCCCGCAAGGCCACCCGTTCTCGACCGGTTATGCTTTCCGGTCGCTACCCCCCTTGCCTCAAGTGGTATTGATCCCGCTGACCGACTCCGCGGTCACAATTCCACCCGCCCACACCGCGTCTCTACGTACGCGCAGTATCCGCAGATGCAGGATTCCGTTGCCCGGCCATCGCGGTCGCTGCCGAACTGCAAAGGCAGGTCGCATGCCCGACAGCGTGGTGAACCGCTGTCCGACACCATCCCGGCGCGTTCTAGTTCCAGCCGCGAGCGGTTCAATTGTGCGGGCCGGCGATGCGCCCACGGCGGTTCACTCTGTTCATGGTGCTTTCTCCGTGGCGCGAAAATGAAGGGGGTCCCTGAGGTTCTGTAGCTCGCGGTAGTAGTAGAGCGGCGTCGGCCGCCTGCCCTGGAGCTTCAGCCTCTTCAGAAAGTCGACTTCCTCCGCGGTCGCTGTGCCGCTGAGGGCCGGATCCTGAAGGAATCCCTTGAGCCCAGGCTCTTCGACGTCGTGCCGTGGGGATTCCACCTCGACAAACTCAAACCGCTTCACGTTCCCGG
>JBDHJR010000039.1:0-13321 GCA_039586815.1 Gemmatimonadota bacterium | reverse complement strand
CCCGCAATGGCATGCCCGTTCACGGCGGCCACCAGGGGCAGCGGGAAGGAGAACAGGGCGCGGAACGAGCGCACCATGGCTTCGAAGAACTGCTCCAGGTAGGCATCGCCGCCCTCCAGGAAGCGAAACAGATCGACGCCCGCCGAGAAGATGGGGCCCGTGCCCGTGAGCACCACGGCGCCGCAGCCGTCGGCGCGCTCGATCTCGCGCAGCGCGTCGCCGATAGCACCTATGAGCTCCACGTCGAGCGCGTTGGCCTTGCCATGTTTCATGCGGAGCACGGCTACCGACCCCCGGTCCTCACGCTGCAGCATCAGTCCCTTGCCCGGAAACCGTCGAACATGTCGTCCAGCGCTCCGTCCACGAAGCGTTCCAACTTCTCGTGTGAGATCTGCCCCTCGAGGTGCAGCACCGCGATGCCGTGTAGCAGGGCCTGGCCCGAGTACTCGAAGCGCTCCACGGGAACCGGTCGGAACAGGCCCACCTCCTGGCACCGGGCAATCTGCTCGTGCGCGACCTCGCGCACCTCCTGACGGCCCCGCTCGACGGTCGGTCCCCAGGTGTCGGCCCACATCAACAGATAGAGCCGGGGGTGCTCCGACGCGAAGCGCACGTAAGCGTGGGCCATGCCACGCAGGCGCTCCTCCGCCGTGCCGGGGGCGTCACCGGCCTCACGCGAGGCCTGGGCCAGCATCTCGAAGCCCCTGGCGGCCACGGCCTCGCGCAGCTCCCACAGCCCCTTCTCGCGGAAGTGGAACGTGAGGGTCCCGAGGCTGCGGCCGGCCTCGCCGGCCACGGCGCGAGCGTCGAACTGGCGGCTGGGGTCCTGGATGATGCGCAGTGCCGCATCGACGAGGGCTTCTCGCGCCTCGCTGCTCTCACGAGGGGGCTTCTTGCGGCGCTTGAGGATCATGGTGGATCTACAGTCGCACATGGTACGGGAGTTGTCCAGTCACGCAAATCCAAGTGCTGGAAGCACCTACAACACCTTGACTCGTACAAAGTACGAGGGTACGTTTCGCTGCTGTCGTACGTCGTACGACAGCCGGTAGCTGTATCTAGAGAGGGGGCAAGAATCTCCATGTTTCGCAACCCGTTCAGGGTCGAGTGCACCCTTTGGGGTGACGACTTCGTCGGCGTGCTTCCCCACCTCTCCGACTGGCTCACGAAGTGTCATCTGGTGCCCCGCAAGGGGGACACGGTGCCGCTTCCTGCGTCGGTGCGCGCTGCGCGCCCCAAGCGCAACTACGCGAACGGCCATAGTCCCGAGGTGTTCTCGCACGACGTGGAGGACAACACGGGGATAGTGACGGATGTGCACTACCTGCCGACTCGGGACCTGGTGAAAGTGGGCATCAGGGAGGAACGGCGCGGGGAGTGACGCACGCGCACCCCACGAAGTACTCGTTTCATTGCTGAAGGCCGTCCGGCGCTCGCGCCGGGCGGTCTTTTGCGTGGGGGCGCCTTACACGGGGTTCCCCAACCCATGAACCAGTGAGTAACGTGGTCCATTCGATGGACGACTCCAGACTGCAACAGCTATACGAGCGCCAGCGGCAGCATGCCCCGATCATGGCGCGCACCACCGCCGGGGAGCGACGGGACCGCCTCAAGCGCTTGCGCCGGGTGATCGAGCGGCGCGAGGCCGAGATCATCGACGCGATCCACACCGATCTGCGCCGCTCTCCCTTCGAGTCGGAGATCGCCGAGATCCACAAGGCACTGATGGAGATCGGCTGCGCGGTGAAGCGCCTGCCACGCTGGATGCGAGCGAGGCGCGCGCGCACGCCGATCGTTCTGGCCAGCACCTCCGCCCGGGTCGTGTACGAGCCGCGTGGGGTGGTGCTCATCATGGCTCCCTGGAACTACCCGTTCAGCCTCATCGTGAACCCGCTGGTGGCCGCGATTGCGGCCGGCAACTGCGTGGTGGTCAAGCCGTCGGAGAAGGCGCCGGCCACAGCGGCGCTGCTCGAGTCGTTGATCGGCGAGGTGTTCGAACAGTCGGAGGTGGCGGTGGTGCAGGGCGGGCCCGAGGTGGGGCAGGCGCTGCTCGAGCTGCCGTTCGATCACTTCTTCTTTACTGGCGGTACCGAGGTGGGCCGCAAGGTGATGGCGGCCGCGGCGAGACATATGACCACGGTGACCCTGGAGCTAGGCGGCAAGACGCCGGCACTGGTGGACGCCTCGGCCCATGTGCGGGCGGCGGCGCGGCGCGTGGTGTGGGGCAAGTTCTTCAATGCGGGGCAGACGTGCATTGCGCCCGACTTCGTGCTGGTGCATTCCGCGGTGGTGGAGCAGTTCGTGGCCGCCGCACGAGACGTCGTGGCTCAGCTCTACGGGCGCGACGAGACGGAGCGAAGAGCCTCGCCCGACTACGGGCGGATCGTGGACCAGCCGCACTTCGATCGCCTGGTCGAGATGATCGAGCGCACGGTGGCAGGGGGAGCGCGAATCGAGGTCGGGGGGGTGTGGGATGCGGACACTCGCTACATCTCGCCCACAGTGCTGTCGGGAGTCACGGCCGATTCACCGGTGATGCAGGACGAGATCTTCGGCCCCGTGCTGCCGGTCCTGAGCTTCAGCGATCTGGCAGAGGCCGTGAGGCTCGCGCGCGTGAACGGCAAGCCGCTCGCCTCGTACGTGTTCAGTCGGGACGAGCGGGTGATCGAGCGGCTGCAGCGGGAGATCCCGGCCGGCGGCACCATGGTGAACAACACCCTGCTGCACTACGTGAGCTCCGAGCTGCCCTTCGGCGGCGTGGGCACCAGCGGCATGGGGACCTATCACGGCCACTACGGGTTCCTGGCCATGTCGCACGCCCGGCCCGTGGTGCGGCAGCACGAGCCGGCGCTAGCCCGGTTGCTGTTCCCGCCCTACCGCGGCCGGCTGCACGAGATCGCCCGGCGCGTGTTTCGCTGGCTGCGCTAGCCCGCTGTCCCCCCGGGCCCTTCGCGCCTATCCTTAAGTAGGGCGCCTCTGGGGGCCTGAGCCATGCCCGAAGTCGCATCAGCAGTAGTTCCAACCAAGTACTGGCACACCCTCGACGATGGGCGCGTGCAGTGCGACATGTGCCCCCGCTATTGCCACATGCGAGAGGGACAGCGCGGCATGTGCTTCGTGCGCATGTGCCAGGGCGGCAAGGTCGTGCTCACCACCTACGGCCGCTCCAGCGGGTTCTGCGTGGATCCCATCGAGAAGAAGCCGCTGAACCACTTCCATCCGGGAACTCCCGTTCTCTCGTTCGGCACCGCCGGCTGCAACCTGGCGTGCAAGTTCTGCCAGAACTGGGACATCAGTAAGTCGCGCGAGATCGACACGCTGGCCGACGCGGCGTCACCTGAGGGGCTGGCCGAGACGGCCCGGCAACTCGGATGCACCAGCGTGGCGTTCACGTACAACGACCCGGTGATCTTCCACGAGTACGCGATCGACGTGGCCCAGGCGTGCCGCGCACGGGGGATCAAGACCGTGGCGGTTACGGCCGGCTACGTGTGCGACGAGCCGCGCGAGGAGTTCTACCGCCACATGGACGCCGCGAACGTAGACCTCAAGGCGTTCACCGAAGAGTTCTACTGGCAGCTCACCAAGAGCCACATCCAGCCCGTGCTCGACACGCTGATCTATCTCAAGCGCGAGACCGACGTGTGGTTCGAGGTGACTACCCTGGTGATCCCCGGCAAGAACGACTCGGACGCGGAGTTTGAGGAGCTGTCGCGCTGGGTGGTGGAGCACCTGGGGCCCGACGTGCCGCTCCACTTCTCGGCGTTCCACCCCGACTTCCAGATGAGGGACGTGCCTGCCACGCCGCCGGCCACGCTCACCCGGGCGCGCCGCATCGCCATGCAGACCGGTGTGCGCTATGCGTATACCGGCAACGTGCACGACCCGGAGGGCGACACCACGCTGTGCCACGAGTGTGGCCAGCCGCTCATCGTGCGCGACTGGTACCTCCTCGAAGGCTGGCACCTCACCGAGGACGGCCGCTGCACCAAGTGCGGTACGCCGTGTGCCGGCGTGTTCAACGGACCGCCGGGCGACTGGGGCCAGAAGCGGCTGCCGGTGAGGATCGGGCGGTAAGAGGGATTATCCCCACCGTGCCGATGCGCTCCGTCGTTGCCGCTTGCATGGCACTCGCGGCCGTGCCGACGACGCGGGCCCAGCAGGTCGTACCCTCCAGCCCACCGAATCCGCGGCACTACGTGGCTCATCGGGTGGACGGCTCCCCCGAAATCGACGGACGGATCTATCCCGGCGAGTACTCGAACCACCCGTCGTCCCACATAGGCGAATTCGTGGACATCGAAGGCGACGTCCGGCCCGCCCCGACTTGGGATACCTGGGTTTGGATGTTCTGGGATGACGACTACCTCTACGTGTTGGCGCAGCTCGAGGAGCCACACGTGTGGGCCACCCTGACCCAGCGCGACGCGGTCGTGTACCACGACAACGACTTCGAGGTGTTCATCGATCCGGACGGCGACACGCACGACTACTACGAGCTGGAGGTGAACGCGCTCGGCACCGTGTTCGACCTGCTGCTGGAGAAACCGTACCGGGACGGCGGGCCTGCGGTTCACGAGTGGGACGTTGAGGGCCTGAAGGTGGCCGTTGGAATCAGGGGCACCCTCAACGATCCGTCCGATCTCGACACCGCCTGGGTGGTGGAGCTGGCGCTTCCCTGGGAAGTCCTCAAGGAACACGCCCCCGGGGGGCGCCGTCCCCGTGCCGGTGAGCGGTGGCACGTCAACTTCTCACGGGTGCAGTGGGACCTGGAAGTGGTGAATGGCGCGTACCACAAGAAGCCGCTGCCGGAGCACAACTGGGTGTGGAGTCCGCAGCACGCGGTGAACATGCACATGCCTGAGATGTGGGGCATCGTGCAGTTCAGCGGGCTCCCAGCGGCGGCGTCATCGGGCGAGTCGTTCGTCCCACCGGAGGACGAGGAAGTGCGCTGGGCGCTACGGCTGGTCTACTATGCGCAACGGGATTACCGGGAGCGGCACGGCCGCTATGCTCCAGGCATGCGGGAGCTGCATCTGGAGCTCGAGCGTGTGAGGATCGAGACCGCGGACGACGGCTACGTGGCTTCGCTCACGGGAGCGGGAGGTACCTGGTACATTCGGCAGGACGGGAAGATCTGGAGGGAGTGATGCGGCGGCGGGAGTTCCTCGACACGCTCGGCAAGGCGGCCGTAGGGCTGAGTGCGGCACAGGCATTGAGCCTGGTGGGGTGCGGTGAGCAGCAGCAGCAGCCACCGCGTAATTGGACCTGGGTCCACGGCGACCGCGACCACGGGCTCGATGAGTGGAGTCGCCGGTTCGCGCGAATCAGGGGAGCGGGTATCGAGGGCGTGCTGGTCGGAGGCGGAAATACTGAGCTGCTGTCGCAGGCCGCGCGGGCCGAGGGCCTGGGGTTCCACCGCTGGACCTGGATTCTCAACCGCAACAGCGACGCGTGGGCCAAGCAGCACCACCCCGAGTGGTTCACGGTGAGCCGCAACGGAGAGTCGAGTCTCGACCGCCCGCCCTACGTGCCGTACTACCAGTGGCTCTGTCCGACCCGCGAGCCGGTGCGCGAGTATCTGCGTGGTGTGGTCGACGAGATCGCCCGAGACTCAGCGGTAGACGGCGTGCACCTCGATTACATCCGACACTCGGACGTGATTCTGCCGGTCGGTCTCTGGTCCAAGTACGACCTGGTACAGGACCGGGAGTACGCGGAGTTCGATTTCTGCTACTGCGACGTGTGCCGAGCGACGTTCCGCGAGCAGACGGGCACCGACCCGCTCGATCTTCCCGACCCCACGCAGGACGTGGCTTGGCGCGAGTTCAGGTGGGACAGCGTAACGGGCCTGGTATGGGACCTGGCCGAGGCGGTACAGGCGCGCGGCAAGTCCGTCACGGCGGCGGTGTTCCCGACTCCCACCCTGGCACGCACGCTGGTGCGGCAGGCGTGGGAGCAGTGGCCGCTCGACGCGTTCTTCCCGATGCTGTACCACAACTTCTACGAAGAGGATCTGTCCTGGCTCGATGCTTCGACGCGCGACGGGGTAGCGGCGCTAACCGAAGGCACGCCGCTGTACGCCGGCCTGTATCTTCCCGATCTCTCGCCCGGCGATCTGGGACAGGCCGTGCGCATCGTGCGGCAGGCGGGCGCCGCGGGAGTATCGCTGTTCGAGATGGAAGGAATCAGCGACGAGCATCTGGTACAGCTCAGAGCCGCCCTCGTGACGTAGCGACTAGGCCGGCCCGACCACTTCGGTCAGGAACCACCACACGCCGGCTGCCAGGATCGATTCGCGGTTCATGAGAAGGGGCCGGCAAGCATCACGCTCACCGGCCCCCTTTGTCAAACCGACGATACGAACGCGCCGGTCAGTTGCTCTCGAACACCTCCTCGATCCCGATGATGGTGATGTCTTCCTCATCCACCTGAATCGGGAAGCTCGCTATGAGCTCATCCTCCGCTAGCAGTTCGGCCGGCTTTTCACCCGCATAGGTGATCGGCGTGGCCACGCCGCTGAGCAGCTTGCGCTTCATTGCCTGCGCGTCGGCCGTGATGAACACGACCCACATGTTGTCGTACTGCAGGTGTTCCTGAATCGCGGCGTTCACCTGCTCCAGCGTGAGGCGATCGAGCCCCGGCCGGATCTCACGCAGGTATCCAGGGTCCATGCCGTAGAACTCGTCGTCCATGGCATAGCCGAGTCGCCGGCTGATGGTCTGGCCCCAGTTGAGCGCGTAGTTGCGCAGGAACTGCTTGGTGTCGCCCAGCGTCTCGTCGGTCATCCCGTTGTCGACGATGTCCTTGAGCTCCCGCCAGGCCGCCCGCGTCGCGAACAGCGTCCGCTCGTGCAGGTTGCCCGGAGCCGTCAGCGAGATCGGACGGATCCAGATCTCGAACAGCTGGCTCTGGCGCGAGACGTTCGTGGGCGGCACCTGCGTGGTGTAGCCCCTGGGGTACGCCTCGATGTAGCTGTAATCGCCGTAGTTCATGCCGCGCGTCTCGCGGATCACGTTGTACAGGTGGCTGAACGACTCGCGGTGCTCGCCAAACCAGGAGTTCATGGCGACCATCGGCCAGAAGTCCTCGTGACCCCGCTTCAGCTGCGTCGGGAAGCCCATGGAGATGGGCGTGGCGTCCACGTCCTTCTCCACGATCAGCACCTTCACGCCGTCGGGCATGTTGGGCTGGGGTGCGGCGGGCTGTATCACCTCGCCGGTGGGTAGGGCGTCAAAATCAGCACGAGCCTGCTGCACGAAACCCTTGGGGTAACCGCCGCCGATTCCCACCACGACGTTGTTCGCGAGGTAGTGGTCGGCGTAGAACTGCTGCACATCGTCCAGTGTGATGGAAGCCACGGACTGGACATAACCCTCCTCCGGATGGGCGTAGGGTGTGCCCTCGTACGCTATCGAGAAGAGCAGTTCCTTGGAGAGCTCCTCGTCACGGCCGTAGCGCCGCGTGCGCTCCAGGTAGTTCATCGTCTGGGACTTCACCCGCTCGAAGTCCTCCTCGCTCCATGCGGGCGAGAGGATCGAGTTGCGGAACAGCTCGTAGTAGGCGTCCAGGTTGTCCTGGTGGACTCGGCCCCGGAAGACGGTCATCTCCTTGTCGACCTGGTAGCCGTAGCCGGCCGCCATGGGATACAGCTTGGCCAGGATGTCGTCGTAGCTGTCCTGGGTCGTGGAGCCGTCTGATAGCAGGGACGCGGTGAGGGCGGCGAGGCCCTCCTTGCCCGCGGGATCGTTCTGCGAGCCCGCCTTCACCCATACGTTGAAGGCGATGAACGGCGAGTCGGCCTCGCGCATGGTGACCGCACCCTCGACGGCCGGCTCACAGGCCCCGACCACGAAGAGCAGCGCTGGCAGCAATGCAAGTCTCTTCATCATCGCCCCCTCCTCTGCACCATCGTCACTGTGGTCTTGCCCGAGTCAACGAGCCACTGCTGCGCGGCGGCACGCACATCCTCGGCCGTCACGGCGTCGAGCGTGCGGTAATAGTCCTCGACCGCCTCGATGCCGCCCGTGCGGATCACGTAGCCGATCATCGAAAAGGCAACTTGCTGCGCGGTCTCGAGACCCATCAGGAATCCGTACTTCATGTTGCTCTTGGCGTCGGCGAGCACCTGCTCGTCCACCAGGTCGGTCTTGAACTCATCCACGGTCCCCAGGATGCGCGTCTCTACCGCGCGCACCTCACGGGGGTTCATCACCATCGTGGAGATCGAAACGAGACCCGGATCGCGTGCCAGTCCGAAGCTGGAGTTCAAGTACTGTACCTGGCGCTCGCGTACGACCAGCTCCTTGTACAGGTCGGACGTGGATCCAAACGCCACACGACCGAGCACCTGCAGGGCGACCGTGTTGCGATCTGTTGGACTCCAGGCCGGCGCCTTGTAGTTGATCGAGAGAACGGGAAGCGTGCGGCCCGGGTACTCCACGGTGCGGCGGCGGGCGCGAGTCTGCCGGGGCTCCACCGGAATGTCCGGCGTCTGGTAGCCGGGCTCCCACTGCGTGTAGTACTCCCTGATCAGACGCTCGGCCTCGCCGAAGTCGAAGTCACCCACCAGCACCAGCACCACGTTCTCCGGCCGGTAGAACCGGCGGTGGAATCCGATGCTGTAGTCGTAGCCTTCCGGCATGGCGCGGACGTCAGCCTCGAAACCGATGGTGGTGTGGCGGTAGGTGTGCGCGTCGTACGCCGTCGTCCGCACCGCCTCGGAGAGGTACCGGAACGGCGAGCGCGCACCCTGCTGGTACTCGCCCAGCACGGCGCCTGCCTCCGTGCGGAAGTCGGGCTCTGCGTAGCTGAGGTTCATGAAGCGGTCGGACTCGAGGTCGACCAACGTCTCGAGATACTCCGAGGGAGCGACCTCGTAGTAGACCGTCATGTCGTTGGACGTGAACGCGTTGCGGGCCGCCCCCATCGAGGCGGTGACCGAGTCGAAGTTGGGGTACTTCTCCGTGCCGCGGAACATCATGTGCTCGAAGAAGTGGGCGAAGCCCGTCTTCCCCTCCTCGACCTCATCACGGCTGCCGGTCCGCACCATGGACACGTAGGCGATCTGCCCCGGCGCGCCGGCGTTGATGAGGTAGGCCTTGAACCCGTTCTCCAGTTCGACCACCTGGTAGTCGAACGGGAAGACGTTGTCCGCCTGCTGCGCCACGGCAGTGCCGGCAAGCGCGAGCAGGAAGACAGTGCCAGCCAGGATTCTCATGAGACGTATTCCTCCCTGGGACGTGAAGATGGCGGGACGGCGCCCTCGTGCAGGGGAGGCGGGAAGTGAGGGCGGAGCCCCGCGGTGTGCTCTTGCGATGGCGGGAAATCTAGCAGGGGGGACGCCCCGGCGGGCACGGTTCCGGCCAGGGCCCGGTCCGGGAAACCCTGCGCGGAGACGCTCGTAGTGTATCCTTAGAAAGCCAACTGCGAAGAGGATATCATGGGTACTGCCTTGCAGCGGCGCGGCGTCGGCCCCGCCATGGGCTGGATGTTCGGCCTGTCGATCGCCCTTTTCTGGCTCCCCGGCATCGGGGGGCTCATCGCGGGCTTCGTGGGGGGGCGCAAAGCCGGGGGCCTGTGGCCTGCGGTGATTGCGGTCTTCCTGCCCGGCATAGCGCTAGGGCTGGTGACGGCAATCGTGGGTGCACTCATCGGCTGGATTCCCCTGATCGGTCAACTCTGGGCTGCGATCGCCGGTCTGGGGGCCTGGGCCGTGGGGTTCATGAGCGTGATCCCGTTGCTGCTCGGCGCGGTGGTCGGAGGTGCGACCGCGGAGCGCTGATCGACGGAATGCTGGCGGATACGTACGGCGCGGTCCGGGATGATCCCGGGCCGCGCTCGTCGTACATGTAACCTCGCTCACAGTCGCGCCGGGGTGCACGCCAGACATTCATGACAGCGCCCTATTCGGAGGTTTCCCCCCAATGCAGGAGCAAGCCGAACACGGCTGGGCTCGAGTCTGGGCTGTCGCCAAGCCCGACACCGATCCCAAGCTGAGACAGGGGGCCTGGTACCCGGTTGTCGCGGCCCACCGGAACCACGTCGCCCTCCAGGTTCACGGCAGGCGCGTGACCCTGCGCCCCGGCCTCGTGGAGATCCGCCGCACACGCCCCAGGCGCATCACAGTGGTCTATCGGCCGCGCGGCTCCACCAACCCCGCCAGCGGCACAGACGCTGACGTGGGGACGATCTACGGCGTATGCCCCAAGTCGGCGGACCGGCTGGAGCTGTTCGAGAACGCGTCTGTGGCGGAGTGCCCGCGCTGCGGGTACCGCGGTGAGGTCGCCTGGTGGGAGACCGGCTGAGGGCGATCAGGACTCCCCAGCGCCTTCGTTTCTCTTCCAAGCGTCGCAGAAGCGGGTCAGCGCCTCGCTGAGCCGGTACACGTCTGGCCCGGGGGTGCTTCCGCCTCTCAACTGTTCCATCATGTGGTGCCGGGCGCGCTCGAGCAGGAACGCGGCCTCCCTGTATCCCCGCCAGCTCAAGAAGAGGGCATGGGCCAATAGGCCCCGTCCGACGTAATCTTCGTCGATGGCCGCGATACGGGAGGGGTGCGCGATCTCCCTCAGATTCTTGAATGCAGCGAACACATCCGAGTCGGCGTCGCCGCCCATGAGGTCCTTGGAGTCTGGCGCGAGCCGCTCGTACACGGCGCTGAATGCATGCTGCGGGCTGTCCGCCATGGTTCGGTCCCGGTTGGGGCTCTCTGCAAGCCTAACACCTGACGAAACCTCTGTGCCAGCGCGGACGTAGTGAGCACTGAGTCCAGATACGAGGATCGTTTCATGCTGAGACCGGTGTTCGCCGTCGCCGCCACTGGGGTGGCCGGCTACCTGCTGTGGCAGCTGTTCTGGAAGCTCGTCGCGCCCGTGCTGGGCGTGATGGCGGGGTTCCTGCTGGTGGCGGGCAAAGTGGTGTTCCTGGTCCTGCTGGTGCTGGTCGCCCTGTGGATCTACAAGCGCCTCTCGCGGCGAGCGGAGGCCCACTAGGGGCCAAAGCACGACGGGCCTCCATGTGGAGGCCCGTTCGCATCAGCTAGACGGCCGCTGCCGCCCGCAGTCTCGGAACCACGAGGGACTCCGCCTCGTGGTCCTTCAGATACGCGTTGGGATCGTGCTCCATGGCGCCGGCCGGTAGCCAGTGCCACAGCGGGCCGAGGTCCCGTTTCACCCGATCGACGAAGAACTGAGGTAGCTGCGTGGTTTCGCGCTCGAAGTAGGCGCGGAACGGCCGGTCGTGCTCGAGCAGTCGCCGCACCTCGGTGAAGTACCGCAGCCGCCCGAATCCCTCTGAAGACACCGCGCGCACCACGTTCATCCAGCGCGGGATGCTCGCCTTGACGGCCCGGAAGCGTCGATAGATGGAACTCCACGAGAACGTATGCCGTGTCAGGTCGATCACGTGGTCGTAGAAGTCGGGCCAGGAGTAGTTGGCCGGCTTCACGTTCATCGCGTGATGGTTGTTCAAGAAGTGGAACGGGAACGGCAGCACGCGGTCCTGGCGCTGGTAGTCCAAGTTGAGCGGCGCCGCCTGGCCGAAGGCCGACAGCAGCGAGTAGCCGGGAAAGGCGCCCGGCGATACGTCCACGAACTGCTTCGTCAGCTCGAACGGCTCCGCACCCTCGTCGCAGTCGAGCCCCAGCACGAAGTTCGTCTGGATGTAGGGGATGTAGCGCTGGATCATGTTCACGTGATCGGAAACCCGCCCGACCTTCTCGGCTCCCTGGTGCTTGCCGGTCTTTGACTTGTTGCCGAGGTCGTACCACGACTCGATGCCCGGCAGGATCGCCTTGAACCCGTTGCGCTGCATACGCTGCAGGTGCGGCTCCGACAGCAGCGACAGGCTGCTTTCGGCGATGAAATCCACGCTGCCAGCGGGAACCGCGTCCTCGATCGCGCCCATGTAGTCATCGAACCGGACGCCGAAGTTCGGATCGTGCCACGCCACGTGCGGCCTGCGGTACTTCTGCTGCAGGAACCGGAGATCGTCCTTCATCACGTCGAAGTCGAGCGGCTGGTACGCGACGTTGGCGTCGATGCAGAAGCTGCATGTGTAGGGGCAGCCCAGGCTGCCCAGCATCGGCACTATCTTGAGGAGCGGCGCCTTCTTGAGGGTCGGCTCGATGAACTTCCAGCGCTCCCGCACGCCAGGCAGCGCGCCCGGCTGGCTCGATGCCGCGAGACGCCGTCCCATGGGGCGGTGCTGCGCGCACTCCTGCAGCATCTCACTGATCACCGCCCGGTCGGTGAAACCGAGTACGTAGTCGAAGTACTTCTGCGAATCCTGGGGATAGCAGCGCGCGTGCGGGCCGCCCAGAACTGTGACGGCGCCCTTGGAGCGAAACATGGCGCTCAGGGCGTAGGCGAGCTGAGCCGACTGTGTGAACGACCCGACGAACACGAGGTCCATACCGGACGGCAACTCGTGTACCAGATCCTCGTAACCTGTGTAGCACACGAGGGTCACGTCGTGCCCCTCTTCCTCGCACCATACTCCGAGAACCTGTGGCATGATGCTGGCCAGGTTCCCGTGCATGACCCGCGAGTACAAGGTCCGTGTGGGACCCTTCGCTACCAGGTCGATAATGCCGATCTTCAGCTTGCGCACGCCCCCCCCTGGGGCAGATGAAGCAACAAAGGTCCACCTCTTGGCCCCGAAAAGCAAGTAACTGCCTGATATTCGGGCTGTTGGGGAACAGTTGCCTTGGGTACGCAATTGGTGCGCGGGGGCCGTGACGCCCCCGCGCCGTCTAGCTGATCAGGCGAAACGAGAACGGGTAGCGGTAGTGTTTTCCCTCATTCGCTTTGATCGCCGCGATGATGGGGAAGATGACCATCGCCAAGCCCACAAGTACCAGCAGCACGATGCCAATCAACACCAGCACCAGCAATCCGCTCACGATGGCCGCCGCAAACATCGTGATCTGGAAGTTGACGGCCTCCTTGCCCTGTTCGTCGATGAACGGGTGCTCGTCTTTCTTGACGAGCCACACGATCAGCGGTCCCAGTAGGAATCCGATCCCGTTCCCGATGAGCCCGACCAGGGCGATCAAGTGACACCCCATTGCCCACTTACGAGCGCTCACGGGGATGGCGTCCGACGTCTCGTTCACGGGGCTCTCCTTTCCCTAGGCTCCATCTGCTGCCAAGCTGCTGCTACCGCGCACAAATGACAAGCGCCCGGGAGGACCGGACGCCGAGTGAGGTGCCGTTCTGGAGCGGATGCGGTGGTCCTAATCCAGCACGGACGGCAGGATGTACGCCTGGAGCATCTCGAAGGGGAGGCCCGCGAGACTGTTGTCGTTGCCGCCGGTGAAGAC
>JBDHJR010000038.1:0-15565 GCA_039586815.1 Gemmatimonadota bacterium | reverse complement strand
GTTCTGTACCTCCGTGATCGCCGCCGTCAACGTCGTCTTACCATGATCAACGTGACCAATCGTGCCCACATTCACATGCGGCTTAGTCCGCTCAAACTTTGCCTTCGCCATGGTGTCTTCCTCTCGCCTAGCCCTTCACCTTGCTGACGATTTCTTCGGCCTTTGACTTCGGCAGTTCCGCGTAGTGCGAGAACTGCATCGAATACACCGCACGGCCCTGGCTCATGGAGCGCAGATTGGTGGAGTAACCGAACATCTCGGCCAGCGGCACACTGGCGCCGATCACCTGCGCCTCGCTGCGCTGTATCATGCCTCCCACCTTGCCACGCCGGCTGTTCAGATCGCCGATCACGTCGCCCATGTACTCCGAGGGAGTGACCACCTCGACGTCCATGACCGGCTCCAGCAGCACTGGCTGGGCCTTGCTCACCGCCTCCTTCACCGCCATGGAGCCCGCGATCTTGAAGGCCATCTCGGAGGAGTCGACGTCGTGGGAACTGCCGTCCACCAACTCGACCTTCACGTCGACCACCGGATAACCGGCTATCACGCCATTCTCCAGAGCTTCCTTCACACCCTGCTCCACTGGTCCGATGTACTCCCTGGGTATCGAACCACCCACAATCCTGTCCTCGAATACGAAGCCCTTGCCCGACTCGTTCGGCTCGAGGTGGATGACCGCGTGGCCGTACTGGCCGCGGCCGCCCGTCTGCCGCACGAACTTGCCCTCGACGTATTCGACGCGCTGGCGCACCGTCTCCCGGTAGGCCACCTGCGGGCGGCCGACGTTGGCCTCGACCTTGAACTCACGCTTCATGCGGTCGACGAGAATCTCGAGGTGCAACTCACCCATCCCCGAGATGATGGTCTGCGCAGTCTCGGGGTCGGTCCGTACCTGGAACGTCGGATCCTCCTCCGAGAGCTTCTGCAGCGCCGTGGCCAGCTTCTCCTGATCGGCCTTCGTCTTGGGCTCGATCGCAACCGAAATCACGGGCTCCGGGAAGCGCATCGCCTCGAGAATGATCGGGTGGTCGGCGTCGCACAGCGTGTCGCCGGTGCGCGTCTCCTTCAGCCCGATCGCCGCGGCGATGTCTCCCGCCCTGACTTCCTGGACCTCTTCCCGCTTGTTGGCGTGCATCTGGAGCAAACGTCCGATGCGCTCGCGGCGGTCCTTGGTCGAGTTGTAGATGTACGACCCCGACTCCAGGACGCCCGAGTAAACCCGGAAGAAGGTCAGCTTCCCGACATACGGGTCAGTCGCGATCTTGAAAGCCAGTGCGCTGAAAGGCTCCTCGTCCGACGCCTTCCGCTCCTCGAACGTCTCGTCGTGGTGTGGCAGGTGCCCCATCACGGACGGTACATCGAGCGGGCTCGGCAGATAATCCACGATCCCATCAAGCAGGCGCTGCACGCCCTTGTTCTTGAATGCGGCGCCGCAGAACACAGGGATCAGCTTGCCGGCCAGGGTCGCCTTGCGAATGGCCAGACGGATCTCGCTCTCGTTGAGCTCGTGCTCCTCGAGGTACTTGTGGAGCAGGTCGTCGTCACCGGCATGCTCCACTGCCGCCTCGATGAGCTCGTGGCGCAGCTGGGCCGCCTTCTCCTGCAGCGCCTCCGGGATGGGTCGCTCCTCCCAGGTCACGCCGTTGGAGTCCTCGTCGTACACCACCTCGACCTGGCGCACGATGTCGATGAGGCCGGTGAACAGCTCGCCGCCGCCCAGGGGATACTGTACGGGGAACGCGGGCGCGCCGAGGCGGTCCCGCATCATGCGCACGGCCTGGTCGAAGTCCGACCCGACCCGATCCATCTTGTTCACGAACACGATGCGGGGCACACCGTACCGATCGGCCTGGCGCCACACCGTCTCCGTCTGGGGCTCCACTCCGCTCACCGCGTCGAGAATCGCCACGGCGCCGTCCAGGACCCGCAGCGACCGCTCCACCTCCACCGTGAAGTCCACGTGGCCCGGTGTGTCGATGATGTTGATCTGGAAGATCTCTTCCTTCTGCTTCCACTCGCAGTACGTGGCGGCAGACGTGATCGTGATCCCACGCTCCTGCTCCTCTGCTCCATCCAGTCCATCGTCGCGGTGCCCTCATGCACCTCGCCGAGCTTGTAAGTGCGACCGGTGTAGTACAGGATCCGCTCGGTAGTCGTGGTCTTCCCGGCATCGATGTGAGCCATGATGCCGATATTCCGGATCTTCTCGAGCGCTGTGGTTCGCGGCATTGAGTGTTGTATCCCTGCCATTACAACCCTTTGTTCGTTGGCCGTTGACCTCGCTCCCGCCGGCGCGAGGCAGCATAAAAGCGGGGCGACCTACATCCGTGGGTCACGGACAGGTCTCGCTCCGCACTCGTCCGGGGCCTGGCCCCTGCGACGCGGGATCCCTTGTAGCAGGGTCCCGAAGTTGTCAGTCTATCGGTTCAACTTATTACCACCGGTAGTGGGCGAACGCCCGGTTCGCCTCCGCCATCCGGTGGGTGTCTTCTTTCTTCTTGACCGAACTGCCCTCGCCCTTGCTGGCGGCCACCAACTCGCCCGCCAGCCGCTCCGCCATGGACCGCTCGCTCCGCGACCGCGTGAACGCCACGATCCAGCGCATGGCCAGCGCCGCACGCCGGTCCGGCCGTACCTCGACCGGCACCTGGTAGGTGGCGCCGCCGACCCGCCGCGACTTCACCTCGACCACCGGCTTCACGTTGCTCAGGGCCTGCTTGAACACCTGCACGCCCGGCTGACCCGTCCGCTGCTCGATCAGATCCATCGACTGATAGAAGATCCCCTCGGCAGTGGACTTCTTGCCCTCCTCCATCAGACGGTTGATGAACTTCGACACCGTCTGGCTGTCGAACCGCGGATCGGGCGGTACAGGCCGCTTCTCGGCCTTCTTGCGCCGGCTCACTTGGGCCTCTTGGCGCCGTACTTCGAGCGGCGCTGCTTGCGGTCGGTTACGCCGGCCGCGTCCAGCGTCCCACGAATGATGTGGTACCGGACGCCCGGCAGGTCTTTCACGCGACCGCCGCGGATCAACACGATGCTGTGCTCCTGCAGATTATGCCCCTCACCAGGGATGTAGCTGGTCACCTCGAACCCATTGGTGAGCCGCACCCGCGCCACTTTGCGCAGCGCCGAGTTGGGCTTCTTGGGCGTCGTGGTGTAGACACGCGTGCAGACGCCACGCTTCTGCGGGTTACCCCGGAGCGCGGGCGCCTTCTCCTTCCGCGGAATCTGCGTCCGCCCCTGGCGGACCAACTGGTTAATGGTCGGCATAACCTCTTATGTGTCACGTACATCTACCACCGGCAGAGACCGCGGGTCCCGGTCGATGGTAGACTGGGAAAGGTAGATGGCAGATGAGCTTAGGTCAACTACTGCTGGCCTCTGCCTCCGCCGGCTGCTCCGCCTTGGGCTCTCCCGCCGCCACGAACGGGCTGGGTGCCCCCTCCTCCTCAACCTCCTCGGGGGGCGGGGGCGGCTCGAAGCCCTCTGGCGGCTCCACTTCGAGCTCCGAATAGCGGTAGATCCCGGTCCCGGCCGGGATCAGGTGCCCGATGATGATGTTCTCCTTGAGCCCCAGCAGCTCGTCCCTCGCGCCTCGGATCGCGGCGTCGGTCAGCACACGGGTAGTCTCCTGGAACGATGCCGCCGAGATGAACGACTGGGTCGTGAGTGACGCCTTGGTGATCCCCAGCAGGAGCGGCTCGCTCGTGGCCGGCGTCGAGCTCTTCCTGATGACCCGCTCGTTCTTCTCGCGGAACACGAGCCGGTCGATGTGCTCACCCTCCAGGCAGTCGGTGTCGCCCGGCTCGAGCACACGGACCTTTTGCAGCATCTGGCGCACGATGACACCGATGTGCTTGTCGTTGATCTTCACACCCTGCAGCCGGTACACCTCCTGCACTTCGTTCAGGAGGTACTCCTGCACGGCGCGCGGTCCCTTGATCCGGAGGATGTCGTGCGGGTTGACGGGACCCTCCGTGAGGCGGTCACCCGCCCGGACCTTGTCTCCCTCGTGGACCCGCAAGTGCTTGCCGGCCGGTACCTCGTACAGCTGCGGCTCGCCCGAATCCGGGTGGACCAGGATCTCGCGCTTGCCGCGCTTGATCTCCCCAAAGCTGACGGCCCCGTCGATCTCGGAGATGGTGGCCGGGTCCTTGGGCCTCCGGGCCTCGAACAGCTCGGCCACTCGGGGGAGGCCGCCCGTGATGTCCCGGGTCTTGTACGCCTCCCGCGATATCTTGGCCAGGGTGGTGCCGGCGCTGACCTTCTCGCCGTCCTCCACGGTGAGCTGCGCGCCCTCCGGAATCACGTAGTTCCGCACGCGCCGCTCCTTCCCGCCCTTCTTGACCACGATCTCGAGGTGCGGGTGGAGCTTCTTCTCCCGGTCCTCGATGATCACGCGCTGGCGCAAGCCGGTGATCTCGTCGAGCGACTCACGGACAGTCTCGTCCTCCACGATGTCGACGAACCTGACCACCCCATCGACGTCGGTGATGATGGGATTGGCGTACGGGTCCCACGTGAACAACAGGTCGTCCCGCTTGACCTTCTGTCCGTCGGTCACGGCGAGGTTGGCGCCCAGCGGCACCTGGAAGCGGGAGCGGACCTGCCCTTCGGCGTCGAGCAGTGTCAGCTCGCCGTCGTAGCCGGTCACGACGCGCAACCCCTCCTGGGCGTCGACCACCTGCATGCGGTCGCCGAACTCGATCGTACCCTCCAGCTTCGTCTTGCGGGCGGTCTGTTCCGCGATGCGTGCCGCGGTGCCGCCGATGTGGAACGTGCGGAGCGTGAGCTGCGTCCCCGGCTCGCCAATGGACTGTGCGGCCAAGATCCCAACGGCCTCACCCAGGTCGACCATCTGCATGGTCGCGAGGTTACGCCCGTAGCACATGCGGCAGATGCCGCGGCGCGCCTCGCAGGTGAGCACGGAGCGGATCCTCAGGCTCTCGATTCCGGAGTCCTCGATGGCCGCGGCAGATTCCTCGTTCACCAGCTCGCCGGCGGCCGCCAGGAGCAACGGGTCGCCATGCTCGTCCGACTCGTGCGGATCGAACACATCCTCCGCCACCACGTTCCCCACGATGCGCTCCCGCAAGGGCTCGATGATATCCTCGCCCTCCTTGAGCGCGGAGATCTCGAGACCGAGGATGGTACCGCAATCGTCCTCGGTGACGGTGACGTCCTGTGCCACGTCGACCAGCCGCCGGGTGAGGTATCCGGCGTCCGCCGTCTTGAGCGCCGTGTCGGCCAGACCCTTCCGCGCGCCGTGTGTCGAGATGAAGTACTCCAGCACCGTGAGGCCTTCACGGAAGTTCGACTTGATCGGGCTTTCGATTACCTCGCCGATTCCGCCGGTGAGCTTCTTCTGCGGCTTCGCCATCAGGCCGCGCATTCCGGCGAGCTGACGGATCTGGTCGCGGCTCCCCCGGCTGCCGGAGTCGAACATCATGAATACCGGGTTGAACCCGCCCCGCGAGCGCGCCAGGTTCTGCACCATGGCTCCGGCCACGTCGCTGTTGGCGTGGGTCCACGCGTCGATCACCTTGTTGTAGCGCTCGCCGAAGGTGATCTGCCCGGTGGCGTACGCTCGCTGGAAGCGATCGACCCGCTCCGTGGCTTCCTGGAGGATTTCCGTCTTCTCGGCCGGCACCTCCAGATCAACCACCCCGATGGAGATGCCACCCACCGTGGCGTAGCGGAAGCCGAACTCCTTCAAGCGGTCCAGGAACTGGACCGTCTCGGAGAGACCTGCGCGCCGGTACGCCTCGAACACCAGCTCCGAGAGCGCCTTCTTGCGCATCACGTCGTTCTGGAAGCCCAGCTCCGCCAGCAGCGGCCGGGGCAGGATGCTGTTGAACAGCACACGGCCCGCAGTCGTCTCCACCCAGCCGGCTTCCTCGTTCGCCGCCTCGGGCGGTGGCAGATACCAGAACCTGATCGGCGCCTGATAGTGCAGCTTGCCGTTGGCCAGGCACGTCTCGACCTCGGAGAGCGAGCCCACCCAAGGCGCGTTCTCCCACGCGGCCGCCACATCCTGCGGCCCCTTGGTGAGGAAGTAGCACCCCAGCACCATGTCCTGACTGGGCTCGGCCACGGGACGCCCGTCCGAGGGCTTCAGCACATTGTTGCTCGAGATCATGAGCACGCGCGCCTCGAGTTGGGACTCGAAGGACAGCGGCACGTGCACGGCCATCTGGTCGCCGTCGAAGTCGGCGTTGAACGCCGCGCAGACGAGCGGGTGGATGCGGATGGCCTTGCCCTCCACCAGCACCGGCTCGAAGGCCTGGATGCCGAGGCGGTGCAGCGTGGGCGCGCGGTTCAACAGCACCGGGTGGTCCTGAATGATCTCCTCGAGGATCTCATAGACCTCGGGGCTCTCCCGCTCCACGATCTTCTTGGCTCGCTTGACCGTTTCGGCGATGCCCTTCTCCACGAGCTTGTGGATGATGAACGGCTTGAACAGCTCGACCGCCATCGTCTTGGGAAGCCCGCACTGGTGCAGCCGCAGCTCCGGCCCGACCACGATCACGGAGCGGCCGGAATAGTCCACTCGCTTCCCGAGCAGATTCTGGCGGAAGCGCCCCTGCTTGCCCTTCAGCATGTCGGAGAGCGACTTGAGCGGCCGCTTGCCGCGCCCGCGAATGGCCTTGGACCGCCGGCCGTTGTCGAACAGTGCGTCGACGGCCTCCTGCAGCATCCGCTTCTCGTTGCGCAGGATCACCTCCGGCGCGCGGTGCTGGATCAGCTTCTGCAGGCGGTTGTTCCGGTTGATGACCCGCCGGTACAGGTCGTTGAGGTCGCTCGTGGCGAACCGACCGCCGTCCAGCGGAACGAGGGGCCGCAAGTCGGGCGGAATCACCGGGACCACATCCAGGATCATCCACGCCGGATCGTTGCGCTCCTCCCCGGTATCGCCCGAGTTGCGGAACGCGTCCACGATCTTGAGCCGCTTGAGCATCTGCTTCTTGCGGTGCTGGCTCGTCTCAGTCAAAATGCCGGCCCGCAGCTCCTCCGACACCTTGTCCACATCGAGCTTGTTCAGGAGCTCCCGCACGGCAGGCGCTCCGATCTCAGCCCGGAAGGCCTTGTCGCCCTCCGACCGGGCCTTGGTCCGCAACTCGAGGTACTTCTCCTCGTCGAGCAGCTCGTTTTCCTTCACGTCCTCTTGCTCGCCCGGCTCGATGACGACGTAGTTGGTGTAGTAGATCACACGCTCGAGATCGCGTAGCGTCAGGTCGAGCAGGTTGCCCATCGGGCTCGGCAGCGTCTTGAAGAACCAGATGTGGGCGACCGGCACCGCCAGCTCGATGTGCCCCATGCGCTCGCGCCGCACCTTCGAGAGCGTGACCTCCACGCCGCAGCGGTCGCATACCACACCGCGGTAGCGAATGCGCTTGTACTTCCCGCAGTGGCACTCCCAGTCCTTTACCGGACCGAAGATGCGCTCGCAGAACAACCCGTCCTTCTCGGGCTTGAACGACCGGTAGTTGATCGTCTCGGGCTTGACCACCTCGCCCCAAGACCACCAGTACCGCTGCCCCTGGAGGGCCAGCCGCTCGCGTTCCTTGGAGTCGCGCGGGCCGCGGATCTCCTCCGCGCTCGCGATGCGAATCCGGATGAAGTCGAAGCTGGTGCCGCGCGACTCGCGCGCGCTGCGAAAATCGATCATCGACTACTCCTCGCCGTCCTCGGTGACACCGAGCTCGACCTTGAGGCCGAGCGCCTGGAGCTCCTTCACGAGCACGTTGAATGACTCGGGCGTCCCAGGTTCCGGCAGGTTCTGACCCTTCACGATGGCCTCGTATACTCGGCTCCGGCCGTTCACATCGTCCGACTTGACCGTGAGCATCTCCTGTAGGGTGTGCGCCGCCCCGTAGGCCTCGAGCGCCCACACTTCCATCTCTCCGAAGCGCTGCCCCCCGAACTGCGCCTTTCCGGCGAGCGGCTGCTGGGTCACCAGGCTGTAGGGCCCGATCGACCGCGCGTGGATCTTGTCGTCCACCAGGTGGGAGAGCTTCATCATGTAGATCGAGCCAACGGTCACCTCGGACGCGAACCACTCACCGGTCCGTCCGTCCCGCAGGCGAGACTTGCCGCTCGGCGTGAGGCCCGCCAACCGGAGCAGCTCGTCGGCTGCCGCCTCCACGTCGGCCCCGCTCTTCGGCCCGAGCAGCTTGGCCAGCGCGGGGCAGCCCGTGGCATCCAGCCGGGTGGCCGCATCCATCTCGAGCAGCTTGTGCGCTCCCTTGAGGCCGGACTTGAGTGCGCCCTTTTCGACCTTGGAGAGCTCGTCGCCACCTTCCTCGACACGGACTTCGTGGTACTCCTGCTGCAGGTCCGCCTCTTCCTTGGCCCGCTCGGCAATCTCCTTGGCGGCCCGCTCCAGGTAGTCGCGCAGCCCATGGAACAGGTCGCGCGTGCTCTGGGAGAGTGCCCGGCCGGCGAGTACGTCGAGCCGAGTGCTCGTCAGATCGGGCCGGTCTCCGTTCTGGGCCGGCAGGCGGCGCAGGTCTGCGAGCAGCGTCCGCACTTCCTCGTCGCTCGGCTGCGGCGCGCGAGCCGTTAGTCGCAGGGCGCTGCCCGCCCAGTGCAGCCCGGCGATCCGCAACAGCAGCCCCACCTCGGTCTCGTTGGCGCCCTGGAACACCGGCGTCTCGGAACGGAAGCCGAGCACCTGGGAGCACCAACCGAGGTGCGTTTCCAGGATCTGCCCCACGTTCATTCGGCTGGGCACGCCCAACGGGTTCAGCACGATGTCCACCGCGGTGCCATCAGGGAGGAACGGCATATCCTCCTCCGGGACGATACGTGCGATGATGCCCTTGTTTCCGTGCCGCCCGGCCATCTTGTCGCCCACCGAGATCTTCCGCTTCTCGGCGAGATAGACCTTCACCAGCTGGATGACCCCCGGCGGGAGCTCGTCGGGCTGGAGGATCTTGTCAATCTGATCCTCGGCCTTCTCCTCGACCCTGGCGCGCTCGCGGTTGGCGGCATCGATGGCCGCGCGCACGCGCTCGTTGGCGCTCTTGGACTTGACGCGCAGCGTCTTGAGGTCGACGTCGGCCAGATTCACCTCTTCCAACCCCGCCCTAGTCAGCTTGCTGCCCTCGGTCAGGTACTCCTCCACGGTGCCGCTCTTCAGCATGACGGCGACCTCCTGCCCCTGGAGCAGCTCGACCAGCTCCTCGAACAGCGCTGAGCTGATGCGGGCCTTCTCTTCGTTCTCCAGCCCTCGCACGTCACCGATGCGCTCGCCGCGGTCCTTCTCTACTACCTGGTCCTCCACGCGCGAGAAGATCTTGACGTCGATGACCACTCCCTCCATCCCGGGCGGGACCTTGAGGGACGAGTCCTTCACGTCCTTCGCCTTCTCGCCGAAGATCGCCGTGAGGAGCTTCTCCTCGGGCGACAGCTCCGTCTCTCCCTTGGGCGTGATCTTGCCCACCAGGATGTCGCCCGGATTCACGGCCGCACCGACTCGGATGATGCCGCGCTCGTCAAGGTCGACCAGCGCCTCCTCCGAGACGTTCGGGATCTCGCGCGTGATCTCCTCCTGGCCCCGCTTCGTGTCGCGGACGTGGAGCTCGAGCTCCTGGATGTGGATCGACGAATAGGTGTCGTCCTTTACCAGGCGCTCCGAGATCACGATCGCGTCCTCGAAGTTGTGCCCGTACCACGGCATGAACGCCACCGTCACGTTGGCGCCCAGCGCGAGGCTGCCGCCGTCCGTCCCGGCGCCGTCGCCGATGACCTGGCCGACATCAACCGTGTCGCCCACCTGCACCAGCGGACGCTGGTTGATGGCCGTGTCCTGGTTGGTGCGCCAGAACTTCTTCAGGCGATAGCGGTCGTGCTGCAGCAGGCGTCCCAGCGGCGTTCCCTCTTCGGCCCGGCCGGGTCGACCGGTGTCGATGATCACCTCGTCGGCCGTCACCTTGCTGACCAGACCGCCGCGGCGGGCCACGACCACGGCACCGGAGTCCGAGGCCACCTTCTCCTCCAGCCCGGTGCCGACGAGCGGCACCTGCGGGAACAGCAGCGGCACCGCCTGGCGCTGCATGTTGCTCCCCATCAAGGCGCGGTTGGCATCGTCGTGCTCGAGGAACGGGATCAGGGCCGCGGCGATCGAAACGAGCTGCTCCGGCGCCACGTCCATGAAGTCGATCCGCTTGGGCTGCAGCATCGGGTAGTCGTCCCGCTTACGGCACAGGGCTACCTCGTTTACGAACCGGCCACCCTCGTCCAGCGGGGCGTTCGCCTGCGCCACCGCGAACTCCTCCTCCTCGGAGGCCGAGAGCCACCGGATGTCGTGCGACACGATCCCCTGGCCCACCTTGCGGTAGGGTGTCTCGATGAAGCCCAGCTCGTTCACCTGGGCGTACGTAGAGAGGCTCGTGATCAACCCGATGTTGGGTCCCTCCGGCGTCTCGATCGGGCACATCCGTCCGTACTGCGAGTAGTGCACGTCACGGACCTCGAATCCCGCCCGCTCGCGCGTGAGACCACCCGGACCGAGGGCGCTGAGGCGCCGCTTGTGGGTGAGCTCCGCCAGGGGGTTCGTCTGGTCCATGAACTGGGACAGCTGTGAGCTTCCGAAGAACGCCTGGATGACCGCGCTCACGGTCCGCGCGTTCACCAGGTCATCCAGTGTGATCTTCTCCGGATCGTTGTTGATGCTCATCCGCTCCTTGATGAGCCGCGCCATCCGCGAGAGTCCCACTGAGAACTGGTTGGCGATGAGCTCACCCACGGTCCGGACGCGCCGGTTCCCGAGGTGGTCGATGTCGTCGGTGTACCCGCGTCCCTCCGAGAGCTCCAGCAAGTAGCGCACGATGGCGACGAAGTCCTCGCGCGTGAGCACGGTGTGCTCCGGCGGGATGTTCACCTTGAGGCGCTGGTTGATCTTGTAGCGCCCCACCCGGCCGAGATCGTACCGCTTCGGGTTGAAGAAGAGGCGCTCCAGCGCGGCCCTCGCCGTTTCGAGGTTGGGAGCCTCTCCGGGCCGCAGCAGCGAGTAGATCTGCTCCAGCGCGTCGGCCTCGGTGGCGGTCGGGTCCTTCGCCATCGTGTTCTTGATCATGGGGGACTCGCCGCGGGTCGACGTGATGATCACGTCCACCTTGTGGGCACCCGCCTTGATCAGCTTCTTCTTGAGCGTCTCGGTCAACTCCTTGCCCGCGTCGGCCAGAACCTCGCCGGTCTCCGGGTCGGGGACGTCGAACGCCAGCACCTGGGCCTCGGGCCGCTCGCGCACCGTTGTGGGACGGTCTTCGTCGCGCAGGTCGACGGCCGTGTACCGGGCGAAGACCCGGACCCGCTTCACGCCCGCGGAGCGAAGCGCGCTGTAACGCTCCTCGCTGATCTCGTCGCCCTCGCGGCCCAGCGGCTCCCCTTCCTTGTCCTCTGGATTCGGCAATTCCTCGGCCATGAGCGCGCCCAGTACCTCGCGCCGCATGCCCCGCTCGTCACGGTCCTTCGTGAGGTCGAGCACCTTGGTGGCGTAGAACAGGCGCAGGATGTCGCTGTTGGTGCCGTAGCCCAGAGCCCGCAACAGAGCCGTGGCCGGGAACTTCTTCCGCTTGTCGATGTGGACGTAGACGATGTCGTGAATGTCCACGGTGAACTCCACCCAGGAACCGCGGAACGGAATGATCCGAGCACTGTTCAGCCGCTGTCCGTTGGGGTGGATCGTCTCCTCGAACACGACGCCCGGAGAGCGATGCAGCTGCGACACAACCACCCGCTCGGCGCCATTGATCACGAACGTCCCGAGCGGTGTGAGAATGGGGAGCTCCCCGAGATAGACCTCTTTCTCGATGATGTTCTTGGGGCGCTGGACCCCGTCCTCGAGAGTCTCGTTGATCACCAGTCGCAGCGTCGCCTTGAGCGAAGCCGAATACGTCATGTCCCGCTCGACGCACTCCTCGACCGTGTACTTCGGCTCGCCGAGTGTGAACTGCACGAACTCGAGCGAGTAATTGCCGTTCACGTCGGCGATCGGGAAAACTTCCTGGAACACCCGCTCCAGCGAGACATCCGCACGGTCGGAGTCGTCCTCCGACCGCAGGAAGGCGTCGAAGGACATGGTCTGGATGTCCAGGAGGTGGGGCATGGGCATGCCCTGCTCCAACTTCGCGAACGAGATGACTGGCAGCCGATCACTCATCGGGTCTCTTCCTCGGGCAAACGCAAACACCCCCACCTTCCTCCTAACCACCGCTTGTGGCTGGAAGGGGGCGTTGGGGCTCGCTGTGCGAGCAGGGTTGTGTTGGAGCTTCGAGCCACCCGGCTACTTCAACTCGACTATCGCGCCCTGCTCCTCGAGCTTCTTCTTGACGGTCTCCGCCTCGTCCTTGGAGACGGCTTCCTTCACCGCGCTCGGCGCGGAATCCACCAGATCCTTGGCCTCCTTGAGGCCCAACGACGTGACCTCGCGGACGACCTTGATGACCTGGATCTTCTTCGAACCCGCGTCGTTCAGCACGACGTCGAACTCGGACTTCTCCTCGGCGGCTGCGGCAGCTGCATCACCACCCGCCGGCGCGGCGGCGGCCGGCGCGGCCGCGATCGTGACGTTGAACTTCTCCTTGAACGCTTCGACCAGGTCGGCCAAGTCCGTCACCGACATGTCGCCAATAGCGTCGAGGATCTGGTCCTTGCTCAGAGTCTTCGTTGCCATCTGTCTCTCTCACTCGATCCGTATGGGTTACGCACTGGCGCGCTGGGCACGGAGCGCCTCAACTGCACCGACAAATTGATAGAGCATGCTCGAAAGCACGCCGACGAAGCCCTGCAGCGGCGCCTGCAGCGCGCCACCCATCTGGGCCAACAGCTCATCACGCGACGGCAGCGAAGCGAGGCGACTGATCTCCTCGGGCGTCATCTGACGCCCCTCCACCATGCCCAGCTTGACCGTCAGTGTCTCGTGTTCCTTCTGAAACGCAGTAAGCACCTTCGCCGGCGCCAGCGGGTCGGCCCCGGCAAACACGAAGCCGGTGGGCCCACGAAGGACCTCGTCCAGCCCCGTCACGTTGGCTTCCTTGAGCGCCCTCAGCGCGAGTGTGTTCTTCACGACTACGTACTCGACCCCTGCTTCCCGCAGCTTGCCCCGTAGCTCCGTCATCGGCTTCACCGCGATACCGGTGAAGTCGGTCAGGTACAGGGTCTCGGACCGCTGCAACCGGTCCGCCAGGGCCCGCACGACCTCGGCTTTCTTCTCACGGTTCATCTTCATCGGTACCCCGCCGGGTCAATGTGAACGCCTGGACCCATCGTGCTCGACACCGTCACCGACCGGATGTAGGTCCCCTTCGCTGCAGCCGGCCTGGCTCTTACCACGGCATCCATGAAGGTCGTGATGTTCTCCATCAGCTGTTCGGCGGAGAACGAGACCTTGCCAACCGGAGCATGGAGATTCCCCGTCTTGTCGACGCGGAACTCGATCTTACCGGCCTTCACGTCCTTCACCGCACGCTCAACGTCCATCGTCACCGTGCCCGACTTCGGGTTCGGCATGAGTCCGCGTGGTCCCAGCACGCGACCAAGCGGACCCACCTGACCCATCATGTCGGGAGCGGCGATGATCACGTCGACGTCGAGCCAGCCTTCCTTGATCTTGGAGACGTACTCGGCGCCCACGAAGTCGGCGCCCGCGTCTTCGGCCTCCTTGGCCTTGTCCCCCTGCGCGATGACCAGCACCCGAATCGACTTGCCGGTGCCGTGGGGCAGCACCACGGTGCCCCGCACGATCTGGTCCGCGTGGCGTGGATCCACGCCGAGATTCACGGCCAGGTCTACCGACTCATCGAACTTCGCGAACGCCGCCGTCTTCACCGCTTCCGCCGCCTCGCGCGCTTCGTAGAGGCGTGCCCGGTCGATGGTGGCGGCTGCCGACTGGAACTTCTTGCCTGCGACCGCCATCAGTCACTCACCTCGATTCCCATGGAGCGTGCTGTTCCTGCCACGATACGCATTGCGGCATCTATGTCGTTGGCGTTGAGGTCCGGCATCTTGATCTCGGCGATCTTGCGAACCTGCTCCGAGGTCACGGTCCCGACCTTCTCGCGGTTGGGCTGGCCCGACGCCTTCTCCAGCCCCGCCTCCTTCTTCAGGAGCACCGCGGCGGGTGGGGTCTTCGTGATGAAGCTGAAGTTGCGATCGGCGTAGATCGTCAACTCGACCGGAATGATCATCCCCTGCTGGGACTGGGTCTGCGCGTTGAACTGCTTGCAGAAGTCCATGATGTTGACGCCGTGCGGACCCAGCGCGGTGCCAACGGGGGGAGCAGGTGTCGCCTGGCCGGCGGGCACCTGCAATTTGACGAATGCAGCTACCCTCTTGGTGGTCTTCGTTGCCATTGTATCCCTCGGGCGCTGTGGAGAGGGTCGCTCCCCAAGCTCCCACGTTGCCCCGTGGTCAGGGTGGGCGGCTGCGCCGCCCTAATGAGCCTTCAACTGCAAGTAATCCAGCTCCACCGTCGTCGGACGCCCGAAGAGGCTCACGCTCACGCGCACCTTCCCCTTTTCGGGAATCACTTCCTCGACGGTGCCGCTGAAGTCGGAGAAGGGCCCTTCCATGACCTCCACGACCTGGCCGACCAGGAACGGGATCTCCTCCTGCGGCTCCTCGTCCTCGACCTTATCCTCGATACCCAGGAGCCGATTCACTTCATCCTGCCGCAGCGGCTGAGGTGTCCAGCCCTGCCCTACGAACTTGATCACGCCCTGGATGCCATTGACGACGTGCATCGTCTCCTGGTTCAGCACCATCTCGACCAGGACGTATCCCGGGAAGACCTTGCGATCGACCTGCACCTTCTTCCCGTTCTTGATCTCCACCACCTGCTGCATGGGCACCAGGGCCTGGCGGATCAGCCGCTCCTCCTCGGGCTTCGGATCCGCGAGGATCTTCCGCTCGATCAGCGACCGAACCTTGTTCTCGTGGCCGGCCGTCGTCTGGATCGCGTACCAGTGGTGCTCCATCGTCGCCACGATCACCCGAATGCCCGTCCAAAGAGGTCGATCAAGATCAGCGAGAACAGCCAATCCATCAGCCCAATCACGATCCCGAGTAGGATCACGATGATCGTGATCACCACCGTCGAGCGCCGCAGGTCCTCCCAGGTCGGCCACGTGACCTTGCGGACCTCGGCCCGCACGTCGCGGATGAACGACGTGGAGCGCTGCGTCCACGCGAGCACCGGCTCACGCCACACGAGCAGCGCCGCGACCGCTGCCAACGTCAGGACCGCGGGAATGATCAGGGACAGTTCCACGGCCTACTTCGACTCCTTGTGCTGCCTGTGCGTACCGCACCGCCGGCAGAACTTGCGAGTCTCCATCCGCTCGGGGTGCTTCCGCTTGTTCTTCGTCGTGAAGTAGTTCCGACTCTTACAGTCGGTACACTCCAGAGTGACCTTGTCTCTCGGCATCGTGCCGTCTATTCCAGGATCTTGGTGACCACGCCGGCGCCGACGGTGCGGCCGCCTTCACGAATCGCGAAGCGCAAACCCTCCTCCATCGCGATCGGCGTGATCAACTGAATCGTCATCTTCGTGTTG
>JBDHJR010000062.1:0-3413 GCA_039586815.1 Gemmatimonadota bacterium | reverse complement strand
GAGGCCACCCGCCAGGAGGATCGCGTCGCGCAGCGTCATGGAGTCGGCGAACACCACCGCTCCGGGCCGCTGTACCGCGCCCTGGACCGAGATGTAGCGCAGCGGGCGGAAGTCGGTGCTGGAGAAGACCGACACCTCGTCCAGTTCGCGCAGCACCCCGCAATGGCGATGCCGATGAGCTGCTTCGTGGAGTCGGGATGCGTCCGCAGGATCTGGGCACGCCCGGTGTACGCGTCGGGTCTCAGCCCTCCCGCGATCCCCACCAGGTCCGACAGTCGCATTCCGGGCTCGAGGCGGTAGGTGCCGGGCTGCCACACGCTACCCGCTATCGTGACCGCGTTGCGCCGCCCCCCTGCGATACGGTATACCGTGACGCTGTCTCCGGCGAACAGCGGTGCCGCCCTGCCGCCGTCCAGCATGGCGGCGGCCAGGTTCACGGAGAGTACCGTGCGCGTGAGCCCGCGCTCGGTGCGCTCCTCCGGCGGGATGATGCGGTCGATAGTGGCGGTCTCGGTCGCGGCCTCGGGCGTGAACCCGCCGGCGATCCCCACCAGATCGCGGATGGTCTCGCCCGGCACGATCTCGTAGATGCCGGGCCGCGTCACCTCGCCTGCGATCTTGACCCGCGGGCCGCGCACCGGCACGAACACCACGTCGCCCGACGCCAGCCGCACCTCGGCGGGCACCACCCCGCGCAGCAGGTAGTCGTACAGGTCCACTGTGGCGATGAGCCGCTCCCCGCGCCGCACCTCCACAGCGCGGAAGTTGCTGCGCGGCGTGAGCCCTCCCGCGTCGTACAGCGCAGACAGCACCGTACCGGTCGCCGCCAGCTGGAACGCGCCCGGTTGCGCCACCTCACCCACGACGCGCACCTGCAGCACGCGCACCTCGGTTACGGTCACCTCGAACTTCGTGCTGGCCGAGGGCCGGCGGCTGATCCCCGAGTAGAACCGTGCCAGCCGGTCGTACAACAGCTCCCTGAGCTGGCCCAGCGACAGGTTGGTCACGTTGACCTGGCCCACGTTGGGGATGACGACGAACCCGCCGCGCGTGACCTCCATCGTGTGGGCCGCCTGCACGTCGCCCGTCAGAATCAACACCAGCTCGTCGCCGGGGCCCAGGATGTAGGTGTCGTCAACCGGCCCCGTGACCATCGGCTGGAACCGCGTCGTAGCCCGTCGGAACACGTCCAGCCCGAACAGCTCCAGGCCCCTGCGGCCCGCGTCCAGCGCCTCGGCCACGGCGAGCGAGTCGGCTCGCAGGGAGTCCCTGTGCATCCGCAGCGCCAGAGTGTCGCCCCGCAAGCGCAGCGAGTCCTCGACGCTGAACGACGCTATGCCCAGCGTGGACGCCGCGCTCACCATCTGCTCGCTGGGCGGCGTCGTGGCGGTGTCCGGGCCCAGGTAGGCATCCAGCATGCTCGAGGGGTAACCGGCCGAGCGGAGCCGTGCGCGCACGTCCGCGGAGGTCATCCCCGATTGCGCGAGGCGCTGGCGGAACAGCGCGGCCAGCTCGGGGCGCTGCTGCAGCAACTGGGCGGCTTGCTCCGGAGAGACGCCGGGCGGCAACTGCCGCATCAGCTCTTCTTGAGTGGGCTGCTGCGCGAGCAGGGCAACGGGCACAACCAGCAGGGCCAGCGTGCACAGGATTACGCGGATTTGGGCCATGTCGGGTGTCAATGTACTTTGTATTGCAAAGTAGTCAATGGTATCGATTACAGGGTTCGCAAGTTGATTCCTAACCGACTGTATGTCAAGGGGTTACGAGGCTCTTCTCCGGGGCCCACCGGCGGATTAGCTTGGTGGCGTGCCGTCCCTCATCGAGATCGAGCAGCCGGTCGAGCGCGTGATCCTGGTCGGCGCCCCGCGACGGGGCACCGTGGAGGCGCGCTACGCCGAGGAGCACCTCGAGGAGTTGGCCCGGTTGGTCGACACCGCGGGGGCGGTCGTGGTCGGGCGCCTCATGCAGCTCATCGATACTCCCAAGCCCGGCTATTACCTCGGACGGGGCAAGGTGGCGGAGCTGCAGCAGCGTGTGGCGGCGGAGGGAGCCACGCTCGTTGTGTTCGACGAGGAGCTCACGCCGGCGCAAGGCAAGACCCTGGAGGGGGCGCTAGGGTGCCGCGTGATGGATCGCGCCGAGGTGATCCTCGACATCTTCGCATCCCGCGCGCGCAGCAAGGAGGCCAAGCTCGAGGTCGAGCTGGCGCAGCTCGAGTACCTGCTGCCGCGCCTGGCCAGAATGTGGGTCCACCTTTCACGCATTCGCGGCGGCATCGGACTGCGCGGGCCCGGCGAGACACAGCTGGAGACCGACCGGCGCATGATCCGACGTCGCATCGCCGCGCTCAAGAAGCAGCTGGAGCGCGTGGAGCGGCACAGGGCGGTGATACGCGGTGGGCGCCGCCACATACCGACGGCGGCGCTGGTGGGCTACACCAACTCCGGCAAGTCGAGCCTGCTGCGCGCGCTCACCGGCGCCGACGTCTTCGTGGAGGATCGGCTGTTCGCCACGCTCGACACCCTCACACGGGAGATGTCGCTCGACGGGCGCGGTCGGCTTCGTCTGATCGACACCGTGGGGTTCGTGCGCAAGCTGCCGCACCACCTGGTGGCCAGCTTCGGGGCCACACTCGAGGAGGCCAGGGAAGCGCACATCCTGCTGCACGTGGTGGACGCGTCGCATCCCAACTGGGAGGAGCAGGTGGGAGTGGTGGACGTGGTGCTGGAGGATCTCGGGCTGGCACAGGCTCGGGTGGTGCACGTGTTCAACAAGATGGACCGCGTGTCGGATGCGGACTCGTTCCCCGACCAGGTGCGGCAACGCTACGCGCACACCGCCTGCGTATCGGCTCTACGGGGCGAGATCGCCGAGCTTCAGGTGTCCCTCGGCTCGCTGCTCACTTAACCCAGTTTTGCGCGCGCCCGGTCGGCGAGGTGCTCGCCGAACGGCAGGCTCGCCGTGAGCCCCGGCGACACGGCATTGAGCACGTGCACCGCCCGTTCCGTCTCGCGTACCAGCATGTCGTCCACCAGCTCGCCGTCGCGCGTAACGAGCTGCGCCCGGTTGCCGGCGAACGATCGCACCAGGTCTGCCGCTTGCAGCTGCGGCACGAGGAGGCGCGCCTCCCTCCAGATGGCCCTGAGACTCAAGCTCTTGTGAATCTCCCGGCGCATCATGCGCTTCGCCTTGCCCCGCATCAGGAAGCGGCCGAACCCGGGCCAGGTGAGGGTCTCGGCCAGGTCGCGCGGGCTCACCTGGTGCAGGCGGTACGCCTCCCGTCCGAACGCCAGCATGGCACCGGGACCGATCAGCACGCGCCCGTCCGCCTGACGCGACAGGTGCACTCCGAGGAAGGGAAACTGCAGATCGGGTGCGGCGTAGAGATGGCTGCGGATGAGTTGACGTCGCTC
>JBDHJR010000037.1:0-22173 GCA_039586815.1 Gemmatimonadota bacterium | reverse complement strand
GCGAGCCGCGGTACGTCACCTCACTGGCGCTGATCCAGCCGCAGCTGCGGCGCTACTACCTGGTGGACGCCACGCCTGACATCACGCGGCAGCTCGATCTCATCGAGGACGCGGGTTTCCATCGCCGCGCGGCGGAGCGCCGGCCGTTCGACGGCATCTTCCTCACCCACGCGCACATCGGACACTACCTGGGCCTGGCGCAGCTGGGCCGTGAGGGGCTCGGCATGCAGCGTACACCGGTGTACTGCACGCCCGCGATGGCCGAGTATCTCTCCACGAACGGTCCCTGGAGCCTGCTGGTGGACGAGGGCCGCATTCACTTTCCCGACGTGCCCTTCGACCGATGGTTCGAGTTGGACGAGTGGCTGTCGGTGCGGATGATCAACGTGCCGCACCGGCCGGAGTTCTCCGACACGGTCGGGTTCGTGTTCCGTGGTCCGGGGGGCTCGCTGCTGTACCTGCCTGACATCGACAAGTGGGAAGCATGGGAACATTCGGTGGCGAAGGTGGTCGGGGAGGTCGATGCCGCGCTGCTCGACGGGTCGTTCTTCTCGGGGAGTGAAGTTCCGGGGCGGGCCATTGAGGACATCATTGAGGACATACCGCACCCGCTCATCCCCCACACGATGGACCTGCTCGAGGAATCCGTGCGCGAAGGCGCGCGCGTGGTCTTCACGCACTTCAACAACACGAACCCCGTGCTTGATGGTGGGAAGGAGGTCGCGGAAGTGCGGCGCCGGGGCTTCGAGCTGGCGCGGGAGGGCATGCGGATCCCACTGTGAGGAGGTACGAGATGTCCACGAGACATGCGCGCGTTGCAGCCCTGGGAGCGTTGCTCGTCGCCGCGCTGCTGCCGCAGTCGGCGTCGGCGCAAGAAGCGCGCACTCCGGAGGAACGCGAGCACGCCGCGGCGTGGGGTGCCCACCACCTTTGTGCCGGCCTCTGGGTGGTGGGTCGGGATCTGCAACGCGATGCCGCTACGGTGATCGCGGCCGACATCGCTCCGTTCCCCTGGTTCCACTGGGAGGAGTCGTTCGAATACGACGTGGACCTGGAGCGCCGCAGTGTAGCGGTGCAGGCGCCCGGCACGCCGGTGCGCACGGCTGCCTACTACGGCGACCAGGGCTGCGTGATCCACGAACGTGGCTCCGACGACATCCACTTCACCCCGGTAGCGGTCACTTCCGAGCTACCCGACCCCGCGACGCAGCCCTGGCCCACCGGTGAGGTCGATGCGCACGGGCCGCTCCCCCCGGGGGCGGATGCCGAGTCCGTCGAGGCCGTGCTCGACTGGGCGATGGGCGAGGCCGGCCAGAACACGCGGGCGCTCGTCGTGATCCACAGAGGGAAGATCGTTGCTGAGCGGTATGCGCAGGGCTTCACGCCGCGCACACCGCAGATCAGCTGGTCGCAAGGCAAGAGCATCACTGCGGCCCTAATCGGCGTGCTGGTGCAACAGGGGGAGCTCACGCTCGACCAGCCGGCCCCCGTGCCGGAATGGCACGAAGATCCCGAGGACCCCCGGCGGGAGATCCGCATCCGTGATCTGCTCCACATGAGCAGCGGGCTCGATTTCAAGAACTACGGTGTCGTGGATCCGCGCTCGTTCACCAAGGAGAACGAGCACTTCCTCATCTACTTCGACGCGGTGAACGTGTTCGAGCACGCCGTCAACCAGCCGATGGACATGCCGCCGAACCTGGAGTTCCGCTATCGCAACAGCGATCCGCTCACCCTCGGCAGGATCGTGCGCCAGACGGTGGAGGCGAGAGGGGAGAGCTACCTGACCTTTCCACAGCGGGCGCTGTTCGACCGAATCGGCATGCGCGACGTGGTGCTGGAGACCGACACATACGGCAACTTCATCATGACGGGCTATGACTTCGCCAGCGCGTACGACTGGGCTCGCTTCGGCCTGCTGCACCTGTGGGGCGGCGTGTGGCAGGGGCAGCGCATCCTGCCGCAAGGTTGGACGGCGTTCGTCAGCGCGCCGACCCCGACGCACCCGGACCGGGGTTACGGCGGCCTTTTCTGGCTCAATGTGGGCGGTGTCATGCCGGAAGTGCCGCGCGACGCTTACTGGCCCGCGGGATTCATGGGCCAGAGGACTGTGATCATCCCATCGCTGGACATGGTGGTGGTGCGGTTGGGGCCGAGCCCGGGCGCGTCGGGTGAATACATCAGCAGGGTGATTGGAGAGCTTATCGCGGCGCTGGGACTTGCATCCGACGGGTGAGCCGGGGCGCGCTCCTACCCTTCCTTCCCACCTTCCTCCTCTGGAGCCTGGAGCGCTTCCTTCGCCAGATTCCTCTGCGCCTGGTCGATCCCCGTACGTACGGCTGCCACCAATTCGCGCATGGTCCTGATCTTCGCTTCGCTGGTGGTCGTGCGGCGCACGATCATGCACAATTCGGAAACCGTCTGGGAAATGCCGCTGTAGCCGGCCCCGTCGAGCACACGGCCCACGTCCGCCGCGGTGCGGCCGATCCGCTTCATGGCCGCCATGTCGGCCTTGTAACCCGCGACCTGCTCGACGTACGAGTGGACCCGATCCCACTTGCGCCTCGCCTCCTCCAGACCCTCGACCTTGCGCATTGTGGTAGAGCTGAGCTTTGGCACGAGACCGCCTCCTGACGTGACCTACGTTCGAATCCAAGTTAGCGGGGCGCGCCGGGCACGGCGGTAACGTCGGTCACCACCGCATCACGGGCAGCATGTGCAAGTGGATGAATACCAGGGTGTTGCGGGCTAGCGAGCCAGTGCGGTGGCCGCGCGACCGATGAAGTGCCATTATACTTGCCGGCGGCGCGAGGAGGTCCGCCACCATGGGTTATCGCAGATTCACCGACCGATCCGGCCAGGTGTGGGAGATCCACGACCGGTCGCGCAACGAGTGGGATTTCACGCCGGTCTCCGGCAACCCCAAAGCGCGGCGTACTGTAATGGCGCCGGGCTACGAGAGCGACCCGTTCGAGCTGTCGACTGAGGAGCTGCAGCGCATGCTCGACTCGGTGGGTTCGGCGGAACCGCGTGCCAGGCGATCGCCGTTTCGAGACTAGACTTCAGACTAAGGAGACCCCCATGAGACTACTGAGACTGCTTTGGCTAGCTGCGTTCGCGTCGCTGATCTGCGTTGGGTCGGCCCAGGCGCAGAGGGCGACGTTTGTCGGTCTCTCCGGCGGCGCGACATACGGTGACTTGTGCTGCGCCGCTGTCAACACCGATCACCGCTGGGGAGGTACGGCGGGGTTGATGGTCGGGATGCGCAACTGGAACTACGCCGTCTTCACCTTGGAAGCGAACTGGGCGCAGAGGGGTGGCGGCAACACACGGGTGGACTATGTCGAGGTCCCCTTCCTGATGGGCGGGACCTTCGGATCACAGTCCGGTGGCATCCGTGGGCGGGTCTATACGGGCCTCGGCCTCGGGTGGCCCATCGGCTGCAATACCACGTCGCTGCTGGTTGACTGCGACAGAAAGAACAGCTGGATATTCTCATGGCCCATCGGCATACAGGTGGGGCAGTGGACACGGGGAGGCGCGATCATCGCTCTCGACGTGCGCTACAACCTGGGGCTGACGAATACCTTTGGAAACCTGCTGGCGCACCACCGCACGTGGGAGTTCAAGCTCGCGCTGGGGAAACGGGTCGGCTGATCCCGCATTGCGGGAGGTCAAACATGAAGCGTGTTGGTAGCGTCGCTTCTGCTGCGGCGCTGGTCCTCGTCCTCGGCGGAGGATGTGCTCAACCGCAGGACGAGGACGCCGTTTTGGTGGCCCTCTTCTCGGGCACCGGCGCCGAGTGGATCGACATGAGTTACGCGTACGACGAGCGCACCATCTTCTGGCCCACGGCGCGGCCGTTCGGGCTGGAGGTGGTGGCGGCCGGCCCGACCGAGGCCGGTTACTACTACGCAGCCAACGATTTCTGCACCGCCGAGCACGGCGGAACCCATCTCGATGCGCCGGTGCACTTCGCCGAGGGGAAGCAGAGCGCCGAGGCGATCCCGCTCGAGCGGCTCATCGGTCCCGCGGTGGTTGTGGATGTGAGTGCCGCGGCCGCGGCCGACGCCGACTACCAGGTCTCGGTGAGTGACCTCACCGCCTGGGAAGCGGAGCACGGCCGGATTGCGGACGGCGCGATCCTGCTGCTGCACACCGGCTGGGGTGACCGCTGGCCCGATCGCGAGTCGTACCTGGGGACCGCCGTGACGGGTCCCGATGCTGTTCCGCTGCTCCATTTCCCGGGTCTCCATCCGGACGCGGCGCGCTGGCTTGTGGAGCAGCGCAACATAGACGCGCTGGGGATCGACACCCCGAGCATCGACTACGGACAGTCCACCCTGTTCGAGAGCCACCGCGTCCTGTACGCGGAGAACGTCCCGGCGTTCGAGAACGTGGCGGCGCTCGGACGGCTGCCGGCCACGGGAGCCTACGTGGTGGCGCTGCCGATGAAGATCGCCGGGGGGAGTGGCGGACCGCTGCGGATCGTGGGAGTGATACCGGGAGGCTGAGGGCTCTCAGCGGCGCAGGGCGAGGTCCACGTACCCCGCCATCCGCACCAGCGGCATTCGTCCCGTGAACCGCCGTCCGTTGATGAAGAAGGTCGGTGTACCGGTGACTCCCAGTTCCCAGCCGTCGAGTATGTCGCGCTCGACAACGTCCCGCGCCATGCGTTCGGTCGTGCAGCGGTCGAATCGGTCCATGTCGAGCCCCACGGCTTCCGCCTGAGACCGAAGCACATCGCCCGACAGCTCGTCGCTGCGGCGCAGCAGGGCATCCTTGTATTCCCAGAACAATCCCTGCCGGTGTGCACACTCGACCGCCTCGGCTGCCCCGATGGCATTGCCCGTGAGTGCAGGAATTGGGAAGTGCCGCACGACGTAACGCAGTGTGTCCCCGTAGCGGGTGAGCAGAAGCGGTAGCACCTCTGTAGCATGTTGGCGACAGTAGGGGCAGCCGTAGTCGGTGAACTCAACGATCGTGACCGGTGCATCAGCCGGGCCGTGCACGGGTCGCCCGTCTGTCACGACCTCGAGGCGCGGGGCCGCGTCCCATGTGGCCGCGTCCGCCCCAACTTCGTCCGGGGGATTCAGGTTGGGAATGAGCCCCAGAGCCCGGACTCCCAGAAACAGTGCGAAGCCTGCTGCTACGCCTGCCACCACCGCAGCCGCCTTCAGATGGCTTGCTCTGAAACTGACCGCTATGCGGTTACCGTCGCGTCGAATCTGCATGGCTCTCAATTGCGGCGCCGTGCAGCGCGGTGTCAAGCTCCGACCGGTCCGTACTTGCTTGCTGCGTGAAACCCCGAGTGCTACGTTAGCCTTTGAACCGAGTTGCCCGGCAGGGCGGGGAGGTGCCCATGAAGATGTTCCGACTCTTCGTAGCGGCGTTCATGCTCACGTTCGCGGTGTCTGCAGGGTTCGTGGCGTGCGGCGGTGAGGGTGGGGATTCGTGCCCCGGCATCGTCTGCAATAACTGTGCGACCGACTGCAACATCACCTGCGCGGCCGGTGAGCAGGAGTTCTGCGGCCACTTCGGCTACTTCGAAGACCCGAACTTGCGCTGCACTTGGTGCGAGTAGAGGTCTCGACTTGAAGTAGATCGGGTTTGCGGGCCAATCACCAGGCAGAGCCCCAGAGCCACTTTGGTGGCTGTGGGGCTCTTAGTTGGAGCAACAGGACGGACTCCTCTTTCGTTTAGACAAGGGAACATGAAAGCCTTGAAGCTGGTGCTTCTCGCGGCCGGCTTGATGCTGGCCCTGCCGGTGTCGGTCATCGCAGGACTCGCCGTGTGGGTGTTCGCGGCCCCTCCGGCGACCGAGCCATCCGAGTATCACCCATTCCGGTCACTTCCTGCCAAGACGCAGTTCCTCGCGCTGTACGAGACGATGGAGCGAGACTGGCCCGTCGAGTCGGAGCTGCGGACCGTGGGCACCTCACACGGGCGGACATTCGTGCGAATCACGGGACCGACCGAAGCGCCGCCTCTGGTGCTGCTGCACGGCGCCGGCGGCAGCTCGCTCCACTGGGGCCCCAACGTCGAGGCGCTGTCCCAGCGCTTCAGGACCTATGCGGTAGACGTCATCGACGATTTCGGGCGCAGCGTGTACGCGCGCCCCATCGAGAGCGCGGACGAGTATGTACGCTGGCTGGATGAGCTGTTCGACGCCCTCGAGCTGGGCGACCAGGTCAATCTCATGGGCCTGTCCTATGGCGGGTGGATCGCGAGCCAGTACGTGCTGCGGCATCCGGAGCGCGTGGGAAAGGTCGTGCTCCTGGCGCCGGCCGAGACCGTGCTTCCGCTGGATGACGCCTGGATCTGGCGCACCCTCTCCACGGTATTGCCCCATCGCTACTTCACCGAGCGGTTGCTCTATTGGCTGATGGAAGACTTGGCGCAGGCATCCGACTCGGGTCGTGAGCTGTTGAATCAATGGACGGATCTCGGGTTCGCGGCCGTCGCGAGCTACAAGCCGAAAGGCCTGGTGCCTCCGTCGGTGCTGACCGAAGAGGAGTGGCAGAGCATCACCGTACCGCTGCTTTACCTCGTGGGTGAGAACGAGAAGATCTACCCGGCTGACCGGGCGGTCGAGCGCCTCGCCGCCGTGGCTCCGCACGTGCAAGCCGAGATCATACCCGGTGCGGGCCACGACTTGAGCGTGGTTCAGGCCGAGCTGGTGAATCGCAAGGTCCTCGAGTTCCTGGTGCCGTGACAGACGCCATCGGTCCCGAGTTCCTGGCACTGCAGGAGGTGCTGGCCGGGCGCTACTCGCTCGAGCGCGAGCTGGGGCGGGGTGGCATGGGCGTCGTGCTGCTGGCGCGCGATGTCGCCCTCGACCGCCTGGTCGCGATCAAGCTGCTGCCGTCCCTGATGGCCGGGCAACCCGTACTGCGCGAGAGGTTCCTGCAGGAGGCCCGGACCGCGGCGGGACTGTCGCACCCCAACATCGTGCCGATCCACGCGGTGGAAGAGCACGGCGAGTTCGTGTTCTTCGTGATGGGCTTCGTGGACGGCGAGACGTTGCGTGAGCGCGTCGAGCGTGCCGGGCCGCTGTCGCCGCGGGCGGCAATGAAGCTGCTCCAGGAAGTGGCGTGGGCGCTGTCGTACGCGCACGAGCACGGGGTGGTGCACCGCGACGTGAAGCCCGAGAACATCATGATCGAGCGGGTCACGGAGCGGGCGCTGGTCACCGACTTCGGCATCGCACACGTAGCCGACGCCGAGGGTTCCACACCCAAGGGGCAGGTCGTGGGGACCGCGCGCTACATGAGTCCGGAGCAGGCCTCGGGCGACGAGGTAGACGCTCGCAGCGACCTCTACTCTCTCGGAGCCACGGCGTTCTTCGCGCTCACGGGGCGGCCGCCGTTCGACGCCCCCAACCTGCCGGCTCTGCTGGTGAAGCAGGTGAGCGAACCCGCTCCCCGGCTCGTGTCGGTGCGCAAAGAGGTGCCGGCCAACATCGCTGCCGTTGTCGATCGCTGCCTCGAGAAGGATCCGACGTCGCGCTTCACTACCGGACACGAGCTGGCCCAGGCGATCGGTGAAGCGCGCGGCCGGGAGCTGCGCGCCCCGCCGCTCATGCGCAGCTTTCTGCGCAACGCCGAAGTCAGCACGGCCGTGATGCTCACCGCCGCGATCATTTCGCAGGGCCCCGCCGACCAGGGAGCGATGGGCGTGGTCATGTTCGTCACGGTCGGCCAGCTCGTGGCAGTGGCCCGGCGACTGCTGCGTACCGGTTACTCGTTCTACGACATCCGCGAGGCGCTGCTGGCGGAGGCACGCGTGCAGCAAGAGGAGATGGAGGCGACGCGGGAGGGCAAGTTCTGGCGCCGTGTCTTCGGATTCTGGAACCGCCTGTGGGCCGGCTGGTTCGGCCGCACCTTCTTCAAGGTGGCCGGGGTCGGGATCAGGCCGCCCAAGCGCCAGGCACTACCGTCGGCCGACGCCACGGAGATCGTGCTCGGCCGCGCGGCGGTGGACCTGTTCAACTCGCTACCGCCGGACGTGCGGGAGCGCTTCCCCGACGCCCCCAGCCTGATCCACCGACTCGAGCACCGTGCGGAGACGCTGCGTCTGCAGGGCGCGGCTGAGGCCGAGCTCACCCTAACGGTGGCTGCGCTGGAAAACGTGCGCCTGGGGATGCTGCGGCTGCAAGCTGGTGCAGCCACCCTCGACGACCTCACCCTCTACCTGGAGCGCGCCCGCGACATCGGCGAGCGGGTGAGCGCTGAAGTCGCCGCCAGGCAGGAAGTGAAGGACCTGCTGGAGCGGTAGGCTGCGTCCCGGTAGTTACCCCAGGTAACAATCCCGACACTTGCAATCCCATATGTACGGGCGCAGGTTAACCGGTCGTCCGCGCCTGGCGCGGCTCCACGGCCAACACGAATCTTTCCAGGAGGAAGCGCCCATGGCCGGCTTGAAGATGAAGACTCTGGACGGTGGATCGACCACGGTCGGGAAGAAGGCAATCGATGCCCTGGCGGCGGAGCTCGACGGCGAGCTGCTGACGGCGGACTCGGCGCGCTACGACGAGGCCAGGACCATTTGGAACGCCATGATCGACCGGCGGCCTGGCTTGATCGCCTGGTGCGCCGGCTCACAGGACGTGGCGCGGGCCGTGAACTTCGCCCGCGAGAATGGACTGCTGACTGCTGTACACGGTGTTGGGCACAACATAGCCGGCAATGCCGTGTGCGACGGCGGCCTCATGATCTCGCTCGAGGGTATGAAGTCGGTCGAGGTCGATCCCAAGACGCGTAAGGTGCGGGCCGAGCCCGGTGTCACGCTGGGCGAGCTCGACAAGGCGACGCAACAGCACGGCCTCGCCGTTCCCGTCGGCATCAACTCCACCACCGGCATTGCCGGACTCACGCTGGGCGGAGGCTTCGGGTGGCTCAGCCGCCAGCATGGCATGACGATCGACAATCTGATCTCGGCCGACGTCGTTACTGCGGCCGGTGAGACGGTCAAGGCCAGCGCCGACGAGAACGCGGACCTGTTCTGGGGAATCCGCGGCGGCGGCGGGAACTTCGGAGTCGTGACGTCGTTCGAGTACCAGGCACACCCGGTGGGACCGGAGTTGCTCGCCGGCCTCATCGTCCATCCCTTCAGCGACGCGGAAAGCGTGTTGCGCTACTACCGCGAATTCACGTCGCAGGCACCCGACGAGCTCACCGTATGGGTCGTGCTGCGCAAGGCTCCACCGCTTCCCTTCCTGCCCGAGGAGGTGCACGGCACGGAGGTCGTGGTGCTCGCGGCGCTGTACAACGGAGACATGACAGCGGGAGAGAAGGCGCTGGCACCGCTGCGAGCCCACGGCAATCCGCACGCTGACGTGATCAGCCCGCACCAGTTCACCGACTTTCAGGCTGCGTTCGATCCGCTGCTCGAGCCTGGTGTGCGGAACTACTGGAAGACGCACGACTTCCCGTCTCTGAGTGACGAGCTGCTGGATACTCTCATCGGCTACGTCGGCAAGTTGCCCGGCCCCGCGTGCGAGGTGTTCATCGCGCACATGGGCGGCGAGACCAGCCGCGTTCCGGAGGATTCCACGGCGTACCGTGGCCGCGATGCTCAGTTCATCATGAACGTGCACGGCCGCTGGGACGACCCGGCCGACGACGCGAAGTGCATCGCCTGGTGCAGGGAGCTGTTCGACGACACCAAGTCGTTTGCCACCGGCGCGGCCTATGTGAACTTCATGACCGAGGAAGAGGGCCAGCGCGTGGAGGAGGCTTACGGCGCGAGCTACGGGCGGCTGGTGGAGCTGAAGCAGAAGTACGACCCCACCAACCTATTCCGTCTGAACCAGAACATCAGCCCGAATGGCCGCCGCTAGTAACCTGCCCGCTCACCGAACTGGGAGTGAAGGACGTGCCCCGCTGTCACTAAATGACTGTGGGGCATTGTCTTACGGGTGTCCCGGCGGCGAAGGTATTGGGGCAGGCTGGCGTTACTTTGTGTTACAAAGTACTTTGGGAATGACCGAAGCCGAATGATGATCGACGTCCACCGAGCAGACCTGACCGAGCGAGTCGTCCTGGTCGACCCCAACGACCAGGAGCTGGGTACGGCACCCAAGCTCGCTGTGCACGTCGAAGGCCGGCTGCACCGCGCGTTCTCCGTGTTCGTGTTCGACGCTGCGGGCAACCTGTTGTTGCAGCAGCGGGCTGCTGGCAAGTACCACTCCGGCGGGTTGTGGTCGAACACCTGTTGCGGCCATCCACGGCCGGGTGAGCCGACCGACGTAGCCGCGCACCGGCGCCTGCAAGAGGAGATGGGCTTCGATTGCCCGCTTCAACCGGCCTTCGGGTTCCTGTATCGCAGTGATGTGAACGGAGGCCTGATCGAGCACGAGTACGATCACGTGCTGGTGGGGCGCTTCGACGGAACTCCCGCACCGAATCCGCAGGAAGTCGACGACTGGCGCTGGGTGAACCTCGACGTGGCGATCACCGACCTGGCAACGCACCCGCGGCGCTATTCGGCCTGGTTCCCAATCGCCCTGGAGAAGCTCTGCGCTGCCTGGGCGGTTCCCCAAGCGCAGAAGTAGGCCCCCTCCCGCCCCGGCCAGCGGGGCTGCATCTTGTTCGTTTCGCAGTCGAGGCGGCGGAGGCCTTCGATGCAGAACGACGATCAGGCACCGCTGGTAACGCGGGTGGAGCGGCCGGATACGGCCGGTCAGTCCGTGACGGGACCGCCGTCAGGCCTGCCCGACGACCTGCTGCGCGACGCCGCGAAGCGGCTCCGCTTCGTCGCGTTGATCTACGCGGCCGGAGTCGTGGTGGCGGAACTCTCGGTTGCACTCCTCGATTCCGTGCAGCGCGAGCAGTACCTGCATTTCTACGGGTGGGGACCTGGCACGATCTCGGTGAGCATCGCCTTCGCCGTCGCCGCGGTGGCGGGGAGCCGGCGCGTTCCCCTCCAGACGATCATGAATATCGGGGTGGTGTTCGAGATCGTGGCAGCCTACAGCATCGCGATCTCGACGTACTGGGGGGTCTACAGGGGGCTGGCATACGAGCCGGAGCACCTGACGATCATCGGCCTGTCTTTCGTTGCTCCGTGGATCATGTTCTACACCATCGTCATCCCGAACCCGCCCAGGAAGGCGCTGTTGGCGGCCACACTCGCAGCCACGTCCGTGCCGGTGGCGCTGGTGCTCAGCGCGCGCTACGGAGGGTCCACGATCCGGCTGGATCCGGGGGGGTGGATCACCGTCGTCGTCGTACCCTACGCGCTCATCGTCCTCACGGCGTGGATCGGTGCCCGGGTGGTCTTCAAGCTGGGAACCGCGGTGCGGCAGGCTCGCGAGATGGGGAGCTATCGGCTCGTCGAGCAGCTGGGCCACGGTGGCATGGGCGAGGTGTGGCGCGCCAAGCATCGCATGCTGGCGCGGCCGGCGGCCATCAAGCTCGTGCGCCCGGACATGCTCGGCGAAATCGACGGGGAGCACCGCCAGCGCACGCTGCGGCGCTTCGAGCGCGAGGCGCAGACGACGGCGCTCATGCGCTCTCCCCATACGATCGAGCTGTACGACTTCGGTGTCACGAGCGAGGGGACGTTCTACTACGTGATGGAGCTGCTGGACGGGTTCGACCTGGAGACGCTGGTGCAGCGGTTCGGGCCGCTGCCGGCAGGGCGCGCGATCCATCTGCTGATCCAGGTGTGTGACTCGCTCGCGGAAGCGCACCAGAGCGCACTGATCCATCGGGACATAAAGCCCGCCAACATCTACGTGTGCCGCTACGGCCTCCGGGCGGACTTCGTGAAGGTGCTCGATTTTGGGCTCGTGAAGGTGCGCACGGGAGGGCTGTCCGACGAGTCGGACGAGATGGAGCTGACCGCCGCGCAGCACGTCGCTGGCGGTACGCCGGCGTACATGGCGCCCGAGCAGGCCATCGGCGAAGCGATCGACGGGCGTGCCGACATCTACTCTCTCGGGTGCGTTGCGTACTGGCTGGTGACGGGGCAGATGGTGTTCCAGGCCCGCTCGACCATGGAGATGATCGCCCGTCACGTGCGCACGCCGCCCGTTGCCCCTTCCGATCGTAGCGAGCTGGATATCCCCGAGGCGCTAGACCGCGCGATCCTGGCGTGTCTCGAGAAGGACCGCGATCTGCGGCCCCAGAGTGCTGAGGAATTGTCGGCACTGCTGGCCGGCTGCAACGTGGAGGCATCCTGGACGGCCGAGCGCGCCCGGGAATGGTGGGACCTGCATCAGCCCACCGTCTCGCGTATCAGCGAGGCGGAGCGGAGAATAGTGCCAGCCTGAGGAGGTCTTATGTCAGGAATGTCGGCGACAATCGAGAAGCACCATCAGAAGATCATCGGAGGCCTGCTGTTCGTGATTCTCTTCTTCGTGGCGGCCTGCACGTTCCACGACGTGCTTCCGGTCTGCCACTATCTGTTCGGGTGTGACCACGCGATGCACTAGATTGGATCCGACATGAGTCTCTGGTCCCGCGCCGCGAGCGTGGCGGCACGGACGCCCGCCTCGCGCAACCGCTACGTGGACTTCCTGCGGGCGGTCTCCATCCTGATGGTCATCTCGGGACACTGGCTGGTTGCAGCTCCCTACGTGGTGGATGGGCGGCTCACCCTCGGCAGCATGCTGGAGTACCAACGCTGGACGCAGCTGCTCTCGTGGGCCTTCCAGGTCATGCCGGTGTTCTTCTTCGTGGGCGGGTACTCAAACGGGGTGTCGTGGAAGGCGGCTCTGCGCGACGGCAAGAGCTACGCCGAATGGCTGGACGGCCGGTTGCAGCGGCTCGCCGGTCCGGTGCTGCCGCTGCTCGTAGTGTGGGCCCTGCTGGGGATAGCCGGCCACCTGAGCGGTGTGCGGCCCGAGATGGTGAAGGTGGGCTCGCAGATGGCGCTCATCCCCATCTGGTTCCTCGCGGTCTACGTGGGTGTCGTCCTCGTCGTGCCGCTCACGTACGCGGCATGGCGGCGCTTCGGAATGGCCTCGTTCTGGCTTCTTGCCGTTGCCGTGGCGGTGAGCGATTTCGTGTTCTTCGCCGGGTTCGAGGCCGTGGGCTGGCTCAACTACGGGTTCATCTGGATTGGCGTGCACCAACTGGGCTACGCGTGGCGCGACGGAAAGCTCCAGACCGGTGCGAGGGCCCTCCTCTGGACCGCGGCGGGTCTGGCGATCCTGATAGTGCTCGTGACCCTGGGGCCCTATCCGCTGAGCATGGTGAGTGTGCCCGGCGAGGAGGTGAGCAACTCGCTCCCGCCCAAGCTCCCCATGCTGTTACTCGGCATGATCCAAATCGGGTTGGCGCTGGCACTCGAGGCACCCGCTCGCCGCTGGCTGGAGCGGCCAACGCCCTGGACCGGAACGGTGCTGGTGAACGGAATGATCATGACGATCTTCCTGTGGCACCTCACAGCCTCCACGCTCATCATCGGCCTGGCTTTGCAACTCGGGAGCGTGGGGCTCGCTGCCGAGCCGGGTAGCGGCGTGTGGTGGGCCGTGCGGCCCGTCTGGCTCGGCGTCTATCTGCTCGGGCTCGCGGGCTTCGCGCTCGTGTTCGGACTGTTCGAGCGCGGCGGCTCCGGTGGTCCGCCGGCCGCGGCGTGGCGGCAGATCGTGGGTGCCGCGATGATCTGCGGCGGACTCGCCTTGCTGGCGCTCGACGGGATCGGTGCGGAGGGCTGGCTCGGCCTGCGCTGGTGGGTGGTGCTGCTGCCGCTCGTGGGGGCGGTGCTAGCCGGAGTGAACCCGCTCGCGCGGGCGAAGGGGGAGAAAGCCTAGGCCCTACCCATGGTACTCGCACGCACTGCCCACGCGGTGTAGCTTATCACGCTCTCATGCCCTAAGCGCGTGCAAAGGTGAACAAGAACTGGAGGATTCGATGAGACGGATTGTCGCACTGTGCTGTGCCGTATTCCTGGTTGGCTGTGCCCCAGCCGAGGAGCAGGGGATATCGCTCGCGGACGTCGCAGGAACCTGGTCGGTGCAGGCGTTCGCGGAAGGCGGAGACAGCGCGATCGTCACGTACGAGCTGGTCGCGACCGACAACATGGAAGGTTGGACACTCACCTTTCCTGGCAGGGATCCCATTCCCCTGCAGGTGGTCGCCGTCGAGGGAGACAGCATCGTGACCGATCTCGGGCCCTTCGAGAGCGCGCTGCGCGAAGGGGTGATGGTCTCGACACGTGCCGTGGCCCGCCTGCAGGACGGCAACATGGTAGGCACGTTCGTGGCACGCTACCAGACGACCGAGCCCGACTCGATTCTGCGCGGGCGACAGGTGGGCACGCGCATCGAGTAGCCCAGAGGCAGGTGGCGAGGTTGGAGCCACAAGCCCCACAGGCACTGGGTGACTGTGGGGCTTGTTCCTGCGTTACCGGTGCGCCGTCGCGAGTTAGTTCGGCGGTCCCGCACCCTCTCTAATTCGGGAGATCATCGCCGTCGCGTTCGCGTTGTCCGGGTTGAGCTCCAGCGACCGCTCGTAAGAGCGGATCGCCTCATCGTCGTTGCCCAGAACCATGTGCGCTTCGCCGAGGCTGTCCCATGTGTTGGACGCCTCCGGGAAGACACGCGTGTTGAGTTCGAACACTGCCAGGGCCTGCTCGGCGTCTTGAGCCGTCAGCAGTGCGTACCCTGCTGCGTTGACCTCCAGTTCGATGCGTCTTGGCTCACTGCGCTCCACGAGCTCTCGAATTCCGCGTTCCGCGGCCAGTGGGTCGCCGCCCAGCAGATGAACAATCCCTCGCACCACTTCGACCGCCACGTCGTCATCGCCCGCGAGGGCCGCCGTCAGGATGGCGTCCGCATTCGCTATGCCGGCGAAGGAACCGGCGTCGTCGCGCACCGGCACGAAGCGCTGGTGACTGTCCTCCTGGTGCAGGGTGCCGTCCTCCTGGAGGTAATAGTTGAAGGTGCCCCGCACCGGGGCGTAGCCCACGAGGTGACCATCACCGGCGGTGAATGTCACCGTCATGCGCGACGGTAGGCCGAGCGGCGACGGGGGGTAATCCCACTCGCCGACGAACTCCTCGAGGCGGTCGTTCGCTACGTGGGTGACCATCGGGTCGGAGCCGACCTCGAGCGGAGCGAGCTGCGGGTCGGCGACCGTAGCTCCTGTCCGTGCGTCGAGAACCTGCTCGATGAGGTCGAGCAGCGGGCGCATCGGCGTCCCCTCGCCCCGGTAGGTGTTGGCGCGATTCACGATCACGATATCGCTCTTGGGCAACACCGCTATCATCTGGTTGCCGACGCCGAGCGCCGCGAACATCCCGTGGCGGGTGAAGCGGGGCTCGCGCAACACCCACCACATGAAGCCGTATCCAATGATGTCGTTGTCGATCGAGTAGAGGGCGGAGCTGCGGCGCACCCACTGCTCGGAGACTATCTGCTCGTCGTGCCACATCCCGTCGCGGGCGAACAGCAACCCGAAGCGGGCGGCGTCGCGCGCCGACATCCGGAAGGGGTAGGCGGGGTATTTCGACTTGTCGCGCTCGTAGTGGTAGTAGCCGTCCGAGACGCGCCAGTCCTCCATCTGAAGCGGCTGCCCAAAGTACTCGTCAAACGCCTCGAACACGTCCTCGCCGGTCTCCTGCATCAGGATCGTGGCCAGGGTGTTGAAGTCCCAGTTGTTGTACGCGAAGTAGCGGCCCGGGCCTTCACTCCCCCTGGGACGCGAGTCCGTTCGACCGGCATACGCCGCGGGATGAAACACACCGGAGCGCGCCTTCAATAGGTCGAGGATGCGCGCCCGTTTCTCGACAACCAGGAGCGAGTCCGGCTCATCTTCGATGCCGAGATCGGCCAGGGTCTTGTTGAGCTCGATCTCTCCGCGGTCCCAGTAGATCCCGTAGAGTGCGGAGAGGAAGCTCTTCCGCACCGAATGACACATGAAGCGTCGCTCGACTTCACCCCAGGCAGCGACGACCGCACCGTCGGCGATCACCATGAAGGCCGAGGACGGAAGACCTTCCCACGTTTCCTTTGCCGCTGCGAGCTTGGCGGCGTCGAACCCGGCCTGCTCGACGTCCGTGTAGCGCATCCACTCATCGCCGGGAACGCGATCGCCCGCGGCTTGCCCGAGGCTCGTGCCAGGCAGCGCCAGAACGGCTCCGAGAGCCAGAGCCAAACCCAACGCCCATCGCACCGGCTCGCTCTTGATTCGCATCGCTTGCCCCCTAGACTACTGGTTTCACCATGTTCCACGCGGGAAGGCCGTGCGCGGTTCCCGAATAAACCTACAGAGATGGTCGCCAGCCGATAAGGAGACTCAATGGCTCCTTCGAACGGGAGTAATGACATGTCCGATAGGTCCTTCGACGAGCACGCCGCCGAGTACGACGCCTGGTTCCTGAAGAACCCGAACGTGCTGCAGTCCGAGGTGCTGCTGCTGGCCGGGTTTCTGCGCGAACCAGGCTGTGCGCTGAGCGTCGGCTGTGGCAGCGGTCTGTTCGAGAAGATCCTCCGCGACGAGCACGGCATCGAGATACGCCACGGGGTAGAGCCGGCGCACGGCATGGCGGAGATCGCCGGCAAGCGCGGCATTGAGGTCCGCAGCGGCACCGCCGGAGATCTGCCCTTCGAGGACGGTTCCTTCGACAGCGTGATCCTGAACGGCACCCCTAGCTACATCGACGATTTGGAACGGGCTTTCGCCGAGGCGTACAGGGTTCTGCGATCCGGTGGGCAAGTCGTGGTGGCCGACGTCCCCGCGGAAAGCTCCTACGGCCTGTTGTACCGGCTTGCCGCCCACGTCGGAAGCTGGGACGATCCCGCGCTTCGGGCGCTTGCACCCGCGCACCCCTATCCGGTGGAGTTCGCGGCCGGCGCCAACTGGCGCACGACTGAGCAGAAGACAGAGTTGTTGGGAAAGGTCGGTTTCACCCAGTTTGAGACGGCCCAGACTCTTACGGCACATGCGAAGTACTCCGATGCCGCCGTCGAGCAACCGTGTGCCGGCCACGACCGAGGCGACTACGTCGCCATCCGCGCCACGAAGCCCTAGTCCAATGTTGTCACGGCTAGCACCTTGCACTGGAGGGCTTCAAGCATGAGCCTGGAGCACAAGCCTTACGCTGGCGGATCGATTCCCGAGAACTACGAGCGCTACCTGGTACCGCTGTTGTTCATGGACTATGCTGCGGACTTGGCGGCGTGCCTGGATGTGCCGGCAGACGGAGCGGTGTTGGAAACCGCCTGCGGCACTGGCGCGGTGACGAGACATCTGCGCGCGCGCCTTCGCGACAGCGTCCGACTCACGGTGACCGACTTCGCCCTGCCGATGGTAGAGCAGGTGCAGCGAATCGTGGGCGATCACCCGGGCATCGAGTACCGGCAGGCAGACGCCACAGATCTGCCCTTTGCGGCAGAATCGTTCGACGCCGTCATTTGCCAGTTCAGTTTGATGCTGTTTCCGGATAAGGCAAAGGCCATGCGAGAGGCCGCGAGAGTTCTGAGGTCGGGCGGATGTTTCGTGTTCAACGTGTGGGATAGGTTGGAACGCAACGGGTTCTCCAGGGCCGTGCACGAAGCTGTTTCAGAGATCTACCGGTCTGATCCGCCACGCTTCCTGGAAGCTCCGTATTCCTATCACGATCTCTCGGTCATCACCGACAGCCTGCAGCAGGCCGGATTCGATACCATCGAGATCGTCGTACAACCACGGGACAGCAAGGCGTCCGATCCGCACCAAGTGGCGGCGGGGCTCGTTGCCGGCTCGCCGCTGGCGATGCAAGTGGTCGAACGGGACACGCTATCTCTTGAGGAGGCCACGCTGGCCGTCGAAGACGTGATTGCGCGTGAGTTCGGTTCTGGCGCAATCAGCGCTCCAATGCAGGCGTTCCGGATCTGTGCCCATCTGGAGGGTCGATGAAGTGTGCCCCGGAGAGGCTTCGCGAAGGACACATATGGAAGAATCCTGGCAGCAACAGCTCGAAGCGGACCAGATCGTCCTGATCGATGGGGCCACTGGGACTGAACTTCAGCGACGCGGCGTACCGATGGACAAAGTTGCGTGGAGTGGGGCTGCCGTGCTCACTCATCCAGATGCAGTACGTGAAACGCACGAGGACTATATCCGTGCCGGGGCGAAGGTTGTCATTACAAACACGTTTGGATCGACACGGCAGATGCTGGAGCCAGCCGGCTATGGAGACCAGGTCGAGGCGGTCATCCGGGGCGCCGTAGAACTTGCCATGCAAGCGCGTAATAACTTGGCCGAACAAGCTGTGGCCGTGGCAGGTTCGATTTCAACAGAGCCGCCCGGCTTTGATCAAGACGCGTTTCTTTCACCCGAAAAGGAATTACAGGCCTACCGAGAAGCGGCAGGCCTTCTGGCGGACGCGGGCGTTGACTTGATAGCGCTGGAGATGATGGTTGAAACGACTCATGCGCCCCGCGCGTTGCAAGCGGCTCTTGAGACAGACCTCCCCGTGTGGTTGGGTGTTAGCTGTAGGAAGACAGAGGATGGCAAGATCGTGAGCTTCGACCACACCGACCTGGAGTTGGCCACGGTGCTGGACGCTCTCATCCCGGAGGGACCGACCGTGGTCAACATCATGCACAGTGAAATCGGGGCCATTCCTCAGGCCATTGAGTTGGTGCGGCAACGGTGGTCGGGACCTATCGGCGTGTACCCCGAATCAGGGTACTTCACCAAGCCGAACTGGAACTTCGTAGACGTCATCCCGCCAGCTGAACTGGCTGATCAAGCGCTTAGCTGGGTTGCAGCGGGCGCACGCTTGCTCGGCGGATGCTGTGGTACAAGCCCCGACCACATCAAGGCTCTCCAGGCGGCGATGCCGGAGCTAGAAGCTGCTCGAAGCTAACGTGTCGTGATTTCGAGGTGGTAACATGAGCAAGGCCAGTGGCACGACCACGATGACGCGATCGCAACAAGTGCAGTACGACCATCGACAGTTCCTGTTCCCGTGCGCGCCACCGCTCTACGACGATCCACTCGTGCTCGTGGAAGGACGGGGCAGCACCGTCACAGACGCTGAGGGTCGTGAGTATCTCGACTTCTTCAGCGGGATCCTCACGACTTCGGTAGGCCATTGTCATCCAGTGGTCGTCGAGCGCGCTTGCGAGCAAATTGCGAGGCTCGGCCACACCTCGACGCTCTACATCAACGAGCCGCAGGTCAGCGCGGCGCAGCGGTTGAGCACGATCACACCTCCCGGTCTGACGAGCTCGTTCTTCACGAACAGCGGTACGGAAGCGGTCGAGACCGCCATCATGCTGGCGTGCATGCACACGGGGCGAAGCGAAGTGATCGCATTACGGTACGCGTACGCGGGGCGCAGCATTCTGGCGACCAACCTGACGGCACAAGCGCCGTGGCGCCCCCTGGGATCGTCGATTGCCGGCATCAAGCATGCACAGTCGCCGTATCGATACCGCAGCCCGCTCGGAGATCTCGACGATGAGCGGTTCGTCGAAGCACTGGCGCAGGATCTGGAGGAAGTCATCCAAACGACCACAGATGGAAAGCCGGCGGCGTTCATGGCGGAAACGATTCAGGGCGCCGGGGGATTCATCGTTCCACCCGCAGGCTATTTCCAGCGAATGGCTGAGATCATCCACCGGTGCGGTGGGCTATTCATCAGCGATGAAGTACAGACTGGCTTCGGACGCACCGGCGGAAAGTGGTTCGGGATCGAGCACTGGGGAGTAGAACCCGACATCATGGTGATGGCGAAGGGCATTGCCAATGGCTTTCCCGTGGGAGCGACGGTCACGCGGCCGGAGATCGCGGAAGCGTGGAGGGCGAAGACCATCTCTACATTTGGGGGGAACGCGGTCTGCATGGCGGCGGCCGATGCCACTATGGGCGTAATGGAGCAGGAAGACTCTCCCCGGCGCTCAGCGGAGCGAGGGCGACAAATGCGGGCGGGTCTCGAGACGCTGTACCAGGAACACTCGTGGATTGGCGACGTGCGCGGCATGGGGCTCATGCAGGCGTTGGAGTTGGTCGATGATCGGGAATCGAAGGAACCGGGTAGAGAAAAGGCACATGCGTTGTTAGAAGCCACCAAGGACGAGGGGCTGCTCGTAGGCATCGGCGGTCTCTACGGAAACGTGATACGCATGGGTCCGTCCATGCTGGTGACCGAGGAAGAAGTCCGGGAGGCGCTGGAACGGCTGGACCGCGCCTGCCGGAGGATCGACACCCTTGCCTAAAGACGCGTGATCGCAGGCCTCCCGTGGAGTAGTTGGCTCCTGCTTCTCGCGGCCGTCGGGCCGGGTCTCACCCTGGTGACCGTGTTCTATGTGAGACACCGTCGCCGCCGGCCGAGGCGCTAGCGTGACTTCCGGCCCGATCGTCGCCGTTCTCGCCGTATACGGGGCCGTCCTGCTCGTGATCGGACTCTGGGCGAGCAGAGAGTCACGCAGTGTCGCCGGGTACTTCGTGGCCGGCAAGAAGCTCCCCTCGTGGGTCATCGCGTTCAGCTCGAACACGACAGGCGAGAGCGCCTGGCTGCTGCTCGGTCTCACAGGGATGGGTTACCTGGTAGGAATCCACGCGCTCTGGATCGTGCTGGGTGAGGTGCTGGGCGTGGCGCTGGCGTGGGTGTTCGTGGGGCTCAGGTTCAAGGAATACACTGACCGCTACGACTCCATTACCGTACCCGACTACCTCGAGGCCCGGTTCCGCGACACGCGGCACGTAATCCGGCTGGTGAGCGTCGTCATCATCCTGAGCATGGTTACCGCGTACACGGCGGCGCAGCTCACCGCCTCCGGCAAGGCGTTCAGTTCGTTCCTGGGAACGAGCTACGAGGTCGGCGTGCTGATGGGTGTCGCGTTCATCCTGTTCTACACCACGGTTGGCGGGTTCAAGGCGGTGGCGTATAACGATCTCCTGCACGGGTTGCTGATGTTCGGCGGGCTCCTGACGATGCCGATTGTGGGAATCGTGGCGGCCGGCGGCTGGACGTCACTCATGTCCCAGTTGCAGGCAATCGATCCGAACCTGCTCAGGCCGATGGGTCAGATGGGCTTCTCGGCTGCGGGTTTGGCGAGCGCGCTCGGATTCCTCGGAATCGGCCTTGCCTTTCTCGGTGCGCCGCAACTCCTCACGCGATTCATCTCGGCCAGGAGCCGCCAGGAGATCGTGGGCGGCAGCGTGATCGCCGTGGTGTGCATCGTGGTATTCGACGTCGGGGCCGTGTTTGCGGGAATGGCGGGCCGTGCCCTGTTCCAGGGCCTCGCCGACCCGGAGACGATCCTCCCAACGATGAGCACGGGGCTCTTCCCAAGCATCTTCGCGGGGATCTTCCTCGTGATCGTGCTGGCGGCGATCATGTCCACCGTCGACTCGTTACTGATCCTCGCGTCGTCGGCCGTGGTGAGAGACGTGGTGCAGAAGGTGTTTCATCCGAACTTGTCCGAACGCCAGTTCTCGATGCTGGGGAGACTCACGACGGTCATCATCGGGCTCGGCGCGTTGGCGCTGGCGTTGCCCGAGGTGCGGGTCATCTTCTGGTTCGTGCTCTTTGCGTGGTCGGGGCTCGCGTCGGCATTCGCGCCGGTGGTGCTCTGCTCCCTGTTCTGGAAGCGTACCACGCGTGCAGGGGCCATCGCCGGCATGGTAGCCGGCTTCGCAACCGCCATCATATGGGTGCTGGCGTTCAAGGAACGCTTCTACGACCTGTACGAAATGATCCCCGGCTTCGCGGCCGGCTTCATCGTGACGGTCACGGTCAGCTTGATGACGGAACCGCCGTCACGGGAAGTCCGGGACGAGTTCGACGAGATCAGCCAGTCGATCTGAGAGTGCCGTTTCGTATGTCTCAGCCTCCTCGCCGCTTCTCGATGGGCGGGGCGCCCGTGGCCTCGAGCGCTCGCTCTAAGGCGGGTACGACCTCCTCGGCGTAGCGCTCGATCTCCATCCGGATGGGGGCCAGCTCGGCCCGGCCGACCTGGACCGAATGCTGGTGCATCTCGGTGGGGCCGTATGTCGTGCTCAGACCCCGGTAGCCCGCGGATAGCCGGCTCGACGGCGTCGGCGGGCTTCGCTCACCGATCTCGCGCTTTGCCTCGCTGCCCCGCATCTGCTCGCGGAGCTCCAAGAGCTCGAGCCGCGTTTGGTAGAGCCGGCTGTCCAGCTCGGGAGCCACCGAATCGGCGCGGCTGAGCGCCGTCTGCATCGCCTCGACCATCTGGATCTGCTCCTGGAGCAGGTTCGATGTCTC
>JBDHJR010000061.1:0-4283 GCA_039586815.1 Gemmatimonadota bacterium | reverse complement strand
CTCACCGGTGGGCCAGGGCTGCGTCGCGGGGTCGGGTAGCTCGGAAGTGACCGCTACCGGGGTGAAGTGGATGTCGTCGGAGCCACGTTCGTGGATCACACAGCCCTGGTCGCCGTAGTAGGCGGCCGTGCGCACCGGCGTGCCGGGCGCCAGCACCGCTACACTGCGGCGCTCCAGGTCCACGTCGTATTCGAACGACTCCTCCCAGTGGAACCAGGGGAACGGAGCGATGTCGGCGGCGATCACCGTCTCGGCGTCGCGCTGCAAATCCCGACCCACCACCCAGAGGCCGGCACACAGGTGGTGGGCACCCCACGCCGCGGCGTGCTCGCGTTCCTCGGGAGTGCGTGTTTCTTGCGCCGACGCCGGCTGGGGCAGCAGCGCGGCGACGAGTAACGCTCCCAGGGCGGCAACGCCCGCATGTCTCGTGGACATCTCGTACCTCCTCACAGCGGGATCCGCATGCCCTCCCGCGCCAGCTCGAAGCCACGGATCCGCATGCCCTCCCGCGCCAGCTCGAAGCCACGGCGCCGCACCTCCCCGGCCTCCTTCCCACCGTCCAGCACGGGGTTCGTGTTGTTGAAGTGCGTGAAGACCACGCGCGCACCTTCGCGCACGGATTCCTCGAGCAGGTCCATCGTATGGGGGATGAGCGGGTGCGGTATGTCCTCAATGGCACGCCCCGGAACTTCACTCCCCGAGAAGAACGACCCGTCGAGCAGCGCGGCATCGACCTCCCCGACCACACTCGCCACCGACTGCTCCCATGCTTCCCACCTGTCTATGTCAGGCAGGTACAGCAGCGAGCCCCCCGGACCGCGGAACACGAACCCGACGGTGTCGGAGAACTCCGGCCGGTGCGGCACGTTGATCATCCGCACCGACAGCCACTCGTCCAACTCGAACCATCGGTCGAAGGGCACGTCAGGAAAGTGAATGCGGCCCTCGTCCACCAGCAGGCTCCAGGGACCGTTCGTGGAGAGATACTCGGCCATCACGGGCGTGCAGTACACCGGTGTGCGCTGCATGCCGAGCCCCTCACGGCCCAGTTGCGCCAGGCCCAGGTAGTGTCCGATGTGAGCGTGCGTGAGGAAGATGCCGTCGAACGGCCGGCGCTCCGCCGCGCCGCGACGGAAACCCGCATCCTCGATGAGATCGAGCTGCCGCGTGATGTCAGGCGTGGCGTCCACCAGGTAGTAGCGCCGCAGCTGCGGCTGGATCAGCGCCAGTGAGGTGACGTACCGCGGCTCGCTGCGGGCCCGGTCGCAACGCGGAGTGTAGCAGCCGACCTGGGGAATGCCACCGTCCTGAATGGTGCCGAGCACGAGGGCGTACGGATCATCAGGACTCGCCGGCCACGACGCGAAGAGACGCGCCGGACGGTGTGCCAGCGCGACAGCGCCGAGCGCGGCGATGAGATCGCGGCGGGAGATGTTCATCTCACAACCTCCACGCACACTGCACCTTTATCAACAGCTGGGCGGCAAGTGAACGAGGGCTCGCACGGTCGCCATTCGGATCACTTCCGAATCCACTTCGCCAGCGTCCGCGCCACCACCGGGTGGTTGAGGTAGCCGAACGACTTGTGTGGGTTGGAGCCGGCCGGCCCGACCCAGAACGTGTGGATGCGCGGCAGGTCGCGAATGCTGCGCACGAGCCCGAGTTCGCGCATCTTGGCGAAGTTGGCCTCGGCCTTGGCATGGTGCACGACGAAGTCGTCGTGTGCCGCGACGTTGATCCAATCCGCAACATTGGCCGGGTAGATACCGTCGGCCGGCTCGCCGGAGTCGTACAGGTGCCGCCGGATGATGCCGTCACCCAGCGCGCTCCCCATGGTGAGCCACAGCGCCACCTTCTTGTCGTGCATCCTGCGGTGCTCACTCAGCCGAGACAGCTTCCACAGCACGTCGTACGCGACGATGCAGCCCATGCTGTGGGTGACCAACGCGATGTCGTCTCCCTGGCGCAGCGCCAGGCTCAGCACGCGCTGCACGCGGCGGCGGATCTGGGAGCCCCACTCGCGAGTACGCAGGTAGGCTCCCAGGTCCGGGAAGAGCCGCGCGATCGCCCCGATTCCGAGCCGTGTCAGCGATCCCAGCGGGCTCGCCACCCGCAGCACGTCGTCCAGAAACCGAAGGTTGCGGTGCTCGCGCACGAGCTGCTTGTAGTCCTCGGCCGTGTGGCGCCGGAGCGGCCGAGCCACCAGCTGGTCGAGCCACGGCTGGTCCTCGCCCGGGGGCTCGAACAGCTTGCCGCGGCGCCGAATCATCGACGCCTCCCGCTCCGGCCGCGCCTGAACCATGAGCGCGGTGGTGAGATCGCCGTAGTACGCCAGCGTCAGACGCACGTCACCCCGCTGGAGCTTTCGCGCGGCGGTCCGGTCCACCTGCGTGATGCGCCCGAGGAGCGCGCGCTGCACGTTTTCGAGGAGAACGCGGCGCTGCGGTTTGGCGCCGCGTCCGTGTACGTAGATGATGTGCTTCAGTCGGAATCCTCCTCCGCCCCGTCGCCCTCCCCCGGTTTCGTGGATGGCGTCATCCCAGCCGCCCCGGCGAGCCCCATGACGTTCGTGACATTCAGCGAATCGGCCAGCCCCGAAGGCACCACCATCAGCGAGCCGCGCTTCACTATGCTCTCGTACAGCATGTTCATGGCCCGCAGGTTGAGTGCCGTGGGATGCGTGCGGTACTGCTCCGCCGCCTCGACGAACTTGCCCGCGATCTCCGTCTCGGCGGTGCCCAGTATGATCCGCGCCTGCCGCTCCCGCTCGGCCTGAGCCTGGCGGGACATCGCCTCCTCCAGCGCCTTGGGGATGATCACGTCACGGATCTCCACCGACTGCACCTGGATGCCCCAGTCGTGCATCTTCTGGTCGAGAATGCGCTGCAGGCCCTCGCCCAGCTCCTTGCGCGACTGGATCAGCTCTGCCAGGTCGTGCTTGCCGATCGCGTCGCGCAACGCCGTCTGGGCCGCCAGCACAACCGCCTGCTCGTACTGCTGCACCTCGAGCGCCGCCCGCTCGGCGTCGTACACGATCCAGAACGCGATCGCGTCCACGTTCACCGGCACCGTGTCCTTGGTGAGGCACGACTCGGCGCCGAAGTCCGTGGTGCGGATGCGCTGGTCGATGTGGTAGCTGATGCGATCCAACACCGGGATCACGTAGAACAACCCGGGACCCCGCAGCCCGCGGTACCTGCCCAGCCGCAGCACCACGGCCTTTTCCCACTGGTCCGCGAACTTTATCGAGGATCCGACCAGCGCGGCCGATAATGCCGTCACGACGGGGGCCACTACTGCACGCCACGGCTCCCAGTCGATGGGCAGCCCGAACATCACCCCGCCCACGGCAACGGCGGTCACCAGCCCTGAGATGATCGCCGCCGGGGGATAGCGGGTGTCGTTGGGTGACTTGGTGGGGCGAGCCGGCATGCCGCGTGTCACGCGCACCGGCAGAAACTCATCGCTCATGGTGAACCCCTTCTGGCGTTCGACTCGCGCTCCGACGATCGGAGAGCGATCAGTGCCTCGATGACTTCGTCGAGGGGAAGCCCCAGGGCCTGACACTGGGCGGCCACGTCCTGGCACACCCGCTCCAGCCGGGCCCGGCGCTCGACCGTGTCCTGGTCGGGCAGCGCGAGGCCGACGAACGTACCCTCGCCGCCCCGCGTCACGAGTACTCCCAGCGTTTCGAGCTCCTGGTAGGCGTGGGCCACCGTATTGGGATGCACCGCCAGGTCGATGGCGAGCTGGCGCACGGTCGGGAGCCGCTCACCCGTATCGAGGTACAGCACAAGCCGCTGTGCAACCGTGACGCGCTGGGGCTCGGTCATGGGGTACCCTCGAAGGAACATTCGAAGGATACGGCGGGGAGCAGCGGGTAGCCAGAAGCCCCACGTGTCGGCTACGGTCTCGAGTACGCCGGCGCTCCGCTGGGGTTGTTCTGCAACACGGCAGGTTGCCACGCCACCCTGAGGGCCTCGAGTTGCTCGCCCACCAGCTCGATCGCCCCTTCGCGCGGCTCGCCCAACCCCATCCCGTAGGCCATGACGAGCTGCGTCTGGGACTCCACGTTGTGGCTCATGATCCGCGCGGTCGTCGCGTCGGCCGCGACCAGGTCGGTGCTGGCCAGCACGAGCCAGGAACCGAGGCGATCTCTCATGTCCACCGTGCGCCCGCCCGACCCCATCGTCGGCCCGCCCGCCTCCACGCCGATGGAAAAGTCGATGACCGCCAGGTCGGGCCGCACGCCGGCCACGACATCGAGGTAGATCTGGGCGATT
>JBDHJR010000060.1:0-3575 GCA_039586815.1 Gemmatimonadota bacterium | reverse complement strand
ACGGATGGCACATCGATAGACGAGAACAAGGAAATCCTTCCTGGGATCCTGGGTTCCCGCGTCATTTTTTTCCGATTGATTCACAGGCTCTCAGGTGTCGCGCACCGCCCTACTGCTCATCGAGTGACGCGATCACGTCGTCGATGAAGTCCAGCGTGCCGGCCGTGTCGACGCGGTAGTTGAAAGCCGAGGCGACGCACGGCACGTCTCCCCACGACGTGACGCCGACCAGAATTTCCGTGCCGTCGGGGTGTTCCCAGAAAGCAGGGCCGCCGGAGTCGCCGTAACAGGTGCCGCCGTCATCGGTGGCCTGATTCTGCGACATGCGCAGCCAGGTCTGGAGGAGCGCCTGATACTCGGACACCGAGGACTGGCGAATGCCTGAGAACGCTTGGATCGGCGGGGGCCAGCTCAGTGTGTATCCGTATCCGACCAGGGTGAACTTGGCGCCTGTGTTGCCCTGCCTCAGCTCGCCTGCGGCAAGGAGATCATCCAGCAGGCCTTCGGACGGCAGCGTGGCTGGTTCGAGATTCGCGGCGGGCTCGGCCAGCACCAGCATACCCACATCGTGCGAATCCTGCATGCGGGCCCACTCGTAGTCCGGATGGGTGATCACCCGTTCCACCTCTTGCCACTCGGAAATTTTGCGGACATCTAGGTCGAAGCTGACCCAGACCTTCGTAATCCCATAGTCCTCGAGCTCAGTCGTGCAGTGACCGGCCGTCAGGACGACGCGCGGATGAACCAGGGTGCCGGAACACCAAAGCTCGTACCCGAATTCCGTACCGTAGGTGATCATCGCACCGACGTTCTTGTGCTCGCGGTCCGGATCACCCCAGGTGATCGCCGCAGCCGGCGAGGCTGCAACGAAGAAGCCGACGAGTCCGGCCGCCAGCGCCAGCCCTGTTGTCGTGCAAAGGATCCTTCCCTTCATCGTGTTCTCCTTTCATTCGGGGGCCGGGTGCGGCCCCCGCGCGTGATCTAGCGCGTCCCAGCGAGGCATCGCCGTGTCAGCTCACTCGGGATCGAGAAGCCGCTCCGAGAGCGACTCCTGAGAGCCGCGTGCCGAAGGCCGGTGTCGAGCGCCATCGCTGCCCTCCAACGCTCGCGGGGGCGGTGCGAAGCTCGCTGTGGCGGTCTGGTGCGCCGACACCGCGAGGTCACGGGGCGCTGTGCTGGCTTCTACGCCTGATTCAAAATGATGTCAACAGTTTTCTATGTCGTTGTGATCACAGATCAATTCACAAAATCGACTGTGGGCCGAGGGCGAGAGGCGGCTCCCGGCCAGCGCCCAGTGGCGAGCCGAAGTCAGCGCGGAAGTCTAAAGGGGGGTTATCGGCGCCCGAGTAACACAATTCCGGCAACGTCAGCTCCGAGGGACAAGGAACGGAGGAGAATTGCGCCCCATTACACGATGAGCGACTGCTGATAGCCCGCTATTGGCGCTCACCGGCACCGCTGCACTACTGGGCGAGCCCCGCAAGGCCCCGTCTGCGCAGGGTCCGTGCAATACCAGTCAAGGTAAGCCTCTTCTTAGATACGCCCCCGCACCCGATACAGCGCAACCAGGCAGCCCAGCCCCGCGGCCAGCAGCAGCCAGCGCGAGGGCTCTGGAACCTCAAAGGCTCCGGCGTCGCATTTTGTGCCGCCAGGTTCCGGCCTTGGGAATCCTCGCTGATCCACCATTGGGCAATTTGCGAAGACGGCAGCATCGATCGCGACACTTCCGTCCAGCAGCGCTTGGGTTTCAGTCGGGCCACCGTTGTCGGCAAGAACGTCAAGACCCAAGTCCAAGGCGGACGCATTGACCTGATCCGTGAGATCGTCGAACAAACACGTGTCCCCAGGACTCTCGACGTTCCCTCCACCGGAAGGCGTGCTGACTCCTGTAGGGTTGACGCACGAACCTTCGATGATCGAGTTCTCGACGGTGATCCCAAGCAAACCCGCAACAGGGACGCAAACGTAAGGGGGATCGGGGGGCGGACACCCCCGGCACCGCGGGAGCCTTATTAGTTGATTTTGGCCATATGAGAGGTCGGCATCTGCGTTCCCGGCGATTGTGCTGTGTGAGATCAGCGCCTCGGCTGCGTCTACTCCGTTACCCAGCTGGGCGTCTTCGCATCCGGAGCGCCGGAGATAACTGTTGCCGGAGATGGTCGAGTTCGAAATCTCCGCGGTGAAGATAGACACGCCGCCACAGAAGTAACCCGAGTTACCCGAGATCGTGGATCTGTCAATCACGGCTGCTGCGTTGTTGCTGCCAGCCTGCGGCGGGGCCCCATAGACGGCGCAGGCATTATTGTTCTCGATCGTGCTTTCGATGAGATTGAGAGTTGCGTCAGGGCCAGAGAGGTAGACGGCAGCAAAGTGGCCACTGGAGCCGGATGCATTGAGCCCCAAGTAGCCGCTTATGTGGACCCGACTCAGAGTTAGCTGTCCATCCGATCCGATGTAGCCGTTCTGGATCGCGACGTCGGAAATATTTGCGATAACGGAGGGCCAGATCGAAAACGCGGAATGCAGCTGATTACTGTTATCAATAATCGTACTCGCAGGCCCCGCGCCCGCGATGTCCACGTCGTCGAGCACGGATATCTGTCCGAGCGGGGGGGACCCGGTATCCAGCTGGTAGTATCCTGCAGGAAGGAGCACGTCGTCAGCACCGGCATTGGCATTGGCTGCCCCGACAGCCTCACGCAACGAGCAGTCCAAATCGCAGGTGCCGTCATTGGTGTCGGCTGTCTTCGTGACTTGGAAGGTGTCCGCTTGAATGGAGCCTGCCGGAAGCAGGGCCATGCAGAGAAGCAGAACGGTTCGGAGTCCCCACATTCGGTGCGCCTCCATCGCCGGCGGCCCCGGCGACGCGAGTGTCATCTGCGTCAGCAAGGGGGGCCGCTTGATCTGAAAATTGCATCATACACCTATGTTGCTATTCGATGTAATAATTTATTGTCTAGAAAATTCGGAGAGTTATCGGTCAGAGCGATGTTGTTCGGCGGGCGTAAGGAGGGGAGCGCCCCGGGCCATTGGTACGTAGGGCTGTGCCATCGAGGTTGGTGACACGAATTGAGGTTGAAGGGTGTTTGCGGCTAGACGCAGGATCGAACGCGCGCGAGGGGGCGATGTAGCGGCTCTCAGGCTGGCTCTGGGCCCGATCCTCGACATCAAGGGTCGTCAGTTCCTCGATGCCGACAGCACGCCGAGCGGCTAGGTGAAACAAGCGCGCTTCGAGGTCCGATAGGGTCCGAAGTGTCAACTCTCGAGGGGATCTCGGCTTAGGGCAGCGGCGCTCGTGCCTAGGAGCGTCAGCAAAGTGTGATCTGACAGATCCAGTCGGACGTTCGTCGCTACTGTAGCTTCTCTCTCAGGGCCTCGTATGGTGTTCTGCCGCGGTGGGCTCCGTGTGGCCGATCGTAGTTGTAGAAGCGTTCCCACTCGGCCAGCTTCTTTTCGAGATCCACGTCATCGCGATACGTGAGGAGCTGGTAGAACTCGTCCTTGTCGGTTCGATGAGAGCGCTCGACCTTGCCGTTGAGCTGGGGCGTCCGTGGCTTGATGTAGACGTGCTCCAT
>JBDHJR010000020.1:0-52263 GCA_039586815.1 Gemmatimonadota bacterium | reverse complement strand
CGGCGGGGAAGGCCTCGGAGAACGAAGAGACGAGCAGCGGCCGGAGCGCGCCGCCACCGGGGGAGTGGAGCCAGAGGTCGTACAGGTTTTCAACGTTCTGGGAGATCAGCAGCAACGAGTCGGCGGCCGGCAACCAGGCGCCAGCCGTGAACTCATCGTCCCCCACGTGGATCGAGTCGGCGTCTCCCGCACCATCGATGTTGCGGCAGTACACACCGCGCGTACCGCTCCTGCCGCTCGCGTAACACACGCGGCGGCCGCTCGGCATCCACACCGGGTCGTTCGCGTCGCCCTCGAACGAGACACGCGAGAGCGTGCCCTGCTCCAGGTCCAGCACCCAGACATCGCGGCTCCCCTGGTCGCTGATGTCCACCACCACGTGACCGCCGCCGGGCGAGACACGCGGCGAGTGAAACTGCCGGGTGAGATCGGTGACGGGCGTCGCCCTGCCATCGCGGTCCACCAACATCAATTCGGTGATGCGCGCCGGCACGTACGCCAGCGTCCCGTCGTCCGAGATGGAGAACTGCGGAGTGCTGCCTGCGATGTGCACGTTCTGGGCGAGCGTGGTCGGCTCGCCCGTGATCTCCATGCGTTCGATGTCGAACGGCACAGCCTGAAGCGTGCCGTCCTCGAGCGCGTAGACCAGGTGCCCGGTGGCCGAGTAGCGCGCCCCGCCGGCGCCTGCCGAAATGAGCACCTTGCGGCGTCCCGTCTCGGGCCACACCACCGCCACCCCGGTGCCCCCCAACCGCGGGGTTGCGAGGCCGCGGGCGTTGAACGTGAGGAGCACGGCATCCCCGCCGGGCAGGACGTCGGGAAACCAGAGATCCAACTCGCCCAACGCAGTGTCCGGAACGATGAACGGTGTAGCTTCGCCACCCGAAACGGGCACGCTCATGAGCCCCCGCCGCACGCCCTTGAAGATGATCGAGCCGTCCTCCGTCCAGGCGATCCCTCCGTTGTTCGATCCGAGGGTGACGCGGAGCGGTGCGCCGCCGCCGACGGGAACCCGCCCCAGCTCGCCCGTGGCCTTGTCGAACCCGAGCCACTCGCCGTCGTAGGAGAAGAACGGGTTGTCCACCCCCTGCACGCCGGCGATCAGTATCGGCTCGAGCGAGCGCATGTTGCGCACGTACACCCTTCCCCCGCCGGCCACCACGTAGGCGAGCCGCGAGCCGTCGCGCGACAGCGCGATTGTCTGGGTGGGCGCGCCGCTCAGTTGTTCCTCGGGCCCGATCGGAATCGAGAAGCGCACCACGTGTGCGTCGGTCGGTGCGGAACCCATGGTGGCGCGTCCGAGCAGCAGGCCGGCGGCGAGAATCGCGACCGCTGCCGCCACGGCCGCCACCCGGAGTCTGAAACGGCCCACGCGGGCAGCTGCCGGAGTTGGCGTCGGCCCGGTGGCAACCACACCTGGCCTCTCGAGTGCGTCAGCGAACTCCGCCGCGGAGCGGAACCGATCGGCCGGCAGCTTCTCCAGCGCCTTGTGCGTCGCAGTCGCGACGTGCGCCGGCGCGCTGGGTCGGGCGCTTTCCAGTCGGGACGGCGCCTCGGTCACGATCTTCGCGATAATCGCCTGCGCTGTTGATCCGGTGTGCGGCGGGTCGCCCACCAGCATCTCGTACAGCACCGCACCCAACGAGTAGACGTCGCTGCGCCCGTCCAACTCGCGGTCGCCCATCGCCTGCTCGGGACTCATGTAGTGCGGCGTGCCGATCGACAGTCCGGTCTCGGTGAGCCGCGTGCCGCCCGCCTCGCTCACCGCGAGCGCGATGCCGAAATCCACGATCAGCGGCTGCCCGTCGTGCATCAGGATGTTCTCGGGCTTGATGTCGCGGTGGATCACCTCTTGCCGGTGTGCGTAGTCGAGCGCGCTCGCCACGCCCGTCGCGATCTTCACGGCCTCGTCCACGGCGAATTGCTTTTCACGCTGCAGCTTCGCGCCGAGCGACTCGCCCTCGATGTAGGGCATGACGTAGAACAGGAAGCTGTCGGCCTCGCCCGAGTCGTACAGCGGCAGGATGTGCGGGTGCTGCAGGTTGGCGGTGACCTTGATCTCCTTGAGGAAGCGCTCGCCGCCGATCACCGCAGCCAGCTCCGGCTTGAGCACCTTCACCGCCACCTGGCGGTCGTGCTTCATGTCCTGCGCGAGATAGACGGTCGCCATGCCGCCCGCACCGAGCTCCCGCTCGATCGCGTAGCGGCCGGCAAGAGCCGACGTGAGCCGGGAGATCTCGACTCCGGTCACTGCCCGACCCTTCCCTGCAGCTCCTCGAACCAGTTGAGCACCACTACCAGGTCGCGCGATCCGCCATCCTGCTTGATGAACACGAAGGTCTGGTCGTCGGGCGTGATGTGGTATGGCACGTGAGCGAGAAGGTCGCGCTCGTAGTCAGACGCGTCGAACAGCACCCGGCGCGCGCCTACCGAGGAGGTAGGTTCCGTGCGTACGTCCACCGACATGAGCTCGTTCGCCGGGTTGCGATAGATCAGCTCGCGTCCGCTGTGCGCCCACAGCGGCTCGACGCCGCCGTCGGTCGAGACCTGCCAGCGGCCGCCGCGCTGCGGGAACGGCCGTACGTACACCTCCCGCCGTCCCGACTCCTCCGAGGAATAGGCCAGACAGTTACCGTCGGGCGACAGGGTCGGGTTGATCTCGGTTAACCGCGCAGTTATCTCGCTCATGCTAGCGCTCCCCCCCAGAAGCGGTTGCTGAGGTGCATCGTGTATGTGTGTGTCTGGGCCCCGCGTCCACCACGTCCGCACCGTACTTCGGAGCGCCGCCAACTCGGCCAGGACGTGGTCAACCGGCGGCCGAAGCCGCGGTCAGTTCCGCCGTGGGGCGGGGTATGTGCCGCTGGGGTCGGGGGGCGCTTCAAGCCATACAAGATGTAGGTGTTAACCCGATTGCGCCAGTCGGGATTACCCCCTAAACGGAAACATCAACGAGGTCAACGAGTCGGGGCCGGAGGCCCTCTCGGACCCCCGACCCCGGATCACCGCGGCCGAACTATCTAACGTCTTGTGGCTCAACTACTTGAACGTTGCCGAGCGGACCTCAGTTCTTCGGCTGCGGCGTCACTCGCAGATACGGCTTCTTGGCCTCGTATCCGGGGAACTTCTTGGCGGCGTCTTCGTCGGTCACACCAGTGCCGATGATCACGTCCTCGCCGTCCTTCCAGTTGACCGGCGTGGCGACCGCGTGATTGGCGGTGAGCTGCAGTGAATCGACCACCCGCAGCAGCTCGTCGAAGTTCCTTCCGGTGCTCGCCGGGTAGGTGAGCGTCAGCTTCACCTTGTTGTCGGGCCCCACCACGAACACCGAGCGCACCGTCATCGTGTCGTCTGCGTTGGGGTGCACCATGTCATAGAGATCCGACACCTTGCGGTCGTGGTCGGCGATGAGCGGGTAGTTGAGGGCGTTGCCCGTCACATCCTCGATGTCCTTGGCCCAGCCCGCGTGAGAGTCGAGCGCGTCTACGCTCAGGCCGATCACCTTCGTGTTGCGCTTCTCGAACTCCCCCTTGAGCCCCGCGAGGTAGCCGAGCTCGGTGGTGCAGACCGGGGTGAAGTCCTTCGGGTGGGAGAACAGCACCGCCCAGCCGTCTCCCTTCCAGTCGTAGAACTCGACCGGCCCTTCGGTTGTCTCGGCGGTGAAGTTGGGAGCGTCGTCTCCCAGACGGATAGCCATGGCAGCCTCCTCGTGTGGTGGGTAGAAGGCTCTCCGCTGCTTCATGGCCAGACCGCCGGCCCGGGAGGGACGTCCGCTACCGGGGCGGACGGCCGGAGGTCGGCATCTGGTCGCGTTTCAGGAAGAGTCTGGTGGTCCTGGGGAAACATGACAGCGCGGGTCGGGGTTCCTCAAGGGCTACAGCGTTTGCCTCCAGACGGGGCGCCACGCCACGCGGAATCCCCACAGCATCGCGACCAGGTAGCACAGCACCCCGACCGCGAAGAACGCCTGCCCCACCTGCTGGTCGCGGTGCAGCAGGCCGACCGCTTCGAGCAAGTAGTTCCAGTCGTGTTGACCGCCGCCCACCAGCGGAAGCGCCATGTCCCTCGCGTCCTTCACGTAGACCGAGATGTTCCAGAGGTTCTGGGCGATCCACCAGAGCATCACGGCGGCCGCGAAACGGTTGTGCCGCTGCAGGAAGTAACCGAAGAAGGTGACCGGGATGAGCAGCTGAAACAGGGTCCCGCCGAGGAAGCCCACGAACTCACCGAAGATCCCGAAGAACACGTGCCCCGCCTCGTGAATGGCGAGGTCCACGGCGTCGAGCAGTCCGAAGCTCCCGGGGTCGCGCATGATCACGACGCCGTAGACCGCGAGAACGGCCAGCAGTCCGAAGCGGGCTGCGTAGGTCAGGCGGGCAGGAAGGTCGATCGGTGCACTCCCCGTGTCAGTAGCCTGGGCCGGGCGCGGCTCCCTGGCTCCTAGTGCAGCGCGCGGCCGCAGCCCCGGTAGGTGGTGTCGTCCAGCTTCACTGCGACCCTGGTTGCGAACACCTCATCGCTCATGGTGTCGCGACATTCCCCGCGCTCCAGCGAAACGAGGATGCGGAGCCCACGGTCGCTGGTCTCGTAGAATGTTCGCCGCTCTTCCGTATTCACAACGGGCTCGGGAGTCTCGAACTCGTAGCGGTGCTCGCCGTAGTCGGTGACCAGCACCATGCGCCGGGGGTAGATCTCCAGCACCCAGCCCGGCTCGTTCCCCACCGCCCTGAAGTCGGCCCCGTTGAGCTTGGCGTGCTCCCACACGGCGCGACGGCGGTTGTTGACGCACGAGAGGTGCTCCGTGCCGGCGACCTCGAGCAGCGCCTCCTCTCCCTGTGACCAGTATGTGATGCCTCCCTCGCCGTAGCGCGCGCCCGAGGCCGCGGGCACGTGGGGCAGCGCCGCCGTAGTCTCCGGCAAGAACACCCAGGCGGTCTCGCCCTGAATGCGCGCCACGAACCCGTAGCCGTCGTCGCACTCGTACACCATGGTGGTGGCGGCCTCGACGGCTTCAGATACCGCCTGCTCTTCCGTTTCCGGCGTGCACCCGACCGCCGCGACCGCGATCCCGACGACCGCGACGCACGCGCGCTCCAGTTCAGTCGCTCTCATTACCCGCGTCGCGGAACGCGACATCGATGGTCATGCCGTCACGGGCCACGACGGTGCTGGGAAACACCTGCTGTGCCTCCTCGAGCAGCACGTCTGGCGCTGCCGAGTAGCGCGCACTGAGATGCGTCAGCACGAGTTGCTGCACGCGTGCAGCCGAGGCGACCTGTGCTGCCTCCACGGCGGTCGAATGGTCCGTTTCGGCGGCCCGCTCCTTCTCCTCCTCACCGAACGTGGCCTCGTGGATCAGGAGATCCGCTTCCTCCGCCGCGCTCGCCACGCTCTCGCACGGGCGCGTGTCCCCGCTGTAAACGACGAGCCGTCCCGCACGCGGCGGCCCCACGAGATCCTCGGGGCTGACGGTGCGGTGCTCGGTGGTGCCGTCATCCAGTGTCAGGTCGAACTCCACCGTCTTGCCGCGGTGCAGGTCGCCCCACAGCGGTCCCTCCGGCACCCCCAGCTCCCTCGCCTTCTCGGGATGGAACCGGCCGAGTCGCTCATGCTCCCGCAGCGCGAACCCCACGGCGTTGCGGCCGTGATCCACCGCGAAGACCTCGATGGCATACTCTGCGCGATCGAGCTTGTCGCCCGGCTTCACTTCGTGGATCTCTACGGGAAACGGCGCCCGTTCCACGCCCACCTCGAGCGCCTGACCCAGCACCTTCTTCGCGCCCCTGGGACCGTACACGTGGAGCGTCTCCTCGCGGCCTTGCAGCCCCAGCGTGCGCACCAGCCCGATCACGCCGAGGAAGTGGTCGGCGTGGTAGTGGGAGATGAAGATCTCCCCCAGGGTGAAGCCCACCCCGTAGCGCATCATCTGGCGCTGCGTCCCCTCGCCGCACTCGAACAGCATCGTCTCTCCCTCGCGCTGGATCGCGATGGACGAGACGCCGCGCTCCACGGTGGGACGCGAGGCCGAGGTGCCGAGGAAGGTCACGGAAAGCATGGGGCGAATATAGGGCGGCCGCCGAGGCTCGCCACCGGGGTGACGTCGTGAACTGGGCCTTGGGCCGGGGCTACAGCGCCTGCATAGCCCGGTCGATCTCGTTCCCCTTCACGTACATCACGTAACCGTAGCTGCCCGCCCCGTCCGTGACGCCGGTGGAGGCGAACACGTTCACGTCGGCCTCGTACAGCTTCTCGCGAATCTCGGCGAGTGCACCGAGCTCATCGTCGCCGCTCACCAGCAGCGCCGGGTGCGGGCCGTCGAGCTGCAGACCAGCCTTCTTCGCCGCCGCCGAGAGCTTTCCAGCATCTTCGGGGAACAGCGTGAGCTGGGTGCGGGTGGGGCCTACCGGCACTTCGGTGAAGGCGAGCAGGTTCACGCCAAGGTTGGCGAGTTCCGAGAGGAGCCTGTGGCCCTCGCCGGGCTGATTCTGAATGGCCGTGTAGAAGTAGTCGGCACGCCGGATGTTGAACGCCATGGCTGCCTCCAGCACCGTGGGTCTCTACCCACAAACATCCGCCGCGGTTTCACGGTTGCGCAAGGTGACGCGGCGAAAAGCAAAGCGCCCGGCCGGGGCCGGGCGCTGGGGGTGGGGTTGACGAGCCCTTACCGCACCGTCTCTCTATCTGCTCCGCGAAACCTCACTGCATCGACTATAGCTCGAGGTCTCGGGCCGCGTATCCGGTCTTGGGCAATCCAGCTTGTGAGTATGCCATTGATCGCCCCGTAGTTCTTCAATCGAAGGAACCGGATGAACTGCTTGTGCAGACCTGGCGGCTTGATCTCGAAGTCCATGAACACATGGAACCAATACCCAGTGCTCCCCTTCCACTCGGTGCCCAGAGAGAATTCGAGCTGTTCACTCGCACCCGTACTATCTGGTACCCGGATCGTCTCGATGATATCCCATGCACGCTGATCGCGAATCTTGAACCCGTGGTACTCTAGCAGGCTGTCCACCAGGGTGTTGTATCGTCGGTCCGATATTCGGGCGGCAACGGAGTCAAACTCATCCACGTCGGCTAGCTCCACGCCCGTGTGTACTCTGAAGTAGTACGTCAGTGGGCTCTCCGCCTCGCCAAGAACCTCGTAGTTCGCCTCATGCACCCCCACCGCCACACTGGGCGGCCGGCTAGTTTCTGCCGGAGCGAACGCCATTACGGCGATCGCGATCCCGAGGCCCGCAGCGACCAACGGGATCACACGCCGCGCACCTGCCTGCGCTAAGTGTGTCATGACTCCCCCCAAACGGTGAAGACCCTAACTTGCTCCTGATTCTCCGCGTCGCAAGGTGGATCCTGAAGCCACCTTATGGCACCCCGAAACGAACAGCGCCCGGCCGGAGCCGGGCGCTGGGGTGGTGAGGTATCTGGATCAGAGGATTCTGAACACCCGAACTCAGCGGGGCCGACGGGGTCTCACGTTCTCTAGCACCAAGCTGTCCACCACTCCCCTGACGGGGGGACTAACCGCCTCGACCACGCGTGCGTAGTCGCCGGCGCGTACCCAATCTGGGATCATCAGAAACTTCTCCACCGTAATCGGAAAGCTGAAGTTCACGTGGAGATAGTAACCCGGGACACCTCTGTATTCCCGGGTGAACCGAAACCTGCGCATCACGACGTCACGCGTCACATCCTGGGAGACCAGCTCAAGGATGCCCACAGCCCGATGGTCCTCCATTTCGTCCGCGTGCGTCAGGATTGCCGCCCGCAGACTATCAAAGTGGTCCCCGGCCAGCCAACGGAGCATGGCTCGGAACTCACGGCGGTCGTCAAGCTTCACGGCAACGTGCACCCGGAAACGCCATGTCACCTCGCTTCCCCCATCCCCCTCTGCTTCATAATTCGCCTCATGCACCCCCACTGCCACGCCCGGTGGCGGGCTCGTTATCGCCGGAGCGAACGCCATTACGGCGACTGCGATCCCTACGCCCGCAGCGAGCAGCGGGATCACGCGCCGCGCACCTGCCTGCGCTGAGTGTGTCATAAGTCCCCCCAAAGAATGAATCGATGGCTCAGGGGTCCGGCGGTCTCGTCGTCGGTGGGCGTCCTGGAAGGCGGGCGTCGCTCTGGCGGCGTGGCCGTCGAGACCTTCTAGTTCGACGGAAGGCCATAACTTGCTTCCGGTTCCCCGTTTCGCAAGGGGATTTTGAAGTCACATTGTCGAGTTTGAACCGAAGGCGCCCGGCAGGTAGCCGGGCGCCTCCAGCTCGATCGTGTCGCGCGCTCCTTACCACTCCATGCCGCGTGCCGGAACCAGCAACAACTCCGCATGTACTCCGGCGTGGTCGGACGGCCACAGCGGGTAGTACGGACCAGCCACACGCTCCCACGGCCGTATACCGGTGAGCCCAATCGAGCCGCGCACAGCACGCCGTCCGTGACCCAGCCCGCGCGCCATCACGTAGTCGATGCGCTGGTCCATGTTCACTCGGTCGTTCGACAGGTCGTCTGCGTGGCAGCATGTGTAGCCGGCCGGCCGGCGCCGCAGCTCGGCCCACACATCCGCGAACCCCGCTTGGCTCATCACGTCGTACATCGGCGATCCAGGCTCGTCGTTCAGGTCGCCCATCACGATCACAGGCAGCTCGGTGCTCGCCAACGCCGCCAGCTCACCCATCTGGATGGCGCGCAGCCCCACAATGGCCGGATCGGAACCGGACTCCGTGTGCGTGTTCCACACCTCGACCTCCTCGCCGGCAACCGTGGCGCGCACCCTGGTCCAGCCGCGCACGATGCTCACGCCGATCCCGAAGGGGTCGCCCAGGTTGGCGCTGAACTGTGCCCCGGCGCTCTCGTGCACCTCGACCCGAGTGGCGTTCACCAGCAACACGTCGTGGTCGATCAGGCTGATGCCGGGAAGCTGCGCATTGGTGAGCGTGTTCTGCGCCGCGACCTCGTAGTTGAGACCCCGCTGCGCGAGTGCCGCCTCGAAGATCTCCAGGAACGGGAGCTCGATCACCGGTAGCCCCGGGATGTTTATGTCGAGCTCGTAGACCTCCTGGAGCCCCACGAAGTCGGGCTTCAGCTTGGCGATTTCGTCCGCTATCGCGCCGGCGCGCGTGGGGAAGTCGGTTGCGACGAGCGTCTCGATCGCATTCTGGATCGCCGCCGCATCGTCGTTGGGATCGGGACTCGCCAGGGCGGCGATCGTCTCGTCCACGTTGAAGCCGATGTAGAGGTTGCGGGAGAGCACCCCGATGTGATCTGCGCCGCGCCACTGGCCGCGGCGGGCCTCGATGTCGCTCGGCTCGGGCGCGGTCGGCGATGTGTCGTCGCACGCAGCCGCGAACAGAATCAGCGACAGCGCACAGAGGTTCACTACGGTCTTCATGACTGCCTCCGGTGGTGGTGATTGTTGTCTCGGCACCACCCTGCCGGATTCGCGTCAAGTGGACGTCAAGCCACGAAGAAGGCGCCCGGCTCTCACCGGGCGCCCAGGCACCACTGTGCGATAAGGGGGGACGGGCGCGCTAGAAGACCTTCACGTTTACGTACCTCCCCGGCCGCTCCCGCACGTCGTCCAGCAACTTCCTGAGGGATACCAGGGTCTCTTGCATCTCGATGTAGAGTGTGCTGTCGCTCATCAGGCGCCCCGTGGTGCCTTCGGGTGAGCGCATCTGCTCGAGCATCGCCGCGAGCTGCTGCGTGACCGCTGCCAGTCCGTCGGTCATCTCCCGCACGCCCTCGGTGATCTCGTCGAGCTGGTTGAGCGACTCCTGTATGGAGGGGTTCGACACGATCGAGTCGAGCGACGCCGCAGCGCTCTGCACGGAGCGCAAGGAGCTGGTCGCGCTCTCGATCATGGGTCCGTCTCCCACGCGGGCAACGACGTTCAGTGCCCGTTCCGCGGCCGCCATGGTGGCCTGCACCTGGCCCACCACGTCCTCACTCATGATGTCCTGCGCCCGTAGCAGTGTGCGGGTAGCTTCCTCGGCCAGCGCGACGGCGCTTTCCGCAATCTCGGTCTCGTTCAAGCCCACGATCGTCTCGTCGTCGGGCAGGAACGCCTCCGCGGTACCCGGAGTGTAGGACACGTACTTGGCGCCGAGGAAGTCGAGCGAGCGGATCTCTGCACGCGCGTCCGCCCTGGGCCGCACGCCGTCGTCCACCCGAATGCGCACTATTACCCGGCCGATCGCCTCCAGCTCGACGGCCCGCACCTCACCCACCGTCACACCGGAGATCTGCACCGGGTCACCCCTGTTGAGGCCGCTGACCATCTCGAACTGCACCGGCACTACGACCATCCCGCGGCCGAACACGTCCTGGCTCGTGAGCCATAAGAGCCCGGCAACCATGATGGCCAATGCGGTGATGACCAGCACCCCAACCGTGATTTCCTGCTTGTAGTAGAGATCCATATCCGTTGTCGCTCAGTCCTTACTGGCCGAAGTCCCGCTCGAGAAACTGTCGGACCGCCGGATCGCCGGAGTCCTGGAAGCTGTCCGGCGGACCGACGTGCCGGATCTTCCCGTCTGCGAGCAGCGCCACCCGGTCCCCAACACGGAACGAGCCGCGCACGTCGTGGGACACCACGATACTGGTGACTCCCAACTCATTCTGCAACTTCTTGACGAGCGCGTCGATGATGTCGGCGTTCACCGGATCCAGGCCCGACGTCGGCTCGTCGTACAGCAAGTACTTGGGCTGCCCCGCGATGGCTCGCGCGATCCCCACCCGCTTCTTCATTCCGCCCGACAGATCGGCCGGGAACTTGAGCGCGGTTTCGGGCGTGAGGTTCACCAGGTCGAGGCACTCCTGCACCCGCAGGCGGCAGTAGTCGTCGTTGTTGGAAAAATCCTCATCGGTGATCCCCAGCTTCACGTTCTCGAACACGTTCATCGAGTCGAACAGCGCCCCGAACTGGAATACGTACCCGATGCGGGTGCGCAGCTGCGCCAACTCCTTCCGCTCGAGCAACGGCACGGACTGCCCGTCCACGTATACCTCGCCGGCATCCGGATTGATCAACCCGTTGATGTGCTTCAGCAGCACGCTCTTGCCCACGCCAGACGGCCCGAGCAGCGCCAGGGTCTCGCCGTCCTCGACGTTGAGATCCACCCCACCCAGCACGACGTTGTCGCCGAAGGCCTTGTGCACGCCGGTGAGGCGGATCATCAGAGCAGCAACTCCGACAGCAGCGCATCGAGGGCCAGGATCAGCACGGAACTCGACACCACCGCGCCCGTCGTTGCCTTCCCCACTCCCTCGGCGCCCTTCCCCGTGCTGAACCCCATGTAGCAGGGCACGAATGTCACAGCGAGGCCGAAGAACAGCGACTTGAAAAGCGAGTACCACAGGTCGTACGGCTTGAAGAAGTAGCGCGCGCCGTATATGAAGTCGTGGTTCGAGATGTCCAACGTGTGCCTCGCCGCGAGCCATCCGGAGAAGATCCCCGTTGCGTCGGCGAAGATCACCAGCACCGGGAGCATCAACGTGCCCGCCAGCACCCGCGGGATGACCAGGTGCGACACCGGCGAGCGTCCCAGGCTCTCGAGCGCGTCGATCTGCTCGGTCACCCGCATCGTGCCCAACTCGGCGGCGTAGCGGGCTCCCACGCGGCCCGCCAGAATGAGGGCGGTGAGCACCGGCCCCAACTCGAGAATGAGCGATTGGGTGATGACACCGGCGGCGAAGTACACCGGAATGGTGGCCGTGAACTGGTAGCCCGCCTGCAGCGAAGTCACGCCGCCGGCGAACCCCGCGGTGAGCAGCACGATGAACAGCGATCCGACCCCCACCTGGTAGGCCTGCTGCCAGGTGCGCGGCAGCCAGATGCGCCACTCGGGCAAGGCGCGGAAGATCTCCACGAACAGATAGAAGACCCTGCCCATGTGGGTGGCCGCCTGCAAGAAGCCCCGGCCCAGATAGCGCCGGATGTCCAGCTTGGCCTTGCCCTCGATAGGGATGCGGTAGGCGGACGAGAGGCGCCAGCGTTCCTCAGCCACAGGTCGGCCTCAGAGTACTTCCCAGGCGAAGAGTGCGACTACCGCGAGGAACCACCCGATGATCGTGACCACGTTGAGGCGCTTGCGATACACCTCGAAGGCGGGAAGCAGCTCACCGCTGTCCGTCGTGACGGCGAGGCCGCCCATGCGCACCGCCGTGGGCAGCGCCACGAACAGGACGACCAGGCCGCCGAGCGCCCCCGCAAGCTGCATCAGCCACATCCTGGGCTCACGCATTGCCTCGGCTCGCTCGCTGGTCTCCAGCCCCATGGCCAACAGCACCCCCGTGGCCGTCGACAGCAGGGCGCCGAGTCCGATCACCATGGTGTGCGCCCGCGCTAGCTGCCGCGCGACGCCGACCCGTACCTGCGGGCTCTCACCCTTCACTCCGTAGTCGACCGCCAGGGCTATCAGCCCCCCGCCGATCCAGAACGCGATACCCAGCATGTGGATAAAGAGGACCACTAGTCAGACTCTCCCTTCTGAAACTCCGGCACCAGCGGCTGGCGACCCGCGAACCCCGAGTCCATCTCGTGCCAGTGTTGAATCTCGGGCTCTCCCAGCTTCCAGCACAGGAAGACATCCCGTCCCTCGAGCTGGCTGCGGAAATCCACCAGCCCGCCGTCGAAGCCCTTGAAGATGCAGCCTACCTTTGAGAGTTCGTCGATGAATGCATTGATGCGCTGGGCGACCGAGTCCACCTCACAACGGAGTTCCTCCTGCTCCTCGTTCTCGCTCTCGGCAGTGCCCTTCGCAGCGATGACCTCGTAGCGGAAGATGCAGTCGCGCCACTTCTCATACTCCGCGACGATGTCCTCCACGATCCTCGAGATGTACGGGATCGCAGAGTTCGCCTCTTCCAGCGTGAAGTACCGCACCGCAGTCTTCTCACCCATGAGCTACCTCTCCACGGGGCGTCCGGAGGGGGGATGAATCAGCCCCGTGTTCGGCATGCGCTGAAAGGTAACTAGCAAGCCGCTCACTCTGTGTCGAGGTAATCCCGCAGCGCTCGCTGCGCCGCGCGATACCCTTCCTCCACGTACCGCACCACACTCTGCACGGCGAAGGTCGCGCCGCTCTCCAGCCGCGGCCGCACCAGCACCAGGGGCACGGGCGCGTCCCTCCAGCGGGCGATGGTCTCCTCGGTCTGGGCCGCCATGAGGATGCGCATCGACTCGTTGTGGGCCGTGATCATGGGCGGAACGGGCAGCGTCGGCTCCACCGGGTCGGCGAAGAACGAGGGCCCCACCTCCGACGCCACGATCAGGTCGGGCTCGACCGCCTGGGCCACGTCCAGAGGAAGGACCGCCCGCAGCCCGCCGTCCAGGAACTCGCGATCCTCGATGATCGCCGGCGGGTAGTAGATGGGGAGAGCGCAAGACGCATACAGCGCCTGCACCAGGGAGACCCGCTCGAAACCCAAGGCTCCGAAGAGCGCGAGCTGCCCGGTGTGGCCGTCCACCGCGGTCACGGTGAGCGGGGTCTTCAGGTCCGAGAACCGTTGCGCCGGCACCATCTCGCCGATCGCATCCCTCAGCTTCTTGCCCGAGAGCAGGCTCGTTGCGAACGGCCCCAGCAGGAGGGAGGTCGAGGGCGTGGCGACATCCTGCCGCGATATCAGCAGCATGCGCTTCAGCACCTCGTCGTAGTCGAGGCCGCAGGCAAACATCGCGGCGATCACGGCGCCCATCGAGGTGCCCACGTAATGGGCCGCCTTCACCTCCCATTCCTCGAGCGCGCGCACCGCCCCCACGTGAGCCGCCGCCTTGGCACCGCCCCCACTCAACACCACCGCGACCCGCTGGTACTTCATCCACCGTCCGCCTGTCGGCGCAGCGCCCGCCTGGTCTTCGCCGCTGCGTGGCGCCGCTGCTCCTCGTCGCTCTGAGCCACGATGGGGGGGACCTCGCGCGGCCGTCCGTCATCGTCGATCGCCACGAAGGTGAGGTAGCAGCTATTGGTGTGGCGCCGCTTGCCGGAAGGCACGTGCTCCGCTTCGACCCGCACGCCCACCTCCATGGAGGTCTTCCCCACGAAGTTCACGCTTGCCTTGGCGGTGACCAGCTCCGCCAAATGAATGGGCTCGCGGAAGTCGATACGGTCCACCGACACAGTGACGCAGGGCCCGCCGGCATGCCGTGCCGCACTCACCCCTCCCGCCTTGTCCACAAGCGAGAGTATGACACCGCCGAATACATTGCCGTGATTGTTGGCCATGTTGGGCATCATCAGCTCGGTCATCGTGGTTTGCGATGCCTCGACCGGCTTGGGCGTGAGATCGGGTGCAGCCGCCATCAGTCCTCCTCGACGCCGAGCCACTCGCGGGCCTCGGATATGCTGCGGAACGCACGCAGCTGTAATCCCAATGGATCGGACAGGATAGATGCCATCCGCGCCATCCCGTACCGTACCAGGCCGCGCTCCACGAATGCCCACCGGGCTTGCTGTAGAACCTTCCTCATCTGCCTCACCCGCCCGAGAAAGGCCCTCACGAACTCCACGCTCACCACCGTCTCCAGCTCACGGTGATCCGACAGCACCCTCATGTCGGGCCGAAAGTCCGCATGCCCGACGACCTCGTCGAACGTCCCAAAGGCCTCAGCCGACGTGATGCTCCCCGTCGCCTCGATTGTCACGAGGTTGCGCTTGGCGTCGATGTGGTAGGTGAACGGCATGATCCGCCTTCGGGCCGCTCAGGTGACCTGCAACGTCGCGATCAGCCCGAAGATGTGCGCCACGAGCCACAGGTATGCCATGACGACCAGGCCCAGCTTGAGGAACAGCAGCACCCGTTCCGGCGACCCCTTGATCCAGTAGCGCCACCCCATCCCCGACTCGTCGGCATCGAGCGAGAGCGTGCCGCCGCGGGCGCTCACGACGACGCGCAGTCCAGCCTCGAGCAAATCCGTTCCCAAAGCGCAGATCAGGAAGAAGGCGGCCACGGTCAACTCGATCGTGAGCACCGGACCAAACCTGCCACCGCTCCGCAGGACCCAGATGCAAGCAATTCCCGCGAACGCCAGGTGCCGCACGATGTCACTCAACCTCGTGAGCTGCCGAACGACATCGTCCATCACTTCCGAGCGCAGGGACGCAGGCGACGGTACCTGAAGTGGGGTCATGGTCTTGTTCTCCCGGTCCTTGGTTTGTTGCGCGCTAGTAGTCCACCGGTCGCAGGTAGCTCTCTCCGATCGTCGTGCTGCTCACCATCGCGACCGTGGGGAGGCGTCGCTTCCAGTGCGTCGAATGCAGTCTGCGGGCCACCGTTTCCACGTCCTTCGCATCGAACCCCATGACGCTCACCTGGCTCTGCCTGTAGCCCAGGAGCAGCCAATGCAGAATCCGGTCCGCACTCTCGTAGGTGACGCCCAGGTCGGCTTCGTCGGTCTGGCCCACTACCAGGTCTGCCGTGGCGGGCTTCGCAACTATCACTTCGGCGATGCCCAGGTGTGCCGCCAGCGCGATTACCTGGGTCTTGAACAGGTCACCCAGGGGATTGACGGGGGGGGCATCGTCGCCGTGCCAGGTGAAGTAGCCCAGCAGCCGCTCCGTCTTGTTCCCCGTCCCGAGAGGCAGCGCCCCGTGCTTCGCCGACAGGTCGAACAGCGTGATCATCCGCATCCGCGCCATCACGTTGCCGCGCCGGGTGGGGTCGGCCTCCCTGTCGGCCGCGTCCAGGTACCCGTCCACCGCACCCGTGATGTCGACGGTCAACAGCTCGATCCCCAGCTCGCGCGCCACCAGCTCCGCGTGCTCCAGGCTCTCCGCGCTGGACGTGCGGTACGGCATGCGCACGCCGATCACGTTCTCCTTGCCCAAGGCCCGCGCAGCAAGCGCTGCAGTCACCGCACTGTCCACGCCCCCCGACAACCCCACGATCCCCTTCTCGAACCCACGGCGGCGTACCAGCTCGTCGCGCAGGAAGCTCACCAGCCAACGCTCCGTGAGAGCTGCATCGATGGTGATCGGATCGCCCGAATTCGCCTCCACCCGCACCTCGTGCGCGGTCGGCTTGGACGGCTTCTGGTTGCTCGGGAACTCGTCCTCGGGATCGTACTCCAGAGTGGGACCCTCGGCCTCGGAGGCGTCGAGCAGGTTCAGCAGCTGCAGCTCCAGGTCGGCCAGCAGCGGCTGCTCCGAGCGGGCCCGTGTGATCTGGTCGTAGTCCAACCGGGCGGAGACCAGGGCCTCGTCGAAGACCGGCCCGCGCACCAGCACGTTGCCCTGGGGTCCCACGACCAGGGAGCTGCCCTGCAGGCCTTTGCCACCCTCGAACCCTCCCAGCTGGGCGAAGACCACGTAGATGCCGTGTTCGTCGGCGATCTGCCGCGCCAGGATTTCCCAGCGCCGCACGCTGGCGGGACGCTTCTCCGGATCGTCCCCTTGCTCACTATCCGGCCCTATCCCGCGCGCCGGCGATGCACTGGGAACGATCAGCATCTGTGCACCGCCCAACGCCGCCAGCATCGGCACGATCGAGTGCCAGGCGTCCTCGCAGATCGCGAGGGCCATCCTGCCATGCCGCGTGTCGAAGGCGTGGACCGAATGGCCGCGGTCCACGAAGCGCTCCTCGTCGAACAAGCCGTACGTGGGGAGGAACACCTTGCGGTGCACGTGTCGGATGCCCGGCTCGGCTCCACCCAGCGAAGCGTACAGCGCCGAGTTGTAGTAACGGTTGCGGAACTCCTCGTAGAAGCCGATCACCACGTCAATCGGTGGAGCGCCCGAAAGAGAGTGCTGGGCGGTGAGGTCGCGGAACAGCGTCCCGGCCGTGACCGCGAGCTCGCGCACTCCGCCTTCGACGAAGTAGCCTGTGAGGGCGGTCTCGGGGAACACCACCAGATTGGGCTGGTCCTCCATGCCCGCGGCTTGCCCCAGCACGCCCCCCACCTGCCGCAGATTCTCAGCGTAGTCCCCCTTGCGGGGTTGCGTCTGGGCCACGAGGAGGTGAAGACCGGGCATGGGATGAAGATAGGCGGAACGGGGGGAGCGCGGTAAGGCGGGATGGGCGGCGCGAGGCCGGGGCTTGCCGGCGCGAACACGTCCGGCGGGGTGCGGCGAGGCCGCGGTGTCACCCGAGCGAGCATTCGAGCGCCCGGCTCCGGAGGGTTGGGCCAGCGGCCGCTCCCGGGCGGGAGGGTTGCGGATGGGAGAAGGCTTACGCAGCTCGGCTGTGAGCGAGGGTGGGATTGCGGCGAGCGCTGAGCCACGTTGACGGCTCATGCGGGCGAAGCCCCGTTGGACGTCGAGCCTACACGAACAGATACCGCGGCGTGGATTCCTTGTAGCGCCGGTACTCGTCGCCGAAGGTGCGCTCGAGGTGCTCCTCCTCCACCAGCGCGGTGAGGTGGATCGTGAGCCACATGACGGCCACGCCCACCCAGGCCCAGATGGACCAGCCGGTCACCGCGTAGCCGAGGGGCATCAGGGCGGCGGCCACGTATTGCGGATTGCGGGTGTAGCGATAAACGCCGTCAGTGACGAGCCCGCTGACGTTTCTGCCGATCCACATTCCGCGCCGAAAGCGGTGCAGCGGGATCACGCACAGCACGAGCGACAGGACGATGATGCCCCACCCCACGTGCTGCATGGTGGTCTCTGGCGGGAAGACCCAGCGGTAGGCGTACCCGACCACGCACATCGGCACAAACCACCCCACTAGAAGGAGTAACACGCCGAGTACGGTGGTCCTGCCGTACTTGCGGTAGTCACTGCGGTACTTGAGCAGGCCGAGTGCAACGACGGGCGGGCTCAGCAGCAGGAACATGAGGCTCATGCGCATCACAGCCCCCAGATCCGGTTTCCATCTAGGTAACGTCCCGGGCGACCGGATGGCTGCGTGATTGGCGAGTGTTTTTGTCCCTAGTTCCGCGCCGGCTCGAACAGCGGCCGGCCGAATCGCTCTCGGCCAAACGCGGCAATCGCTCGCTGGCCCTCGGCAGAGACGAGATAGTCCCGCAACGCTCTGGCGCCCACCGCGTTGAGCCAGGGGAACCGCGCCCGGTTCGCGAGCACGATGTGATAGGGGTTAGCCAACAGTGTGTCCCCCTCCACCAGCACCTCAAGGTCGAGGGGATGTCGGTGGCTCAGCAGCGTCCCGGTGTCGGTGAGGGTGTAGGCCTGCAACTCGTTGGCTATCTGAAGCGTGGCGCTCATGCCCTGGCCCGACTCGCGGTACCACGAGCGGCCGGGCGCCACCCCGGCCAGCGCCCACAACTCCGATTCCTTGATGTGCGTTCCCGACCGGTCGGCTCGCGAGACGAACAACTCCTTGGCTACCGCTATGGAGCGTAGTGCCACGACCGCATCCGATCCCTCCGCGCCGGCCGGGTCGTGCGCCGGTCCCACGACCACGAATGCATTGCGCATCAGGGCGCGCCGCTCGGTGCCGAAGCCAGCCCGGACGAACTCGAGCTCTTCATTCGGCGCGTGCAGGATGAGAATGTCGGCCTCGCCCTGTCGCCCCAGTTCCATCGCCTGGCCGCTGCCCACGGCTATCACCTTGACGCGGTACCCGCTCGTTCGCTCGAAGGGGGGAAGCACGCCCTGGAGCAGTCCGGCGTCACGCACCGACGTCGTGGTAGCGAGCACGACCTCGACATCGGCGGGAGCCTGGGCCGCCAACCCGCCGTACCAGAGCGGCGCAGGCAACAGCAGCACAAGCGCGAGTGAAAGCCGGCGCACCGTGAAGCACATATAGATGAAAGAAAGCGACGCGGTGCCCGCGCTGACTAGGGACTGATATCGGAGCCGGGCGGCGGGACCGGGTTGGGAGCCGAGTCGACCGGCACCGGGATCGGTTCGCGCGGCCGGGCATCCTCGCCCGTGTCTCCGATCCAGCGTCCCAAAGCCACCGAGATGACGATGAGAATCAGTAGCAGGGCTACACGAAACAGGCGGCGCCTGATGTTGGGGGTTAGTCGCTCCCGCAACTCGACGACTTCGCGGTGCAGGCTGCTCTTCTCGCCCGCCTTATCCACCGCCTGCACCAGGTGGGACATGTCGATGGGCTTGGTGAGGAAGTTCTCGGCACCCAGCCGCATCGCCTCGACCGCCGACTCCACATCCCCGTAGGCGGTCAGCATGATCACCATGGCCTTGCGCTGGCGCAGTTGCTCCAGCACCTCCAGGCCATTCATCTCGGGCATGTAGAGATCCAGCACGGTTACTTCGGGCTGGACGCGCTTCCAGGTCTCGATGCCCTCCTTACCCGACGACGCACGGTGCACCACGTGTCCCAGGCGCTCGAAGTAGTCGCCCAGCGTGCGCAACACGTCTGGATCGTCGTCGATGAAGAGGACAGCTCGGGACGCCACGACCTTCCCCCCGGAAGAGTGCCCTAATTAGAAGAGTTCAGCCTGCTCCCGCAATGCCTCGGGGCTCACCGGCTCCTGGCCCACCAGCTGTTGCAGTGTGCGCACACTCTGTGGCGCGTGCCCCTGGAAGTGGTTGCTGAAGTAACCGTAGACCTTGTCCACGCGGCTCGCGAGAACGCGGACCGCATCGGCCCACGCTTCTATCTCCCGCTCGCGCTCGAGTTGCACGTACGAGAAGTCAACGAGCCGCTTTCCGGTCCCCAGCCACCGCACATAGGCATAATCCGCGGTGGGCTCGATCGCCAGCTCCATCATCTGCTCCCGCCGAATCCAGCGGCCGTCGACCAGCACCGTGGCCACATTATGGCGTCGTAGCATGTCACTCACCGCCGGCGTCGTCCATCCGGGATCCCGGAACTCCACCGCCCAGCGAAACCCCGATGGGAGTTCCTCGAGGAATTTCTCCAGGACCGTCTGATTGCCGCCACCGGCCTTGAACGCCGGACTCATCTGGATCAGGATCGGCCCCAGGCGATCATCCAACGGACTCACCCGGTCGAGGAACCGCCGCACCAGCTTGTCGCAGTCGGTGAGGCGCCGCTCGTGTGTGATGGCTTGCGGGAGCCGCAACGCGAACTCGAAACGGGGCGGCGTGTCACTGCGCCACTGCGCGACGGCCGGATCGGATGGCAGGCCGTATGCCGTCGAGACTACCTCCGCCGTCGAGAACGCCCGCCCGTAGATTCCAAGCATCTCCTTCTGCTTGGTTCCCTGAGGGTAGAACGGACCCACCCAGGCGCCGTAGTCCCAGCCCTGCGTGCCGACCAGCAAGTCCACTGCTACCCCTTCACCCTGTGCCAGTACATACGCATCTCCGAGATCTTTCCCTCCTCCGTCTCGCAGAACAGAGCGCCGCGCAGGTCGACCGGCTCACCCGAGCGCCGGCGCCTGAAGGTGCACTTGAATTCCGTCGCGAACCAGGGACCGACGCTGTGGATCTCCCCAGAGCGAAATGATATCTCCGACTGCTCGTAAGGGATGTCCCTCCAGTACTCCGCGATGGCCTGTCGCCCCTCCAGCGGCGTGGCAAACGGGTCGGGTGCGAACACGGCCTTCTCCGTGAAGACTTCGCTCAGGCGCGCGGCATCACCCTCCTCCCACCCCTTGCCAAACTCCTCGATGAGCGCTGCGTACTCCCCCCGGGCGTCGTCAGGCATTCCCGCGCGTCACTCGGCCCCGAACTCGGTCTCGTAATCGTTGATCGCCGCGAGAATCACCTTCTCGGCGTGGTCGCGGTTGTAGGCCTCTCCTATCGAGATGTCGGCCGGCTCCTCGGGCATGGACTTGTACGTCATGAAGTAGTGGCGCAACCGCTCTATAAGCGCGTGCGGCATGTCGCTGATGCTCTCCACCCTGCCCCAAAACGGATCCCGTTCCAACACGGCGACGATTTTGTCGTCCGCCTCTCCGTTGTCCAGCATCGGCAACCCGCCGACCACGCGGGCGTTCAGAATCACTTCCGCGCGCGCTATGGGGCGCTCACTCACCACACAGATGTCCAGCGGATCGCCGTCGCCCGCCTTCGCATCCGCCATCAGGGCGCACACGCGCTCTCCGCAATACGTGCGCGGGATGAAGCCGTAGAGGGTCGGATGCTGCGACGAGGTCTGGTGCGGCCGGTCCACCCGCAGGTATCCAGTTTCCTTGTCGACCTCGTACTTCACCAGGTCGAACGGGGATATCTCGATGTAGGCGTGCACCAGCGCCGGCGGGTTGGGGCCCACGTCGAGCCCGTGCCACGGATGCGGTCGCCAGCGGTAGAAGGGGCGCGGGAAGCTCATGCGCCCTCGGGGGTCCGACGTAGAATAGAGCGCCGGCGCATGTATGCGCCTGCGAACGCCGCCCCAGGTATCAGCGCCAGCGACAGGAGCCATCCGGTACCCACCCCGGCGCGCAGGTCCTCGATACCCAACAATCGGAGTATCCAAGCTACGACGAACATGCTGGGGGCCACCAACAGAATCGGCCCCAACCACCAGCGGCCGGAGGTGGACCGTACCAGCAGCGCCGATAAGCCCCCAAACACCAATACGTCCAGAACGTTAAAGCCAGGTAAGAAGGAGTACAGTACTTTGACGGGCGCGAGGGACGCACCGATGCCAAGTGGAAATGAATACCGCAACCACCCGATGGCGAACTTCATGGTGCTACCTCCGGCCTAGCAGCCCCCTAACATATCTTAGGCAATCATGCCCGCCAGCCAATCCGGCCTGCCGATCGTCATCGACACCGACCCCGGGATCGACGACGTCGTGGCTCTCGCGCTCGCGGCCCGCTCGCCCGAGCTCGACGTGGTGGCGGTCACGACAACCTACGGCAACGCCTCTCTGGCCGCGACCACGCGCAACGCCCGCGCAGTACTAGAGCTGGCCGGCCGCGCGGACATCGCGGTTCACCCGGGCGCGGAGCGTCCGCTCGTACGCGAGCTGGTGACGGCCCCGGAGACCCACGGGCCGAGCGGCGTGGGCTACGCCCCCGTGCCCGAGACCCCGCAGGTGGTCGCCAACCCCGCGGTGTTGCTCGACGTACTGGCGGCCGCGGACCGGCCCGTGACCCTGGTGACCCTGGGCCCGCTCACCAACGTGGCACATGCTCTCGAGGTGGACGCTGAGCTGCTCCGCTACCGCGTATCGCGGCACCTCGGCATGTTCGGCAACCTGCACGAGCGGGGCAACACCAACCGCTGGGCCGACTTCAACGCCTGGAGCGATCCCGAGGCAACCCGTGCTGTACTGCAGGCGGGACTGTCCAGCGTGATGGTGGGGCTCGACGTAACCCGCAGAATGACCCTCGGCGGCGCGGAGGTGGAGCGGCTCGCGGCCTCGGCAGACGCGCTCACGGCCTGGCTCGGCAACGCGCTCCGGTTCTACGTGGAGTTCCACCGCGCGCAGGAGCGGCTGCAGGGTTGCGTGGTGAACGACGTGCTGCCCCTGGGCGAGATTCTCGCTCCCGGACTGCTGACTCTGGCGCAACTGCCGCTCGACGTGAAGCTTGATGACGGCGAGCACCGGGGGCATACCGTCGAGAGGCCCGCGGGCGCGGTCACGCAGGTCGCGGTCGAGGTCGACGTTCCAAAGATGCGGAAGCTGCTGGGGCGTGTGTTCACGGAGGAGATTCATGGCTGACGCGCTGGTTCGTGTCGCGGTAGTTGGTGCGGGCGATGTGGGACGGGGGTGGGCGGCGCTGTGCGTGGCCCACGGATGGCCCGTTGCGCTGTACGACGCGGAGATGAGCGCCTTGCTCGACGCGAAGCAGGAGGTGGTCGCGCGCGCGCGCTCACTCGCGCTGCTCAAGCGCGCCGATGCCGGTACAGTCGAGACCGGTATCTCGAGCCTCGAGCTGGCCCGCTCAATCCTGGAGGCTTGCGGCGAGGCCCGGTGGGTGATCGAGGCCGGCCCCGAGGACCTCGGCACCAAGCAGAAGATCTTCGAGGCGATCGAGTCTGTGGCCGGAGGGGCACGGGCAGTGACCAGCTCCACCAGCGGACTCGGTCCGGCCGACATCGCCGCCCGCTGTCGCCGCAAGGAGCGTTGCTTCATCGCCCACCCGCTCAATCCTCCCGAGCTCATCCCCCTGGTGGAGCTCATGCCGGGACCCGACGCCGACAAGGCCACCGTCGAGCTGGTAAAGGGCTGGCTCTATGCCCTGGGCCGCATTCCCGTCGTCATCAGGAAACAGGTGCCGGGTGCCGTGGCGAATCGCATCGCGGCGGCGGTGTGGCGCGAGGCGATCGACATGGTGCTCAACGGCGTCATCGACGTGGACGACCTGGACCGCGCCATCTCGCTCGGCCCCGCACTGGGGTGGGCCGCGGCCGGACCTCACCTCACCTACCACCTGGCGGCAGGGGATCGCGGGGTGGCCGGATTCCTGCAGCAGTTGCTCCGCACGTTCGAGACCATCTGGGAAGACCTGCCGACATGGTCCAAGCTCGAGCCCGAGCAGCGGCGGCGTCTGATTCACATGATCGAGCGGACCTACGAAGAGCAGGTTGACGTGATCAAGCCCGCCAGGGACAAGCGGCTGGCGGGCGTGCTGTGGGGACTGGAGCGCTCCAAGGAAGCGTGACCGCGGGGCAGCGCCTTCCCGCTTCCCGGCAGTTACCCCACCTCTCCTTCCAGCTCCCAGCACCGCAGCGCGTCGGCCAGCTCGTGGCCGATGGCCTGCTCGCGCGGCGGCTTGCCCGGCAGCCGAATCGTCACCGGCCCCTTGAACGGCTGGCGGCCGATCACCTCGAAGGCGACACCCACCTTCAGGCCGAGCGATGCGATGTAGCGCAGCAGCTCGGGGTCTCGATCGCTCACCATGCGCAGCTCCGCCATGCTGCCCACCGGCACGTCCGACAGGGCGAGCAGATCCTGCTCCTCGATCAGGCCGCTCCTCGAAGGAATCGGTGCGCCGTGCGGATCGTACCGCGGGTTGCCGAGCGCCATGGCCATGCGCTCGATGAGCTCGTCCGACACAGCATGCTCCAGCCGCTCGGCTTCGTCGTGCACCGAGTCCCAGTCGTACCCCAGCTTCTGGGTGAGATAGGTCTCAACGATGCGGTGGCGCCGCACCATCTTGAGCGCCGCACGGCGGCCCGATTCGCTGAGCCGCACGCCACGATACGGCATGTGCTCCACCAACCCCGACTCCGATAGCCGCTTCACCATCCCACTTACCGACGGGGGCGCCACGTCCAGCGCCTCGGCGATCGCGCTGGTCTGTACCGGCGACCCCGGTGTCTCCAACTCGTAGATCGCCTTGAGGTAGTCCTCGGTGGACCGGCTGTAGCCGGTGCTTTTCGCTTCCGCGCTCATGGGCCTGCCGCGAGAGGTTTTACGAGTTCGAATCCCAGAATTACGCCAGCCTAAATTTGGGATGCGGACCCGCCCTGGGCAAGCTCGCCCTGCGGCTCAGCGCGTTAAGTCTATGAAACGGCTAATGATACGGTGGGTCATACCCCAGACGATGTGGGGACCCACCAGGTAGGAGGGCACGGTCAGATCCGCTCCTCGGACCGTCACCCGACTCTGCGCGGCCTTGCGCCCCAGCTCTCCCAGGGAGGTCCAAACGTAGAGGGCCACTTCCGGGCTCGGGGCGATCGACGGCTTCTCTTCCAGTCCGAACACGAACGGGCGCACCACCACCGGCGGGAGGACCGGGGTAACTGGTGCGAGGTCGTCCAGCTCGCCCAGCAGGCTCTCGGGCCCGAGAGCTACATCCGTCTCTTCCAGAGTCTCGCGCCTTGCGGTGGTGAGCAGGTCGGAGTCGCCTTCCTCGCGCCGGCCGCCAGGCAACGCCATCTGTCCCGACCACGGGTCGCCCGGCTCATCTGCCCGCTTGATGAACAGCAGCTCCAGGTCGTCCGACTCGGTCGGCACCAGCACGATGGCGACGGCCGCCTCGATCCTGCCGGAACCGGTTGCACGCTCGGGGGCGTGAGTGACGAGGCGCTGACGCAAGCGCTCGAGCTTGGGATGTGTCATGGGCGTGAAGTGCAATGTACTGCGCGCGACGAGTGGAACGATTCGTACCAGCGGCCCGCCTCGAAACACCCGCGCGAACCGAACGAGCAAGACGGGGTAAGAGCTATTGCGTCGATTACTATATTGTCTGCGAGCGATTGCCCTTGATCGCTGCGCACCACTCCATCAAGGAGGCACATATCAGAAGCTTCGGTGTCGGACTACTCGCGCTCGCGACAGTCGCGGCCGCGACGGCAGCCGGCCTGCTTCTGCGTCGCCGCCGTCCGGTGGCGGTGCGCGCAGGTCGACCAACGACCGTAGACCCACTCTACGCGGCCGGACTGTAGCGCGCGCCGGGCGGCTCCCACCAGGGGCCGCCCGGTTGCTTTTGTGCCCGTCAACACAGGTGGCGGGTGAACCACTCGATCGTCAGGTCCATCCCCCACTCCAGCTCGGCAGTGTACCCCGCCCACGGGTGGCGTGCGCCCAGCGTGTGCGTGCCTCCGGGGATGACCTCCAGACGGGCCGACCCCCCCGCCAGGCCGTGCAGCTTCTTTCCGTCCGACAGCGACACGGCCTCGTCCTTCTCGCCGTGCACGATGAGCCAGGGAGCCTGGACGCGTGCGGCTGCCGCGTCGACGTCGAGCTTCCCTCTCTTGTGCGCCTCGAAATCGTGCAGCACGTCGGGGTAGAGCGGCAGCACCTCCCCGGTGCGCATGTTCACCACCTCCGCCCTGCCCTCTTCCCGCAGCTTGGCCAGCGTCGCGTCGTCCCAGCGAATCAGCTTGCCGATGGCCGCCCAGGTGACGAGGGCCTTCACGTCCGTGTTGCCCGCGGCGAACAGCACCGCCAGGCCGCCGCCTCGGCTGTGACCGAACACTCCCAGGGCAGTAGGCGTCGCCAGGCTATCCAGCAGCGTGCCGCCCGCCACCTCGGTCGCGACGGTTTCGAGGTCCGCCAAGTCGTGCGAGTAGGTGGCGTGCCCGAACCGCTCCGGCTCGGAGAACGACTCGCCGTCGGGCCCCACTCCGCTGCCGGAGAAATTGAACGACACGGCCGTCATGCCGGCGCGCGCGAGCCGGTCGGCGAGGTGGGGAAAGTGGCCCCAATCCTTGAATCCCTTGAAACCGTGGCAGATGATCACCGCCGGCCGGCCCTCACCCCGCTCCTGGGTGCGGACGTCACCCCGCAGGGGGCCGCCATCGGCGCCACTCAGCTCGAATCTGCTTTTGGTAACGGTTGCCATGGCCTGCTTTGACCTCTCCGTGGACCCCAAATTAGATTTCGTACCCCGTGCGTAGTTCGGAAGGTTTCTCGGCATGGGCCTGACCATGCGGCCGTCCAATCCGGCACTTCAGGCCGTCAGCCGAGCGCTTCGCGGTAACCGCGACAAGCTCGTTGAGCAGTGGGCTCAATGGGTCATCGGGCGCGTGCAGGAGGCCCCTCACGTCCGCACACCTACGGTCGAGCGGCACCTCGCCCTCCTCGTCGACATCCTCATTGAATCAGCCGGCCCGCTGCGGCGCCAGGTGGCCGAGCTGTGGTTCACGGCCAGCGAGGTATACGGCCAGACAGCCGCCAACCGCGGCCTCGCCGCCGGCGAGGTGGTGGAAGAGCTGCAGCAGCTACGGGAGATCCTGATCCACACCCTGTCGGAGCCGATCGCCACGCTGCCAGCCCGCCAGTCGATGGCCGCGGTGCTGAGGCTGAACCGGATTCTGGATCGTGGCATCTCTCACGCCGTGGTGGGATACACCGATGCGCTGGTGGAGACACTGCTCAACCGCCGTGGCGTGCCGATCCTGGCGTCCGAGCCCGAAGAGGACGAGGTACTGCAGCGTCTGGAGTCGCTCGAGGAGGAGCTGGAGCAGCTCCGCCTCAAGAGCCGCTAGCCCACCCTACCCCGAGACTTCCTCCCCACCGTCCACGTTGATCACGTTGCCGGTGATCCAATCAGTTCCCGGCTTCGACAGCGCAACGATCGCGTGCGCGATGTCCTCGGGGGTGGTGAGCCGCTTGTGAGGGTTACGGTGCACCGCCTCCACGAACAGGGCGTCACTCTCGGGAATGCGCTCGGCCGCCGGTGTTCTGGTCACACCGCCCCGCAGGGCGTTCACCGTCACTCCATAGTTCGCGAGCTCCACGGATAGCTGCCGCACGTGCGATTCGAGCGCAGCCTTGGCCGCGGACACTGCACCGTAGGAAGGAATCACCCGGTTGGAGCCCGACGACGTCATGCAGAAGATGCGCCCGCCCTCGGTCATCAGGTTGCGCGCCACCAACTCTTGCGCCCAGTACACCAGAGAGTGCGCCATGACGTCCAGTGTCATGTTCATGCCGCGCTTGGTGACTGGGTCGTCGGCGATGTACGGCTTGAGCGTACCGAAGGCCAGCGAGTGCATCAGCACGGCCACCGTGCCACCGCTCTTCTCGACGTCGTCGACGAGCGTGTTCAGCACGTCGTTGCGCTTCTCCTCATCGGCGGCGTTCATGTTGAAGAACAGGGCCCGCCGGCCCGTTGCCTCGATGTCCTCCTGGATGTCCTTGGCGCGCTGCTTACCGGCGCCCCGGTCGAGGTGCACGCCGCAGATGTCGTACCCGGCCTTCGCCAACTCGCGGGCGGCGGCCTCACCGAATCCGCTCGACGCTCCCAGGATGAGCGCCCAACGCGGTACCGTTCTCTGTGCGTGTCGCACGGCGTCCTCCGGTCACAATTCCGTCAGGAAAGGGATACAACCTAGCCCAACTCGGGGCATCCCGCCATGCCTCGAGCCGGCCTTGCCGCTGGCCTCCCACGGCTATCCTCGGTAGGTTGATACCCGACCTATCCCCTTCGTTTCGCTCGCCTGGCTTGAGCTATGAGCATCGACTATCTCCTCACTGAAGAACAACGGATGATCAAAGACCTCTGCCACCAGATCGCAGAGGAGCAGATCAAGCCGGTCGCGGCGAAGTACGATGAGAGCGGTGAGTTCGCCTGGGACATCGTGAAGATCCTGGCGGACTCGGACATCTTCGCCGTTCCGATTCCCGAGGAGTACGGCGGCATGGGCGGAGGGGTGCTCGAGACCGCCCTGGTCACGGAGGAGTTGTCGTGGGGCTGCGCCGGCATAGCGCTGGCGTTCGGCGGGACGGGGCTCGGGACATTCCCCATCCTGTTATTCGGCAACGAAGAGCAGAAGCAGCGATACCTGCCGCCCATCGCGCGCGGTGAGAAGCTGGCGGCCTTCGCCATTACAGAGGCGGATGCCGGCTCGGATGCCGCCCGCATCCGAACCACGGCCATCAAGGACGGCGACCACTACGTCCTCAACGGCACCAAGCAGTGGATCACCAACGGCGGCGAAGCCGAGGTCTACACCGTCATCGCGCTCACCGACAAGGACAAGGGCGCCCGCGGCGCGAGCTGCTTCATCGTGGACAAGGACACGCCGGGGCTCGAGTTCGGTAAGAAGGAGAACAAGCTGGGCATCAGGGCGTCGGCCACGCGCGAAGTGATTTTCAACGACTGCCGCGTGCCAAGAGAGAACCTCCTCGCCCGCGAGGGAATGGGTTTCATAGTTGCGCTCAAGACGTTCGACCAGGCGCGTCCCGGCGTGGCGGCGCAGGCCGTCGGCATCGGGCAGCGCGCGCTCGACGAAGCCGCTCACTACGCACGGGTGCGCAAGCAGTTCGGCCACCCCATTGCCTCGTTCCAGGGGGTGCAGTTCATGCTCGCCGACATGGCGATCCAAGTGGAGGCTTCCCGCGCGCTGGTCTACTCCGCCGCCCGCATGATCGACACCGGGCTGAAGAACATCTCCATGGCATCGGCCATCTGTAAGACGCACGCATCAGACACCGCCATGAAGGTCACCGTGGATGCCGTGCAGATCTTCGGCGGCTACGGCTACATGAAGGAGTATCCGGTCGAGAAGCTGCTGCGTGACGCCAAGATCACGCAGATCTACGAGGGGTCGAACGAAATCCAGCGTAACGTCATCGCCGCGAACCTGCTGAAGGAGAGCATGGCGAAGGACTGATGAAGCGGCTGAACATCGCCATCGCGCTGGGACTGGTGGGCGGCCTGCTGCTGGGGCTGCTCGCGTCGGTCACCGGGTCACCCCTTCTCATGGCGGTTTCCCTGGGCGTAGAACCGTTGGGCGACGCGTTCGTGGACCTGCTCAAGATGGTGGTGATACCACTGGTCACCTCGGTGATATTCGTGGGCGTTGCCACCATGGGCGACCTCGGCAAGCTGGGACGCATGGGCTCCGCCACGTTGCTCTTCTTCGGCGTGACTACCGTGGTCAGCGTGCTGCTGGGGATGGGCACGATGAAGGCGTTGCTCCCCTTCGCCAGCGAGTCGCTCATCGGCGCCGTCGGCGAGGGAACGGCTCAGGCGCCCGAGCTGCCCGGACCCATCGAGTTTCTCCTCGGATTGATCCCCGCAAACCCGTTTGCTGCCGCGGCCGAGGGCGCTCTCCTGCCGCTGATCGTGTTCACGATCCTGCTGGCGGCGGCGACCAGCGTGCTGCCCGAGGAGAAGAAGCGGGAGCTACTGTCCCTCGCCAGCGCCTTCTCCGCCGCCTTCATCAAGCTGGTGCACTGGATCCTGCTGATTGCGCCGCTCGGCGTGTTCGCGCTGGCGGCACCCGTCACGGCCAAGGCCGGTTGGGCCATGCTGCAGAGCCTCGCGATCTTCGTGGTGGCCGTGCTGGTGGGCGAGATAATCTTCATCTCGATCATCTACCTGCCGGTCGTGAAGTTCGTCGCCGGGATGCCGGTCCGGAAGTTCCTGAAGGGTTGCGTCACGCCACAACTCATCGCAGCCAGCGCCGTGAGTTCTCCCGCCACGGTTCCGGCCATGCTGGAGGCGGCCGACGAGGAATTCCACTGCTCGCCCGTGGTATCGGGACTCGTGGTGTCCCTGGGGGGCGGACTGGGGCGTGCCGGCTCTGCGCTGTTTCAGGGGGCGGGCATCGTGTTCCTTGCCTGGCTCTACGCCGTACCCCTTCCCTTGGCCGCCGTGGGCGGCGCGCTGTTAGCGACGTTCATCGTGTCATTCACGGTGCCGAGCATTCCCGGCGGCAGCGTGTTGAGCGCGGCTCCCGCGTTGGACGCGGTCGGCATTCCGGCCTCGGGCCTCGCGGTATTGCTCGGCGTGGACCGGATACCCGACATGGCGCGCACGGCCACGAACGTCACCGGGACGCTCGCCGCCACGGTCGTGATCGATCGCTGGGAGGGTCAGCGACCCGCATAGCCTATGGCGCCCCGTCTCGCGGCCGACCTGCTGGTGCTGCTGCACCTCGCCTTCGTCGTGTTCGTGGTCGTGGGAGGCTTCCTGGCATGGCGCTGGCGTTGGCTGGCATGGGCGCACATTCCATGTGCCCTGTGGGGAGCGGCGATCGAGCTGATGGGCTGGATCTGCCCGCTCACCCCACTCGAGGTCTCGCTGCGGCGCCAGGCCGGGCAAGCCGGCTACGAGGGCGGATTCATCGAGCATTACATAACGCCGATCGTCTACCCGGGCGGTCTCACTCCGACGATCCAGGTGGGACTCGGCGTGGGCCTCGTGGCGCTCAACTTGTTTGCGTATACCGTCTACTTTCGGACCCGAGCAGCCCGAGCCGACCTGCATGGCTAGATTAGGTTCCTCAGCGGAGGGGACATGAAGCTGCAGCTGCACTGGCAAATCCTGATCGCGATGGTCGTGGGCGTCATCGTGGGAGTCGTCTTCCAGATCGCCTACGATGGAGAGCCCACGGGCTGGTTGTTCGGCCTCATCGCTTCGCTCGGCACGATTTTCATCCACCTGCTGCGCATGGTCATCGTGCCCCTGATCTTCAGCTCCATCGTCAGCGGCGTTGCGAGCGTGGGTGACGGGAAGCGAATCGGCAGGCTCGGCGTAAAGACGTTCGCCTACTACTTCGTCTCCAGCCTGATGGCCATTCTGATCGGCATCATGGTCACCAACGCATTCAAGCCGGGGGTTGGCGCCAACATTCCGGTGGGTGAGGACTTCGACCCGTCCACGTTGAGCACACCGAGGTCGGCCGGGCAAATCCTCATTGACATGATCCCCCTGAACCCGATCGAGGCGATGTCGTCCGGGCACATGCTGGGGATCATCTTCTTCTCGATCTTCCTGGGCTACGCAATCACCAAGACCAGTCCGAGAAGCCGCGAGACGCTGCGAGCGTTCTTCGAGGCGTTCTTCGAAGCGATGATGAAGATCACGCAGGTCGTGATCAGCTTTGCACCGTATGGTGTCTTCGGGTTGATCGTAACTACGGTGGCGTCGGCGGGAGTCGGCCTGTTCATCACCCTCGCGCTCTACATGGGAACGATTCTCACCGGGTTCCTCATCCACCTGCTGATCATTCTTCCCCTGCTCTTCTACCTCGGAACCGGGATCAATCCCGTCCTCCACTTCAGGGCCATGAGCTCCGCCATGGTCACCGCGTTCTCGACCTGTTCCTCGAACGCCACTCTGCCCGTCACAATGAGCGACGTCGAGAACAAAGCGGGGGTCTCCAATACCATATCGAGCTTCGTGCTTCCCATGGGAGCGACGGTAAACATGAACGGCACGGCTCTGTACGAGTGCGCCGGCGTCATCTTCATCAGTCAGGTCCTGGGAATGCAGCTCGACATGTCACAGCAGTTCTTGATCGTGCTCACCGCGCTGCTATCCGCCGTCGGGGCGGCGGGCATTCCGGCTGCCGGCGTCGTGGTCATCTTCATCGTCACGCAGGCGATCGGCTTCACCGATGCGCAGGTCGGGCTCATCATCGGCACCATGCTGGCGGTCGACCGGCCCATCGACATGTTCCGCACCATGATCAACATCTTCAGTGACAGCGTCGGAGCGGTGATCGTGGCGAAGAGCGAGGGTGAAACGAATCTCTATCCGGCGCTGAGTTGACTGTACCACTGATCCCGCGCGAGGTGATCTTCGGCAACCCCGAGCGGGCCGACGCCAAGATCTCCCCGGACGGAAGCCGCATGGCGTACCTCGCCCCGGACGAGGGCGTGCTCAACGTGTGGGTCGGCGACGTGGGCGGGGACGAGTACCGCCCCGTCACGCGCGATCGCGAGCGCGGCGTGCGCATCTACTTCTGGGCGCACGACGGCGAGCACATCCTCTACCTGCAGGACGTTGGCGGCGACGAGAACTGGCGCCTTCACAAGGTCAATCTGCCCTCTGGAACGGTAGACGACCTCACCCCCTTCGAGAACGTCCAGGTGCAGGTCGCGGCGCACGACAAGCGGCACCCCGACGAGCTGCTTCTCGCCATGAACAAGGAGGACGAGCGCCTGCACGATGTTTACCGCTTGAGTCTCACCGGCGGTCAGCTCGAGCTCGTGGCCAAGAACCCGGGGAACGTCATGGGCTGGGTGGCCGACGCGGACCATCGTGTGCGGGCGGCCCTCGCGGCGACGCCGCAGGGAGGGACCGAGCTGCTGGTGCGCGACGGGCCGGAAGAGGATTGGCGTAGCCTCTTCACCTGGAGCCCGGAGGACGCACTGACCAGTGCGCCCTACGGATTCACGCTGGACGGAGAGTCCCTCTACCTGGTGGACTCCAGGGAGTCGAACACGGCACGGCTGGTGCGCATGAACATCGCCACCGGTGAGATCGACGTGCTGGCGCAGGACCCCGAGTACGACGTGAGCAGCGCAGTGGTGCACCCCGACACCAAAGAGGTCCAGATGGTGGCCTTCACCCGGGCGCGGACAGATTGGATTGCCCTCGACCCGGCGGTGGAGGCGGACCTCGCAGAGATCGCGAAGCTCAACCCCGGTGACTTCGAGCTGGTGAGCCGCACGCACGACGACAACGTGTGGGTAGTGGCGTACACCGAGGACAACCACCCGGTCTCGTACCACACGTACGACCGCACGGAAAAGCGGGCCGAGTTCATGTTCTACAGCCGGCCCGTGCTCGCCCAGTACACCCTGGCACACATGGAGCCGATCTCGTTCGAGGCGCGCGACGGGCTGACGATACACGGTTACCTCACGCTGCCGCCGGGCGCGCGGGACCGCATCCCCATGGTCCTCAACGTCCATGGGGGCCCGTGGCACCGCGACATGTGGGGTTACGACCCCGAGTCGCAGTGGTTCGCGAACCGCGGCTACGCATGCCTCCAGGTCAACTTCCGCGGCTCCACCGGATACGGGAAGCAATTCCTCAACGCCGGGGATCGCGAGTGGGGCGGCAAGATGCACGACGACCTCGTGGACGCGGTGCGCTTCGCCGTAGAGCAGGGCTACGCCGATCCGGATCGGATCGCCATCTACGGAGGGTCGTACGGCGGCTACGCGGCACTGGTGGGCGCCACGTTCACGCCCGATCTCTTCTGTTGCGCCGTGGACATCGTGGGGCCGAGCAACCTGATCACGTTCATCGAGACGATCCCACCATACTGGTCCACGTACCTGGAGATGCTGCACGACCGGGTGGGGGAGCCGGCCCAGGATGCCGACTTTCTCAAGTCGCGCTCACCGCTGTACCGGGTGGACGAGATCAGGATTCCGATGCTCATCGCCCAGGGTGCCAACGACCCTCGCGTGAAACAGTCGGAGTCGGAGCAGATCGTCGCCGTGATGCGCGACAAGGGTATCGAGCACGAGTACATGCTGTTCGAGGACGAGGGGCACGGATTTGCAAAACCGGAGAATCGGCTCAAGTTCTATGCAGCAGCTGAGCGGTTTCTCGCACGGCAGTTGGGCGGACGCTTCGAGGACGGAGGCGACTAGGATGGGACTCAAACAACGAATCATAGAGTTCTGGGACCGCATACGGCTGGTGCTGGTGGCCGTGCTGACCGCCCTGGTCCTGCTCTTCGCACTGCAGAACCTGCACGCAGTGCGCATCGACGTCGTCTTCTGGCAGATCGGGGCGAGCGCGTCCCTGCTGGTACTGGGCTCGTTCCTCGTGGGGCTGGTCGTGGGCGGAGTGGCGACGCTGTACTACAAGGGGCGCTTCTTCAGCGAGCGCAAGGCGCGCAAACGGGCGCTGGCCGACAAGGCGGCCGCCGAGGAGAAGGCGGCGGCGGCGCAGCTGCCTCCGGCCTCCGCCGTTGCGGAGCCGGCCTCCCAAAAGGAACGAGCGACCGACTCCGCAGACTAGGCCCTACATCCCTTCTTCGGGAGCCGGCCCGGTCATCTCACCCGAGCTGTACATGCTGTCCTTGTGCTCCCAGCACCAGTCGGAGAACATCTGCATGGCATCGGGGTGGCGCTCATTCGAGCGCGCGAACAGCTCGCCCCAGCCCTCGAGGAACGCGGAGACGCTCTCCGCGGTGTACCAGTAGAGCACGTTCCACTCGTCGCCCCACGCGTGGAACGCCGAGCCGGCCGCGAGGAGCTTGCCCTCGTTGACCAACTCCTGCGCAATCGGGATCCACGCCGTGTCGGCGAAGGCGCGGATCTCCCCCATCTTCTCGAACTTGCACTTGTTCTGGGAGACGACGAGGGTCTGCGAGTGTGCCGCGGGCGCGACTATGAAGAGGAGCCCCACGGCGAGAAGAATGCGGCGCATTGCACGCCTCCGGTTCTGCGGGACGAGTGAACCTATCCGCAGGACCGCGTGCCGCAAGCAGTCAGTGCCCGCCCTCGATCTCCCGCGCAGCCCACGCGATCACGCCGATCACGGCTACCGCGACACACTGGAAAACCGGAACGAGATAGAAGCTGTAGCTGCCGTGCCCCGGCGGACCGCTGAACATCGCGAAGTAGGCCCAGGCGGCGAAGACGACGATCCCGACCGCACCGATGAGCAGAACCGTGTCAGGAAGGGTGGCGCCCGCGAGGCGGCGGTACGCCACCGCCATGAGGGCGTAGGGAACGAGGCCGACGAACGTCATCGACAGGAAGTCGAGCACGATGCCGCCCACGCTGGCTTCGGGCATGTTCACCACCATTGCCCGTGCCAGGTACACCGTCAGGCCCAGTGTAGCGACCGCGCCCAGCGCCAACAGCACGATCGTCGCGAGGGCCAGCCTGTTGCGGGGGAGAATGCTCGTCATTGGTGCCTGAATATAGCCGATTCACTACCTTGTGCGGCGCAGGGGTACGCGCGCATTTGAACGGCGGGAGTGGGGGCATGACGAGACTGATCCGCTACGAGTACCGCAGACCCGGAAAGCCGGTTCAGACCTACGAAGAGTGGCTGGTGCTGGACCGGCCCGACGCCAAGGTGTTGATCCAGGAGTACCCCGGCCCCGAGCTCGAGGTGGGCGGCGAGCCGATGCTGCAGCGTGGCGCTTTCGCCGTATGGTATGTCTTCCCGGAGAAGTGGCACGACGTTGCGCGGTTCCACCTGCGTGACGGATCCCTCACGGGCTTCTACACCAATCTATGTATGCCCGTGGAGATCGCGGACGAGCGATGGGTGGGTCGAGATCTGTTTCTGGACCTGTGGCAGCCCGTCGCTGGAGCTGCGCGCTGGCTCGACGAAGATGAGCTGGAGGCCGCCGCCCTATCCGGACTGGTCGATGCCTCCACCGGCAAACGCATCGAAAACGAGCGCTCGCTCATCGACCTGCAGGTTGCGCAGGCCGCGTGGCCGCCGCCGATCGTGCGTGACCTGGATCTGGACCAGGCGCTCTCTCTCAAGGAGCACTGGTGACCGTCCGCCGTACATTTCGGAGCAGCAGGACACTCACGTTCTCGGGGGAACTCTGATGTCTGTTCGTCGCCGGCTCCTCGACGTCACCGGCCTGCAGCCGATGGCGCACCGACCGCCGCTCTCGACGCGGTTCTGGCTCTACTCCGCCGCAGCGTATCTGATGCCCGTAGTGGCGCAGGTGATCCTGCCCGATGACCCGGGACTCACCGACGAGCTTGTGTGGCTCGTCACCCTCGCTCCGGCCTTCTTCCTGTCCCTCCACTACGGACTCAAAGGGGCTTTCGCGGCACTCATCATGGGTACCGCACTGTTCGTGGTGGTACAGCTCGTCGTGGCGATGAACTTCACGCCGGACGATTGGCGCATCACGGTACCCATCTACATTGCGTACGGAATCCTGGCGATCAGCGTGGGCTGGCTCTCCGAGCTGCTGCACAGCTTCTACCAGCGCACGTTGATGAACGAGCGGATGGCCGCCATAGGACAGTTCGCCGTCACGGTGCGTCACGAGGTCAACAACGCGCTGACGGCGATCGTGACGGAGAGCCAGCTCCTGGCAGAGAGCGAACCCGATCTAACGGAGGATCAGAAGCTGTCCGCCAACAACATCCATGCGGCGGCGATGCGAGTGGCGGCCAGCGTTCGGAAGATCACCAATATCACCGACGCTCCGGTGACGCCGTACGCCGGCGCGGTGAAGATGGTGGACCTCGACGCCGCCTCAAAGAAAGAGCCGGACGCCTAAGCAGGGCGTCCGGCTCACGGCTCCGCAGCCCCCCTATTCCTGCTCGGGCGTCAGCTTCTTCTCGTCGTAGTAGTCCAGCTTGTGCAGCGGCATCACGACGCTGGACAGAACGTTGAGCACGTGTGCTCCGATCCGCTTGTAGAACCTGGCACCTAGCACGACTGCGGTCGCCGAGCGCGCGCCGTAGCTGCTGCGGGCAACCCGCTCCACCAGCACATCGCAGCGGTGGGTGACATCCCGCCCTTCGCGAATGAGCGCCATGGCACGTTCCTGGTCCGAGCTCACGAAGACTTCCGCAGTAACGGAGAACGCGCCCTCCACGCCGTCTTTTATCTCTTTCAGTTCCGCCAATATCTGATCGTCTGGCAGCGGGCTCGGGTGCAGCTCTCGTACTTCGGCCAAGTTCTTGGCATAATCACCGATCCGCTCCACGTCCTTCACCAGGCTCATGAGCAGCAAGCAGTACGGCAGCGACGCCGTGTTCTTGCCGAGTGAGAGGTGGGCGATCACCTGCTTGCGGATGGTGCGTTGCAGCTTGTTCACTTCCACATCGCTCTTATAGACCTGGGTTCGCTCGTCGGGCGCGGCCGCCTCACCAGCGAAATAGATCCCCCCCGCTTGCACCGTCATATCGTGGGTCACATCGAGCATGCGGGCGAAGTTCTCGCCCATGTCGGCGAGCGGGGTGTCGGACCGGAAGATGCTGAGCAATTCACGAAGCATAGGCGGCCTCCGCGGCTACCCGAGAAGCTTGTCCACAACGATCAGCAGGATAGGCAGACCGTAGAACAAGAGCACGACGTAGAAGAATGCCCACCGACGGGATTCCACCGCGACGTCGGCGAGCTTAGTAGCGGCCTTGAGCGGGATGTTGCGAACCCTCTCTGCCGGATAAATCAACAATGTTGCACTGAGATTGAACAGCAGGTGCACAAGAGCGATGACGATGCCGGCTCGGGCGTTGGGGCCCGTGACGGCGAGGGCGGCCAGCAGCGCCGTAATCGTGGTACCGATGTTCGCGCCGATCGTGATTGGGAAAGCCTGCGCGAGCGTGATCAACCCGGCCCCGGCCAGGGGGACCATCAGCGACGTCGTGATCGAGCTCGACTGCACCATCACGGTCACCAGGATGCCTACCACTATCGCGAACAGCGGAGCCTTGTGCAGTCCCCGCGTCACTATCACCTCCACCCGCGAGTGCATCGCCTGGCGCATCACCCTGACCAGCAACATCAGGGCGATGTAGATCAGGATGCCGGAAAGCACGATCAGGAGGATCGCCTGCAGCCGCTCAGAGTCGGTGAGCGCGTGCAACACGTCCTTGATCGGCTTGAGCGCCGCCTTGAGAGCCCCCTTGATCGGGCTGTCGTATTCCAAGCCGCCGAATCCAGTCAGCAGCCGCGCGAGGCTTTCCGCAGCCGCGCGCAGGTAGCCTGTCGCCATCTCCAGCGGAAGCAGTACCACCACCGCCATGTAGTTGAAGAAGTCGTGGCACGTCGCGACAGAGAACGCGCGGTGAAACTCCTCCCTGCGCCCCATGTACGCGAGCGACACCAGCGTGTTCGTGACGGTGGTGCCGATGTTCGCCCCCATGACCATCGGAACCGCGTTGGCGATGGGCAGGGGATTCTCCGGCGCGGCCACCAGCGCCACGATGAGCGACGTCGTCACCGAAGAGCTCTGCACCAGCGTGGTCGCCAGGATGCCGACGATGAGCGCCATGAAGGGGTTCTCGGTCGCCGTGAAGAACGCCTCGAGTGCATCCCGCCCCAGTGACTTGAATCCGTCGCCCAGGCCGTTCACGCCGAGCAGGAACACGAACAGCAGTGCCACGACGGCAAGGGCACGTACCAACGGATGGGAGAAGATGGCGGGCGGGGTCTTCGAGAGTGGCGGTTCGGTGGGACTCAAGTTGAACGCTCGACCGTGGGGGTTCGAATTTGGACCCGCCTGCCGGCAAACCGCGTCAGAATGTCACGAATAGGTAACGGCAAGGCAAGGGGAGTGAGGAGCGCCGCTACCCGGTCGCCGACGGGCTCCGCTTTCCCCTTTCTCGCTTCCGGTTTCCCGGGATCTGGGTGGGGTCGGGACGCCCTCTTGCCTCGGCATATTTTCGGGTTATATTCGGTATCCCCATGGCCGAACAAACGCCGAAGACGCTTCCGCAGCACCCTGTCCAAGCCATTGTTTTCCAAGGGCTTACAGCACAGGCGCCGAGTGCCCCCTGCCCGGAGTGCGAGATGCCGCTCGTCCACGCCTCGGGGTGCGAGTTCTGCCCTGCCTGTGGGTGGGGGAGGTGCGGGTGATGCGGGGAACGGGCCGCCGCCCCGCATCGGACCGCCACTCCGTGCAGCGGGAAGGGGGAAGCGGGAAGGGTACGAGTCCTCGCCCATCTAGGGACACCTCGGGACAAACCGAGGGAGGGAATGTCGTACCCTTCCCTCTTCCCTCTTCCTCCTCGCCCGACAAGAAGCGTCCGCTGCAACTGCTGGGAGACCGGCGTCGCGGCACCAAGTTCGTCGAGCTGCCACCCAAGTCGATCATCAACTCGCCCGAATCCACCCACATGGGATTCTGGTCCCTCAATCCCTATGTCGGTTGCGAGTTCGGGTGCACCTACTGCTACGCTCGCTACGCGCACCGCTACGTGGTGGAGCGGGCACACGACGCCGGCCGCCTCACCGAGGTGGAGTTCGCCGACTTGCAGCACCCGCGTGGGTTGGAGCCGTTCGAGCACCGCATCTTCGTGAAGTCGCGCAGCGCGGTGCTCTCCGCGCTCAACCGCGATCTCAATCGCGTCAGGCGCCGTACCACTCTCGACGGCCCGCAGAGCATCGTCATCGGCAGCGGCACCGATCCCTACCAGCCGGCGGAGCGTCAGTACCAGGTGACGCGCACGGTCCTCGCCCGCCTGCGGGGCGAGCGGGGCTTCCGCATCGGCATCATCAGCAAGAGCCCGCTGGTGACCCGTGACATCGACATCCTGCGAGATCTGGCGCGCCGGCACTGGCTCTCGGTTTATGTCTCTCTCACCTGCGTTGACGTGCGGGTGATCAAGATCTTCGAGGCCCGCTCGCCCATGCCGCACGCCAGGCTGAGGGCCCTCGAGAGACTCAGCGGTGCGGGTGTCCGCGCCGGGCTCATCGTGGCACCGATCCTTCCCGGGATCACCGACACCGTGCCGCAGATCGATGCCCTGATGCGGGCCGCCAAGGAAGCGGGCGCACAGTTCGTCGTTCCCATTCCGCTCAGGCTCTACCCTGACGTGCAACGTCGTTTTCTCCCCCTGGTGGAACAGCACTACCCCGACCTCGCCCCGCGGTACCGCACCGCATACGAGAGCACGTGGAACGCGCCGGAGGAGTACGTCGCGGCACTCAAGCAGCGGTTCCACCGCATCGCCTCGGTCTACGGCATTCCCGAGTCCGCCGCCGAGGGAGAGGAGGAGGCGACACACCATGCCGCGCGGGCGGCCCAGCTCAGCCTGTTCGCCAACTGGCCGGGCGAGGGGAGGGGAGGATCGGAACGATGCTGAGCAGTGAGTTGGCTGTGTGCCTCTGGGTACCGCTATTCCCCCTACGGTGTGAGGAGCGCCGCCGGCCGGAGCTCGTGCGGAAACCCACTGCACTGCTGTCGCCAACCGATACCCGCAGGCTGTGGCAGGTCTCACCCACCGCGCGGCGCATGGGAGTGCGGGTGGGGATGACGGTCAGCCAATCCATCGGCCTTTGCCCCTCGCTCACGTTGTGCGAGCCCGACCCCGTCTACTACGACGAGCAGTTCGCCCGGTTGCTGCTCGCGCTGGGCGATGTCAGCCCGGTGATCGAGCCGGCGGAGCTGGGAAGGGTGTTCGTCGGGGCGGATGGTTTGGAGGGGTTGTATGGCGGGCCGGGGAAGGTGTTGCGGGTGATTGGGAGAGTGATCGGGGAACGGGGAACGGGGAACGGGGAACGGGCTACCCTGGCACACCGCCCCAACAAGGGGAAAAGGGAAGAGGGAAGAGGGAAGGGTGCGGCAAGCACCAATCGAGCGAAGCAGCGGAGCAGGCGTACCCTTCCCACTTCCCGCTTCCCGCTTCCCGGCGGTGGGGTGGGGTGGGCGGAAGTGATGCGGCTGGGTTGGGGAAGGGGAAAGTTCATCTCCTGGGTCGCGGCCACACGGGCAAAGCCTGGCGACGCCGTGATCGTCTCCAACGGCGAGCGCCGCACATTCCTCGCGAGCCAGCCTGTCGCCGTGCTGCCCGTGTCGTCCGACACGCACCGACGCATGTGGCAACTGGGGATCAAGACGCTGGCCGACGTCGCTCGCCTCCCCGAAACGGCGCTCGTCTCCCAATTCGGCAGCGAGGGGGGGCGCGCGTGGCAACTCGCTGCGGGCAACGCCGACGACCCGGTCACCGGACAGGAGCGCCCGGAGCCGATCGTGGCCGCCATCGACTTTCCGGCACCCGTCGCCGACCGCATCATGCTGGCCCACACGCTAGACAAGCTCATCGAGCGCGCACTCAAGCACCCGCGGCGCATCGGATGGCGGGTGCACGTGGTGCGGGTGAGGGCAACTCTGGAGCACGGTGCCTCGTGGATGGCCGGCGCTACGCTCAGGGATCCCTCGGCCCATCGCGATCACATCGCTGCGCCACTCAAGGTGCGTCTCGACCAGGCACCACCCAGCGGCGCGGTCGAGCATCTGGCGGTGGAGTTCACCGCCTTCGCCCGCGGCACGGACGAGTTGCAGCTCTTCGCCCGGGATGCCAGCGCCGCGGCCCGCGCCGGTCGCCGCCGCGCGTTGCACACCGCGGCCCACGAAATCCAAACCCGACTGAGGCGCCCGATGCTCTCCCACATCATCGAGGTGCAACCGTGGTCACGCATACCAGAGCGCCGCTACGCGCTGATCGACTTCGAGCCCTGAACGTCCCGCGGCCGATTGCCGTCGAGCTGGACGCTCAGGGATTCCCCTTCGCCGTGGACGACGGGGACGGGAAGCGCACGGTCGACGAGATCATAGAGGCCTGGCGCATAGACGACGAGTGGTGGCGGGAGCCGATCATCCGACAATACGTGGAGGTCATTCTGGAGGGAGGAGGGCACGTGGTGTTGTTCGAGGACGTGAACGCCAAGCAGTGGTACATCCAGCGGCCGTAGGCCGCGCGGCGTTTCTGCTACCCGCTATTCCGCTGTCCCGATGTATTGCGAGCTCCACTGCCACTCCGCCTTTTCCTTCCTCGACGGCACCACGCTCCCCGAGCGGTTGGTGCTCGAGGCCATCGACCTAGGATACTCCGCTCTCGCCCTGACCGACAACAACGGCGTGTACGGCTCGATGGCCTTTGGCCACGCGGCGAAGGACCTGGGGCTGCAGGCAATCACCGGCGCCGAGGTGACGCTGCTCGACGGCTCGCACGTCACACTGCTCGCCGAAACGCCCGAGGGCTACGCCAACCTCTGCAGGCTCCTCACCGAAGCACACCTCGGTCGAGAAGACCGCCAGGACCCTCGTCTCGACTTCGCCTCGCTGGAAGCCCGGCACGAGGGCTTGATCGTACTGTCGGGTTGCCGCAACGGGTTGCTCCCCCTCGTGCTGCAGCGTGAAGGGCTCACGGCCACACGGCGCTTCGCCGAGCGCTGCCGAGCCGTATTCGGGAGGGATCGGTTCTTCGTCGAGCTGCAGCGCAACGCGGCGCGTGGCGACATGAGCCTCACGCGCACGCTCGCCGATGTCGCCGACGGCACGGGCCTTTCCCTGGTCGCCACCGGAGACGTGCACTACCACCGGCGCGAGGGACACAGGCTGCATGATGCGCTGGTGGCCATTCGCAACCGCACCACGCTGGACGGCTCCCACGACGTTCGGAAGCCGAACAGCGAGTTCTACCTCAGGCCCCCCTCGGCAGTGGAGGCGTTGTTTCACGACCGCCCTGACGCCATCGCGAACACCAGCCTGATCGCCGAGCGCTGCCGCGCGTTCGATCTCACCACGGATTTGGGATACACGTTCCCCGACTTTCGCGGCAGTGAGCGACAGACCGCACCTCAGGCCCTGAACGAACTCTGCGGTGTGAAGCTGGAGGAGCTCTACCCTCTCGACTCACCCTACCGCCACGAGGCCGAGCGCCGCCTAGAGGAGGAGCTCCGCCTGGTAGACCACCACGGGCTGTGCGGTTTCTTCCTGGTCTACAACGACCTGTTCGACATGGCGCGCGACGTGGGAGTCGACGTACGCCGCGATACACGGCGGGCGAATGCGAACCTGCTCCCCGGTCGGGGGCGCGGCTCCTCGGTTTCCTCGATCATCTGCTACTTCCTCGGCCTCTCGCACATCGATCCGGTCAGCAACAAGCTGTTCCTCGGCCGCTTCCTCAACGAGACCCTGGCGTCGATCCCCGACATCGACCTCGACTTCCCGCGAGAGATCCGTGAAGAACTCATTCGCCGCGTGTATCAGCGCTACGGCGAGGAGCACACCGGACTGGTCTGCACCTTTCCGACCTACCGGCTGCGCTCGGCTGTGCGGGAGCTGGGCAAGGCGCTCGACCTGCCCATCGGCGAGCTGGAGCAGGTGGCCAAGCTGGCGGAGCACCGCTCGGCCGCGGGATTGCGGGATGAGCTGCAAAAGCTGCCGGGCTTCGCGGGCAAGGTGAATGCGCCGCTGTGGCGCGATCTGTGTGACCTGGCCGAAGAGATCGCGGGGCTGCCGCGCCACGTCTCGCAGCACGTGGGTGGAATGATCATCTCCAGCCGTCCGCTGGTGGAGCTGGTACCGCTGGAGCGCTCGGCCATGCCCGACCGCGTCGTATGCCAGTGGGACAAGGACTCGTGCGACGACGCACGGTTCATCAAGATCGACTTCCTGGCGCTGGGAATGCTCTCGGCCGTCGAGGAGTGCGTGGAGCTGATAGCGGAAAAGGAAGGCGAGCCGCCCGATCTCTCCCGTATCGACTTCGAGGACGAGCAGGTCTACGACCAGATCTGCACCGGCGACACGGTTGGGGTGTTCCAGATCGAGAGCCGGGCGCAGATCCAGATGATCCGACGCACCCGCCCCCGCGATCTGCACGATCTGGCCGTCGAGGTGGCGATCGTCCGACCCGGTCCCATTGTGGGCGGCGCCGTGAATCCCTACGTGCGGCGGCGCGAGGCCGAGCGACATGCAAAGGAGCGCGGGCTTCCCTACGAGCCGCCGGTGGACCACCCCCTCCTGCGGGAGGCACTCGACGAGACGCTGGGCGTCATCATCTATCAGGACCAGGTGCTGCAGGTATGCCGGGCACTTGCCGGCTTCACCGCGGGACAGGCGGAGGCGCTGCGGCGCGCCATGAGCCGGCGGCGGTCGCTCGAGCTGATGGAGAGCTTCTGGGAGGAGTTTCTCGAAGGGGCGCGCACGCGCGACGTTTCCGACGCCACCGCGCGCAGGGTGTTCGAGCAGGTGGTGGCCTTCTCCCAGTTCGGCTTTCCCAAATCGCACGCCGCGGCGTTCGGGCTGCTCGCCTATCAGTCGGCGTGGCTCAGGTACTACCACCCGGTAGAGTACTACACGGCGTTGTTCAACAACCAACCGATGGGGTTCTACTCGCTCGACGCGCTGGGGCGTGACGCGGCGCGCCATGGCGTGGACATCCGATTGCCCGACATCAACAGCAGCAACGTCTACTGCACCGTCGAGGAGGGAGACCTCCGCATCGGAATGGGATTCATCCGCGACTGCGGATGGGAGGTTGCCGAAGAGACGGTGGCCGAGCGGGAGCGGAACGGCCCCTACCGTAGCCTCGGCGAGCTGGTGCGCCGCGCACCACCCAGGCTCTCACGCGACGCGATCGAGAACCTGGTGTGGGTGGGCGGTTGTGACGGCTTCGGGCTCACTCGCAGAGAGCTGCTCTGGCAGGTCGGTCTCTGGCTCCCACCCAAGGCCGAGCAGACCAGCCGCGCGCGCGTGCGGCGCCAACTCGAGCTTCCCCTCGTGCACCCCCACGAGCACCTGCGCTTCGGCGGCGTCACCGGCGACGAACGGCTGGTGGCCGAGTACGACGTGCTGGGGTTCTCGGCGAGCGGGCACCCGTTCTCCATGATGCGCGATACGCTGCCGCCCGGTGTGCTGCGCAGCGACCGGCTCGGAGAGCTGGAGCACGAAGAGCGGGTGGAGGTCGCCGGTCTGGTGGTGGCGCGTCAGAGGCCGGAGACGGCAAACGGTTACACGTTCATACTGATGGAGGACGAGGCGGGAATGGTCAACGCCATCGTGCGGCCCGCGATTTACCATCGCGACCGTGTGGCGATCCGCGGCGAGCCGTTCCTCTGGGTCTTGGGTACGCTGGCAAAGGACGACGGAACGGTGAACATCATCGCGGAGCACGTGCGGCCGCTCAAGCTGCGCCGCACCACCCCCAACCCCTTCGGGAAACGGGAAAAGGGGAATGGGAAGCGTACTGCGCGCGGTGAAGACCTTTCCCGCTTCCCGCTTCCCGCCTCCCATTCCCCCTACAAATTCCTCAAGCAGCTCAGGCAGAACGCGCCGTCGGCCAAGAGCTGGGGGTAGACCTCGGGATTTGCCAGAGTTGCTCCCGCCCTGCAGTTTTGCCCGATCCCGAACCTCCAGTCGAGCGCCCCCATGATCCAGGAGATGCGTGCGGACTACTGCATCGCGGGAGCCGGCCCCGCAGGTGCGATACTGGCCAGCAAGCTGGCCGCGTCCGGCAAACAGATCCTGCTGGTAGATCAGGGCCCCCACTTCACCGAAGCCGATCGCAGCAACATGCTGCGTCGCGGCACCGAAACACTCAACGACTTCGCCGACTACAACGACGACGTCGCCCCCGGCGTGGTGGCGCCGCACAGCTCTGCGAGCCCCGAGGGCCAGGTGGTCAACTGGGCCGCGGCACGACTGTTTGGTGTCGGCGGCACGGCCCTCCACTTCGAGGGCATCATGGGGCGGCCCCGCGAAGATGACTTGCGGGTGAGGTCGCTCTACGGGTACGGGCGCGATTGGCCGTTGACGTATGCCGAGCTCGAGCCCTGGCTGCTGCGCGCGGAGCAGGAGGTGGGCGTTTCGGGCGCCGACGACAATCCCTACGCCTCGCCGCGCTCCGGTCCCTTCCCGATGCCCGCGCACGAGTTCTCATACTTCGACCGGGAGGTACTCGCGCCCGCCCTGCGTCGGGTGGGAATCACGGGGCACTCCTGCCCACGCGCCGTTGCGTCGCAGCCGTATCGCGGGCGCTCACCCTGTCTCGCATGTCGCGCGTGCAAGTTCTGCCCGTCCGGCGCGCGCTACTCGCCCGATCGGGTCCACGTCCGGCCGCTGGAGCAGAGCCCCAACGTGACGATCCTGCCACACGTGAGCATTCGCCGCTTCGAGACCGACGCCAGCGGTAGCCGAATCGCTGCCGCACACGCGATGCGGGTGCACGAGCGAACCGAAATGGTTCTCCTGGCAGAGCACTTCGTGGTGGCACTCGGGGGCGTGGAGACACCGCGCCTGCTGCTGCTCTCTGACGGCCTGGGAAACCAGGGCGGTCAGCTCGGCCGCTGGTTCAACGACCATCTCCATCCGTGGGTCACCTTCGATGCCGGTCGGCACGTGGGCGGGCGCCTAGGCTTCGAGACGATGGTCACCGACCACTTCCGTGCACGGTCGGACCGGCGCGAGCAGCCTACCTACTGGATGCTCGCGTCACCCGCGATGGACTGGTTCCCCGTGGGTATCGAGGCAACCGAATGGGCGACCAACGACGGCGTCCTCTCCATGGACGCCCTGCGGGAGAGCGTCCCGCGCATGGTAACGCTCTCGGGCATGATGGAGCTGGGCGGCAACGGGGTGCTCGAGCTGCACGACAGCGTGCGGGACGGTTTCGGCTCACCCGTCGCGAAGGTCACGATGACCCTGACCGACTGGGATCGCCGTTCCGTTGAGGACATGGCCGTGGTGGCGTCACGCATCGCGGACGCCATGGGCGCAACGAACTCTGCGGACATCTCGCCGCCGGACTCCGGCCTGGGCTATCACCCCTCAGGCGCCACGGCGATGGCGGAGAGCGCCGACGACGGCGTGTGCGACACGAACCTCAAGGTGTTCGGAGTCGACAACCTCCACCTGGTGAGCAGCTCCGTCTTCCCGCACCAGTCGGCCAACCCACCCACCCTCACGATCATCGCGCTGGCACTGCGTCTCGCCGCGCACCTCGAAGGATCGGAGGTCCTATGAGCCGCCACGATCTGAAGCGCCGCGAGTTCCTGGAGATCCTCATGTCGCTGCCGCTCGGGGCCGCGATCGCCTGCAGCGCCGATTCTGGGCGGCCCCTCTCCGACGTCCCGCTATCGGCGCAGGAAGCGATGAAGAAGCTGGTGGGGGTGCTCGGCCCGTGGACCGAAGGGGATCAGGTCGAGGCGTTCGCCCCGCGCTTCGTTGCCGCCAGCCACATCGTGGGCTCGTACTTCGGGGAATCGCGCGCAGTGCTGGAGAGCCTTGCGGCGCGGTTTCCGGACGGCGCCATGGCCGTCGCCGACATCGACCTGGCGGCGCTGCCGGAGGAGGAGCGCGAGTTGCTGGTTCAGTTGGCGCGGGATCTCTACAGTCTGGTGGAAGTGCGCTTCTTCGTCTCGAACGTCCCGCCGTGGGGGGAGTGCATCGGCGACAGGACGTGGCACACGAGGGCGCCGGCCTAGGCGCGCAGCCAGTCCCGGGTCAGCTGCAGCACGCGGTCGACGTCACCGACTGATTCCCACCGTGGGTGGTGCGCGAGTCGGTGTGCCCGAGCGTCAGCTCTCTTGTCCCGCGAACCTGGAACGCTCCTTGAGGTGTGCTTTCAGGTCCACGCCGATCTTGAGCAGCACCAGCAGTATCAGCCCGACGGCCGGCACACCCAGGGCCATGACCAAGAACCCGCTGGCGATGATCACCACGTGCAGAACCACGACGCGGGCATACGGCTGCTTCATCAGGTTCTCCAGGGTGGCCCGGCGGTACTCACCCTTCCCGACGTAGTTCCAGGCGAACGAGAACCCGTGGCTGAGGAAGAGTGCGAGCGCCGCCCACACCACCCCGGCACCGCTCAAGGCAGCGAGGAACATTCCCACACCGGGGTTGTCCGGCGACACCCCCGCGGCCTGTCCGAACAGCACTACCACGAAGATCCCGTGCACGAAACAGAACATCCCGTAGTGAAACGAGAAGAACGGGATCATGAACACCTTGCCGATCCAGCGGCCCACGTCGTCGGGACGCGCAAAGGCCATCTTGAGCGCGTTGTAGAACCCGATCACGACGTTCTCGAACCAGAACAGCAGAATGATGGGAAACACTTCCCATCCCAGGAAGGCCACGCCGTAGACGGGAATGAGGTTGGCGAGAACGAGGACTGCGGCAGAGGGAGTGAGCCGCCGGTTGAGGTCCTCCCGGCTCATCACGCGGGAACCGCCAACCCCTTGCTCTGCAGCACCCGCTCGATCGCCTCACCGATCTTGTTGTTGGGAGTGGAGGCGCCGGCCGTAATCCCGATGCGCTGCACGCCCTCCAGCCAGTCATCCCGCTGGATCTCGTCGGTGCCGTCCACCGGCTTGTAGCGGATCTCAGCGGACTCCGGCAGGATGCACTTGGAGTCGGAGATGTGGTACGTAGTGACTTTCTTGGAACAAATCTTGGCGAGGTTGTTCGTGTTGGATGAATTGTAGCCGCCGATCACGATCATGGCGTCGAGCGGCTCCTCGATCAACTCGAGAATCGCGTCCTGCCGTTCCTGTGTTGCCGAGCAAATGGTGTCGAATGTGCGGAAATGCGTACCCAGGTGCTCGGCGCCGTAGCGCTCGGCGAGCGCATCGGAGATCCGTTGTGCAATGGCGAGCGACTCGCTGGCCAGCATCGTGGTCTGGTTGGCCACGCCAATGCGCTGGAGATCTCGCGTGAAGTCGAAATCTCCCGACACCTTGTGCCCGAACGCCTCCTGCATCTGGGCGACGGTGGCGTCGCCCTTGACGAACCCGCACAGGAGCTCCGTCTCATCCATGTCACGCACGATGATGTAGCGGCCACCATCGTGTTTCGTGACCTGACTCGTGGTAGCCTTGGTCTCCTCGTGGAAGTACTTGCCGTGGACGACCGCCGTGAAGCCCTCGCGCGCGTACTGCTCTACCCGCTTCCACACGTTGAGCACCGAGCCGCACGTCGTGTCCACGAGCACACAGCCCAGATCACGCAGGTGCTGGAAGTCGGCGTAACGCACGCCGAAGGCCGGAATGAGAACCACGTCCTGCGACTGCACGCCGGAAAAATCGAACTGGCCGTCCTCGCCGGGGCGAATGATCGTCACCCCCATGGACTCGAGCTTCTCGTTCACGTGGGGGTTGTGGATGATCTCCCCCACCAGGTGGATCCGCTTGTCGGGGAACTTGGTGCGGCTCTCGTAGGCATACTCCACGGCGCGGTCCACGCCGTAGCAGAATCCGAACTCCCCGGCAAGGCGGAATGTGAGATCGTCTACGGCGAGCGTGTTGCCACCCTCGCGAATCCGGTCTACCAGCTGGCTGTGGTAGTCCTTGGCGAGGTCGCCCTCGATCTCTCGCTTGAGGCCGAATCCCTTGCGGAAGTACGTCTGCTCCATTGAACCGCCTAATCTAACGAGCCAGCGTGTCTGCCGGCTCTTCTTCCTCGAGCACCGGGCACTCGAGGGGTGGCCACGGTCGTACCCTCACCTCACTGAACACACCGGCGTACAGCGCCGTATCGTTGGCTTCGGTATTGAGCAGGGAAATCGCGAAACTGCCGCTTGCGCGGCTGTCCTGCACGGTGAGCTCAACGGTCCCGTCGATTGCCTGAAAGGTCTCACCCCTGGTTTCGCGCAGCAGCTGCACCCCGACGCGCACCGCAGGCGGCTCGGGGACGGTGGTATCGACGGGCACCACCGGAAACGACGATACGTCGTCGCCCTCCGGCGGCAGGAAGAAGAGCAGAATGGTCCCCGTGCCCTCCCGCTCCCCGATCACTTGCAGGGTCCCGGATTCCTCGCAGCTGCCCGCCCGCGCCGGCCACTCTCCGGTTATCTCGTCGGCCCCCGCCGCACGAGTGACCAGGTGGCCCAAGATGGGCTCCGGGCGGTCGGGCATGACCAGAGGCTCCTGCTCCTCGGCCTCGAGGGAGTCCTGTAAGGCGGGGGTTGGCCGGGTCATGCGGCCCTCGACGCCGACGGTATCCGCCACGACGGCCTCGTCGGCGGGCTCGCCGCCACAGGCATCGAACAGGGCTGCACACCCCAGCGCCACCAGGATAGCCGACACACTCTGCCGCATACGGCTGCAACCTAGGGACTCAGAATGAGAGGCGGTAGTGGAGCAGCTTCAGCGCGGCGCGCGCAGCACGATGTCGAATCGGGCCCCGACGTCGGGATTCAGGCCCCACGAGAGGTTGAACCGCAGCATCTCTCCCAGGAAGGCAACACCGGCTCCCACACCCACCAGCGGGTCGCCCGCAAATGTGTCGCCTACGTCCGCATACAGCACCGGCGTCCAGAGGGATGAGCTCTTCTTGAGCGAGACGTCGAGCTGCGCGGCGTAGAACTTGGTGTCTCGCTTCGTGCCGTAGGTGTGGCCCCGCACCGTCTGCTGGCCACCCACCCGGAAAAGGAACTGCTCGATGGCGTCGCCGGCGGTGATCCCACCGCGTAGCGTGACGCGCACCGCACGATTGGCCACCCTGAACGGCACGTAGAGCGCGCCCCAGAATCTCCCCGCCACGAGCGAGTCACTGGCGAGCAGGTCGGCGCCGTCACGCAGCGTGGTGGGCCCGATCTTGGTGCGGTGCGTGAGCATGCCGCGGCCGAACCAGCCCTCGGCAACCGGAGGATTCTCCTGGAAGCTGAAGTCGCCGAACAGGTTCGGCAGCGAGACGCTGGTCTCGGTCTGCATGCTCTCGTGGTATTCCGCATACGCTCCGATCTCGAGGTCCCGCAGGGAACCGTAGTTCACGGTGTAGGAAACGCCCCCACCCGACGCGAGGAAGTAGTCGGCGTCATCATGTCCGGCGAAGAACGCGTTCAACGAGTTGCCGATGGTGAGTCCCTGGGTCCACGGCTCCGCCTCGTGCACCGTGCGGTAGGCGCTGATGTCCAGCAGCCCGCTCGGAGCGTCACGGCGCCACGACAGCAGCGCGGTGGGCCTCAGATCGGCAATGCCGAAGCGCGCCTCCGCGAACAGCGTGGTGAACTTGGGTCCGGGGCGGAAGCGCACGCCGAGCCCGACCGAGAGACCCTGCACGCGGTTGAACCGCACGATGTCGGCGAAGCGCTCCCACGCCAGGGCGAGCTTGCGCTTCCCGGTCCACTCCGGCGGCAGCTCGTACTCGAGCTCCGACATGCGGGCAAACGACTCGCGAATCTGTCTCTCCTCCAGTGGATCGAGATCCACCCTGAACTCGGTTTCCCATTGGTGCAGCGCCAGAGAGTCCGCGGCAGGAACATCCACCTCCCAGCGCCCGTCGCTCCAAACGCCGGCGCTGATGTAGCCCTGCTCCTGGAGTTCACGGTGTTCGAACTCGGTCGTGTCGCTCGGGTCGCCGCGGCGGCGTCTGCGCACGGAGAGTCGGCGGATCCCGCCGGGAGGGATCGAGTCGCTCACGTCCACCCTGAACTCGATGTTGGGCGAGCGGTTGACCCTGTAATCGCGAAAGGTGGTGATCGCCCTTGCCGGGATCGCCAGATTGAGAATCCAGGGAAGCTCCGCAGTGATCGCGAGCAGCTGCCGGTGCGGCATCCAGTAGAGGCCGTCGATCAGGGCGTACTCGACGTCCGCCTCGACGCTCAGATACCGGTCGGCTTCCTTGCTGCTCTCGCGGGCCTTTGCGCTGTCCTCTGCTGTGGCATCGTGGTGGGGTCGCTCCCATAGATACTGCCCGATGAACACCACCGTGAGGCGCACCACGTCGGCCGTCTCACTGTCGAGCCACATGTCGCCGTACACCAGCGCCGGGCCGAACGACTTGGGGCGCACCTCCATCTTCACCGCACGCACGGTACGGCCTGGCAGAATCAGCGAAACCGAATCGGTGAGCGCGAAGCGGTAGTGGTCGGTGGCGCCGTCGGCCAGCGGGTGCAGCGCGGCGTGGTCGGGCACACCCACGAGGCGGATGCTGTCACCCAGCGCGCGCGGTATGAACCAGGGACGGTCGATCACGAGGTCCTGGCGCAGCTCGGCCTCCAGCTCGCGCGCCGTCTCCTCGTCGAACTCGGAGGCTTCGTCTACGCCGAAGTCCTCACCCAATCCTTGCAGCATCCCGATGACCGGCGCCCGGGCGCGCGCGCCGACCACCTTCACCATGAGGTCGTTGGGTGCTCTCCACGTCACCTCGGCCACTGTCTCGTGCGCCAGCAGGGTGGTGAGCCGCGCGAAACGTCCCCGTCCTGCAGTGGCATCGAGCCGCGTGCGCACCGTGGCCTGGTAGTCGCGCACCAGAGAATCCTGTCGGATGTGGCGTACACGGGCGCGCGCGTACATCTCCGCCGCGGCTGCGTCGCGGAAGGTCGCTGTGTCCTGAGGAAGAGAGAGGGCTACGAGTGCGGCTAGGAAGGCTTCGACCATCTGCCGCCACTATCGCGCTCGAGGCCGTACATTCGCAGACGGCGCCACAGCGTGGTGCGCGAGATTCCCAGTTGGCGCGCACTCTCGGTGAGCTTCCATCCCGTTGCTTCCAACGTGCGGATGATCGCGTGGCGCTCGCGGTCGGCTAGCGTGCTCTTGCCCGCGTCGTCCTGGGGCGGCAGGTAGACCGCTTCGCCCAGCTTGGCCCCACCGATCCACAACGGCGCAATCCGGGCACCGATGCGTGCGAGCTGTGGCAGCAGAATCTTGGGATCGTCGCCGTTCACGTCCTTCAGAGCGGAGCGCGCGGCACGATTGGCGTAGGCTACCTCCCCCGAGGTATCGAGGATCAGCACACCCTCGGACAACGACTCGAGGACCGCCCGCGCGAGCGGAGAGAATGCAGCAGGTAGGCGCTCAGCCATGATTCAGTTCCTTCTGGCTCTACGCTCAGGGGGCGGACGAGGTTTCAAAACGCGTCACTCGGGCGCGGCGCGGACCTCCTCAGC
>JBDHJR010000019.1:0-99107 GCA_039586815.1 Gemmatimonadota bacterium | reverse complement strand
CATCGCTCAAACGGTGTGCACTCGTTGCACCGAACGACTTGCACGGAGCGCGCCGGGCACTCGGGTGGAGGCGGTGGAGATCTGGGAGACACCCCAGTACCGAGTGATCTTCCGTCCGGCATGACGCGCGTCACCGTTCTGACGGGGGGCTCGACTCCCGAGCGCGACGTGGCCCTGGCGGGAGCCGGCCAGGTGGTCGCCGCCCTGCGCGCCAGAGGCTACGACGTGACGGTAGTCGATACGGTGAGCGGTCCACTGTCGGCTGAGGAGGAGCAGCGGCGGCTGGTTCCAGTGGGCAAGGAGCCGCCTACGCTCGAGCAGCTGGAGCGGCTCGCCGCGCGGGAGCTGGGACCCGAGCTGGTGGACCTCCCCGAGCTGCGCTCGGCGCACGTCATCTTCCTGGTGCTGCACGGCCGCCAGGGCGAGGGCGGGGAGATGCAGACCGTCCTCGAGGACGCCGGCCTGCCATACGCGGGCAGTGACCCTGCAGCGAGCGCGCTGGCCATGGACAAGGACGCGGCGAAACGCGTCTTCAAGGAAGTGGGTGTGCCCACGCCCGAGTGGCATATGTGGCCGGCCTCCGAGGGAGACGTAGCGGGCCTCGGTTTCCCCCTCATCGTCAAGCCCTCCAGGGCAGGCTCCACGGTGGGACTCACCGTGGTCGAGCGAGCAGAAGAGGTCGAGCCCGCCGTCGCCACCGCCCGCCCGTATGACGACCGTGATGCTCGAGGCCTACGCTTCCGGCAGGGAGTTCACCGTCGGAATCCTCGGTGACGAGGCCCTCGCCGTGGGAGAGATCATTCCATCGCACGACATTTTCGACTACGAGTGCAAGTACACTGCGGGAATGACGCAGGAGATCTTCCCGGCGGAGATCACTCCGGCTCTCGCCGACCGACTGCGCTCCCTCGCGGTCGTGGCGCACCGCGCACTCGGACTGCGGGATTTCTCACGAGTAGACTTCCGACTCGACGCCGACGAAACTCCCCATTGCCTCGAGGCGAACACGCTTCCCGGACTCACCGCCACCAGCCTGTTGCCGCAGTCGGCGGCCGTCGTGGGCATCCCGTTCGAGGAGCTGTGCGACCGCATTTGCCGCTTCGTCCTCGAGCGGGCCGCAACCCGGAACAAAGCGCGCACGTAGGGGGATGTACAGTTAGGCAGATGCGATCACGACCGCTCTTCTCGCTGACCCCCTGGGTTCGGGGCCTCCTGATCGCGAACACGGTGGTCTGGGTACTCACGATCACCGTGTTCACGGGGCCGTGGTTCTTCGACCTTTTCGCCTTCGACCCGGCGGCGGCCGGCCGCCGCTGGTGGGCGTTCGTGACGTACATGTTCGTGCACGCGGGGTTCTTCCACCTCGCGTTCAACATGCTGATGCTGTTCTTCTTCGGCCCCGCCGTAGAGGAGCGCATGGGCGGCCCGGCATTCGCGCTCTACTACCTGGTTTGTGGCCTCGGCGGCACCGCATTTTCGTTCGCAGTATCGCTGTTCACACCGGTTGCGCCGTTCGTGGGCGCCTCCGCCGCCGTATTCGGCGTTTCCCTGGCATTCGCCATGCACTGGCCGAACGCGCCCATCTACATCTTCCCCATACCGGCGCCCATAAGGGCCAAGTGGCTGGTGGTGTTCCTCGCCACGGCCAGCCTCGCGCTGGCCATTTCCGTAGCCGATGACGGTGTGGCTCACCTTGCACACCTGGGCGGATTCCTGTTCGGCTTCATCTACCTGCGCAGCGAGGCAGCCGTAGTGAGGCGGGCACGCGCCGCCGCACGGAGCCGGGAGCCCGCGCACGTCGTGCCGCAGCGGCGCGCCGGTGAGAGCCGTGCGCCACAACCGCAGCCAACCGCGCCCGGAGCCGTCGAGGGGCGCTCCGAGGAGCTCGACCGCGTGCTCGACAAGATCTCGGCGACCGGCATCGAGAGCCTCACGCTCGAAGAGCGCCGCCTGCTCGACGAGATGAGCCGGGACCTGCGGGACCACTAGCGGCAAAGACCGCCCACGTGGCACCCACGATTACTGTGCGCCAGGGCGACATCGCCACCTATGACGGCGATGCCGTTGTCAACGCGGCGAACAACCACCTCTTGCTGGGGGCAGGCGTCGCGGGCGCGATCCGCCGTGCTGGGGGCCCCTCGATTCAGCGGGAGTGTGACCGGCACGGAGCGGTTCGGGTAGGCGAGGCCGCCATCACGGGCGCGGGCGACATGGCGGTGCGCTTCGTGATCCACGCAGCGGCCATGGGCGATGAGCCGGTGTCGCAGCGCTCCATTAGCGACAGCACGCAGGCCAGCCTGGCACTCGCCGCGCAGCACCAGGTGAGACGTATCGCCCTGCCGGTGCTCGGTAGCGGCATCGGGGGCTTCGGCTTCGAGCAGGCCGCCCTGACCATGCTCGATGCCATTCGGCAGTCACCGCACTTCGATTCGCTCGAGGAGATCGTGTTCTACGGCTACTCCGCCACGCAAGCAGAAATGTTGGAGCAGCTCCTGCAATAGAGGGGTTGTCAGTATCCGGGGTGCGTCACAAATTGGTTGCGCCTCCATGCTCATCAACCTCGTTCCGGAATTCCTCGCCGCGCTCGACGCACCGGATCCCTTGGAGGCGTATCGTCGCTACCTGCGAGACCACTTTCCTGTTCTAGCGGCCTACTGGCACAACTACATCCTCGACCTCGACAGCCCACACGCCCAGGAAGTCATCGAGCGTACACTGACCGCGGACCGCCGCGACCTGCATGCGTTGCTGCAGCGGCACGACGTCGTCGCGGCTGCGGAAGAAACGCTGCGCCGCTGCGAAGATGCGTTCCAGGTCGACCGCCAGTTCGATGTGTACCTGATGGTGGGCGTTGGCGGCGCCAACGCCGGCGAGTTGGTCGTGGGCGGACGCGGGATTGCCTTCGTCTGCCTCGAGCACTTCACCGGCCGGCCGAATCACGAGTCGCTGGGACTCGGCCTCAAGCCCGAGCTGCTGCCACTATGGATCGCCCACGAGGTGGCGCACACAGTACGCTATACGTCGCCCGACAGCCGCAGCGAGCTGGCCGGCATCGTGGCGGACATGGATGGGTCCTACGACTACTGGGAGAGCGGCAGCCGCGCTACGCTGCGCGAGCTCGTCGTGAACGAGGGCCTCGCGGTGGCTGCTGCACGGGCCGTCGTGCCGGGGCACGACATGTGGGAGTACCTGGGCTACGTGCGCCGCCAATACCGCCGGATGCGCCAGCTCGAGGCCTTTCTCTCGCGCGCACTGGAAGACGAGTTGGACCAGCGGGGACTGGGATACCGGCTGCGCTATCTCTCCGGAGGTGTACCGGCCGCGCAGCGCCTGGTGCGCGGCAAGGTCGTACCCGAGCGCGCCGGCTACTACCTGGGCTATCGCATGGTGGAGGCCATGGTGGCCGAGCGGGGCATTGCGGCCGCCCTCAGGGCGAGCGCCGACGAGTGCCTCGAGTTCGAGCAGCGGGCCCGCGGCGTACAGACAGCATGAAGAAGTCCGCCAAGAAGGCCGCGAAGGCGCAGCGTCCGGCTGCCAAGCCGCTGCCGGAGCGGCGCCAGAAGCGCGTGCTCCGCGAGGTCATCGACGAGCTCATCGACCACGTGCGCGAGGTGTCGCGTAACGCCAACGAGATGGGACGCTCGGATCTTGCATACGCACAGGAGCGCATCCAGTGGCTCGCGGACGAGATCTGGCGGCTCGCGGTGGAGGGGGACGACGACTCGTTGCAGTAGGGTGCGGAGTGAGGCGGGGCCCCTACCTTTGCGAACTGCACTCCCCAATTGACTCCGCAGATCTCCTGGCCGCCGGCGAGGTAAGACCGACTATCACCATAGGGCTTCCTGCCGGTCAGTGCTCGTGACGTTCGCTCCGGTAGGTGCCCCGCCTCACCGCCACACCCTACTTTCCCACACAGAACGTCGCGAACACCCGCCCCAGCACATCCTCCGTGGTCACCACACCGATCACGTCTTCCAACGCGGCAATCGCTGCACGCAGGTGTGTGGCTGCGACGGCGCCCTCGAGCCCTTCGTCCCGGGCGCCGCGAAACCCCCGGACTTCGGTCAGCGCGCGCTCCAGCGCGTCGCGCTGCCGTTCGCGGGTGACGAGCGGCTCCACATCGCCGCGCCCGACCAGCGACCTGAAGGCCAGCTCGGCGAGCCGGGTGCGCAGGTCGGCAAGCCCTTTACCGGTCTCGGCTGAGACCACGACCTCATCGCCCGAACCAGCGTGCGCCGTGGCCAAGTCCGACTTGGTCCGCACCACCAGGCGCGGAGCCTCAAGGCCATCGAGGAAGGCACGCTCCTCGGCAGCCAGCTCGCGGCCCGCCTCGGCGCAGAAGATCACGACGTCGGCCGCTGCCAGGTACCGTCGGCTCACCTCGATTCCAATGCGCTCCACGGTGTCGTCGGATTCGTGCAGGCCCGCGGTGTCGATGAGACGGAACGGGAAGCCGCCACAGGTCACCGCAGCCTCGATGGCGTCGCGCGTGGTGCCGGGTACGTGGGTGACGATGGCACGCTCACTGCCCAGCAGCGCGTTGAACAGCGACGACTTACCCGAGTTGGGCCGGCCCGCTATCACCGCCAGCGCTCCCTCCCGCAGCCGCTCTCCCTCGCCCGCGGTTCCGATCAGCCCTCCCAGGACCCGCTCCAGCTCGGCAATCGCGTCCGCGATGCGCTCGGGCGGCACCGGACCGCTGTCCTCCTCCGGAAAGTCGATCTCGTAACTCACCAGGGCCTCGAGCTGCAGTACCTGGTCCCGCAGTTTGCCGATGCGCTGCGACAAGCCCCTGTCCAACTGCCCCAGGGCTGCGCGCCGCTGTGCCGGCGCGGTCGCGTCGATCAGATCCGCGACCGCCTCGGCCTGCAACAGGTCCAGCTTGCCGTTGGCCACCGCCCGGCGGGTGAATTCTCCGGCGACTGCCTGCCGCGCCCCGGCTGCGAGCAGTGCAGCCAACACCTCCGCCGGCACGAGCAGGCCTCCATGCGTAAAGACCTCGACCATGTCCTCACCGGTGTACGACGCGGGCGCTCGGTATGTCACGTAGAGCGTTTCGTCGAGCAGCTCGCCCCGCACAGGATGGACGGCGGGCGAAAGGCGCGCGCAGCGCCACGGTTCGGGCTGGAACTGGGTCAGGACCGTTCGTGAGATGTCGTGCGCGCCGCCGCCCGAGACTCGGAGCAAAGCCACTCCGCTCCTACCCGGCGGGGTCGAGATCGCGGCGATGACGTCGGTGAGCACGGCTCGAAGTTAGGGGAACCGGCGGTGCGGTGGCCAGGCGGGGCCTGAGTGCTACTCTCGCTTGCTATTCACCCGCTTCACCCGCTGCTGGGAGATCAACCACTGCTGCGGGATGCTCGCGATGTTACTCACCGCGTAGTACAGGTTCAGGCCCGCCGACAGCTTGAGGAAGATGAACGTCAAGAACCCCGGCATGACATACAGCATCATCTTCGCCTGCGGGTTGGGCGGTACGCCTCGCTGCGCGATCTTCGACACCACGAACATGGAAAGCCCCATGAGGATCGGCACGATGTAAAGCGGATCGGGCCGCGACAGGTCGGGCAGCCACAGGAACGGTACGCCCCTGAATTCGATCGTCTCCCGGAACACGAAGAACAGCGCGAACAGCACCGGCATGGGGATCAGCATTGGCACGCAGCCGCCCAGCGGGTTCACTCCGTGCTCCTTGTACAGCTTCATGACCTCCTGCTGCATGCGCTGCGGATCCTGCTTGTAGCGCTCCTGCACGGCCTTGAGCTCGGGTTGAATCGCCTGCATGGCCATGCTGGAGCGCATGGCTTTCTGGTTGAGCGGCCATAAGAGCACACGCATCAACAACCCGAAGATGATCAACACCCAGCCGTAACTGAGGTTCAGCACGTCGTGCATCCACAACAGGATGCGCACGATTAGGTTGGCAAACGGCCGGATGATCGGGCGGAACACCCACCCGTACGGGTTGACGTCTTCCAGGTCGTGGCCTATGCGCGCCAGACGGCGAAACTCCTGCGGTCCGATGTACCCCAGGAATCCGAACTCGCCGCCGGGCGCCGGAAGGGAAGTCACCACGTCGGCGTGAATGGCCTCCTTACCATCGCGTGCACCACCGGTGGCGAGGGCGCCGCCGAACAGCGCGTGGCTCTCCTCCACGGCGAGCACGGCGGCGAGGAAGTACTTCGACTTCACCGCCACCCACTCGAAGGGACCCTCCAGGGACCTCGTCTCTCCCGGGTCGAGCGAACGGAAGTCCAGGCGCTCGGTCTTCGCCGCTTTCGTGACGACCGAATACGAACGGAAGTCGACGGCGCTGTCGGCTTCCACGAAGGCGATGCGTGGTCCCAGACGCACCAGGACGAACCCACTCGCCGAGGTACCGGTGATTCGACCGTGCACGTCGAACAAGTACTCCTCGGGTCCGAACGTGTAGGTCAACTCGACGCCCAGCGCACCTTGGCGCCCGAACCAGCGGAGCTCCGTGCCGGCGGCGCTGACCACGATGTCCGTGGCGCTCGGCTCGAAGGTCCAATCGTCCAGGGAAAGCGTGTCCCCGCCGAATACCAGGTCCAGCTCGAGGAAGCGCGATTCAGGGGGAAGCAGCTGCGCTTGCCCCGAGTCGCCGGGAGCGAAGGTGCGGTACTCTTCGAGGCGGGCGGAGACCGGCCTCGCGCCCCGCGAGGAGAACTCCATCCTGTAGAGCGGGCTCTGCACCGTCACCAACTGCTCCGGCACGTCGCGCTCCGGTGCCTGCTCGGCCTGGACCGCTGCAGGAGCGACCTCCGGAATCGGCTGAGCCACGGCCACCGTTTCGGGCGGCGGTGACACGACGCTGTCGAGAGTCTCCGACACTTGCTGCGGGGGAGGCTCTCGCTCGATCAGCAGCGCCGGCAGCACTGCGACGACCAGCATCAGAACGATGGCGAGGGCGGTGCGGCGGTCCATCTGCGGGCTACGGTACCGGGTCGAGGCCACCCGGGTGGAACGGGTGGCACTTGAGGATCCGCCTGACACCCAGCCACGATCCTCGCAGGACGCCGTAACGGTTCACCGCTTCCAGCGTGTAGGTGGAGCAGGTCGGTGCGAACCGGCAGGGAGACGGAAACGGCGATGCGAGCACCTGATACAGGCGAATCACGCCCATGACCAGGTAGCGGGGCCAGCGGATCAACCGGAGAGCGTGTGTGCCCATTGCTCCAGGTCGTTGGAGAGCTCGTCGAAGTCGGCGCCGTATGCCGACGCTCGTGGACGGATCACCAGGTCGAGTGGCGAGAGTCCCGGCAGCACACGCCGGCGCGCGATGTCGCGCAGCCGGCGGCGAAGGCGGTTGCGGCGCACCGCGGTCCGGCCGTACCTCGGTACGACGACAGCCAGTCGCGGGTGTCCCACCTCGTTCTCACGCCAGGAGATGTCCAGTCTCGGGGTGCGGCGACTGCGGCCCTTCCGCATCACCGCCGTCAGCTCAGATCTGCGCGTCAAGCGCCAGCTCCGAGGCAGTCCCTCGGGCGTCAGCGCCCTCCGTGCTTGGATGGCACCTGGGCGGCGAGGCGTTTGCGCCCCTTCCTGCGCCGGCGGCTCAACACAGCCCGGCCCCAGCGGGTGCGCATCCGCTCACGGAACCCGTGCTTATTTTTCCGCCGCCGATTGCGCGGCTGGTAGGTCCTCTTCATGCCCTCAAAATCCCTTTCTTGCGGGGGGGAAAGCTAGTCGCACTAGGGGTTTGGGGTCAAGGTTGACTTTTCCACATCGGAGCGGTACAATCTCTCGCCCTGGCGAACCCCCTACCGAGTTACCCGCAAATCGTAGATGGAATTGACAGCTCAACAGGCGTGGACCCGTCTACTGGACGCGGCGCGCTCGCAGCTACCGGACCCCACCGTTCGGACCTGGCTGGACCCAGTCGAGCCCATCGATCTCAAGGAGGGGCGGCTCGTGCTCGGTGCTCCGGACCAGTTCGCGGTGGAATGGAACGAGTCCAAGCACTCCGAGCTGCTCGGTGAGCTGGCGACCCAGGAGCTCGGTGCGTCACTGCAGGTCACGTTCCGGGTGCAGGAGGAACGGACGCAACGGCCCCAGATGGACTTCTTCGTGGCCCCGGCGGCCGCGGATGGCAAGACCCAGGCACGTACTACCCGGCCCCTCAACGAGCGCTACTCCTTCAAGACGTTCGTCGTAGGCAAGTCCAACGAGCTGGCCGGCGCCGCCGCGCACGCCGTTGCAGAGGCGCCGGGGAAGACCTACAACCCCCTGTTCATCTACGGGGCTACGGGTCTCGGCAAGACACACCTCATGCAGGCCATCGCCCACGCGGTACTGGAGCGCGACTCATCGAACCGGGTCCTCTACATGGGCGCCGAGCAGTTCATCAACGAGGTGATCGAGAGCATCCACAGCCGTACGATGGTGGAGTTCAGGCGGCGCTACCGGACCGAGGTGGACATCTTCCTGGTGGACGACGTGCATTTCCTCGAAGGCAAGGAGATGACGCAGGAGGAGTTCTTCCACACGTTCAACGCCCTGCACGAGGCGCAGAAGCAGATCGTGCTCACCTCCGACCGTCCCCCTACGGAGATACCGGGCCTCGAGTCCCGCCTGGTGAGCCGGTTCGAATGGGGCATGGTGGCGGACATCGGCCAGCCGGACCTGGAGCACCGCATCGCCATCCTGCGGAAGAAGGCGGAGCAGGACCATCTGGAGCTCACTATACCGGACGACGTGCTGCGCTTCATTGCCGAGCACGTGCGCAGCTCCGTGCGGGAGCTCGAGGGCTGCATCATCAAGCTCCTGCTGTTCGCCTCGCTGAAGCACCGGGAGGTCACCGTGGAGCTCGCCCGGGACGCCCTGGCCGACAAGATCACGCAAGACGGGGGTGCCTCGGGCGACCACCCGGCCAGCCTCCCGAGCGTCGACCGGGTTCAGGAAGTGGTGGCGCGCCGCTGGGGGGTGACGCCCGAGGGGCTGCGCTCCAAGGCACGTACCAAGACACTCACCGTGCCGCGTCAGGTGGCCATGTTCCTGGCACGCGAGCTGATCGGGATGCAGCTAGTGGAGATCGGGCAGGCGTTCGGCGGGCGCGACCACTCGACGGTGATTCACAGCCTGGACAAGGTGCAGCGGGAGATGGCTTCCGATCGAAAGTTCCGGGACCGGGTGGAGCACGCACGGCGGGAGTTGGTACACGTCCACTAGCCCACACTGTGGACACGCCGTTGTGGACGGCTGTGGAGTTGCTGAGCGAGTGTGAGATAGTGGAGAGGTCCTCCACAGCCTATCCCGAGAGTCTACATGAGGGGAGTGCTACAAGACGTATCAACAAAAGGTGTTGCGAGATCTGTCAAGGTTTCAAGGCACTCTACTAGCACTACTAGATAGTTATCAGTAAAGTACTAGTAGAATCTTTCATCCACACCGTGTTAGAGAGAACATGAAGTTCACGATCACGCGGGAGCGGTTACAGGAAGGCCTAGTCGCGGTTGCGGCAAGCGTGCCGACGAAGACCACGCTGCCCGTGCTGTCCAATATCCTGCTGGAAGCGACCGCAGACGGTGTGCGCCTGTCCGGTACGGACCTGGATATTGCTGTCAGTACGATGGTTCCCGCGGAAGTCGATGCCGAAGGTGCGGTGACGATCCCGGCCAAGAAGCTCGTGGAGATCGTGCGTGAGCTCCCCAGTGCAGCCATACGGATGACCGCTGCCGGCGAGCAGCGTGTGCAGCTCGAATGCGGTCGCTCACGCTTCAAGCTGCTGGGGATCCCCCGTGAGGAGTTCCCCAACTTCCCACCGGTCAACTTCGATGACAGCTGGACCGTCACATCGAGTGATCTGCAGAAGCTCATCAACCACGTGAGCTTCGCGTCATCCACCGAGGAGAGCCGTCCGATCCTGAACGGTGTGTTGTGGGAGGTGAAGGGGGACATGATGCGGATGGTGGCGACCAACGGCCACCGGCTCGCCAAGATGGACGTTCCCGTATCCAGCGGAAGCGCCTCGGCCGAGTTGATCGTTCCCCCGAAGGCCCTGGAGCAGGTACGCCGCCTGTTCGGGCCGTCCGACGAGATCGAGGTCGCAAAGAGCGACAACCACCTGGGCTTCCGTACGGGGTCCACTCTCGTGTTCACGCGCCTGATCGAAGGGCCCTATCCGAACTACGAGCAGGTCATCCCGCGGGAGAACGATCGCTCCTGCACGGTGGAGAAGGATGGCCTCGCGTCGGCCCTGCGGCGGGTAGGGGTGGTCGCGAGCGACCAGACCCACCGGGTACGCCTGCAGTTCAGCGGGGGAGCCCTCCAGCTCAGCGTCAGCACGCCGGACCTGGGCGAGGCCCAGGACGAGATGGCGGTCACCTACGACGGCGACGTCCTGGAGATCGGATTCAACGCCAATTACTTGCTCGAGATCCTCAAGTACATGCCGACCGACGAGGTGCGGCTCACGTTCAAGGCCCCCGAGCGGGCGGCTACTGTCGAGCCGGTGGGGTGGGACGATCCCGCGCTGTACCTCTGCCTGGTGATGCCCCTGCGGCTGGTCGACTGACCCCCTAAGGGCGGGCGCTCGGCGGCCGCCTGCTGGCCACTCCCGTCACGCTGAAGCGATCGAACCGCGACGGTTGCGCCGAGCCGAGCAGAATGCCGCGGTTGTCGCCTCCGACGGTTATGCCGATGTGCCAGCGGTCGATCTTGAAGTTGCTCCCCAGGTCGAAGGTCGTCAGGGCCCCGAACGGGAGCTTTCCCCCGGTGCCGACCTGGAGGCCGGCGCGGTACACCGCTTCGACGTCGGAGAACTCGGTCTTCTCGGTTACGATCACCTCTGCCGCGATCTGGAGGTGTCGCGGTATCGGCAGCCAACTGAGGCCCACGGCGCCGTTGATCGGGAGCACGCTGTCGCGCACCACCGGGCGCCCGATGTTGCGCACCACGATCCCGAAGCTGACGGGAGAGGCCAGCAGGTAGTAGAACCCGATGTCACCGGCGCGGTCGTTGTCTCCCGCACCGGTGAACCATGCGACGGAGCCGCCCAGTGCCCCACGGGCGAACCCGAGGGCGGCACCGAAGTGCCAGATGTTGTTCGTGGTGTTGTCGGGGAAGCGGCTCTGCTGGAACGCGATCGAGAAGCCGCGTGAGTTGAAGCCAGCGGTCCACTGCCCCAGCTGGGTACTACCCTCGACGGGGGCGTCCACCACCAGCTCGCCCATTACCGAGGCCTCCTTCACCACGCCGAGCCCTGCAGGGTTGAGCCAGGTGGCGCGCACGTCGTCGGCGGTGGCAACGAACAGGTAATCGCTCGATCGAGGCCGCATGATTTGCGCGGCCGCTGGTCCGGCGGTGAGGGAAACCGCCAGCAAGCCGGCGAGCAACGAGCTCCGCACCCTACGGCACGATGGCCAGGGTATCGAACCGGATCTGCGTCACCGGGATCGAGCTTCCCATGGCGACTACCAGTGCGGTGCTGTATGAGGTGTCGGCGGACGTGCCGCCCAGGTAGCGGCCGTCAGGCGAGACGTACCTGTTCGAGCGCTGCACCCCGCTGCCCTCCATCGAGATCTCGCTCCCGCCCTGCATTCCATCGCCCGACAGCGTGTAGCGAGCCTCGCTCACGATGTGCAAGGCCCGCCCCAGGGCGTGTTGTATCCATCCCTCGGCCCGGTGGTCGATCACTACAGAGACGAGAATGTCGAGGCCCGCACCCGGGCTCGTCGTTTCGATGGTGTCCGACCAGGTCTGTCCCGGAACGACCCCTCCTTCGGGGAGCTCCGGAAAGATCCGCTCGAGCCCCGAAGCGAGCTGACGGACCAGGGGGACGGTCGTGTCCCCACCCGCGAAACCGCGGATGTGTCCTTCCGGGCGGAGCACGCCGGTGAACCTCGTGCCGGCTGCGGCCACAGCTTCCGCGGCCGACAGCCCACCGCCCACCGCGAGCGGTACCGAATCGACCGTCAGTGTGAGCCCCATGACGCCGTCTTCGTCCACCGCCTCGGCCGACACGTAGTACCGCAGGCCGAACTCGCTCAGCATGGTCTGCCCGCTGAACTCCTGCTCCACCCTCCCGTGTGAGGCAGCCCGGTACTGTGCGGCGAACGGTTGGTACACCAGGCGCTGCGGCGTCGGTGGGGGTGGGGCGGCCGCCGTGCCACCACTCGAGGAACCGCCGCATCCCGTGAGCGCCGTGCCAGCCGCCGCGACGAGCGTGATCAGCCTGAGCCCGTTCATCATGCCACCCCCTGCCTCGCCAGGAGTTCTTCCTTTGTGCGCCCGAATACGGCCACCATCTCGCCTCTGCTGGCGTTCACCCGCAGCAGCTTCCAGCCCTTGCGGCGCATGTCGCCGCGCCATCCAATGAGCCGCTGCCACCGCTCTGCGGTGGTGCGGAATACGCGGAGCTCGGCGACCTGCTCCCAGTCGACTGGGTAAGGACGCTCGTCTGGCTCCGGTACATCGGGCGGGCGCTTCGACATATCGTCGTCGGAAGGGTGTAGGGCTGCGCAATGATATGAAAGGCGGGCGTTTGAGGCCAGAGGTGGTGGAGCCGTAAGCCGAGTTCTGTTCGGCGCGGAACGCCGGAAGGTCATCTATCTGGGATGGCGGTTGCCCCTTGCTCCGACTGGGGGTTGCCGTGCCACGGCTGTTGCCAGCCGCGCGGTGGGCTCTTACCCCACCATTTCACCCTTACCCGCCGAAGCGGGCGGTATGTTTTCTGTGGCCCTGTCCGTCGCCTCACGGCGCCCAGGCGTTACCTGGCAGTCTGCCCTGTGGAGCTCGGACTTTCCTCGACCCGCCTACGCGGGCCGCGACCTGTCACGCTCCACCACCTCTCACACAAAGATAGTGCCGCACGATGCCGTACCACAGGGCGAGGTTTGAGGGGCGGTTGACGCGGGGCGGCCATCCTCCCGCCCCATTTTGGCGAGGAGTAGGCGATGGCATACCCTGTGGGCTCCATGGTGGCAACGGTTGTAGAGCCGCCCGAGCGGCCTCGACTCGAAGCCGGGGCGGGGAGCCGGTTCGCCGTGATTCACAGCGAGACACTGCGTGAGGTGCTTCGCACCGTGCGCGAGCGACCGGTCAATGCGGTGCTGGTCTCGCCCCGGTGCGTGAGCCACGATCAGCTCACCAACCTCACGACCTTGGTGCGGGGATTCCCCGGAGTGCCCACGGTGGCGGTGCTGTCACAGCACGACGCCGTCTCGAGCGAGCGGCTGCTGCACCTCGGGGCGTGCGGCGTGCAACGCGTGGTGGACCTCAGCGGCCGCGACGGGTGGCAGCGACTGCGGGACCTGGTGGACCGGCCCGCCGGGCCCACTGCGTCCCTCATGCTCGCGCGGATCGTCCCGGCGTTGGGCAACGCCAGCCCCGGGTGCAAGCGCCTGTTCGACGTGATGGTGCGGCGCGCTCCGGCGGTCACCACCGTGCGGGCGCTCGCCAGGGGTCTCGGAGTGGGGGCAAGCACCTTCATGTCCCGCTTCTTTCGAGCCGGACTGCCCTCTCCCAAGCGTTATCTGGCGGCGGTACGCCTGGTATATGCCTCGGGGCTGCTGGAGTCTCCCGGGCTCTCGATCGCCGACGTGGCATACCGCCTGGAGTACTCCTCGCCGCAGAGCTTCAGCAGGCACCTCCGGACAGCGCTCGGCGTGTCTGCCGGCGAGTTCCGCAAGCGTTATGGCTTCGAGGTGGCACTCAATGACTTCGTCTCGCGCCTGATCGTCCCGTATCGGCAGAAGTTCCGCACGTTCCACCCGCTCCCCACAGGGGTGAGTGACCACGGACATGGCTGGTGACGGTGTCGGATTGCTGTTTTGGGCGATTGGGCGTGGGGCGAAGAGTCGCCTTCCTGAGGGCCCGCCCTCGTTCCTGCGACTTCCAAGGTGTCATGCTCACCCTCATGTATGTGGGGGTCTTGACCGCCGGGGATGGGTCGGTAGCTTCTCCCCTTCGTGACGCAGGCCACGCTGTCCTTGAGCCTGATAACAGCTCCACCTCCCACAAGTCGAGGATCTGCCCACCATGTCGAAAGCCCTAGGACGCCTGGCACCCGCGTTTTCAGTCGGGCTGCTCATGCTTGCGTGCGACGCGGGCCAACAAGCGTCGCTCAACCCGGCTGCGGTCGGCGGGCCGGAGTTTCATGCGACCGAGTTCACACCGCTGAGCGGAGCGATCTTCACTACCACTGTTGACGGCAGCATCGTCAACGAGAACGTCCGCTACGAAGCCAAGGAAGACGTCTACCTCGACGGCGGGCCGGGACCGAACGCCCCGGCGAGCGCGGCTGGACTTCCGGCGGGAGACTACTACTTCCAGGTCACCGACCCGAGCGGCAAGGACCTGCTGTCCACCGATCACATCTCGTGTCGGATGATCCGCGTCAACGCCGCCGGCGTGATCGAATTCGTCTACGCCGGCACCAACCTGGAGAAGGACAAGGGCGTCTGGACCGAGGTGCCCTGTCAGCACAATCAAGGTGTCGATATCGATCACCCGGAACTCGGCGCCATCACGGTGCAACTCTTCCCCTACGACGACACGCCCAACCCGGGCGGCGTGTACAAGGCGTGGGTGACGCGCGTGGAAGATTACGCCGGAGAGTTACCCGCTTGCGTGGGGCAGAACGGCAACTGCAACGTCAACGGGGAGGGATGGGAGCCCGGCAACGCCCACGGATTCATCCCGCACCATTCCAAGACCGACAACTACAAGGTCAAGCAGAAGGGCCCTAAGATCGAGCCACCTGAGATCACGGTGAAGAAGTTCCACGACAAGGACCTCGATGGCGTGTTCGACGAAGGCTCCGATGAGTGGATCACCGGCTGGCGGGTGGACTACACCACGCCGGTGGATGCGGGGTTCGACTACACGCAGTTCGTGCTGCTCGCGGCGGAGGCCGGCGACTACGTGTTCACCGAGGCGACGCCCGCCGGCACGCAGCAGACCGTGAGCATCCTGGACGGGGTCGTTCAGTCGCTGTATCCGAGCGCCGACCCCGGCGTGACGGTGACCATCACGGCTGATTACAGCATGAAGGCCGACCAGGAGCTGCACGAGATCGTGTACGGCAACGTGGGCCTAGGCCAGATCACAGCGTGCAAGGTGTACGATCGTGACGGCGACGGCGTGCCCGATGAGGGTGAGCCACCGATCGCGGGGTGGCAGATGCAGCTCACCGGGACCGACGTCACGGGGGCCGCCGTCGGTCCCACGGTGCAGCAGACGGGAGCCGATGGGTGCACTACGTTCGGGGACCTGTTGCCGGGTGACTATACGGTGACGGAGCTGGTGCCCGCCACCGGCGGGTGGACCGTGAGCGGCGCCATTTCACAGCAGTTCACCATCGAGTCGACGCTCGACGGCTCGACCGTGAGCGGCGGCTCCTTCTCCGTCACCTTCACGAACTTCTGTGAGGGCACGGCCGACTTCGGTACCAAGGGCTACTGGCACAACAAGAACGGGCTGGCGGAGATCACCGACGACGACATCGCGTACGTGAACTCGCTTTCGCCGTACGCGGACCCGTCGACGTACTTCGGCGATGGGGACGAGCCGTTCGACGGCATGTTCACGGACGGCACGGATGTAGCTGCGGCATACAACAACGACAAGATCACCGAGGGGATCGCCGCAGGCGCAGGCACGCCCAGGGCCGAGATCTCGCACTTCCTGACCGACGCCAACGCCGGTGGGGACCCGCGGGAGCAGCTGGCCCAGCAGCTGCTGGCGTTCATCTTCAATACGATCCATCGGTTGGACGGTTCGGGTGCGGCTATCTGGGATGGCAGTGCCTGGGTCACGGCTCAGAGCCTGATCGACGCGGCCATCGCTGCGTGGAACTCGGGAACGGCAGCCGAGCAGACTGCGATCAAGGACGTGCTGGACGCGCTGAACAACAGTGATGCCCTGCCGTTCATTCACTACAACGCCTGCCCGGTGGTCTACTAGGGAGTGGCAAGCCGTTGATGGTGGCCCCGCGTTCCGGCTTCGGCCGGGGCGCGGGGTCCCTCGTTGGTGGGATGCGCTACCCGGCCTACGCCTCGTGTGTGCCGGAAGTGCGCCGCAGGGCGCCGTGCTCCGCGGTGTGGTACTCGGGTTGCATCACAGAGAAGCGTGCGATGCTGGCCTGCAGTCTCTCCGCGAGGTCGGCCAACTGCTGCCCGGTGTGGGTCAGGCTCTCCATGGCGGTGATCTGGGATGCCATGGCTCGCGCTGCGCTGGAGGCACCGGAGGAAGAGGTGGAGCTGATGTCCGCCACACGGGAAAGGCGCTCTGCCAGTCCGCTCAGGCGCTGGGCCTGGGCCTGCGAGCTCTCGGTCGTGGCCGTCACGAGCTCTGCGGCCTTTACCGCGCCCTGCTCGATCGAGTCGAGTGCCGTCTTGGCTTCCTCCGCGACGCTGCCCACGTCCCGCACCTGTGACTCGCCCTTGCTCATGGCCAGGGCGACCGCCTTGATCCCGGCCTGAATCTCCGAAACGACGTGCGTCGCGTCGCGTGCCGACTCAGCGGCTTCGCCGGCAAGCGTGCGTACTTGATCCGCCACCGCCGCGAACCCCTCCCCGTGCTCCTCGGCGCGCGCCGCCTCGATGGCGGCGTTGAGCGCTAGCAGTCGGGTGCGTCGCGCGACCTTGGAGATGGTGTCTGCAAACACACCGACTCCTTCGGAGAGCGAGCGTAGCTCATCGACGGTCGCGGCGGTGACGCGCACCTCGTTGCCCACCGTCACGAGCGCCTCACCGGCACGCAGCACGCTGTCGCGCCCGCGCTTCGAGGCTTCCACCAGATCGCGCGCGTCCACCTGCATGAGCTCGGCGCGGGAATAGAGCTCCCTCGCCGCCTGTGCTGCGGTCGCTCCGTCGGTGCTGCCACCGTCCGCGAGCTCCCGCTGCTCGCGCATTGCGTCGGCGAGCTGTGAGGCGGTATCGGTCACCTCGCGGCCGGCTGCCAGCATTTCACCCGCGTGCGTGGCGAGCAGCTCGGCGAAGGCGGCGACCTCGTCCGCCTCGCGCTGCACCTGGGAAATGGTGGCCGCGGTCTCATCGAGCATGCGATTGAGGGATTGCTCGAGGAGCCCCAGTTCGTCCTGCTGCTCGGCGGGGGCCCGCACGGCCAGATTGCCCGCCTCCGCCGCGGCCATCACACCACGGGTTACGCGCACGCGACGCGCCAAGGCGGTGGAGAGCTGTGTGGTGAACCAGGCGGCGCCGAGGAACAGGAGTGCCTCGAGGTATACGGTGGGCGCCGGCGCCAGACCCCCTCCGCCGAACAGCCAGCCGTGCAAGGCCGCGGCCACGACGTAGGCCAGCGATCCAACCAGGATGAGCGACTCCATCACCCAGCGACCCTGGTCGAACGTGTAGGGCACGATGGCCACGAACAGCGCCGCGATCATCGCCCCGGGTCCGAAGAACACCACGAGGGCCGCGGCAAGCAGGAGGTCGATACCCGCCATCGCGTAGATCCCCCACCAACGGTACCAGCCGCTCCGCAACAACCCCTCCATGGCGCCGTTGGCAGCAGTGGCGGCGACCACCACTCCCAGCAACGGAACCACCGACGCGACAACGGCACCCGCGGCCTTGCCGGCCAAGAGGAGGACTGCAGCGGCGACGATCAGGACCCAGCGCCGCAGGACGCTCATCCGAGCAGTCTCGCGGTCCTTCTCCCGCTGCTCTTCGGTGGGGGATGCCTCGACCCAGCCCCGCAGGCGCATCGAGAGGGACGACCTGCGCGAAGCGCGGGACTCGGTGTTCACATCACCCTGTGGCATCGCCGTCCAGCGGAGTGATTCCCAGGTCGCGCAGTGACACCAGCACGCGAAGTTGGTGGCCTGCCTGCTCGATCGCCTGGCGCCCACCCTCTTCGCGATCCACGACCGCCAAAACTCCCACCACCACGCCTCCCGCCGCGGCGACGGCCTCGATCGCTCGCAATGCCGACTGGCCCGTCGTGATCACGTCCTCGACGACCACCGCGCGGGCGCCGGCGCCGAAGCACCCTTCTATCTGGCGCTTCGCGCCGTGGCCCTTGGGCTCCTTGCGCACTGTGAACGCGTCGATCGCGGGCGGCGCCCGGCGACTCGCCAGGGAGACCGCGTAGGCCACGGGGTCGGCTCCGAGCGTGAGCCCTCCCACCGCGGTTGCGTCCCATCCGGCGTCCCGCACGGCCGCAAGGCCGAGCTCCCCGATGAGCTCCAGGCCCCGGGCCGACATGGTGGTGCGCCGGGCGTCCACGTAGTAGCTGGAAGTGCGTCCGGACGCCAAGGTAAACGACCCCAGCTCGACGGACTTTTCCCGCAGAAGTTGGGCGAGTTCGGCTATCCGGTTGGGGGGAGCGGGGTTCATCGGTGGGCTCGGCCGCTAGGTGGTAGTAGTGATTGCAACTACTAGCCCTTGCCGCCCTGATCCCGGCGGAACATGGACTTGATGCCGCCCAGCAGCCCACCACCCTTACGGGGCTCCTCCGAGGGCGGCGAATCCGGGGCACCTTCCGCCGCTTGCGAGATCTCGCGCGCCAGCTCCGCGACCGACCCCGGTCGGTCGGCCGGGTCGCGCGACAATCCGCGCATCACCACGCGTTCGAGGGACTTGGGCAATCCGAGCCCCGCAGCGCCCTGGTTCAGCGGCGTGGGGTCCTGCGTCAGGAGCTGCTGGAACAGCTCCCGCGGAGAGCGCCCGCTATAGGGGTGCCGTCCCGTGAGCAGGTAGTAGGCAATGGTAGCCACGCTGTAGATGTCGGCCGCCTCTTCCACCAGCTCGCCCGAGAGCGCTTCGGGCGCGACGTAGTGCAGCGTGCCGACAAAGAAGCCGGTGCGGGTGAGCCGCTCCGCAGCGTCGAGCTCCGCATCGCGCGCGATCCCGAAGTCGAGCAGCTTGACCTCTCGCGTGCTCGGGTTGTAGACGATGTTCTCCGGCTTCAGGTCGCGGTGGATGATCCCCACCGCATGCGCTGCATCGATGCCCTCTGCCAGGCCCGAGACGATGTGCGCGGTGAGTGATGGAGACAAGCAGCCGGACCGCTGCGCGAACTTCGAGAGGGGCTCGCCGTCGACCCATTCGAGTGCCAGGTAGTGCAGCCCGTCCACCTCGCCGTAGTCGAAAGTGCGCACCACTGACGGATGCACCACGCGTGAGTGGTAGCCTGCTTCACGCAGGAACCGCTTGATTGCGGTGGCGTCGGCGCGCAGGCGCTCACGCAGGATCTTTACGGCAACCCGACCGTGCTCCGGGTGGTCTGCTCGATAGACCGTTGCGGTGCCGCCTTCGCCAACCCGCTCGAGTAGCTTGTAGGTCGCGATCGTGCGACCGGCGAGGTTTTCCTGAGGCATGTAGGTCCGCGAAAGTAAGCCGTGGCCGTGACCTTCGGCAAGCTGCGGTGACTGGTGACACGGCTTCCGTGGCCTGGCTGACTATCTTAGCCCTTGCCATGAGACTCGCCCGCCTCATCGTGGTCGTGGCGCTCGCCGCCGCGTTGCCGGCTGCAGTCTGGCTGCGGCCGGCAGCGGAGGACCCTGGCGCCACCTGGCACGAGGCAGTGCGGCTCCAGGAAGTCCTCGAGTCGGGCACTCCGGCTCGGGAGGACGTCCTCGCGGCGGTGCGCGCCGAGCTGAAGCTCGGCCGCCCTGAGCGGGCGCGGGCGATACTCCTCGAGCACGGCGGCGCCTCCGCCTCGGATCCCGAGACCTTCCCCCTGCTTGCCGATGCCGCGCACCAGGCCGGCGACTATGAGGCCGCCGGCGCCCTGTACGGCCGCGCCGCAGCGCACGCGTCGGGGCTGGAGCGGGGTACGCTCGCCGCTCGGGCCGCCGACGCCTACGAGCGAGCGGCGATGCGGGACTCCGCGAGAATCCGCTACGGCGAGGCGAAGCGGGAGCTACGGCCCATTGCGGGCTGGCTCGCGCTGCGTGAGGCACGTGTCACCGACGATCCGGTCCTGGCGTTCGGGCTGCTGCGGGAGGTGCCGCCGGAGGCCGAGCCGTTCGCCGCCCGGGTCAGGGCTGACCTCTTCCTCGCGGCGGGCGACACTGCACGGGCGATCGAATCGTTCGGTGCCGCCGGGGCAACGGCCCAGGCCGCCCTGCTGGCAGTCGCCCTGGGCGACTCGGCGCGCGCACTGCACCTGGCCCAGGAGGCACTGCGCTCGCGCGACACGAGTGAGGTTCGCGCCGCCCTCGAGGTCGCCGAAGCCGGACTGGACGCAGCCGGGCCGGATGAGCTGATCGCGGTGGCTCAGGCCTACAGGCGGGTGCGGGGCCGGGCAGAAGCAGCGGCTCTGGCAAGACGGGCGGCGGACAGAGCCGACGCATCGGCGCGAGTCGTGCGGCTGTGGGGTGACATGGAGGTCGATGCGGGGCGCTTGAGGAGCGGCATCGAAGCCTACGAACGGGCCGCGGCGTTGGGGGGAAGCGACGCGGCGCTGGCCGCATACAAAAGGGCACGACAGCTGTCGCGCATCGGGCGGGTGAGCGAGGGCAGCCGCGCGCTGCTGGCTTTTGCCGAAGCCCACCCCAGCCACCCGCTCGCTCCGCAGGCGGTGTTTCTGGTTGCGGAGCGACAGCGGCGTGCGAGACGCTACGCCGCAGCCGACAGCCTCTATCGTGAGGTGGGGCTGCGCTGGCCCACCCACGAGTATGCCGGCCGCTCGCGTCTCTCCCTGGCCGCTCGCAGTGTGGCGCGGCGCGACACCGCCGCCGCCGCCGAGTGGTACGAGGCAGAGGTGGCAGTCCGCGGAGCACGGCGTCAGGCCGCCCGGTTCTTCCTCGCCCAGCTGATGCAGGGCTCCGGCGACAGCGCAGCGGCGCGACTCCTGTGGACGGCGCTGGGCAGCGAGGATTCACTCGGATACTACGGGACGATGGCGCGGGTGATGGTCGGGATGCCGCGTCCGCGCTTCGAGCCTCACCCACGGCCCGTCGCGGCCCTTGCCGTGAGCGTCACTCTCGATCGCATCGACTTGCTGAGGGCCGCCGGAATGCTGCAGGAGGCGGACCAGGTGGTGCGCTCCAACGTTGCCCAGGCGGATCGCCCGCCCCAGGAGATGCTGGATCTCGCCGAAGGCCTGATCCAGCGGGGTTGGGTGTCTTACGGGATCCGCCTCGGCTGGCGGGCGGCGGGGACGCTCACCCTCAACGACCCGCGGGTCGTGCGCGCGGTCTTCCCCTGGCCGCTGCGCGATCTCATCGAGGCAGAGGCCGCCGAATACGGCGTGGACCCCTACCTCCTCGTCGGGCTGATACGCCAGGAGTCGAGCTTCATGCAGGATGCCACGTCGCGGGCCGGTGCGCGCGGGCTCATGCAACTGATGCCCTCGACTGCAAGGGGCGTGGCGCGCCGCCTGGGCATCGAGTGGGGCAACTCCCTCCTGGCGGTGGGCGACGCAAATCTCCACGTCGGAACGGCGCACCTCGCCGCGTTGCTCGAGACCTACGACCAGGACATCATACTCGCGCTGGCTGCCTACAACGCCGGAGGACGTCCGGTGGCGCGCTGGCGACGCTACCCCGAGGCGAGCGACCCCTTCCGGTTCGTGGAGCGGGTGCCCTACGATGAGACGCGGGGATACCTCAAGACGGTGCTGCGCAACATCGAGCTCTACCGCGCTCTCCACCCGCCCGAGCAGCCATTCCCGACGGATCGCCAGTAGCTCCCTGGTCCGTGCTTGACAGCCCCGTCCGGCGGAGGACACAATCGGACATCCCAGCAGGAGGAGGGGCAATGGCACGGGGGAAGGTGAAGTGGTTCAATGACTCCAAGGGGTATGGCTTCATTGAGTCTCAAGAGGGCGGCAAGGACTTGTTCGTGCACTTCTCCGCCATCCAGATGGACGGATTCAGGACGCTGGCAGAGGGCCAGGTCGTCGAGTTCGAGGTGTCCAGTGGTGAGAGAGGCGAATTCGCTGAGAATGTAATCCGAGTCTAGCCCTCCTCTCCCCGCTCACACGAAACGCCCCGGCCGCTTGCGGCGGGGCGTTTCCTTTGGGGCTATTTTCCCACCATGGCGCCCCAGCCTCCGCAACGCTTGTTCCTGGTCGACGGCTACGCCCTGATCTACAGGGCTTTCTTCGCGATGATCGGGCGCCCGCTCCGCACCAGTCGCGGGGAGAACACCTCCGCTGCGTGGGGCGTGGCCAACTTCCTGCACCGCCTCGTTTCCGAGCACCGCCCGAGTTATGTCGCGTGGGTGCACGACGCCGGGACGTCGTTCCGCGAGGACGTGTATCCCGAATACAAGGCGACGCGGGAGAAGCTCGACGAGGAGCTGCAGGACGACTTCGACCGTTCGGTGGAGCGCATCGAGGAATTGCTGGCCGCGTTCGCGGTGCCGTTGGTGGCTGTCGAGGGTTACGAGGCCGATGACGTGCTTGGCACTCTGGCGACACGCGCGGCCGACGAGGGGCTCGAGGCGGTGATAGTCTCGGGGGACAAGGACTTCTATCAGCTCATCGGACCGCACATCTCGCTGTTGAACCCGGGGCGCCGTGGCCCGGCTGCCGTGGACGAGCAGTGGGTTACCCCTGACAACGCGCGCGATCGGCTCGGCGTGCCGCCGGAGCGGGTCATCGATTTCCTGGCCTTGGTGGGTGACGCCTCGGACAACATTCCGGGCGTGCGCGGAGTGGGCGAGAAGACCGCTCGCAAGCTGATCGAGGAATACGGCGACCTCGACACGATCCTCAGCCGCGCCGCGGACGTCAAGGCGAAGCGGGCACGGGAAGCCCTGCTGGAGGAGGGCGACAACGCGAGGCTGAGCCGCGACCTCGTGACGATTCAGCGCGACGTGCCCGTTGAGCTCGACCTCGAGGCACTGGAGGCACAGCCGTGGGACACCGAGGCGCTGCGCGAGTTGTATACCGAGCTCGAGTTTCACTCGCTGCTGCAGAAGCTGGAGGACGCGCAGGCGCCGGCGGCAGCGGAGACGGCTTGTCACATTGTGACCGACGTGGCCGACGTGGATGCGGTCGTGCGCGAGGCGCGTGCTGCCGCCATCGTGGCACTGGACACCGAAACCACCAGCCTGGATCCCGTGCGTGCCGACCTGATAGGCCTATCGCTGGCGGTGGGCGACGGCCGCGCGTGGTACTTCTCCTTTGGCCACCGTCTTCCCGACGGAGAACTGAGTGACGCGCCGCCTCCCGGGAACCTCCCTCCGTTGGCGCACGACCACATGCGGCCCCTGGTGGAGTTGCTGGAGGATTCTAGCGTGCCCAAAGCGGGGCACAATGTGAAGTACGACTGGCTGGTGTTGCGCAGGGCGGGAGTCGAGCTCGCGGGGGTGAAGTATGACTCCATGATCGCGAGCTTCGTGCTCGATCCGGGTAGGCGATCGCACGGCCTCGACGTACTGGCACGCGAGCACTTGGGGGTGCAGCTCGCGACGTACTCGGACCTCGTCGGCAAGGGAAAGTCGGAGCGACCCTTTGCCGAGGTCCCGCAGCAGCAGGCGGGTGCGTACTGTTGCGCCGACGCCGATATGGTGCTCCGTCTGCGGGATTACTTCGAGCCGCAGCTGGAGGCCGGGCGGATGGATGGTCTGCTCGAGAGCGTCGAGATGCCCCTGGTTGGTGTGCTGGTCGACGTCGAGTGGCGCGGCATCGCGGTAGACGTGCAGCAGCTGGGGGAGCTTTCACTTCGCTTCGGCTCGGAACTCGAGGCGATCGAGCAGGCCATCTACGATGAGGCGGGCGTCACGTTCAACGTCGCCAGCACCCCCCAGCTGCGACAGGTGTTGTTCGAGACACTGGAGCTGCCGGTCCTGAAGAAGACGAAGACCGGCCCGTCCACCGACGCGTCGGTGTTGGAGGAGCTTTCCAGCATGGGCTACCGGCTGCCCAGCCTGCTGCTGGAGTACCGAGAGCTGAGCAAGCTGCGCTCCACGTACGTGGACGTGCTTCCCCAGGCGGTCAATCCCGAGACCGGCCGCATTCACACGAGCTTCAGCCAAACGGGCGCGTCCACGGGGAGACTCTCTTCCTCGGACCCCAACGTGCAGAACATTCCGGTGCGCACGCCGCGCGGCGAGGAGATCCGCCGCTGCTTCGTACCGGACGCGGGCAACCTGTTCGTAGTGGCGGACTACTCGCAGATAGAGTTGCGCTTGCTGGCGCACGCGTCGCAGGATCCCGCATTCATGGCAGCGTTCGAGAGCGGGGGCGACATTCACCGCGAGACCGCGGCGATCATCTTCGACGTCGACGCCGCCAACGTGACCCCGGAGATGCGGGCACAGGCCAAGACGATCAACTTCGCCACGATCTATGGACAGGGTCCGTTTTCCCTGAGCCGCCAATTGGGAATCTCGCAGGAGGAGGCGAAGCAGTTCATCGACCTCTATTTTGAGCGCTTCTCGGGGGTGCGCGGCTACCTCGATGAATGCGTAGAACGCGCGAAGGACCTGGGATACGCGGAGACGCTGTTCGGACGGAGGCGCTACATCCCGGAGCTCAAGGAACGGTCGTATAGCGTGCGGACGTTCGGGGAGCGGGTGGCGATGAACTCACCGCTGCAGGGATCGGCGGCGGACCTGATCAAGCTCGCGATGATCGGCACCGCGCGCGTGCTGACCGAGCAACACCTGGAGAGTGCGATCGTGCTGCAGGTCCACGACGAGCTCGTGATAGAGGCGCCGCGGGCGGAGGTGGATGCGGCAGGGGAGATCATGCGGCGCGAAATGGAGCAGGCGGCGGACCTCAGCGTGCCGCTGGTGGTGGATCTCGGAGTGGGGGAGAACTGGCTCGATGCCAAGGCTTAGGTTGGCGGAGACCCTGGTGTGGGTCCTAGTGCTCGGCCTGCTGGCCGTGGCGGCCGTGCTGCAGGTGGGTGCGTCGCTCCAACGACGCTCCGTCTCGGTCATGCGGGAGGAATTGATGCGCTTCGCCGTGGCGCAGGAGTCGTACCTGTACGACGCGGGGATCTACGCGCCCGACATCCCGGCGCTCGAGGCGCGGGGCTTCGCGCTCGGCACGGGGGTTGGTGTCGAGGTGCGGGAGGCGACGGTCGACGGCTGGGCGGCGGTGGCCACCCATGAGGATACTCCCCGCCGGTGCTACCTGTACGTGCGAACCGCGGGGCCGGTGGGCGGGGCAACGCAGGACGGTTCGCTTGAGTGCGACTGACGGAGTATGGCGCGAGTTCGGTCTCTGGCGAGAGGGGGTCGAGCACGCGCTCGAGGGGGGCCTCTGGTTTCACCCTTTCGAGCTGCGGGGAGAGCAGTGGGCGCACATGGTGTCTTCTGACCGAGCGAAGCTGTTGCGCGCCGGAGAGCGACTCGGGATGCGGGGGGAGTGGCTGCAGTACCGTCCGTTGAAGCACCCGCGCAGCGGTACACGGGTGGATGCGTGGCACTGGGATCTCAGGGGCTCGCGTCTGGAGCTGGCTCTCCGGCTGGCTGCACCTCGGGTTCCCGCTCCTCCGCGCTAGCGGCCTCCTCCGCCCGCGCGCGCCGCGCCTTGGTCACCCCCGGCCACCAGTTCCAGCTGCCCGCGATGTGCATGAACGCGGGCACCAGCACCATCCGGATCAACGTGGCGTCGAGCAGCACGGCCACCGCGAGGCCGAACCCCAACTGCTGCGCCGCCAGCACCCGCGAGAAGCTGAAGGTGCCGAACACCACGATCATGATGGCCGCTGCGCTGGTGATCACAGAGGCCGTGGCGGTGAGGCCCTCCATCGTGGCCTGGTCGTTGCGTCCCGTGCGGTCGAACGCCTCCTTGATGCGCGAAAGCAGGAAGACCTCGTAGTCCATCGAGAGCCCGAACACGACCGCGAACACGACTACCGGAACGACCACGTAGATCGCTTCCGTCGGCTCGTCGAGCCCGAAGATGGAAGCACCCACTCCGTACTGGAACACCAGCACCGTGAGTCCGAACGCCCCGGCTACGGAGAGGCAGTTCATCACTACGGCCTTGATGGGCACGAGAATCGACTGGAACGCGATGAACATCATGAGCGCGGTGGTGACGAGCACCAGCAGCACGACGGTGGGGTACTGCTCCAGTAGGCGGTTCTGCAGGTCCACGCTACCCGCCTGGAAGCCGCCCACGTGCACCGCGACCGAGTCGAGCCCCCGCACCCCGGCACCCGCGATCGAGCGCACGCGCTCCACCACGTCCATCGAACTGGTCAGTGACGTCGTGTCGCTGAGGAACGCGTCCAGCAGCGTGGTGCGGTTGTCGTCGGATAGGTAGGCGTTGAAGAACTCGGGGGAGCGTGCTCGTGCGGCGTCCACGTCGCTGTACATCATGGTGAGACGCAGCGAGGACATGTTGGGCTCGAGGTCCACCACGCTGCGCACCTGCGCCACGCGCGGGTCGGCCTTGATGGAATCGGAGAGACGCTTGAGGCCACGGATGTACTTGCTGCCCACTATCCTCTCGCCTTCGGGCGCGCGAACCACTACGCGTACGGGCAACAGCGCTCCCTGCGCCCCCATCTGTTGTAGGGTGCGCACCCCGTCGCTGGATTCGGTCTCCGAGGGGAACCAGCCGGACTTGGGCAACCCGACCTGTATCATGGCGAGCGGCCAGGTGATGGCTGCGATGGCTACTCCGCCGATCACCAGCGCGCGCCACGGATGGTGCGCCAACCAGCGGGCCCAGCGCTCCCACCCGGTGGGGGCGTGATACCACGCGAGCCGCTTGGCCAGCCAACGGGGTCGGTCGATCGCGCGGCCGATGAGCGACAGTGCCGCCGGCAGCAAGGTGACCGACAGCAGCACGGCCGCGGCGACCACGAACAGCCCGCCAATGGCCACGGATCGGGTCTCGCTGATGGGCGTGATGAGTAGCGCGCCGAAGCCGAGCAGCACCGTGAGCCCGCTGGTCACGACCGCGCGCCCGGCTGTGGCCGTGGCGCGCTCGGCGGCCGCCCGTGCCGTGCGGCCCCGGTTCAACTCCTCGCGGAACCGCGTGACGATGAGGAGCGAGTAGTCGATCCCCACGCCAAGCCCGACCATCGTGACGATGGTGAGGACGAAGATCGACATCGGGTAGTACCCTGCCGCGACGTGCACGAGGGCGAGGGCGCACTCGATGGCGAACACGCCGACGACGAGCGGGATGATCGCGGCCACCAGGGCGCCGAAGGCGAGGACGAGGACGACGGCGGTGAACGGGAGGGACTTGCGCTCGCCTTGCTCGGAATCCTCCTTGCTCACAGACCGAATGTCGTAGTCGAGGGCGGGGTTGCCAGTGACCTGTACCTCGTAGTCGGCCGCCCAGGGGATGCGGTCCTTGGTGCCGTGTATCGTCTCGCGGAACGGCGGCACGAAGTCGGTGGCGCTGCCGTTCTCGGGGGCCACCGCCGCCACGAAGAACGTGGTCTGCCGGTCCTCGCTGATCAGCTCCGGGTCGTCGGTGGTGAGATACGACAACACCCGCGTGATGTACTGCTCACGCACCGCGCTGCTGGTGAGCGAATCGAGCAGCGCGCGGTACGGAGGGCTGTCGATCGGGACGGGGCCGGTGAGGGTGACGGCGAAGTAGTGGCTTATGGGCTGGGGGAATTCGCTTCTGATGGCTTCTGCGGCGATGCGCGAGTCCGAGCCTTCTACCGTTTCACCTTCGACCTCGAGCACCTCGTGCACGGCGGCGGCCCGCGGCAATGCGAGTATCGCTGCCACGATCCAGAAGAGGATGATCAGGAATCGGAACCGTATGATGAGGCGGCCGGGCGGTGCGATCATCGCGCACTCCCGGCCCCGAGCGGTTCCGCCCTACCGCGCCCCGCGCTGCTAAACATTTGACCCGATACGGCTTAAGGGCTTCTGTCCGGTGCTTCTGAAGAAAGGGAATGATAGACCAGCAGCGGCCCGGATGCCAGCCGGAGTGGTGGCGCCGACGGCCGGGAGCCGGCCATATTGCGTGCCATGCGTCGCTCCACAGCAGTAGCAACGGTAGCGGTCGTCGCCGTGGCCGTCTATCTGATTGCCCGCGCGCCCGGCGGTGCGGATTCGGATCGTGCCAGGGTGGACACGGTCGTGGTCGATTCGGGTCCCCAGGGTGGGACTGTTGACTGGGACAGCGTGCGCGCCACGCGCGCTGTCGTGCGCCGCCGCATCGCTGAGTCGGACACTTATCTGCCGGCGATGCTCGTCGAGGCTGACTCCTTGCTGCGGCGCTGGCCCGAGCGGGTGGACGAGCCGATCGCCGTCTATCTGCCGGAAGGTGGCGCGCCCGGGTACACGGTGGACATGGGGCGGGCGGTAGAGGATGCCTTCTACCGCTGGCAGCGGGGCAGCAGCATCCCGGTGCACTTCCGCTTCGTACGGGACTCCGCCGACTCCGAGGTCGCCGTGCGCTGGATCGAGCGATTCGACGCGCGCCGCACGGGCCAGGCGGATCTGATGTGGAGCTCACGCGGCTGGGTGCTGAAGGGCACCCTAACCCTGGCGACGCACAGCCCCGCCGGCTGGCCCCTCTCGTCCGATGCCGTGAAGACGGTTGCCATCCATGAGATCGGCCACCTTCTCGGGTTGGGGCACTCCGATGACCCGCAGGACGTCATGTACCCCACAACTACGGTTCACGACCTGACTTTGCGTGACCGGCGCACCGCAGGGCTGCTGTACGCCCTTCCACCGGGCTCGGTGAAAGAACCCAGGCCCAGGCGTTAGGGCGCGGCGTCCACCCGCCTGGCGATCAGATAGGCGAACTCGGCGTACCGTGCCAGGCCGGCATAGGGGAAGTCCTCTGCCCATTCGTCCGCCTGCTGGTGGTAGTGGTCCCACCGACGGAACAAGGCACTCGAGCTGTCCGACGAAAGCCCCTCGTAGGGGAGCGGCCCCGGAATGATGAGCAGTCCGGGTATGCCCCGGCGCGTGAAGGGGAAGTAGTCGGAGTTGGGGCGTGGTGCCGAGGTGGTGATGTCCCAGCCGTTCTCGGCCGCGACCGCTGCCGCCAGCGCGCCCAGGCCCGTGCTGTCCACCCCAGCGAGCTGCCAGCGCGCGGGGGCGGCCGCCGGGGCGCCCGCATCGAGGTTGATCACCGCCGCGATGCGCTCGAGGGGCCACGGCGCGTGCGCGACGAGGTGATCCGACCCGAGCAGGCCCCGCTCCTCGCCGGTGGGAAAGAGAAACAGTGTGGAGTGGCGCAGTGGTCGGTGCACCAGCCGCTGCGCGATGGCCAACAGCATCGCAACGCCCGCGGCGTTGTCGGAGAAGCCGTTGTAGATCGAGTCGCCGGTCGAGCTCGGTGCTCCGACCCCGAGGTGGTCGTAGTGAGCCATGAATGCCACGGCCGTATCCCGCAGTCTCGCGTCACTTCCCGGGAGCAGGCACAGAACGTTGTGGGCGTCGACTGGACGCTGCTCCAGCGCGATGGTCACATCGATCGACCAGCCCAGCGCCTGTGGTGGAATCTCGTCCGCGGGGCCCAGGCTGGCGTACCGCAGCAGCATGTGAGAGAGTCGCGGCCCGGCGAGGACGGCGGGCAGCGGTGGGAAGAACGACGAGCGCACCCCCGGGTCGGCATGGTACAGGCGCGTATCGCCCCGGCTCCGTGCGTACAGTTCGTAGGCGTCCGGGTCGCCGATCAGATGGATCATCCCCGCGGTGCCGCGATGTGCCAGGGTATCCACGGCAGCGCCCCTGATCGGTCCGAGCGTGACGGCGACGCGACCCTCGAGTGCCACCCCGTCCAGAGCGGGGCTCACGATCGTCTCATCGGCTCCGACGAACACCACCCGCCCCCCGAAGTCGCGCAACGTCTCCTTCGTGCCGACGTTGGGTGCGAAATCGTCGGGGAAGCGGAACTCCGCGACGCCCTGCCCGCGTGACGCGCGCAGCCGTGTCTCGGGCAGCACGCGTCCTTCTTCGAGCGGCACGTCCTGACGGTAGCCGCCGCCGACGGGTGCGAGTCCCATGGCCCGGCACCGGCTCTCGATGTAGAGGGCGGCCAGGCGCGCCCCGTCGGATCCGGTGGCACGGCCGCGTAGCATGTCGTGCGACAGGAACCGCGTGTGCGCCTTCATTGCCAGGGTGTCGACGGGCAGTTCCTGTGACTGTCCCGGGGCTGCCATGGTGATGGATGCGGCCAATATCATCCAGGATGTGCGTTGCCTCACGATGCTCCTTCGCGGTGGGGCAGTTGTCGGTTGAGGCCAGCTGGGCGACACTAGATATGATATAAGGGAACCGTCTGAACCATGCTCTGCACAGCACTAGCACTGGTGCTCCAGATCGGAGCGCAGGCCGGCATCGACGCTGCGATCGCCCGGGGAATTGAAGGCGGCGTTTTCCCCGGTGCGGTAGTGGTGGTCGGTACCGGAGAGCGGATTCTTCACGTCCGGGGTTACGGCCACTTCACGTGGTCCGCTGATGCGGCGGTGCCGCATCCCGACAGCACCCTGTACGACCTCGCTTCGCTCACCAAGGTCGTGGCCACGACACCGGCCGCCATGGTGCTGGTGGAGGACGGCATGCTCGACCTGGACCGGGCGGTGCAGCATTACCTCCCCGAGTTCACCGGTGAGGGGAAGGACCGCGTCACGGTACGACACCTGCTGGAGCACCGCACCGGACTGAGGGCGTTTCTCCCGCTGAACGAACGCGCGAGCACTGCCGAGGAAGCAAGGGAGCTGGTGCTCGCCGAACCGCTGCGCTACGAGCCGGCGGGTAGGGTCATCTACAGCGACCTGAACGCCATGCTGCTGGGGTGGATCGTGGAGCGAGTATCGGGCCAGCGGCTCGACGAGTTCGCCGCCGAGCGAGTGTTCGGGCCGGCAGCGATGGCGGAGACGCGGTTCGAGCCGCCGCGCAGCATGTGGGGCCGTGTTGCGCCGGTCGGGTTGTGGCGCGGCTACGTCATCGCAGGACAGTTACACGATCAGAACGCAGTGCGGCTGGGTGGCGTGTCGGGCCACGCGGGGCTGTACAGCACGGGTGCGGACATGGGGCGGTACGCGCAAATGCTGCTCAGTGGGGGCCGGGCGCCGAGCGGCTTCCAGGTCGTGCAGCCCGAGACGGTACGCGAGTTCACCCGGCGCGGCGCCGGCGATCGCGCCCTGGGATGGGAGGTGCGGGACACGACGACGCAGGAGAACACAGGCGCACTGCTCTCCGCAGCGGCGTACGGGCACGGCGGGTTCACGGGCACGTCCATTTGGATCGATCCTGAGCTGGATCTCTTCGTCGTGGTACTGACCAACCGCGTGTTCGCTCCGCGCACGCGGCGCTCCATCACCCGCTTGAAGGAGGTTCGAGCGGCGGTGGCTGACGCCGCCGTGGCTCTGAGGGCCAGCGTCTGCGGTTCGCCGGACCCGACGGCCGACGGATGCTGATCGCGGGACAGGTCGGGCAGGCACCGCACAAACCAGCGCGGCCCACGCTGATCTTCGACGGGAACTGCGGCTTCTGCGCCAAGTGGGTCAAGCGCATGAAGCGGCTCGATCGGGATGACGTGATCTGGCTGCTCCCGCTGCAGGACTCGCGAGCCACCGAGCTGTCGGGACAGCCGCGTGAGCGCCTCGAGCAGGCCGCGCACCTGGTGCGACCCGATGGTGCCGTGTTCGCGGGGGCCGCAGCAGCGCGAGAGGCGTTCCGCTACTTGCGCGGCGGTCGAGCCGTGGGGTTCGTGGCGACGGTGCCCGGGCTCATGCCGGTGGCCGAACGGGTGTATGCCTGGGTAGCGAGGCGCTGGGGGCCGGTTGCGGAACGAAGCTGAGCGGGTGAGTGTTGGGAACGGGTGACTGGATCCGAGTAGAGTGATGACTACAGAGTCCGAGCACACATTGACCGAAGCGTCCATACAGGACGCCCTGCGCAAGGTGAAGGACCCGGAGGCGGGCATCAACGTCGTGGACCTGGGATTGGTCTACGATGTTGCGATCGAGCAGGGCAAGGTGGACGTGAAGATGACTCTCACGTCGCCGGGGTGTCCCGCGGGTCCCCAGATCATGTCCGACATGGACGACGCCGTGCGGGCGCTCGACGGCGTGAAGGATGTGAGGGTGGAGCTGGTGTGGGAGCCCTACTGGACGCCGGAGCGGATCAACCCCAAAGTGCGGGCCTACTTGGGCTTCTGACCCCCCGCGCCCTCTACGGCGGCCAGTATAGCCGAGTCGCCGACCACCTCACGCTGCCAGTGCCGTAGCTCGTCCACGCCGTCGAGCTCCGCAGTCGAGTGCGGACCGGCGCGCGCGACTTCCTGCAAGGTTCCATTGGGACACACGAGGCCGGGGGCGAGTCCTACGGCCTCGGCTCGGTGGTTACGCAACTGCTTGAGCCGCTCCAGCCGTTGGTCGTACTCGGGGTCGGGCTCCGGCCGACGGGAGCGGCGCACCCGGGGGAGCTTGTCCGCGGGGACGGCGAGCCCTTTCTTCACGGCACGCAGCACGGGGTCGCCGTAGCGCTGCGCCGTGCTCACCGGCATGCCCTGAACCGCTGCGAGCTTCTTCGCGCTGGTCGGCGCGGCCTTGGCGACGGCAAGCAAGGCCGAATTGGACAACACCCTGAACCGGGCCCGGTCGAGACTGCGGGCGGTGCGCTCCCGCCAGCGGTGCAGCTCTCGCAGAATGGCCAACTCTTTCGGCTTGAGCGCGCGTGCGCCCTTGATGCGCAGGTAGGCGTCCTCGTTGTCCCCACTGGGCTGAGTCCAGCGAAGGTCCTCGAGCAGGCGGAACTCCTCGCGCACCCACTCCAGCCTTTCGATCTCCCGCAGCTTCTGCTCGAGCGTGTCGCGCAGTGAAGTGAGGTACCTGGTGTCGTCGGCAGCGTACTCGATCATCTCGGTGGTGAGCGGGCGGCGGGACCAATCGGCACGCTGGAACTTCTTGTCGACCTGCACACCGAAGTACTTCTCCAGCAACGACCCCAGCCCTACGGCCGGCTCGCCCGCAAGCTGTGCCGCGACCCGCGTGTCGAAGATGTTGCGGGCCCTGAACCCGTAATCCCGGTCGAGGATCCGCAGGTCGTAATCCGCGTCGTGAAGGACCACCTCCACCTCGGGGTTGGCGAGGAGCTCGCCTATGGGCGCGAGATCGGCAACGGACAGCGGGTCTACCAGCGCCGTTTCCGTGTCGGAGCTCAACTGCACCAGGTAGACGCGGTCTACGAAGCGGTGGAACGACGCCGCCTCAGTGTCGAGCGCGACCCGCGGCTCGCTGGCTAGTCGCCGGACCAGGGCGCGGAGCTCAGCGGGACGGTCTATGACCGCTAAGGGGGGGTGGGATTCGCTGGCTGGCATCGTTGCGGTGAAACATCGCTAGTATGCCCGGTAGTTGACAGTGGACGCTCCGGCTGGGGGCCCGTGGAAACCGATTATCGACACAGTGTCTAGACGGTGTGGAAAAGTGCCAACGGGTTGTGAGCCAAGCGTTTGGGGAATGCGGCATAGAGACATCATCGCGACAGCATGGCGGCCTTATCGCGACAGTTGCTGTCCTTGCAGACGTCCTGCGAAGGGTTGCTGTTGTCGGCCCCACCCGGCTGCGTAAGTTTACTGCCGTGACCACTGTTCCCTCCGTCGTAATGCGCGTGTACCCCGACGACTGCGATGCGTTCGGGCACGTGAATCAGGCTGCGTTCCTGCGGATGTTCGAGCGCGCCCGCTGGGAGGTGCTGGCGGCGGGGCCTGGAATGGAGGCCTTTCAGCGCAGCAGGACCTGGCCGGCGGTCCGCAAGTCCACCACCGAGTACACCGCGGAGGCCTTTCCGGGCGACGTTCTGCAATTCGACACCACGCTCACCCACCTCGGACGCACCAGCTTCTCGCTGCACCAGACGGCGCGCCGCGAGGGCGATGGCGTGCTCGTCGCCGAAGCCGACTCCGTGTTCGTCTGCGTGGGGCAGGGAGGCAAGCCGAGTGCGGTGCCCGTCGAGATCCGCAATTTCTTCGGCACCCGCCCGTCGGTGCGCGCCGGGTCGGTCCAGCATCTCCTGATTCGCGACGTCGCCACCGCGGTCGACGTTCAGGGCGACGGTCCTGCCATTCTCTTCGTGCACGGCTTTCCGCTGGACCGCACCATGTGGCGCCATCTCGTTGCGCCCCTCACGGGGTGGCAACGCATCGCGCCGGACCTGCGCGGGATGGGGTTGAGTGACGTGCCGCGATCAGGGGAGTACTCGATGGCGGAGTACGCTGACGATCTGGCGGCGCTGCTCGAGAAGTTGGAAGTCGAGCAGGTTGTGGTCTGCGGTCTTTCAATGGGTGGCTACGTGGTGCTCGAGTTCATGCGGCGACACCGCGACATGGTGCGAGCGCTGATTCTCACCAACACTCGAGCCGAAGCGGATACGCCCGAGGGGCAGCAGGGCCGCGAGGAGATGATCAGACTGATCGAACGGGAGGGCTCGGGTGCGGTGGCCGACAATCTGTTGCCGAAGCTGCTCTGTCCCAGCTCGCTCTCTGCCATGCCCCAGGTGGTGGAGCATGTCCGCACGATGATCACCGGTAGCCCCACTGCCGGAGTGATCGGCGCGCTGCGGGCCATGAAGCAGCGGCCCGACTCGACCCAATTTCTGCAGGAAATCGACGTGCCCACGCTGGTTGTAACGGGGAGGGAAGATCGGCTCATCCCGGTGGAGCACTCGCGTACCATGGCCGATGCCATTTCCGGCGCGCAGTACACGGTGATTCCAGAAGCCGGACACCTCACTCCGCTGGAGCAGCCCATCGCCACCAGTCGGGTGATCGGGGAGTTCCTGGAGGCGTTGGGGTAGACGCCGGGGATTGGGGAAGGGGGAGGTGTACGTCAGGCCTGTCGCACCTTTCCCCCTTCCCCACTACCCGTGCCGCAGTAGCTCTGGGTGCTACTCCGCCAAACGCTCCGCCGGTACCAGGGTCCTGGGGCTCGGCTCGGTGTAGCGGCCCCGGTCGGCGTACTGCTTCTCCCACTCTTCGCGGACGCAGAATGGGTCGAGTCCAACGGGCCGATCGATGACCAGCACGCCGTCGAGATGGTCTATCTCGTGCTGCAGCAGCTCGGCGAGCTCTCCTTCGGCTTCGATGGCGTGTGACTTACCCGCCAGGTCCTTGTACGTCACCCTGATGTGGTATGCGCGCTGGACCTGTACCAGGAGGTCCGGAACTGAGAAGCAGTCGTCCCAGACCTGGAAATCGTGGGTGCCGATGTCCTCGATCTCCGGATTGATCAGGACACAAGGCTCGTCGGCCTCGATGTAGATGATGCGCATCGGGGCGCCTATCTGTGGAGCGGCGAGCCCGCGGCCGGTGCCGTGGCGCTGCTTGAGGTCGCGCAGCGTATCCTGCAGGTCGTCGGCCACGACCCGCACGGCCGGCGACTTCACGTTCTTGACCAGCTCGCACCGGGCGCGCAGTATCGGGTCTCCCAACATCCGTACCGGACGTATTGCCATGACCTGCCTCGCGCCGTCGTAAACGGGGCCACCAATCTATGGCTTTCCTATGATCGCTGCCATAATCCCAGCCGGCGGAGCCTCGGAGCGCATGGGGGCGCCGAAGGCGCTGTTGCCGTACCGGGGCCGCTCGTTCCTGCAGGCCATCCTCGATGCGTGCGGTGCCCTGGGGCTCGAGCGGCGCCTCGTCGTGCTCGGGTACGATGCTGACAAGATATTGGCAGCTATTGACTTGAGTGCTGCAACGGTGCTGCGGAACCCCGCGCCCGAGAGCGGTCCGCTGGGCTCCATCAAGGTGGGGATCGAGGCCGTTCTCAACCATCCGGTTGAAGGCGCATTGGTGTGGCACGTGGATCGGCCGCACGTGGCCATATCGACAGTCCAGGCCCTGCTCGACCGGTTTCGTGAAGGCGGGGAGCCGATCGTGGTTCCCAGCTACGGGAGCCGCAGGGGCCACCCCGTGATCTTCGGGAGGGACGTGTTCGGGGAGCTTCTCGCCGCTCCGGAAGACCAAGGGGCCCGAGCCGTGGTGCGCTCGGACCCCTCGAGGCTCGCCCTGGTGCCGGTTGACGATCCGGCGGTTGGCGAGGACATCGACACGCCGGAGGCCTACCGCAACCTCCTGCTACGGGAGGATACTAGGTAGCCGGATCCACCACCCGCAGACGTATTACGTACTGCACGTCTAGATCGTCGCGCCACACTCCATAGATCTTGTCGCCGGCGAACACGCGCGGCGCGAAGCGCTTCGGCATCGATACCACTCCCAGCAATCTCCCTGCGGAGTCGAACACGTCCCACTCGGGTGCGCCCGTGTCCTCGAGGATGTTGTACTGCTCCAACTCCTCGTCGCTCAGCTCGGAAGCCGCCTGCACCTGCTGCACCCAGATGGTGCCCTGCGGGCCGAGCTGGATCGCGCTGAACGCCGGGAAGAACTCACCGAAGTGGACCAGGTTGCGGAGCTGCGGCATGACACTAGGTGGCACACCGGCATCGGCCCACGCCCGCTCGAGGAAGCCCATCACCGCCTCCTGGTCCCGCTCGCTCACCGACTTGCGCTCGAACGGCTTCGTGACGATGCGCTCGGCCGTGCCTTCACTCGAGTAAACACCGACGCGGTAGTCGTCGTTGGTGGCGTACAGGAGCTTGAGGTCGTCGGTAACGCGCCACACCGACTCGGTGGCGTACAGGTTGATCTCGGGTGTTCCCCCGCTCATCTGGAACGTCCTGCCCGACGGGAACTTCATGACCGTGTCGGAGATCGTTCCGGCTGTGTTGATGACGACGATCGCATCCAGCGAGTCGCGCACGGGCTGGTTGGGCGCGGGCATCGGGCGTCGCTGCATCACGAGCTCGCCGGCGCTCGTCGTCTGGAACAGCATCGGGAGCCCCTCCGCGAGCGTGAGCGGGAAGCTCCCCGCGTCGGAGCCGTCGGGCAGGAACAGGTTCACGCGCTGGTTGGCCATGTCGGGCACGATGAGCGTGTCCCCCGGACCGGTGAAGACGAATAGGGCGCCGGCGCCGATCTCTCCCGGCCCGCTGCCCGGCTGGCTGATGGTGTGCCGAAATTCCCCGTCGGCTCCAAATACCTTGATGTGCTGTGCCTGGCCGTCGAGCACGAAGATGTTTCCGTTCGAGCCCACGGCCAGGAAGCCGATCTGTCCGAACTGGTAGTTGGGATCGCCTTCGATCGTGCCAATGCGGACTTCCTCCTCCACCGTCCACTGCGTCCCCGAGGTCCACACGCCCCGGTCGGGGTTGGAGACCATCTGGATTCCCGCACTGTCGGTGACGGTGCCCGCCCATTCGCGCTCACCACCGACGCAGGCAGCCGCAAGGCTGGCGAGCAGCGCCGCCGCGGCCGTGCCGCGAATAATTCCGGATGTCATCACGTCGTCATTCCCCTTTCGACTCCTCGAAGATCCGTTCCATGCGCTGCCGGTAATCCTGGAACGCCTCGCGCCCTGGGCCAGTTGCCCGGATCATGGTGCGCGGTTTCTTGCCAACGAACTTCTTCTCGACCTCAATGTAGCCGGCCTGCTCCAGCTTGCTGAGGTGCGAGGAGAGGTTGCCCTGCGTCATTCCCGTCTGGCGCATGAGGAACAGGAAGTCCGCGCTCTCCACCACGAAGAGATACGACATGATCATGAGCCTCGCCGGCTCGTGGATCAGGCGGTCGATCTCCCACGGCGGCATTGTGCCGCGGGTGTCGTGCTCATCCGTTGTCATGGAGCTCGGCCCCATTCGGGAGCGGATACTTGCGCATGAACCGGATCAGCATGATGAGTCCAAACACCGTTGTGATCGTGCCACCGACGAGCGCGATCATGGCCGTACTCACGGGAAGGATGTGGGAGAAGACGAGAGCATACGCCAGGCCGACGAACAGCAAGCGTGGGAGGTCGAGCCAGTACGCCATCCCGCCGAACACGACCAACACCCACGCTCCGGCGAAGACGTTGAACAGCTCCACGTTGGAGCGCATCCAGTTCGAGAGGCCGGTGCCCGACCCGAGGGCGAACGCGAGTCCTGCGCCGAAAACCGCCGAGAAGAGCAACAACACCGTGGTCTTCTTCCGCTTCTGGCGGCGTGCGTGACCGAACTTCGCCACGCCCATGCGTGGAATGGTGATGGTCCGCTTGGCGACTTTCGCGAGCACGACGAGGCCTATCGTCAACACCAGGTTGACACCTAGCTGCCAGCCTGCGCCCTCGACGAGCGTAGTGACATAGAGAACGAGCAGCAGCGTCCCGAGGAACAACTCCCAGAGGCCGTCCTCGTGCATCGACCGCCAGGCCCGTCGCTCGAGTTCTTTCAGGTTGGGTTGGCCCGACACAGTCATCTCCAGGCTCGGGTTAGGATCTCCAGGCCGTTGCGCGAGGGGCCTCCAACGCCGCCCTACGACGTTCCACCCGGTCGTACCGCGGGTATCGGGTACTTGCGCAGGAACGAGGTGAGGATGACGAGGCCCACCGCCATCAGTATCCCGCCTGCTACGAGCAGAGGGACCGGCGAGTCGAGTAGCTCGGTCACGGTGAACGCGGCGCCGACGAGCAGCCCGACGCCGTACATGCGCGGAAAGTCCTTCCAGTATGCGGCGGCTGCGAACAGCAGGGCGATCATTGCGCCGAGGCCGAAGCTCACCAGCAGGCGCTGCTCCGGGACCCAGTCCACCCCGAGTATGGTCATCACCAGCAGCACGATCGTGAGGGCAAAGGCCACGATTGCCACCGTACGAAGCTTGCGCAGCCTTGCCTTGCGTGCCGGTCCGAACTTGACCTGTCCCATGCGCGGGACCGTGATGATGCGCTTGGCCAGGATTAGTGCCGGGCCCGTGAGCAGCATCGGGATGTACACGAAGAAGCGGCGCTCGCCCGAGATCCCCGCGAGAAACGCCAGCACCAGGAGCAATCCCACAAAGACCTCGGCCAGCCCGTCCTGGTGGTAGGACTGCCAGGCCTTGCGCTCGAGTCGTTTGAGATCTTGATTCGTCATGGCTCGCATACCAGTTTGCAGGACAAACTAATCTGCCATCATTCTAACGCGCCAGACACTCTGCGTCAACCCCAGTCGTTAAGTCCTTGATACGTAGCCCTTTACCAACTAACGCAATATCGCAACTCCACAGCGCCGCGCTTGTCGCGGGCTCGCGGGCACCAGATCACCAACAAAAGCGTTGAATTAGTTGCGCAAACCGGTTCCCCTGTGTTAGGATTCCTGCCCTATGAACCCGATTACTCCCGGTCTGGCTGGTCACAAGGGTCTCCGTGGTGAGGTCCTGCTCCAGCTCAAGAAGACGCAGCCTGCAACGGCGAAGGAGCTGGCCGACGTCTTCGGCGTCTCGGCCAACGCGATTCGGCGACACCTCAAGGAGCTCGAGGCGGAGGGGTTGGTCGAGTACGGGAGGGAGCAGCGCGGCACGGGGGCGCCGACCTATACCTACCGCTTGAGTGCCAACGCGGAGGCGCTCTTTCCCAAGCAGTACGGCGAGGCGCTGACCCACGTTCTCTCGTTCATCGCCCAAGCCAACGGGCGGGAGGCCGTGCACGAGATGTTCGCGGAACGGTTCAGGGTCCAGGCAGAGCGGATGCGTGCCGAGCTGGCTGACGTGACGATCGAGGAGAAGGTCCAGGCCGTCGTGGAGCTGCTGTCGCAGCAAGGGTTCATGGCGGCGTGGTCGGCGGAGCCGGACGCGCTGCGTCTGGCCGAGCACAACTGCGCGTTCCAGGCAGCCGCGGAACAATTCCCCGAGATCTGTGCCGCCGAGGCCGAGTTCCTGCGCGAGGTGCTGCAGAGCGACGTGACGCGCGATCAGTACATCCCGGACGGATGCAACAGCTGTCAGTATTCCATCGCCCCGAAGCGGGGCCAAGAGGAGTCTTGATGTCTCAGTCGGCGATCGACGACCACGTAAGCCAGCCATACAAATATGGGTGGAGCACCGACATCGAATCGGAGCTCGCCCCAGTAGGGCTGAACGAAGACATCATCCGCCTGATCTCGGAGAAGAAGTCCGAGCCGGAGTGGATGCTCGAGTGGCGGCTCAAGGCGTATCATCACTGGCTCAAGATGCGGGAGCCGAATTGGGCCAACATTACGTATCCGCCCATCGACTACCAGGCAATCCATTACTACGCGGCGCCGAAGAAGCAGGAGACGCCCGAGAGCCTGGACGAAGTCGACCCCAAGCTGCTCGAGACCTTCGAGAAGCTCGGCATTCCCCTGCAGGAGCAGAAGCGACTCACCGGTGTGGCGGTGGACGCTGTGTTCGACAGCGTGTCGGTGGCAACCACTTTCAAGGAAGAGCTCAAGAAGTACGGCGTGATCTTCCTCCCCATCTCCGAGGCGATCCAGGAGCACCCGGACCTGGTCAGGAAGCACCTCGGCACCGTGGTGCCGACCACCGACAACTTCTTCGCCGCCCTGAACTCGGCGGTGTTCACCGACGGCTCGTTCGTGTACGTGCCCAAGGGCGTGAAGTGTCCGCTGGAACTCTCCACGTACTTCCGCATCAACGCGATGGCGACCGGTCAGTTCGAGCGCACGCTCATCGTCGCCGACGACGACAGCTACGTGAGCTACATGGAGGGGTGCTCGGCGCCGATGCGTGACGAGAACCAGCTGCATGCAGCCGTGGTCGAGCTCGTCGCGCACGACAACGCGCAGATCAAGTACTCCACGATCCAGAATTGGTATCCCGGCGACGAATCCGGCCAAGGCGGCATCTACAACTTCGTGACCAAGCGCGGCCGCTGCATCGGGGTGAATTCGAAGATCTCCTGGACACAGGTCGAGACCGGCTCGGCCATCACGTGGAAGTACCCCAGTTGCATCCTCGAGGGAGACAACTCGATCGGCGAGTTCTATTCGGTGGCGGTGACCAACAACCATCAGCAGGCGGATACCGGCACCAAGATGATCCACATCGGCAAGAACACGAGCAGCACGATCATTTCGAAGGGCATTTCGGCAGGACTCAGTCAGAACACCTACCGCGGCCAGGTGAAGATCATGAAGGCTGCGCAAAACGCGAGGAACTACTCGCAGTGTGACTCCATGCTCATTGGTGACCAGTGCGGCGCGCACACCTTCCCGTACATCGACGTGCGCAACAGCTCGGCCACCATGGAGCACGAGGCTACGACCTCGAAGGTCGGGGAAGATCAGATCTTCTACTGCAAGCAGCGCGGCCTCTCGGAGGAGGACGCGGTCTCGCTGGTGGTGAACGGTTTCTGTAAGGAAGTCTTCCGTGAGCTCCCCATGGAGTTCGCGGTGGAGGCGACCAGGCTCTTGTCGGTCAGCCTCGAGGGCAGTGTCGGCTAACGCTTGAATCGGGAGAACGGAAGCACATGCTCGAAGTAAAGAACCTGCATGCCGGCGTCGAGGGAATCGAGATCCTCAAGGGCGTCGAACTGAATGTGAAGCCGGGAGAGGTGCACGCCATCATGGGCCCCAACGGGTCCGGCAAGAGCACCTTTGCCCAGGTGCTCGCCGGGCACCCCGCGTACGAAGTGACCGATGGATCGGTCTCGTTCGATGGCAAGGATCTCCTCGAGATGGATGCCGACGAGCGCGCGCGGGCCGGCCTGTTCCTGGCGTTCCAGTACCCCGTCGCGATCCGGGGAATCACAAACGCGTACTTCCTGCAGTCGGCGCTCAACTCCGTCCGCAAGGAGCAGGGCCTCGAGGAGCTCGACACCCTGGATTTCGCCGACCTGCTGGAAAAGAAGCTGGAAATGATCGGCTGGGATGACAGCCTGATCCACAGAGCGGTGAACGACGGATTCTCGGGCGGTGAGAAGAAGCGCAACGAGATCCTGCAGCTGGCGGTGCTGGAGCCGAAGCTCGCGATCCTGGACGAGACCGATTCCGGCCTGGACATCGACGCTGTGAAGGAAGTCGCCGCTGCGGTTAACGCGCTCCGCAGCGAGGACCGTTCGTTCGTGGTGGTGACCCACTACGAGCGGATCCTAAACTACTTCACGCCGGACCACGTGCACGTCCTGGCCGGTGGCAAGGTGGTCATGTCGGGCGACATGAAGCTCGCTCTCGAGCTCGAGGCCAAGGGCTACGATTGGATCGGCGGCGAAGCCGCGGCGGTCGCAGGATGACGCGATCCGGCGAAGTGAGGAGCGCCACCGAGCGCTTCGTGGCGGAGTTCGAGTCGTTCGCCGGCAACGGGGCGAGCGGTGCACCGGCCTGGCTGAAGGCCAAGCGCGAGTCTGCCATCACCCGTTTTGCGGAGACCGGGCTGCCGCACTCCCGCCAGGAGGCGTGGCGCTTCACCGATGTGAAGCCGATCGCCGGCGAGGAATTCACCTTGGCCGGCCGGCCGGAGGTGAGCCCCGCAGCGCGGCAAGCAGCGGAGTCGCTGCTGCTGGGCGGGGCCGATCGCCACGCCGCTGTGTTCGTGAATGGCCACTTCGTTCCCGAGCTGTCGTCACTGGAGCGGCTGCCCGATGGTGTGAAGCTGGGGAGCCTGCGCGTCGCGCTCGAGAGCGACGCGGAGCTGTTGGAAGCGCACCTGGCTCGATATGCCAAGGACGACCGGAATCCGCTGACCGCCCTGTCCACCGCATTCATCTCCGACGGTGGTTTCGCCTACCTGCCGGACGACGTCGTGCTGGAGCAGCCGTTGCAGCTGCTGTTCCTGGCAGATGCCGTGAGCGGAGACAACCCCATGTGGCATCCGCGCAACCTGGTGCTGGCCGGGCGCGGCGCGCAGGGTTCCGTGGTGGAGAGCTACGTTGCTCTGGGTGACGCCACCTATTGGACGAATGCGGTGACCGAGGTGGTGCTGGGCGAAAACGCCAAGGTCGACACTTACCGCGTGCAGCGGGAGAGCGAGCGGGCGTTCCACACCGCCACGACCGAGTCGTACCAAGGGCGTGACAGTGTGTTCAAGCTGGTGAACTTCACGCTCGGAGCGCAGCTCTCACGGCAAGACATCAACGCCGTGCTGGACGGCGAGGGCGCAGACTGCACTCTGGACGGGCTCTCGATGCTCGAGGGTCGGCAGCATACCGATCACCACACGACGCTGGAGCACGCCCAGCCGCACTGCACCAGTTGGGAGTACTTCAACGGAGTGTTCGACGAGAAGGCCCGCGGGGTGTTCACCGGACGCATCATCGTACGTCCGGGTGCCCAGCAGACAGATTCCAAGCAGACCAACAACAACCTGTTGCTCTCGGAGAGCGCGCGAGCCGACAGTCAGCCGCAGCTGGAGATCTACGCCGACGACGTGAAGTGCACGCACGGTGCGACGCTGGGGCCCATCGACGATGACCACCTGTTCTACCTGCAGAGCCGCGGGCTGTCACGCGAGGAAGCGCGGCGGCTGCTCACCTACGGGTTCGGCTCGGAGATCCTGGAGGCGGTCAAGTTGGACGAGTTGAAGCAGCAGCTGGACCGAATCGTAAAGGACCGGCTCACCGGGTGAGGATGATGGTGCGCCAGGCTTCCACCACTGCCGCGACCGCCGCACCGAACGCGGCGCGCCCCACGCTGGACGTGGCGCGGGTCAGGGCGGATTTCCCGCTGCTCAAGCAGCAACGGGACGGGAAGCCGCTGGCGTACCTCGACAACGCCGCCACCACGCAGAAGCCGCGTGCCGTTGTGGATGCGCTGGTTCAGTACTACGAGGGGTACAACGCCAACATTCACCGCGGCGTGTACAAGCTGAGCCAGCAGGCCACCGAGGCATACGAGGGGTCGAGGGTGAAGCTGCAACGCTTCATCAATGCGGCACAGCCTCACGAGGTCGTATTCGTGCGGGGCGTTACGGAGGCGGTCAACCTGGTGGCTCACTCCTACGGCCGCACCAGCTTCGCCGCCGGCGACGAGGTGGTGATCTCCGCCATGGAGCACCACTCCAACATCGTGCCGTGGCAGATCGTGTGCGAGGCGACCCGGGCCCGGCTGCGCGTAATCCCGATGACGGACGCGGGCGAGCTGGAGCTGGACGAGTTCGAAAAGCTGCTGAGTCCCAAGACGAAGCTCGTCGCCCTGGTGCACGTCTCGAACTCCTTGGGCACGATCAACCCCATCAAGGAGATGGTGGCGATCGCGCACGGCCACAACATCCCGGTGTTGGTGGACGGAGCCCAGGCCGCACCTCACATGGCAGTGGACGTGCAGGACTTGGACTGCGACTTCTACGCCGTTTCGGGCCACAAGATGTTCGGTCCGACCGGGATAGGGATTCTGTACGGCAAGGCCGAGTTGCTCAACGCAATGCCCCCCTACCAGGGCGGCGGTGAGATGATCCGCTCGGTGTGCTTCGACAAGACGACCTATGCTCCGCTGCCGGCCAAGTTCGAGGCCGGCACGCCGAACATCGCCGGCGCGATCGGGCTGGGTGCAGCGGTCGACTACCTCAACGGGATGTCGTGGGAGGCGGTTCAGGCCCACGAGGGCGACCTGTTGCGGTACGCCACCGAGTCGCTCGAGGCCATCCCCGGGCTGCACGTCCTGGGTACGGCGAGGGAGAAGGCGAGTGTCGTGTCCTTCGTGCTCGATGGCGTGCACGCGCACGACGTCGGGACGATTCTGGACAAGGAGGGTATCGCAATTCGCACAGGCCATCACTGTACGCAGCCCGTGATGGAGCGACTCGGCGTGCCCGCGACCGCGCGGGCGTCCTTTGCGTTCTACAACACGCGAGACGAGGTGGATGCGCTGGTGCGGGCGGTCCATCGCGTACACGAGGTGTTCGGCTGATGGCCGATCTCAGGGACCTCTATCAGCAAGTCGTCCTCGATCACAATCGCGCCCCGCGAAACTTCAAGAAGATTCCCGATGCCAGCCACAGCGCAGAGGGCACCAACCCCCTTTGCGGCGATGAGATCACGCTGTATGTGAGCCTGGAGGGTGACGTCATCAAGGACGTCGGGTTCCAGGGCAAGGGCTGCGCCATCTCCCAGGCGTCGGCGTCGCTCATGACCTCCACCGTCAAAGGGAAGACCACGGACGAGGCGGAAACGCTGTTCCGTGCGTTTCACGACATGGTGACCGGGGGTCCTGACGCCCCCCCCGATCCAAAGGCGCTGGGCAAGCTCGCGGCCCTCGCCGGGGTCAAGCGGTTCCCTGCCCGCGTAAAGTGTGCGAACCTTCCCTGGCATACCTTGCACGCCGCCATTACCGGCTCGGAGGAACCCGCCTCCACCGAGTGAGCGGCGACCGCAAGGACGTCGCGATCTCAGGAGGGCGTTGGTGACAGAGCCGGGCTTCGACCGCGTTGCCTCGTTGGGTGATCTGCCGGAGGGAACTCCGGTGGCGGTGCAGCTCTCCTCCGGACAGGGGTTGTGCCTCGTCAGGGTGCAGGGAGAGGTGTACGCCTTCGAGGACCGCTGCAGCCACGCCGAGTTCCCGATGAGCGACGGTGAGATGGTTGACGACCACGCCATCGAGTGCCCGCTCCACGGAGCCCAGTTCGACGTGCGGACCGGCGAAGCCATCGAGGCACCGGCGAAGGAGAGTCTCGCGCTGTACGAGGTGAAGCTCGAGGACGGCGACGTCCTGGTGCGACGCAGCGAGTCGTGAAGTCGTCGCAGTCACTACGCAGGGACCTGCGGTTGCTCGACGCCGTGGGGATAGGGATCGGAGCTATAGTCGGGGCGGGCATATTCGTGGTTAGCGGCATCGGCGCTGCTGCGGCCGGTCCCGCTCTGCTCGCCGCGCTTCTCCTGGCCGGCGCGGCGGCCACCGCGAACGCGCTGAGCTCGGCGCAACTCGCGGCCACCTACCCGGTGGCCGGGGGCACCTACGAGTACGGTTACCAGGTGCTGAGCCCGAGCGCCGGTTACGTGGCCGGGTGGATGTTCCTGGCCAGCAAGACCGCGGCTGCCGGCACCGTTGCGCTCGGCCTCAGCGCCTACCTCGATGCGTTCCTGCCGGGAGTGCCGCCCCGCGCCGTGGCCGTCGTAGCCGTGCTCGGCTTCACGGCGCTGAACTACTTCGGCGTGCGCAAGTCGAGCCGTGTGAACCTGGCGATCGTGACGCTGTCGCTCTGCGCGTTGGTGGCCTTCGTCGCCTTGGGCGCGGGGTCCTTTCGGCCGGAGCGGCTGCACCCGTTCGCGCCCGCGGGCTGGCGCGGACTCCTGAGTGGTGCGGCCATCATGTTCTTCGCCTATACGGGGTATGCCCGCGTCGCGACGCTGGCCGAAGAGGTGCACGACCCCAGTCGCGACGGCATGGCGGCGTCCGCCGCGCCGCTCCTGGCCGCCGCGTCGAGCTTCGAACAGGGGTGGGCGGCCACCGTCGTCGCGGTCGGGGCCGTCGTCGCCATGCTGGGCGTGATGCTGTCCCAGATCCTCGGGCTGAGCCGCGTAGCCTATGCGATGGCGCGGCGCGGAGACCTCCCCCGTGCACTCGACCGGGTGCACCCGACGTACCGCACGCCCCACCGAGCGATCCTGCTGGTCGGCGCGGCTGCGGCGGTGGTGGCCGCTACCGGCACTCTGCGAGGCGTAGCCACGGCGGCCGCGTTCACGATACTGGTGTACTACGGCATCGCGAACGTGGCGGCCCTGAGGATGCCCGCGAAGCACAAGCTGTACCCCAACTGGGTGCCGGTGCTGGGGGTGGTCGCATGCGCAGTGCTCGCGCTCTCGCTCGACGCGCGGACGATCGTCGTTGGCTGTGCGGTGCTGGCGTTTGGGCTGCTGGTGCGCTGGCTGCGAGCGGCCGCGCTCCGCTCGTGAGTTGGACTCAGGATTCGAGGGGCTTTATTGTAGGCAGCCGTAGGAGGACGGAGTCATGAACGGAGGCGGTGCGGTCGTCGAAATTCAGGGAATCACCAAGCGCTTCGCCGGACACACGGCGGTGCGGCGGCTTTCCCTCTCGGTTCCCCCGGGGTCGGTCTACGGACTGCTCGGCCCCAACGGGGCGGGCAAGACGACCACCATCCGGATGATCATGGACATCATCGTCCCCGACGAGGGCCGTGTCACGCTGTTCGGCAACTCGGGCACGGGACGCGACTTCTCAGCGAAGATCGGCTACCTCCCCGAGGAGCGGGGGCTGTACAAGAAGATGAAGGTGTTCGATCTCCTCGTGTTCCTCGCGGAGGCCAAGGGTGTGGACCGACGCAGCGCGAAGCGGGAGGCGCACGGCTGGCTCGATCGCCTTGGGCTGGTGGATTGGGAGCAGAAGAAGATCGACGATCTGTCGAAGGGAATGCAGCAGAAGGTGCAGTTCATCTCTACGGTGCTGCATGCACCGGATCTGCTCATCCTGGACGAGCCGTTCTCGGGCTTCGACCCGGTGAACACGCAGCTGATGAAGAACGTGGTCGTGGAGCTGTCGCGCGCCGGCACTACCGTGCTCTTCTCCACCCACATAATGGAGCAGGCCGAACGGCTGTGCGATTCGGTCTGCATCATCGCGCGGGGAGAGAAGGTGCTCGACGGCCCCCTTGCCGAGGTCAAGCGAGGACACGGCGGGCGCCACGTCATCGTCGCGGTGGAGCAGGGCAGTACCATGCTGGACGAGCTACTGAGGGACAGCGCCCTGGTGGCAAAGGCCGACGACTATGGCCAGTACGCGGAAGTGGAGTTGACGGAGGGTGGGGACCCACAGCAGCTGCTGCAGCGGTTGGTGAGTGCCGGTGCGCGTGTCGGCCGTTTCGAGATCGCCGAGCCAACGCTGCACAAGATCTTCATCGACATCGTTGGCAGAGAAGCTGCGGAGGCGCCGGCCGAGGAGGTTAGGGCCGATGCGTAAGGTATGGGTGGTCGTGCGCCGCGAGTTCACGGAGAAGGTCCGCAACAAGTGGTTCATCATATCGACTCTGGTGGTTCCGGTTCTGATGGCCGCCGTCGTCGTACTCCCGATTCTCCTGGCGGAGCGAGGGGGTGGACACCGCTCCATAGCGGTGCTCGACCTGACGACGTCGGACTTCGGCGAGAGCGTCGCCCAGCGACTGGACGCGGTAGACCGGTTGACCGCCTCCCTGGTCGAGGTGGAACTGGTGGATATGGAGTCGGCAGCGGACTCTCTCACCGGGCTCGTGGGCCTCAAGCGTCTGGACGGCTATCTGCTGGTGAGCGACGAGACCGTCGAGGACGGGCGCGCCGAGTACCGCGGATCGAACGTCTCCTCGCTAACGGACATGCAGTCCATGGAGCGGCGTCTGCGCCAGGCGGTGCTGGTGGAGCGATTGGAGCGGGTCGGAGTAGACCCAAACTTGGTGGAACGCGCGCAGATCCCCGTCAGCATGGAGACGGTGGGCATCAGGGGCGGAGAGCTGACCGACGAATCGGGCGAGGCGCGTTTCTTCTTCGCCTATACGGTCTGGTTCGTGCTCTACATCGCCATCCTCGTCTACGGCGTGCAGGTGATGGGAGCCGTGGTGGAGGAAAAGACGTCACGCATCATCGAGGTGCTGGTCTCCAGCCTCAGGCCTTTCCAGTTGCTGGCCGGCAAGGTGCTCGGAGTGGGGGCGGTCGGGCTGTTCCAATTCATGATCTGGGGCGTGTCTGCCTGGGCTTTGATCCGGCATCGCGACGTGGTGTTGGGCGTGCTGGGGATCGACGCGCCGACCGGATCGGGATTCCGCCTCCCTGAAGTGACGGCCGGGACGCTCGCGATCATCGTGACGTTCTTCCTGCTTGGGTACTTTCTCTACGCCGCGATGTTCGCAGCCGTGGCAGCCATGTCGAGCAGCGAGGCCGAAGCCCGGCAGGCACAGACCCCGGTGGTGATGTTGCTGGTGCTTCCGTCGGTGTTGCTGATCGGTCTTCTGCAACAACCCGACAGCACCCTGGCGCTCACCCTCTCGATCGTGCCCTTCAGCTCGCCCATTGCCATGCCGGTGCGCTGGGCCGCCGCGGAGGTTCCGCCGGGGGAAGTGGCGGCCTCGGTCGCAGCGCTCGTGGTCGCTCTGTGGCTGGTCACGTGGATCGCGGCCCGCATTTACCGTGTGGGCATCCTGATGTACGGCAAGCGACCCAACCTCAAGGAGCTGGTGCGCTGGGTTCGCACGCCGTGATCTGAGTGGGAGGCGCGCCCGGTCGGATCGGCGCGGTAGCGGAGATCGATAATGGACGCCACCCAACTCGCCCTCCACGCAGAGATGGAGGAAAAGCACTGGTGGTTCCTCGGGCGCAGGGACGTTCTGCGGTCCATCTTAAGGCGGCTGCTTCCGCCCGACGGGCAGTCCCTGGTGGTGGATGTGGGGTGTGGCACAGGTGGCAACGTGGCGGCGCTGGCTGGCGAGTACCGCACCCTGGGGATCGACACATCGGCACACGCGATCGAGCTCGCGCGGAAGCGTTATGCTGGGATCCGATTCTGGAATGGCGAGATCGCGGACCTGCCGCCCGAGCTGGACGCGTCCGCCGACGCCTACCTGCTCATGGACGTGCTCGAGCACGTCTCCGACGACTCCCTCCTCCTCTCGACACTGGTTTCCCGCTGCAAGCATGGCGCGCGGGTGGTGATCACAGTGCCGGCGCATCAGTACTTGTGGTCTCCCCACGACGAAGCTCTGGGGCACTTCCGACGCTACGACGCGAAGACGCTCGCCATGTTGTGGCGGGATCTTCCGGTTCGGGTCGTGCTGCTGTCGTACTTCTGTGCGCGACTCTACCCGGCGGTGCGGCTGGCACGTTGGCTGTCTCGCCGCTCCGGACACGGCGTGGGGTCGCACGGAACCGACCTGCGGGTGCCGCCGGCGCCCGTCAACCATCTGCTCGCACGACTGTTCGGCGGCGAGGCCGGTCGTCTCACCAAGGTGCTGGAAGGGCGGCGCGAGGCAGGATACCGCACCGGGAGCAGCCTGCTCGCGGTGCTCGAAGTGGAACGGCAGATGAGCCATGACTGACACGACCGTAGTCGTTCCCTGCTACAACGAGGCACACCGGCTGCCGACGGAGGAGTTCGCTGCTTTCATTGCGGGCCACCCCGACGTCGGTTTCGTCTTCGTGGATGACGGCAGCAGCGACGCGACTGGGCAGAAGCTGCGAGAGCTCACGCGAGAGTGCCCCGAGCGCTGCAGCGTGTTCGCGCTCCCGGAGAACGCGGGGAAGGCGGAGGCTGTACGCCGGGGGATCGGTCGGGCCTTCGATACGGAAGCGGCGTACGTCGGATACTGGGATGCCGATCTGTCCACGCCTCTGGGGGAGATCATTCCCATGCGCAACGCTCTGGCGGCGGCCGCGAAGCTGGAGATGGTATTCGGCTCACGGGTTCGACTGCTCGGGCGAGACATCCATCGCGACGCTGTGCGCCACTATGCCGGGCGCGTGTTCGCCACGGTCGTGTCGCTGATGTTGGGGATGCCGGTGTACGACACTCAGTGCGGCGCCAAGCTGCTGCGCGCGACACCGTTGGTCCAACAGCTGTTCGCTGATCCGTTCGTGGCCAGGTGGGTCTTCGACGTGGAGATAATCGCAAGGTTGATCAACGCGCTCGGGCCCGATGGTCGCATCCGTGCACAGGAGATGATCGCGGAGCACCCGCTCCGTGCGTGGCGCGACGTGGCCGGGAGCAAGCTTCGCATGTCCGACTTCGCGCGAGCCGCCGGCGACGTGGTGCGGATCCGGCAACGCTACCTGGCAAAATGAACGCCGTGGCTGCATGGCTTGTGCGCCCCGAGAGACTCTACCTGGTGGCGGTGTTGTTGGTGGGGATCGCCGTGCTGCGCATCGTCGGCACGTACGGCGTGTACAACGCGACGTGGGACGAGCCGGCTCACCTGGCGTGCGGGATGGAGCTGGTTCAACTCGGCTCGTACACGTACGAGCCGCAACACCCACCACTGGCCCGTGTCGCGGTCGCGCTGGGACCGTACTTGGACGGAATTCGCGGATTCACCCCCCGGCTCAAGTCGATGTGGAACGAGGGCCTGGATTTGTTGTACCGGGACGGGCGCTACTACCGCACGCTGAGCCTGGCGCGGCTGGGTGTGCTTCCGTTCTTCCTGTTCGGCGCGGTTCTGATGTGGCGCTGGGGTTGCAAGACTTTCGACCGATCCACCGCGCTCGTTGCCGTCCTGCTGTATACGCTGTTGCCCCCCGTTCTGGCACATGCCGGGCTGGCCACGACTGACATGGCTGTGACCGCCATGTTGCTGGCGGCACTGATGGCCTACGTGGCTTGGCTCGAGAAGCCGTCTTTGGAGCGTGGTGCCCTGCTGGGCCTCGCGGCGGCGCTTGCGCTGATGACGAAGTTCTCGGCCGTCGTGTTCTTGCCTGCCTGCGGTGTCGCGGTTCTCGCATTGCGCTGGGCGGTGGAGCGGCGGGCGTGGGGCCGTGTGCTGGGAATCGGGCGCACCGGCTGGTGGTCGGTGGCAGTCGCCGTCGCCGTCGCGTTCGTGGTCTGCTGGGCGTCGTACGGCTTCTCGTTGGGTCCGCTGGCCTTCCCACGTGTGGCAGAGCCGGGAGTGCTGGCGCGCGTTGCAGCGCTTCCGATATACCCGTTGAGCGAGATGGTACAGGGCGTTCGCGCCGTTGCGGAGCACAATGCCGAGGGTCATCCGTCCTACATGTTCGGCAACGTCGGAGAATCGGGTTGGTGGTACTACTTCCCGGTCGCGGTCCTCTTCAGGACGCCGCTTGGGTTGCTGATGCTGGCCGTGATGGGCACGGCTCTAGTGCTGCGGCGCACCCGACTGGAGGGTGACTGGGTGGTGGCGGTGCCGCCTCTCTGCGCGGTCGTGGTCATGCTCGTCAGCCTCAGCAGCAACATCAACATTGGAATCCGGCACGTTCTGATCGTGTACCCGTTGCTGGCATTCCCGGCGGCCTATGGTGCCGTGCAGTGGCTGCGGTTCGGGCGTACGGCTCAGCGGGTAGCCGCCGGTGGCCTGCTGCTCTGGATCTTGGGGTCGTCGTCGGCCGCGCATCCCGACTACCTGCCCTACTTCAACGAGCTCGCCGGCGACGAACCGGAACGAATCCTGATCTATGGAGACCTCGATTGGGGGCAGGACCTGCAGCGTTTGGGAGCTGCCGTCCAGGAGCTGGGTGCCGAAAACGTGGCCTTGGCCTACAGCGGATCGGCGGTCCCGATGCTGCATGTACCGGCGCAGCTCAGGCGGCTCGAGGCGCACCGGGAAACAACAGGGTGGATTGCGGTGAGCATTTGGCGCCTGGTGTACGACGGTACCGAGGTGCCCCCGCACGACGGCTTTGCCTGGCTCAGGCGCCATGAGCCAGAGATGCGTGTGGGTCGCTCGATCCTGCTGTACCACCTGCCGTAGACCGAGGCCCCGGCGCCCGGTATCTTTTCCCGTCCTCACATGCGGAATCGCTACGACGTCATCGTAATCGGGGGCGGACACGCCGGCTCCGAGGCGGCCAACGCGGCTGCGCGCCTCGGGGCGCAGGTGCTGCTCGTGACCACCAATCTCGAGACGATCGGCCAGATGTCGTGCAACCCCGCCATTGGTGGAATTGCGAAGGGCACAGTGGTGCGCGAGGTGGACGCGTTCGGCGGTGTGATGGGGCGGGCCGCCGATAGTGCCACGATCCAGTTCCGCATGCTGAACCGGTCCAAGGGACCGGCGGTGTGGGCGCCGAGGGCGCAATGCGACCGCGGCCTGTACCGTCGTGCGATACGCGCGCTGCTCGAGGCGCAGCCGGACGTGGACGTGCTGCAAGCCACGGTCGGTTCTCTGGTGATAGAAGGGGAGCGGGTCGGGGGTGTCGTGACGACGAGCGGCCAGACCATCCGTGCAGCTACGGTGGTGCTCACGGCGGGGACGTTTCTGAGAGGCAGGATCCACGTCGGAACCGACACGCGCATCGACGCCGGCCGAGCCGGTGACCCGGCGTCGCTGGATCTCGCCGAGCAGCTGGAGGCGTTGGGTCTCGAAGTGAAGCGGTTCAAGACCGGAACGCCGCCACGCATCGATGGCCGCTCGGTGGATTACTCGAAGCTCGTGCGGCAAGACGGCGAGAGTCCCGACTATCGCTTCTCGCATTTCGTGCGAACGCCGAGGCAAGAGCAGCGCCCCTGTTGGATTACCTGGGCCGGGGAAGAGCTCAAGGCGATCATTCGGCAGGAGATGCATCGGTCCGCGCTGTACGGCGGCGCGATCGCCGGCAGGGGGCCGAGGTACTGCCCCTCGATCGAGGACAAGGTCGTGAAGTTCCCCGATGCTGAGCGGCACCAGGTGTTTCTGGAGCCCGAGGGGCTCGACACTTCGGAGCTGTACGTGAACGGGCTATCCACTTCGCTCCCGGTCGAGACCCAGCTGCGATTCCTGCGGACGCTGCCGGGAATGGAGCAGGTCCGTATGACGCGAGCCGGCTACGCCATCGAGTACGACTACTACCCGCCGCAGCAACTCTCACCCTGGCTCGAGGTTAAGGCCTTGGCCGGCCTGTTCTTCGCGGGTCAGGTGAACGGAACGACGGGATATGAGGAGGCCGCCGCCCAGGGACTGGTCGCGGGCATCAATGCGGCGCGCAGCGTGCGGGATCGAGAGCCGGTCGTACTGGGACGTGACGACGGGTACGTGGGTGTGCTGGTGGACGACCTGGTCACTCGGGGTGTCGATGAGCCGTACCGCTTGTTCACCTCGCGTGCGGAGTTTCGCCTGCTGCTGCGTCAAGACAACGCGCTCAAGCGGCTCGGCCCGCTCGCAGCGGAACTGGGGGCGCTCTCACCGGTGGAGCGCCGGGAACTGGAAGAGCGCACGCGAGCGGAGGACGAGCTCGTAGCCCTGGCGCGAAGCGTCAACGTCGATCCCGGTGACGCGAACCAGGCGCTACGCGCCCTCGGGGAAAGCGAGATCGCAGAACCGCAGCGAGTAGCGGAGCTCGCACGGCGCCCCAAGGTCTCACTGCGCGACATGCTGGGCCTCGCGGCGCAGCCGGTGCCCAACTACCTGGAAGACGTCTGGCAGTCGGCAGAGATCGAGCTCAAGTACGCCGGCTACCTGGAGCGGGAACGCCGCTCGGCAGCAAAGCTGGCAGAGATGGCGAACTTCAGATTGCCGCGGGATCTGCCCTACGAAGAGCTCGCGAGCCTGAGCACTGAGGCGCGACAGAAGCTCGGGCGGGTCCGTCCCCAGTCCCTCGCCCAGGCCGGCAGGATTCCGGGTGTGTCCCCCAGCGACTTGCAGAACCTCGTACTGGAGGTCGTCCGCCGCAGCCGTTCAGCAGCGTAACTCTTTATCACACAATAAGTTATAGGCCCGCCACGACGCTGGTGGTCCAGTCAGTTGTTTCACGTGGAACGGCTGGTTGAAAAAGTGCGGCCCGGGTCAGCGCTCGGGCGTGCCATCCAGAAGGTCGGAAAGCCAGTGGAAGAGGTTTAGGAGGAACTGGGGGTTCTGGGACGCGACGGGGGAGTTCATTCCCATGGGGGAGCGACGCAGCCCGTCTACCTGGGCAGAGAACATCGCGGCCTCGCCAAACAACGCGACGCGACCCTCGCCGAACATCAGGAGCGCGCCCTGTGCCAAGCCGCCTGCGTTCACGCGGGGGGTGGTCTCGGAGAACTGCCAGGCACGCTCTGGAAGAAGAAGGACGGACGGCGAAGGAAGCGTCAGGAGCTGTGCGGCCCCGGCCGGGATTCGAAAGGCCTGGCCCATGAAGGTGGCCACCGAGTCGACCCGCTCGCGGGGCCCGCGGCCACTGGTGACCGGATGATCCGCCAGTGAGCCGTCGGACCGACGGAAGATCATGGGCGCCCTGCCCTGCTCCGGGCCCATCGCGAAGCCGTTCCCAAATGTCGCTCCGAAGGAGGAGGCGAGCTGCGCGGCGGCTCCCGGGAATGGCATGTGGTCTGCGATCAAGAGGAGCGCTCCCCCAGCTGCCACCCACTCCAGTACGGCGGCGATCTCGGCGGAGTCGAAGGCAGAAGGGGTAGGCAAGGACCAGTCCTCTGCGTTCCGTTCGGCCAGAGCATTGGAGACCACCAGGATGTCTGCATTCTCGAGCATCTCGGCTGTGAATCTGGAGCTCGAGGGGAGTACGACGTAGCCATCCCGCTCCAAGAGCCGCGCGAATGGCAGGTACCGTCCGCTTGCCGTATGGAAGTTGAAGTGGGCCTCGTCGATCAGGACCGTAGGTCCGGACCCCGACTCGTAGGCAGGGAATGGAACCGGAGGAAGAAAGTCGGTGTCTGCGATCTGTTGAGCTTCAGCCGGCGTCCCGAACAGAGCAGCCAACGCAATGCCGAGCCTTGCGAGATCCCGTTTCACGTGAAACACCCCATTTGCAAGGACCTGCGCGCCCTAGATTCAGAAGGTTCGGTGCCTGAGCGCCCCGAAACGGGTGTAGCGTCCTGTCTACCGCACCTGTATATTTGCCCGCAAGGGCGCCCACGGCAAGCTCCAGAGGCCACGTCTCCCGCTTGTCATTACTGCGTAACTAATTGTCAATCAACCACTTATAGGTCTCATGGGCAGGGTCATCGCCATCGCGAACCAGAAGGGCGGTGTCGGCAAGACTACGACCGCCGTGAATCTTGCCGCCTCGCTCTCCGCCGCGGAGCGGCGCACCCTCCTGGTGGATGCCGACCCCCAAGCCAACGCCACCAGCGGGATCGGCATCGAGCGCGACGGGGTTGAGCTGTCGCTGTACGACGCGCTGATGGGTGATGTTCCCCTGGCCGAGGTGGTGCAACGCGGCGTGAACGTGCAGACGCTCGACGTCGTGCCGGCGACCCAGGACCTCGTGGGTGCCGAGGTGGAGTTGGTCAATCGGCCGAAGCGTGAATCGGTCATGCGCCGCACGATCGCGCAGCTGCGTCACGACTACGAGTTCGTGTTGATCGACTGCCCGCCCTCCCTCGGTCTGCTCACATTGAACATGCTCACGGCCGCCGACTCCGTGCTGATACCGATTCAGTGCGAGTACTACGCGTTGGAAGGCCTCTCCAAACTGCTGAACACCGTGCGACTGGTACAACAGAACTGCAACGCCAGCCTCGCTATTGAAGGTGTGCTCCTCACCATGTACGATGCGCGGCTCAATCTCTCGCGTCAGGTGGCCACAGAGGCCAAGGAGTACTTCGGTCGCAAGGTGTACAGCACCGTCATTCCGCGGAACGTGCGTCTTGCCGAAGCGCCGAGTTTCGGCAAGCCGATTCTGCTCTACGATGTGCAGTCGGTAGGCGCCAAGAGCTACTTGGCGCTGGGACAGGAGTTGGCGCGCCGTGTTGCCGATTCTCACGCGGGAGCGCCGGTTACCGAAGAGGATAATCCAATGACGCGGGCACTCGCATGACGGGCGGAAGCAAGCGAAGACTGGGTCGTGGTCTGGAGGCCCTGCTCGGGCCGGCGACGGTTACCGAAGCCAGGGCGGACGGGTCGCTCGTCCAGATCTCCGTTGAGTCGGTGCGGCCCAACCCGTACCAGCCACGTCAGGCGTTCGATGAGGCGGCGCTTGTCGAGCTCGCCGACTCGATGCAACGGTCCGGCCTGCTTCAGCCGGTGGTAGCTCGACCGGCGGCGAACGGCTCGTACGAGCTCGTGGCCGGGGAGCGTCGCTGGCGAGCGGCCCAGCGGCTCGGGTGGAACGAGATCGGTGCGGTGGTGCGTGAGGTCGATGACAAGACTCTACTCACGCTGGCCCTGGTGGAGAACCTTCAGCGCGATGCGCTGTCGCCCATCGACGAGGCCCACGGCTATCAGCGCCTCATGGATGAGTTCGGGGTGTCGCAGACAGCGGTCGGCGATCTGGTCGGGCGTAGCCGCTCCACGGTGGCGAACGCGCTGCGGCTCCTCAAGCTCCCGGTGGCGGTGCAGCAGATGCTGCATGGCGGCAAGCTGAGCGTGGGGCACGCCCGTGCGCTGCTGGCGCTGGCGGACGACAAGAAGATGGAGCGCCTGGCGCGTACGGCTGTCGAGCGTGAGCTGTCGGTCCGCGAGGTCGAGGCTCTGGTGCGGGGTGGGAAAGAGCCCGCCCGGCGGCCGCGCGCACCCCGCGGTACCAAGGTCGATCCGGAGGCACGGCGGGTGGAGGACGCCCTGCGGCGTCGGCTGCAAACCGATGTCCGAGTGGTGACGCGCGGCAAGAGCGGTAAGGTGACGATCAACTTCTACTCGCCTGATGACCTCCAGCGGATTCTCGAGATGATTTTGGGTGAGTCGTACGACGGATGATGCGACGACGCTCCGTAACGATCATGCTGCATCGGGATGGCGACCTGGAGTCCAGGTCGATTCGCCTCCCACTGTGGCTCGCTCGCTTCATCGTGATTGGCGGCAGTACGTTGGCCGTCTTCGTGATCATCGGCGCGGTGCTGTACGCCCCGATTGCGCGCACCGCCGCACGTGTGCCGGGGCTCACGCGCGAGGTGGCTCGGCTGGAGGCGGAGAACGAGATGGTGCACGAGTTGGCGGGCAGGCTCGAGCAGGCGGAAGAACAGTACGACCAGGTGCGTACCATGCTCGGAGGGGACGTAGTCCCGGTGCGTGGGCGCGCGCTGTCCGACGATCCGGTGGCCCACGCTCTCATCGCCCGCACGCCAGGAGACTCGGGGCTGTACGAGGAGGGTCCCTCTGTGCCGAGCCACTGGCCGCTGCGCGAGCCAGGCGTCGTCACTCGCGGGACGGTGGGCAGCGGCTCCGGTCGCGAGGCCCACTCCGGTATCGACATCGCGGTTCCCCTGGGAACACCGATCCGGGCGGCCGGCGGCGGAGTGATAGAGGGAGCGGGGCAGGATCCGGAGTACGGACTGTTCGTCCTGATCGGTCATCCCGATGGCTATCAGAGCATGTATGGCCACGCGTCACGCCTGCTGGTGCAGGCGGACGACTCGGTGCGCGCCGGCCAGGTGATTGCGATGTCGGGATCCACGGGAAGATCCACGGCGCCGCACTTACATTTCGAGATCCTGCACGAGGGGCAATCAGTAGACCCTCGCTCACTGGTTAGAGAGGAGTCCTGAGTATGGCACGTGCCGATGACAGCGGTCGTTCAGGCGGTCGCGAAATCAGCATCTCGATCGTCGCCACCGGGATGCGCATCGTCGGCGAGCTCGCGACGGACGGCGTCCTCAAGGTGGAAGGCACTGTCGAAGGGAGCATTCGCGCCGACCGGGAAGTGCTGGTTGCGAGAGGGGGCGTGATCGAGGGTGACGTCTACACGCGGCAAGCCATCGTGGGCGGGCGCGTGGTGGGGTCCATCTTCGCGGACGACCGGGTGGAAGTGCAGGAGAACTCGATGGTCCAGGGCGACATCATTACCAAGAAGCTCATTGTCAGCGAAGGCGGGGAGGTGAACGGGAACGTCCAGATGGGTGAGCCCAAGGCGCTGGAGCAGGGTGCCAAGGTGGCCGCGAAGCGCGAGCGCAGCCCCGCACCGCCCGCGATGGACCCGGCCCCTGCCCTGGAAACGCCGAATCAGCCGTACGCATAGCCCGTGACGACAGTCGCGCTGATGGCGACCCGGCTGCCGCATGTGACGTGACTTCTTCGCTCGATCGTATAAGTGCGCTATTCGAGGCGCACTTATCGTTTTCGCCTACATCATTGCTGGACATGGCTTTGAAAGTGCCGAGCCGCGGTCGGCAATCCGCTGTCGCGACACCGTCGGCCAGCCGGGCCACAAATGGACTAGCGCATGCTGCTGAGTGAGCTCGCCACCTACCTGGACGACTACCTCCGGATTGCCGCGGTCAAGGACGACGCGAACGCGCTGAATGGCCTCCAGGTGGACAATGGAGGCACCGTGGAGCGTGTGGCGGTCGCAGTGGACGCATGCCAAGCGACGATCGACGCGGCCGCCGTGATGGGAGCGAACTTGCTCCTGGTTCACCACGGCCTCTTCTGGGGCGGGTTGCAGCCCGTCACGGGGCGGCACGCCAGACGGATTCGTCGCCTGCTGGAGGCGGACCTGGCACTCTACTCTGCGCACTTGCCGCTCGACGCGCACCCGGAGGTTGGGAACAACGCCGTGCTCGCCCGCATGCTCGGCGTGAGCGATCCGGTACCGTTTGGCGAGTACCACGAACAGGTCATCGGTGTCGCGGGCTCGCTCGGGATCACGCGCGAGGAGCTGGTCGGGCGCCTTCGCGACTCTCTGGGCGGCGAGCCTCACATCATCGCCAAGGGCGCGGAGAGTGTGCAGCGCGTGGGGATCGTCACCGGCGGAGGGGGGAGCATGATCGGGCAGGCCCGCGACGCTGGGCTCGACACCTATGTCACGGGAGAGGGCGCTCACCACACCTACTTCGACGCGGAGGAATGGCAGCTCAACGTCGTCTATGCCGGCCACTACCTCACCGAAACGGTGGGGGTGAAGGCGCTGGGGACGCATCTGGAGCAGCGGTTCGGTCTTCCGTGGGAGTTCATCGACCACCCCACGGGACTGTGATGTCGCCGGCCCTGCGATGCGTACTGGCGGCCGCTGCCGTGCTCGGCTTGGCTGGCTGCGGCGGCCGGACCGTCGACGAAGAGCTTCCCCCGCCGGCCGCTCCGCCGGCGGACACGATCGCACTGCAACCCATCGTCGAGCTGGATTCCCTCGTGGAGCCCGACAGCGCACAGGTCGAGCCCGAAGAACAGGCGCCTGCTCCGGAGCCGGTTCCCCTCCCACCGGTGCGCGTGTGCGCCGGGGGTGACGTCGTACTCGGTTCCAACCTCGATACGACGTGGGCGATCCGTGCAACGTCGAGGTTGGGGTGGCAGGTCGCCGCATCCCCCGATCCGGACCGGGCCCTGGCACCGCTTGCGCGTTTGGTGGCGGATGCCGACATCGTGCTCCTCAACCTGGAAGGGGCCATCGGCGAGGGGCCGGCGCCGAGGAAGTGCCGACCCGGGTCCACCACGTGCTACACGTTTCGCCAGCCGGTGGCTGTAGCCGCTGCGTTGGGGCGTCTTGCCGACAGCGCCGCAGTCATCGGCAACCTGGCCAACAACCATGCCCTGGATGCCGGCGGTGCCGGATTGGCCGCAACCCAGGAACATCTGCGCGACGCAGGGGTGGCCGTGACGGGCGTCGATACGCTGGCAACGGTCGTGGTCACGCACCGAGGTGACAGCGTCGCGTTCCTCGGGTTCAGTACCGCGCAAGCGGGACCCGACCCTCGCGATCTGGTGAGTGTGTCCCGCCACGTCGGTCGGGCGGCGCAGCACTTCGGGCGGGTGGTAGTCACGATGCACATGGGTGCCGAGGGAGCGGCGGCGCAGCGCACGGCCGACGTGACCGAGACCTACCTGGGTGAGAACCGAGGTAACTCGGTGGCGTTCGCGCGGACGGCGGTCGACGCGGGGGCGGCGGCAGTGATCGGACACGGCCCACACGTGATGCGCGCCTCGGAATGGTGGGGCGACGCCCTCGTGCTCTACTCCCTGGGGAACCTGCTCACCTACGGACCCTTCTCGATGCGCGAGCCCAACCGCCGCGGCGCGGTGGCATGCGTGACCCTGGGCGAGAGCGGAGAGGTGCTGGACGCCGCGCTGCGCTCGACGTACCAGCGTGCCCCGGGGATCGTCGCGCCCGACCCCACGGGGCGTGCCGCGTGGCTGGTGGATTCACTCAGCGTGCTGGATTTTCCAGAAACGGCTGCCCGCTGGGGTGGGGAAGCGAGAGTGGTGCGGCCGTAGGCGGCGCGCAGTATGAAGCGTAGCAGCTAGACCGGGGCCCTACCTCCGCGAACTGGCACTCCCCACTTCCTTCCCAGGACTCTCGGCTGCCGACGAAGTAAGGCCGATCATCGCCAGAAGAGGTTACTGTCGGTCAGTGCTCGCGAGGTTCGCTCCGGCAGGACCCCGGCCCGCTGCTACGGAATTACGTCGCGCCATCCCAGGCACAGCGCTGCCCCACGCCCCTTCGTTCACTCACTTCAGCCGCACCACCACCCGCACCTGCAGAGTCTCCGCAGTCTGCGGAGCGACGCTGATGAAGCACTCCTCCCCCACCACGCGCTTGAGTCCCTGGATCTCCGACTCGTTGATCCCCGGAACTTCGTCGTACAGCAACTCGAGCGTCTGTCCCGCGATCACCTTGTAGCTGAGCGGGCGTCCGGCGAGGCGGTGGTGGGGGTCGGTCCCGCCCATTCCCTCTGCGAGCCGCTGCTGGATGCGGGCGATGCGGGCCCGCGCCTCGGGATCGGTCACGATGGCATCCTCGTGAGATTCTGCAACGCAACGCGGGCGTTGCGACGCATTCCGTCTGCTCCGGGCCGCTCCAGCGCCGTCTCCCCGTAGTGGCGCTCGAACTTTTCGCTGCTCATGCGCTGCAGCTCCTCCAGGTCGAGGAACGCGATGGCGGGATCGTGCTGCAGCAACGGATCGTGAGTCTCCGTCGCGAACTTGATGTTCCAGGGACATGCATCCTGGCACAGGTCACAGCCGAATACCCAGGCACCCATCTGCGGCTGCAGGGCGGGGTCGATCTCGCCGCGATGCTCGATCGTCAGATAGGATATGCACCGGCGACTGTCCAGCAGGCGGGGCTCGGGGAAGGCGCCTGTGGGGCAGGCCTCGAGGCAGCGCGTGCAGCTGCCGCAGCGGTCCGCCTCGAACGGCAGGTCCACCGCCAGGTCCAGGTCGGTGAGCACGCTGGCGAGGAAGAAGTGAGACCCGCGACGCGGGTCGATCAGCATGGTGTTCTTCCCTATCCAGCCGAGTCCCGCGCGCTGCGCCAGCTCGCGTTCCGGAACGGGCCCGGCATCCACGTATGCCCGCGCCACGGTGGTGTCACTCCCCAGTGAGCTGACGTAAGCTGCCAGCTCGTCGAGGGGGCCGCGTAGAGCCGTGTGGTAATCGCGTCCCTGTGCGTAGCGGGCTACGCGCCCGGTACCGGCCCGCTGGTTCGCCGGCGGGTGACCGTAATCTCTGGTGACCACCACGGCCCGGGTAGCACCAGGCAGGATGGACGACGGCTCGATCCTGCGGGCCGCCTGCCGCCGCATGTAGTCCATCGTGCCGGCCAGGCCGTCGGAGAGCCACCGCTCGAGGTGCTCGCTATGTGGAGTGGGTGACAGGTCGGCGACGCCCACCGTCTGAAAGCCAAGAGCGCGAGCGCGCTGCTTCACCAGGTGCGCCCGGCGCTCGCGCGTCACAGGTGCATGACCTCCCGGCGCCAGCGTGCAAAGCGGATCACGTCCTCGGACGGCGGCACCGCATCCTCGTCACCGTACGCGGTGTGCATGCGCCAGCGGAGGTACGCGCGCGGGGGAAGGGGCATGAAGGGGAAGCGGCGATACCAGTACCGAGCGCGAAACGCCCACGCTGTGCGCAACAGGTCGAGGGCCAGCCGCGGGTTGATGACGGCGCGCCCCCCGAGCACCAGGGTTAGCTTGAGCCAACTGCCTCTCAGCGCGGGTGAGCCGCCATGACCATGGTTCTGCAAATCGCCTCTCTCGTGGGCGCAGTTTTGATTCTCGTCGCCTACGTCCTGCTGCAGCGACGCCGGTGGTCCAGCACCGGTGCTGCATACCTCTGGTTCAATCTAGTGGGTGCCCTGCTGCTCGCAGCCGTTGCCATCGCGGACCGCCGCGCCGGCTTCATCATCCTAGAAGGTGTCTGGGCGGCCGTGAGCCTCGTGTCGATCGTACGCGGCTCGCCGATTGCGCCGGAGCGATCGACTCCCTGACCCCCACTACACCTTACTTGTATATTGGCGCCTATGGCTCTCGCAAGCACCGTCGGCGCACACCCCCTCGCTCACTACCGCGCCGAGTTCCCCATCTTCGAGCGGCAGGTCTACCTGAACTCGTGCTCGCTCGGAGCGCTCTCGACTCGCTCCCGTGCAAAGGTCGGTGAGTTCCTGGCGCAGTGGGATGCGCGTGGCGCGGCGGCGTGGTACGACGTGTGGTGGGAGTCGCTGGGTCAGCTACGAGGTGGATACGCACGGGCAATAGGGGCACACCCGGGCGAGATCGCGCTCCACGCGTCCATCTCCACGGCCACCGCCGTCCTTGCGGGCGCGCTGGATTACACGGCACGACCCAAGATCGTGACTACCGCGCTCGATTTCCCCACGGTTGCATACCAGTGGCTCGCGAAGCAGCGCGCCGGTGTCGAGGTCGAGGTGGTGGAGAGCCCCGACGGTGTTACGGTGCCGGTGGACGCGATGGCGCGGGCGATCGACGAGCGCACGGCGCTGGTTGCCACGTCCCACGTGTTCTTCACAACGGGGGCGATCCAGGATATCCGGGCGGTTGCCGACGCGGCCCATGCCAAGGGGGCGCTGTGCTTCGTGGACGCGTATCAGAGCGTGGGGCAGCTACCCTTCGACGTGCACGAAACCGGGGTGGATTTCCTGTGTGCCGGCGGGCTCAAGTGGCTCCTGGGCGGACCGGGGATCGTATTCCTCTACGTGCGCGAAGACCTCACGCAGCGCTTCACGCCGACGGTCACCGGCTGGTTCGCGCACGCGCGCCAGTTCGAATTCGACAGCCGGGACATCGAGTGGCATGAGGACGCGCGCCGATTCGAGCAGGGGACGCCGTCACTCGCGGCGGTGTACGCGCAACTCGGCGGGCTCGACATGATCCACGAGATCGGCGTGCACGGCATCCGTGAGGTGAGCCAGGCGCTCACCGAGGACCTGATCGCTCGCGCGGGGGAGGCCGGGCTGGCTCCCAAGGTCGCCTCCGCTCCCGAGGATCGGGCCGCCATCGTGATGATTCCCAGCGAGGACCCTGCGGCGGCCGTCGCGCGACTGGCGAGGGAACAGGTGGTGGCCGATGCCCGGCCCGGGCACGTACGTCTCAGTCCCTTCTTCTACAACGTGACGGACGACAATGTCCAAGCGATCGAAATCCTCAGCGAGTGAGCCGCCGGGGCGGCCGCGCCCCTCGGTCACCGCCGACGAGCAGCTGTTCACGTCTCCCGTCGAGCCGGCGGCTGCGGCCTTCACGCAGACCGACCCGTGGCGCGCGCTGCGCATTCTGGGCGAGTTCGTGGAGGGATTCGACGAACTCGCCGACGTGGGCGCGTGCGTGACCATCTTCGGATCCGCCCGAGCCCAACCCGACGATTCCACGTATCAGCTGGCCAGGGAGACGGCCCGCCTCCTGGGCGAGCAGGGCTTCGCGATCATGACGGGTGCCGGGCCGGGGATCATGGAAGCGGCCAACCGGGGCGCGCGAGAGTCGGGCACACTCTCCATCGGGCTCAACATAGAGCTGCCCCTGGAGCAGGGAGCCAACGAGTACCTGGATCGCGTGGTTAACTTCCGGTACTTCTTCGTGCGCAAGACGATGCTTGCCAAGTACTCGCTGGCATTCGTCTGCTTTCCTGGCGGCTTCGGCACGATGGACGAGATGTTCGAGTCGCTGACGCTGATCCAGACCGGCAAGGTTCGGGACATGCCGGTCGTGCTCGTCGGGAGCGAATACTGGGGTGGGCTGATCGAGTGGCTGCGTGAGCGCGTCGCGCGGGAAGGCAAGATCTCGCCGGAGGACCTGGGCCTGTACTACCTGACCGACGACCCGGCGGAAGTGGTGCGGATCATCTCGGAAGCGAAAGAGCGAATGGAGGCGCAGTAGGTGATATGAACGATCACAAGCGTCAGCTCCTCGCAGGCAAGAAGATCGCGCCGCGCCCGCTGCGGGGCGACGAGACGGTGGCCGACCTCGTCGACAACGCCTTCCTGGCCTACAATGCGGGCCGCCTGCGGGAAGGCTGCCAGCTCTTCGCCGAGCGAATGCTCGCCGAGGACGCGACTGTCGGGATGAGTCTCACCGGCGCAATGACGCCGGCGGGATTAGGCATGTCCACTGTGATCCCACTGATCGAGGCCGGCTTCATCGACTGGATCGTCTCGACCGGGGCGAACTTGTACCACGATGCGCACTTCGCGCTGGGATTCTCGCTGCACCGGGGGAGCCCAATTGCCGACGATGTGGATCTGCGGGAGCACGGAGTGGTGCGGATCTACGACGTCTACGTGGATTATGGCGCCTTGCTCAGGACCGACGAGTTCATTCGCGAGGTGTCGAAGAACGTCGAGTTTCAGCGCACCATGAGCAGTGCCGAGTATCACTATCTGCTGGGCAAGTACCTCGGGGAGCGGGAGCGGGCGCTCGACCTGAAGCACAAGTCGTTGCTCACCGTGGCGCACGAATGCGGCGTGCCCATCTACACGTCCTCACCGGGCGACTCGTCCATCGGGATGAACGTGGCCGAGCTCGCGCTGGACGGTCACGAGCTGGCATACGACGTATCGGCAGACGTCAACGAGACCGCTGCCATCGTGCTCGAGGCCAAGCAAGACGGCGGAAAGAGCGGCGTGCTCATAGTCGGTGGGGGGAGCCCCAAGAACTTCGTGCTGCAAACGGAGCCGCAGATCCAGGAGGTGCTCGGGATCCAGGAGGTGGGACACGACTACTTCCTGCAGATCACCGATGCGCGGCCCGATACAGGTGGCCTCTCGGGAGCTACTCCGGCCGAGGCGGTGAGTTGGGGCAAGGTGGACCCCGACCGCCTGCCCGACGCAGTGGTGTGTTACTGTGACGGCACAGTGGGGTTTCCGCTCCTCGCCTCATACGCGTTGGCCAAGAGGAAGCCGCGGCCGCACAAGCGCCTGTACGATCGGCGGCAAGAGCTGATGGATCGGCTGAAGCAGGCTTATCGGAAGGCGCGGCAGTTCCGCGACGACCGGGTCGAGGCGTGGGAGCTTCCGGCGGTGGAGGCTACCGACAGCTAGGCCTCCTGGCCCCAGACATCCTCGCGGAAGGCGACGCTCCTGGAAACCTCGTACGTGTAGGCCTCCAGCTCGGAATTCCGCCGGGCACTGTCCCACCCCATCACACGCATCGCGAGTTGCGCCACCGCAGGGGCCCGCTCCAGCGCCTGGTCCGGCGCCACGTAGAACAAGTGCGTGCGGCGGATCAGCAAGTCGCCGAGCGTGATCGCCATTTCGCGACGCATTGCGTGCACCATTTCCGCCCAGATTGTCGTGTGACCCGGCACCACGGCTTCCGCCATGGCCGGCTCGGACGCAGCGAGGCGTGCCACGGCGGGGGTCTCACTGCCGTACGTGTGAACCAGGTGCGTCGCAACCGCGCGCGACAGTCCGTCGGCCTCGGTGGAGTCGATCAACAGGTCCAGGTCCCGCATCTCACCACCGGGCAAGGGCAGCTTGTCGGTGCGCGCCCGCTGGGGCGTGGGCCGGCCGTCGAGCTCGTGCAGCCGCTTGCACACGAGGTCCACGACCTGCGCCGCCATCTTGCGGTATGTGGTGAGCTTCCCTCCCACGATGGATATCAGTCCGGTTCCGCTCTCCAGAATCGCGTGCTCGCGCGACACGGCCCTCGGATCCTCCGACTCCGCCTTGCGCAGTAGCGGACGCACGCCCGCCCAGGTGGCCAGCACGTCGTCGAACGTGAGTCGTGCCTCGGGGAAATGGGCGTTGATCGAGCGGAGCAGATAGATCACGTCGTCTGCGTCGGCGCGCACCTCGTCGGGCCGCTGCTCGCACTCGGTCTCGGTCGTTCCGACGTAGGTGATCGTCCCCCAGGGGATCATGAACATGACGCGGCCGTCTATCGGCGAAGTGAGGATGAGTGCCTCGTGGTTGCCCATCCGCCGTCGGGAGACGACGACGTGCGCTCCCTTGGTGCAGTGGAGCGCTGGCTTCTCCCCCTCCGACATGCGCAGCTCGTCGGACCACGGGCCCGTCGCGTTCACGACGGTCAGGGCCCGGATCGCGTGTTGCTTCCCCGTCACGAGGTCGGTCACGCGTGCCCCTCCGGCCCTCCCGTCGGCTGTTTCGAGCTGATCCACTTGGGTGTAGTTGGCGGCCAGCGCGCCGTGCTTGGCGGCGTCTCTCACGTTGGCCAGCGCCAAACGCGCATCGTCGCACTGGGCATCGTAGTAGCGCGAACCTCCCTTCAAGCCCTTGGAGCGGAGTCCCGGCTCCGCGCGCATCATGGCCCGCTTGCCGAGCACCTCGTGGCGGCGCACATTGCGGAATAGGGCGAGTATGTCGTACAGCCAGAGCCCGGCCTCCACCTTCCATCTGGGAACGCGGCCCCCCCGGTGCACCGGAAACAAGAAGGAGCGCGGCCACACGAGGTGGGGTGCTATCTTTTGGAGGATGCGGCGCTCGCGGCTCGCTTCGAACACCAGGCGTAAATGGCCGTGCTCGAGATACCTGAGCCCGCCGTGTACGAGCCGCGATGAGCGGGAGCTGGTCCCGCCACCGAAGTCGCCTTTGTCGACGATGGCTGTGCGGATTCCACGCATGGCGGCGTCGCGGGCGATACCGGCGCCGGTAACGCCGCCGCCGATGATCAGCAGGTCGACGGGCTCGGCGGCCAAGCCTTCGAGGTAGGCCGCTCTGGTCTCAAACGAAAAGGGAGCGTCCATTAGCGTGTCAGCTGCGAGCGGTCGGGAAATGCCGAACACATGGTTCCAGTGGCATGCGGCGGTAGTCAAGAGTGGCGCCCGGATCCTGGATCTGGCATGTGGCAGCGGCACTCATGCCATAGCGGCGGCCCAGCGGGGCGCCCACGTGGTCGCCGTGGACATCGATCCCGAGCGGCTCGAGGCGGCTCAAAAGGAGGCGGAGAAGGCCGGCGTCACCGTCGAGTGGATGCAGGCCGACCTCACCAAGGATCCGCTGCCGGACGGCCAGTTCGACGTCGTGATGATATTCAACTTCCTGGACCGGGCCCGCATGCCTCACTTTCTCGAGGCGGTCAAGCCGGGTGGTTACTTCATGTCGGAGACCTTCCTCGAGCAGCAGCGGGAGCTGGGGTGGGGTCCGACTTCGGATGATCACCTCCTGAAGTCCGGGGAACTGTGGTCCCTCGTCAAGCCGTTCGAGATCGTACTGGCACGTGAGGTACTGGAGATTCTCGACGGGCGCACCAGAGCGGTCGCGAGCATCCTGGCCCAACGTCCGAGGGAATAGTGGTCCGTGAGGGCCGCTGCCCACAAGGGCGCCGCCGGGGTAGCTTTCGTTGACTTCCTCATCTATGCCCATGCACCAGGCCGGAAACGGACGTCGGGTGGCGGTGGTAGCCGGGTGCCGCTCGCCCTTCTGCAAGTCGGGGACCGAGCTCAAGGACATCTCGGCGGTCGACCTGGCGAAGCACGCGGTCGTGGAATTGGTGCACCGGGCTAATCTGAGCGGCAAGGACGTCGACGAGATCTACTTCGGGCAGGTCGTCCCGAGCGCGCTAGCCCCGAACATCGCGCGCGAAGTGAGCCTCTTGCCGCAGTTCCCGGCGGACATTCCGGCCGCCTCCGTCAATCGCGCGTGCGCGTCGGCCAATGCCGCCATCGTGCTCGGTCACGACCAGATCGTCCTGGGCCACGCTGACGTGGTGATTGCTGGCGGTGCCGAGAGCCTCTCCGACATCCCCATCCTGCACTCCAAGCGATTCTCGGAGTTGTTGGTCAGCCTCTCGAAGGCGAAGACGCCGGCCGAGCGACTCAAGCTCTTGTCGGCATTCCGCCCGAAGGACCTCATACCCGTGAGCCCCGCGATCGCGGAGCCCTCGACGGGTGAGACGATGGGGCAGTCGGCGGAGAAGATGGCGAAGATCAACGGCATCACACGGGCTGCCCAGGACGAGTACGCCTTGCGCAGCCACCGGCTGGCGCATGCCGGAACGAAGGACGGACGGCTCCTGGCCGAGATCGCCCCGATCTTCGTACCGGGTTCGGGAAAGCCGGTCGAACGGGACAACGGGGTGCGACCCGACTCCACCCTGGATCAGCTCGCGGCCCTGAAGCCCGTATTCGACCAGAAGTACGGAACGGTGACGGCGGCGAACGCTTCGCCCCTCACCGATGGATCCGCGGCCGTCGTGCTGATGAGTGAGGACGCAGCCCGCAGTCTGGGCTACGAGCCGCTGGCGTTCATCCGCTCCTATGCGGTGGCCGCGCTCGATCCCGGCGACCAGCTGCTCATGGGTCCCGCCTTCGCCGTGCCGCAGGCACTGGATCGGGCGGGGATCACTTTTGCCGAGCTCGGGCTCGTCGAAATGCACGAGGCCTTTGCCTCACAGGTGCTGTCCAACATCCAGGCGTTCGAGTCCAGGCAGTGGGCCGAGGAGCGCCTGGGCCGGCCCGAGCCCATCGGTAGCGTGGATTGGGACACGCTCAACGTGATGGGTGGCTCGATAGCGATCGGGCATCCGTTCGGTGCGACCGGTGCGCGAATCACCCTCACCCTCGCCAACGAGATGAAGCGGCGCGACGTCCAGCTCGGGCTCATCTCGGTGTGCGCACAGGGGGGAATGGGATTCGCCATGGTGCTGGAGCGATCCTGACGTGAGCGCATTCTCCACGCAGGTTCGTGACGGGATCGCTCGGCTCGAGCTGGACCTGCCGGGTGAGCCGGTCAACAAGATCACGCGGGACGTGCGCGACGAGCTGGAGGATCTCCTCGGACAGCTCGGTACCGACAGTGAGATACGCGCCGTGGTGCTGATCTCGGGCAAGCCCGACACGTTCATAGCCGGTGCCGACATAGAAGAGTTCGTGGCGCTGCAGTCGCGCGAGGAGTCATACGACCTGGTGCGGCAGGGCCAGGCCCTGGTGAACCGAATCGAGCGGCTGGGGAAGCCGGTCGTGGCCGCGATCCACGGAGCCTGCTTGGGGGGCGGCCTCGAGGCGGCCCTCGCGTGCGCGTACCGCGTCGCTACCGACCATCCGAAGACCGTACTGGGACTTCCCGAGGTCCAGCTGGGGATCATTCCCGCCGCCGGCGGCTGCCAGCGTCTGCCGCGCCTGATCGGCGTGCGAGCGGCCCTGGACATCATCCTGGCCGGCAAGCAGGTCCCCGCACGGAGCGCTCACGGCTCCGGGATGGTGGACGAGCTGGTGCATCCGGCCATCCTCGAACAGGTGGCGTTCGACGCGGCCCGGAGGCTGGCGGAGGGCTGGAAGCCCAAGCGCAGCAAGCGCGATGCTGCGTCCCTCGCGCTCGACAAGAACCCCATCGGGCGGCGTGTCGTGTTCACGACAGCCAAGAACCAACTGCTCAAGAAGACCGGCGGCCACTATCCCGCCCCCGAGGCGGCGCTGCAGGCGGTGCGCCACGGCCTGCGGCACGGGCTGGAAGCCGGGCTCGACATGGAGGCGGCGTTCTTCGCCGAGCTCGCGGTGCACGAGGTCTCGCGCAACCTGGTGCAGATCTTCTTTGCGACGACCGCGCTCAAGAAGGACCTGGGAGTCGAAGGAGCGGCACCCGAGCCGAAGCCGGTGGCGAACCTGGGCATAGTCGGTGCCGGGTTCATGGGTGCAGCGATCGGTGCGACGGCGGTGACGCACGCAGGTGTCGATGTGCGCTTTCGTGACACCGACCTCAAGCGTGTGGGCCGCGGGGTCGGCAGTGCGCGCCGGATCATCAAGGGCCGCCTCAAGCGGCGACGCATCACCAGGCACGAGTACCGCCGTCTCGAGCGGCTGCTCTCGGGCGGGACCGAGTGGGGAGGCTTCGGGCGCGCCGACCTGGTGATCGAGGCAGTGTTCGAGGACCTGGAGGTCAAACGGCAGGTGATGCGGACGGTCGAGGAGCACGTACGGGACGATTGCATCATTGCCTCGAACACGAGCACGATCCCCATCGCGCGCATTGCCGAAGCAGTGCAGCGGCCCGAGAGAGTCCTCGGGATGCACTACTTCTCCCCGGTTGAGAAGATGCCCCTGCTCGAGGTCATCGTCACCGATCGGACCGCGTCCTGGGTCACGGTGTCGGCTGTGGCGTTCGGTCGCGAGATGGGCAAGACGGTGGTGGTGGTGCAGGACCGTCCCGGCTTCTGGGTGAATCGCATCCTCGGTCCCTATCTGATAGAAGCAGGACACCTGCTGCAGGAGGGCGTGACGGTCGAGACCATCGACAAGGCCATGACGAAGTTCGGCTTCCCCGTGGGACCGGTCACCCTGCTCGACGAGATCGGGCTCGACGTGGTTCAGATGGGGTCCACCGTGCTGCACGAGGCATTTGGAGACCGCATGTTGCCGACCGAGAACATGGCGCGGATGCGAGAGGACGGACGGCTGGGCCGCAGGAGTGGCAGGGGATTCTACCGCTACGAGGGCGGCAAGAAGCGGGAGGCCGACGAGACGGCCTACGAGATCATCGGAGCGGAGCCGAGTTCGCGCGTGCCGCGCGACGACGTGAGTCGCCGGCTGGTGTACGCCATGCTCAACGAGGCGGCCCGGGCCCTAGACGAGGGCGTGGTCCGCTCGGCTCGCGACGGCGACATCGCAGCCATCTTCGGCGTCGGCTTCCCGCCCTTCCGCGGTGGTCCGCTGCGCTACCTCGACGAGGTGGGTGCCGACAAGGCGCTCGAGACGCTGGAGGAGTTGGCAGAGAAGTACGGTGAACGGTTCGCGCCCTGCCCCAGGATCTCGCAAATGGCGACCGACAATCTACGCTTCCACCCGAGTCGATAGTGCTGCGACAGTCCTTCCTCTGGCTCAGCGAACACCAAGGGATCTTCAGCTTCGTCAAGAAGAACAGGCTGGCGCGTCGAGTGGCATCACGTTTCGTGGCGGGTGAGACGCTCGAGACCGCCATCGCGGCGAGCAAGGCCATGAATGCCAAGGGCATCATGGTGAGCCTCGACCTGCTGGGCGAGAGCGTATCCAGCGTGGAAGAGACGCGGGGGGCCCGCGACGACATCCTGGCGATCCTCGACGGCATAGCCGCGTCCGGAGTCGACGGGAACGTGTCGGTGAAGCTCACGCAGCTGGGGCTGGACATCGGGCTCGATCTCTGCGTCGAGAACATGCGGGCGATCCTGAATCGCGCACGCGAGCACGACACCTTCGTGCGTATCGACATGGAGAGCTCGGAGCACACGGAGCGCACGCTGCGCGCGTTCCATGACGAGCTATACCCGGAGTTCGGGAACCTCGTTGGCGTGGTGATCCAGAGCTACCTGCGGCGGTCCGCGAAGGATATCGACGATCTCGTCGGCATGGGGGCTCGCGTGCGGCTCTGCAAAGGGGCGTACGCCGAGCCGCCGGAGTTGGCGTTCCAGGAGCGGGCGGAAGTGAGCGACTCGTTCGTGCAGCTCATGGAGACGCTGCTCGAGAAGGGAAACTACCCCGGCATCGCTACACACGATGGTGAGCTGGTGGACAAGGCCCTCGCCTTCGTCGAGTCGCGCGGCATACCGTCCGAGCGCTTCGAGTTCCAGATGCTCTACGGCGTTCGGCGCGACCTGCAGGAGGAGCTGCACGCCAAGGGGTACAACATGCGCGTGTACATTCCGTTCGGTACCGCCTGGTATCCCTACCTGATGCGCCGTCTCGCGGAGCGCCCGGCTAACGTGGCGTTCATGGCGGCGAGCCTCGTGAAGGAGACTCTGGGTCGGCGGTGACCGACGACTCGACCCTCGGCGGTTATCTCGACATCCACAGCCGGCCCCCCGCCTTCGAGGGTGCGGACGGGCAGGCGTACTCGGCGGCCATCTTCGTCGACGAGCAACCCGACGAGAGCGGGCGCTTCGGCGCCGCCGTCCTGTTCGTACGCTGGTCCGAGAGCGGCGAGCGGCCGGTGGGTCACTTGGAGAGTCCCTACCTGGTGCACGGAAGTACGCCGGAGGAGGCGGACTCCGCAGTGCGCCGCCTCAGCCTGCACGAACTCAAACGGCAGCTCGACAGCGCAATTGCCGAGAGGAAGGGAAGGACCGACTGGTAGCCGAGCATCGAGGCGTGGTCCTCTCCAAGACCGGCGGACGGTACGGCGTCTACTGCGACGGCGACAGCCTCGAGGCGTCCCTGCGCGGCCGCCTGAAGCAAGGCGCGGGTCGCATTCTGGTGGGGGACGCTGTCACGGTACACCATCATCCCGACGGCTCCGTCACCATCGAGCAGGTGCACCCCCGCCGGTCGCTGCTGAAGCGACGTACGCCCGGGAAGAAGCGCGGCGAGCGCAATGTGGCCGCCAATCTGGATCAGGTAGTCGTGGTTGGTTCGGCGCTGCGGCCCGACTGGGACCCCCATCTCGTGGACCGCTTCACGGCGGTGGCCGGTGCCAACGGTCTTCCCATGGTACTCGTGGTGAACAAGTGCGACCTGGTCGAGGAGTGCTCCAACTGCGGCGAGCCGTACATCCAGGCGGGCTACACGGTGGTGTACACGAGCGTGCCCGAGGGGCGCGGGCTCGAGGAGTTGCGGGAGCACCTCGAAGGGCACGTATCGCTGTTCACCGGCCCCACCGGCGTTGGCAAGTCGAGCCTGTTGAACGTGTTGCAGCCTGGGCTCAAGCTCAGGACCGGCGAGGTGAGCGCCAAGTCGGGGGCCGGGCGTCACACGACCGTAGCTGCGGAAATGCATCCCTTCGGAAGCCACGGGTTCGTGGTGGATACACCGGGCCTGCGGGACATGGGGCTGTGGGGCCTGGAGCCGCAAGAGGTGGCTGCCGCGTTCCCGGAGTTTGCATCACTCGCCGGGCGTTGTCGGTTCGACAACTGCCGCCACCTGGAGGAGCCGGGGTGTGCCGTAGCGGAAGCGGCCGAGCGGAACGAGATTGCCCCCAGTCGGTTGGAGTCGTATCGCTGGCTGCTGGAGGAGGCGCTGCAGGCGGCGCGCCCCTGGGAATCGTGACCACAGTGAGGGAGGGCCTGCACGTTGGCTGAGCAAGCGATGGTACCGCTCGTCGCGCCCTTCATGGGGGAGCGCTACGCCGAGCAGCGGCGTCTGGGCGACCTCATCGCTCCTCCTTACGACGTGATCGACCCGGAGGAGCGGCAGAAGCTCGCGGAGCGCGATCCGCACAACGTGGTGCACCTCATACTCCCGGAGGGCGATGACGCCCGGTATGACAATGCGGCACGCCAACTGAAGGAGTGGCGCGCCGCGGGCGTGCTGGTCGCCGACGACAAGGCCTCGGTCACGGTGCTGCGGCAGGAGTTTAGCACGCCCGAGGGAGAGCGGCTGGTGCGTACCGGAGTCATCGGAGGAGTGGCCGTCGAGCCGTTCTCAGCCGGTCGGGTCTTGCCCCACGAGCGGACGCACAAGGGCCCCAAGGAAGACCGCCTCGCGCTCCTCGAGGCCACCGAGGCGGCGTTCGAAGCGCTCTTGATGGTGGCGCGCGACACCGACGGATCACTCCTGGAGCTGCTCGAGGAGGCGACCCGCAAGAACCCGCTCGCGCGGGCCCAGATGCCGGGAGCGGAGCTCGCAGTGTGGCGGGCTACTGGGAAGCGGGCCGCGGAGCTGGCTGAAGCGGCGGGTCGGGAGCCACTGTACATCGCCGACGGGCACCATCGCTACGAGACGGCCGTGGCATACCGTGCCGAGCATCCCGCCGCGGACCGGCTGCCGGCGTTGATCGTGCCTGCGGATGATCCGGGTCTCGTCGTGCTTGCCACGCACCGAATGGTTTACGGCGCCGGGGTGGATTCGGAGGCTCTGACGAACGACCTGCGGGAGCGTTTCCAGATGAGGGAGCTGCCCAGCCAGGCGAACTACGCCGAGGAGCTCGCTACCCTCAGGGCGCGCGGTACGGCGTGCATAGTGGTGCTCCCCGGGGGGCTTGCCCACGCGTATCTGTTGAAGGGCGGGGCGAACCTGGGTGACCTGCCCTTCGCCAACGAGCCTGCGGTTGCGTCACTGGATGTCGCGCGGGTGGACGAGATCGTCGTGAAGCGCCTGCGCGCGCTGGCGGGCAAGGGATCGCGCATCGGCTGCAGCGCGGAGGCACATCACGTCATCGAAGAGGTGCGGCAGGCAAGCGCCGCCGCGGGGGTGCTGCTCAATCCCACGGCCCTCGAGCAGGTCATGGCGGTCGCCGACGCCGGGAGCGTGATGCCGCAGAAGTCCACCTACTTCATGCCCAAGGTGCCCAGCGGGCTGGTGGTCATGGGTTACTGACGGCATCATTGAGACCATGAGCCCGCGTTCCCGCGACAGGATTCTCGACAACCTCGAGGCGATCTACCGAGAGGCCTACGAGCGCGCCCGGAAGTCCGGAGACGAGGCCCGCATGGCGGATCTCGACGCCTCGTACCAGCGTGAGCAGTTGATACTGGAGGTGCTGCTGGACGTGCGCGACGCGATCAGCCCCGCAGGCGATTCGCCGACCTCCACGACCTCCACGTCTACGATCGAGAAGCTTCAAGCCCTGAGGAAGCTCACGAAGTTGAAATAGCCCGTTATCTTTGCGAGCCTATGACCTCCCGCGCCAATCACAGTAGCAAGCCCAGGACGAAGGCGAAGCGTAAGCCGGCCACGCGGCTCGAGAAGCCTGAGTTGCTGGAGATGTACCGGCTGATGCTGGCATCCCGCCGGCTGGACGACAAGGAGATCCAGCTCAAGCGCCAGAACCGGATCTTCTTCCAGATATCCGGCGCCGGCCACGAGGCAGTCCTGGTGGCGGCCGGGATGCTGCTCAAGCCGGGCTACGACTGGTTCTACCCCTACTACCGCGACCGCGCCCTCTGCCTGGCGCTCGGGATGACGCCCACGGAGATGCTGCTCTCCGCGGTGGCCGCCGCCGACGACCCCAACTCGGGCGGCCGCCAGATGCCGTCGCACTGGGGCCACAAGGACCTCAACATCGTGAGCTCGTCCAGCCCCACCGGCACGCAATATCTCAACGCGGTGGGGTGTGCGGAGGCCTGGCTGCGGTACGACCAGATCGGGCAGGTAGCCGAGGGGGATGCGGCGGTCAGAGGCGACGAGGTCGTCCTTTGTTCGTCCGGAGACGGAACCACCAGTGAGGGCGAATTCTGGGAGGCGATGAACACGGCGAGTAACCTGCAGCTCCCCGTGATCTTCCTGATCGAGGACAACGGCTACGCCATCTCGGTGCCCGTCGAGGTGCAGACGGCCGGAGGCTCGATCTCGAGCATCATGGCCTGCTTCCCGAACCTGTACGTGGACGACATGGACGGATGCGATCCGCTGCTGTCATACGACGTCCTGTCCACGGCGATTGCCCATTGCCGGGCTCGCAAGGGGCCGGCGTTGATCCACGCCGATGTGATCCGGCCGTACTCGCATTCCCTGTCCGACGACGAGCTGCATTACAAGCCTGACTGGGAGCGCGACGAGGAGGCGCAACGTGATCCGGTCGAGGCGTTCCCCGCGAAGCTCATAGCCGAAGGACTGGCCACCGAGGAGGAGATAGAGGTCATCAAGGCCGAGGTGGACGAGGACGTGGAGCTCGCCACGGAGGTGGCGCTGGCGGCGCCACAGCCGGCGGCCGAGACGGTGGAGCTGTACGTGTACTCGCCGGACGTGGATCCCACGAGCGACGAGTTCGACACCGAGGACGAGCCGCAGTTCGAGGGGGAACCGACCACGATGGTGGACCTCCTCAACAAGTGTCTCGAAGACGAGATGAAGCGGGAGCCGCGCATCGTGATGTTCGGTGAGGACATTGCCGATCTGTCGCGCGACGAGCACATCGAGGACCTCAAGGGGAAGGGCGGCGTGTTCAAGGTGACCTGGGGGCTGCAGAAGAAGTTTGGGGGCCATCGGGTCTACAACTCGCCGCTGGCGGAGGCGAACATAGTCGGACGGGCCGTGGGGCTCGCCACCCGCGGAATCAAGCCCGTGGTGGAGATTCAGTTCTTCGACTACATCTGGCCGGCCTATCACCAGATCCGGAGCGAGCTGGCCCTGCTCCGCTGGCGCAGCAACAACGCGTTCAAGTGCCCCACGGTGATCCGGGCCACCTACGGCGGATACCTGAGAGGTGGATCAATTTATCATTCGCAGACCGGCGCGTCGCTGTTCACGCACATGCCGGGGCTGCGGGTGATCTGCCCGGCGACGGCGCTCGATGCCAACGGATTGCTGCGGACCGCGATCCGCTGCGACGACCCGGTGCTTTTTCTCGAGCACAAGCATCTTTACCGACAGACTTACAACAAGGCGTCGTATCCCGGTCCGGACTTCATGATCCCCTTCGGGAAGGCGAAGGTCGTGCGGGAGGGATCGGACCTGACGGTGATAGCGTACGGCGCGCTGGTGCAGCGCTCGTTCGTGGCGGCGAAGCAGCTGGCGGAAAGCGACGGGATCGATGTCGAAGTGATCGACCTGCGCTCGCTGAGCCCGGTCGACTGGGAGGCCATCACTCAGTCGGTCAAGAAGACCAGCAAGGCGATCGTGGCTTACGAGGACTCATACTCGTGGGGCTACGGTGCCGAGATTGCGGCGCGCGTGGGTGACGAGCTCTTCCCGTGGCTCGACGCACCGGTCAAGCGAGTGGCGTCTACCGATACGTTCGTGGCGTACTCGCCTGAGCTGGAGGATGTGATACTGCCGCAGGTGGGGGATCTGGCTGCTGCGATGCGGGAGATGTACGAGTACTAGACTACGTCGGTTGTTACGCCCTCCCCAATGCCTCCTTGATCTCACCCGCGGCGTCGATCGCCGCCTCGACGTCGATCCTGAGCGCCCTGGCCTGTTGTGTCGCAGACGTGAGGTCGCTGAGCACCTGATCCATACCGGCCGAACGCAACCGCAGCAGGTCGAATCGCACGTTCTGCACGGCCAGCACACAGGACTCGAACTGCGACTCGACCTTGCCGCGCCGCTTCACCAGCTCCTCGAGTGCTGCCCGCTGGCGTTGCAGCAGCTCCAGGCGTCTACCGCTCTCGCCCTCCGTGCCGGCGCCCTCCGCCTCCTGGATCCGCGCGTCGAGACGCGCCACGGCCTCGTCGTCGACGTCCCGGTCCATCGCCTGGAGCGTGCGGGCGAGTTCCACCGCGCGCTCCATGAGCGCGTTGACGGTTGGCACCACCTCGGGCAGCATCTGTTGATCGGACTCGGGTAGCTTCTCCACCAAACGCACGATGGCTGAGTGGTCCTTGCGCATCTGCTCGATCTGGCTTGCCATCGTGCCGAACTCACCGGAAGTGGGTTCCAGCATGCTGGCCGGCAGTGCTGCCTTGGCCGAGCCGGCCACGCCTGGTGCGGGCAGGGCGTCGGGGGCGGCGGGCCGGTTGAGTACGTCACGCATGCTGTAGCCTGCCGACCACAGCTTGCCGTACTGCGACCCCAGACCGATTCCCCATCCGATGGCCGGGAAGAGGAACCATGGGGAGTCGATCCCGGTCACCACGTTCAGCAGCAGCAAGCCGCCACACACCGAAACGTACGAGGCGAAGTTGGCCCGGAACTTCCGGACGATGCCCGGCTCGCCCTTTTGCTCGCGCTTCTCCGGGCTCTTGCGGGCCTCCCGCCGCTCCGGGCGGCCCCGCTGCCTGCGCGCCGGGGCGCGGCCCTCGCTGAACCAGTCCCACCACTCGGCGTCCTTTTGCCGCGCCGGCAGGCCGGCTCTCTCTCCAGGCCGCTTTGAGCGAGGTGCAGGACGCGCCGTACCCGAGGGGCTGGGCCGGCGGCTCAGCGGGGAGCGCGGCCGATACGGGGTCGATGTGCGGCTCTCCAGCGCCCGACGCAGGGCGTCGGCGGTGGGCCAGCGGTTCTCCGGCTCCTTGTCGAGGCACCGCATAACCGTGCCGGTCAACTCCTCGGGACAATCGGACCGCACAGTGCGGATGTCCGCTGGAACCTCGGTGACCTGCTTGAGCAGCATGCCGGCGACTGTCGGTGCCTTGAACGGCAGGTCGCCGGTGAGCATCTCGTAGGCGACCACGCCGAGCGAGTAGATGTCGCTGCGGGCGTCGATCTCCCGCTCGCCGCCGGCCTGCTCCGGGCTCATGTAGGCCGGCGTCCCGATGGCCACACCGGTGCCGGTCAGGGTCCCGCCGCCCGCGTCCGTCAGCGCCTTGGCGATCCCGAAATCGGTCACCATCACCCTGCGGCGCGTCCCCTCGAGCAGAATGTTGTCGGGCTTGATGTCCCGGTGGATCACGCCCATCGCATGCGCGAGTCCCAGTGCGTCGGCAGTCTCCTTCATGACCCGGCGGGCTTCTTCGGCGGGGAGCCGCTCCCGGCGCCTGAGCCGCGCGGCCAGGGACTCGCCGTCCACATACCCCATCACGAAGTAGACCAGCCCCTCGTCATCGCCGACGGAGTGAATCGGTACGATGTGCGGGTGGGAGAGACGCGCGGCGGTCTGAGCTTCCCGCAGGAACCGCTTACGGATCTCGTCGCGGAAGGCCAGCTCTGGCGGGAGGACCTTGATTGCCACGCGGCGCTTGAGTCGAAGGTCGCGGGCGCTGTAGACAATGCCCATGCCGCCCCGGCCGATTTCCCCTTCGATCTCGTAGGAGCCAGCCAAGGCATCGGCCAAGCGGGACGCGACTGTGCCCAAGTTCTTGTCTGCCATGTAGCATATGGTCCGGACCCGGGGTAGATTAAAGGGCCGCAACCCCCTTGGCAACCTGAATGTACGGCACTTTGAGACCGCAATGCGTTGGGTGACCGACGACTCCGGGCGCCGCTGGTCCGCAGAACGTGTGGGCCGGACCTCGGGTATGATCCCGGGGAAGAAGGACAAGCGTGCGTTTCCCGAACCGGCGGACATCATTCGGTTCGAGTGCCAGTCCGACCGGTCCGAGCCGGCGCGCGAGACCACGGCGCGGGCTGGACTGCTCGAGCAGCTGACTGAGTCCGAGCTCAGAGCCCTGCTGAACGTCGCCCCCAAGGCCCCCTAACGGAGATCTCTACGAGCGAGGACCTCCAGCCAGGTTGGCAGGCGGGTTCCACGAGCCCGCCCCTATTGGCAGGACGAGCTGTCTCCAGGACTTGTCATGCCGCCGTTCGCGTGGCACGATCCCTGCGTTAAGGTGAGGAAAACCCCTCGAATGGAGGGGAGGACCATATGTCAGAGATAGCGTCTACGCGCATGCGGCTGGCAGTGCTGCCGCTTCGGGAAACGGTCATGTTCCCGGGCGTCACGGCGCCCATCGGAGCCGGCCGTCCGGGCACGCTGCGGGCCATAGAAGCCGCCCTCAAGGAAGAGGAGCAGCTGATCTTCGCTGTCGCGCAGCGGGACAACGTGGACATGGCCCGGCCCGAGGTGCTCTACACCACGGGCACCGTGGCGAGCATCGGCCAGGTGCAGCGCGGCTTGGGCGGCATCCAGCTGTTGCTGCAGGGTGAGTACCGGGCAACCGTGCTCCAGTATTCGGAAGACGCCGGCTACATCGAGGCCGTCGTGCAGGAGGCGCCCGACCTTCCCCCGCTTGATCCCCTGGACGCTGCGTTCGTGGCCCTGCACAAGGAGGTGCGCGAGCGCGCCGCCGAGCTCGGCGTGAAGACGGGCCTGCCCGAGGAAGTGGTGAAGCAGGTGCTCGACGGGGTGGAGGATCCGGGTCGCTTTGCGGATCTCGTGGCCGGATACATCGACATCTCACCTGCCGAGCGCCAGGCACTGCTCGAGACGCGCGGAGTCGAGGAGCGGTTGCGGCGCGTGCTGATACACGTGCAGCGACAGCTCGAGCTGGCAGATGCCCAGGAGGAGATCAAGTCGAAGGTCCAGGAGGAGATCGGCGAGAGGCAGCGCGAGATGTTCTTGCGCGAGCAGATGAAGGCCATCCAGAAGGAGCTCGGCGATGACGAGTCGCAGGAGGTGGACGAACTGCGCGAGCGACTGCTGCAGCTCGAACTGCCCGAAGAGGCGCGCAAGGAAGTGGACCGGGAGTTGCGGCGGCTCACGCGCACTGGCAAGGACTCCATGGAGGCGCAGGTCATCCGCACGTTCCTCGAGACGGTAGCCGAGCTGCCGTGGAGCAAGCGCAGCGAAGACCACCTCGATCTCAAGGAAGCGGCCAAGATCCTGGACGAGGACCACTACGGCCTGCAGGACGTGAAGGATCGCGTGCTCGAGTTCCTCGCGGTGCGGCAGCTACTGCAGCAGCGTGACGAACGCACCACCGGCGAGTTCGTGGGGAACGTGGACGACCGTCGCTCCAGGGGATCGATCCTGCTGTTCATCGGTCCGCCGGGAGTGGGCAAGACGTCCATTGCCAAGTCCATCGCGCGTTCCATCGGACGGCAGTACGTGCGCATCTCTCTTGGGGGCGCACGTGATGAAGCGGACATCCGGGGACACCGTCGCACGTATGTGGGTGCCATGGCGGGCCGCATCATCGAAGGGATGAAGCGAGCTGGGACCAAGAACCCCGTGTTCCTGCTGGACGAGGTGGACAAGCTCGGCGTGTCGTTCCAGGGCGACCCGGCGTCGGCGCTGCTGGAGGTGCTCGACCCGGCACAGAACGACTCGTTCACCGATCACTACCTGGGCGTGCCCTTCGATCTCTCGGAGGTGTTGTTCATCGCCACGGCGAACTTCCGGCAATTGATACCGGCGCCTCTGCTGGACCGCATGGAGGAGGTCGAATTCACGGGCTACACCGAGAACGAGAAGCTCCAGATCGCGAAGCAGTTCCTAGTCCCGCGGCAGCTCGCCGAGGCGGGCCTGGCACCGACCGAGTTCGTGCTGACCGAAGGTGCCATCCACAGAGTGATCTCGGGCTACACGAGGGAAGCAGGAGTGCGTCAGCTGGAGCGGGAGATCGGCAGGATGGCGCGCAAGGTGGCTCGCAAGATCGCCTCGGGCGACGCGGATCACATGGAGCCGACCAAGGAAGACGTGGAGAAGTTGCTCGGGCGCCCCACCGTGTTCCCCGAGCGGGCGGCCGAGGAAGACAAGGTCGGGATTGCCACCGGGATGTTCTACACGCCCGTGGGCGGTGACATCATGTTCGTCGAGGTTTCGGTGATGGCCGGGCGGGACAACCTGGTGCTCACCGGACAGCTCGGTGACGTGATGAAGGAGTCGGCGCAGGCCGCGCTGACTTACGCCAAGTCGCACGCGGAGCAGCTCGGCATTACGGACGACCTGTCGGGCAAGGACTTCCACATCCACGTTCCGGCCGGGGCGATTCCCAAGGACGGCCCATCGGCAGGAGTCACCATGGCTACGGCGCTGGTGAGCGCTCTGTCCGGGGTGCCGGTGCGCAGCGATGTGGCGATGACGGGCGAGATCACGCTTTCCGGCCGGGTGCTGCCCATCGGTGGCGTGAAGGAAAAGGTGCTGGGCGCGTGCCGGGCCGGGATCACGAACATCATTCTGCCCAAGGAAAACGAGGCGGACCTGCAGGACCTGAGTGAAGACGAGCGCCAGCGCATTACGGTCCACGCAGCGGAGTGGCTGGGCGACGTGCTCGACGTGGCGCTCGGGACCGCAGGCGGGAAGAAGCTGGAAGCCGAGGAGGAGCCGGCGGGCGTTACCAGCTGAGCGAGCGCGCCAGCAGGCTCGACACGTCGGTGAGCCACGCGGCCCGGCGGCCTTCCGCCGGGCCGTTTTGCATCAGCGATCCCTCGAGGGCGAAATAGCCGAGCAGCAATACCACGGCCTGGCGTGCCACCGTACCTGGATCGGCGTCGTCGCGGTAATGCCCCAGGCCCTGGCCATCGGACACCGCTTGCGCCAGCCGCTCGGCGAGGCTCCGTGCGGGAAGGTCGGCGGCGCTGTCTTCGTCCCGGTCGAAGGCCCCTCGGACAAGCAGCCTGGCCAGGTCGGGTGCGTCGGCCAGGGCGTCGAACGCCGCCTTGAGCTCGTGCCTCAGGCGGCCGGCGGCATGCTCCGGTGCCTTTCTCACGTTCCTGGCCGCCCGGTCAAGCTGGGCAACCGCCTCGTCCATCACCGCGCGGTACAGGCCCGCCTTCGACCCGAAGTAGTAGAAGAGCAACTGCTTGTTAACGCCGGCCCGTTTCGCGATTCGCTCCGTGCGGGCCCCCGCGTACCCGAACTGCGCGAACTCGGGGATCGCGGCTTCGATTAAAAGCCTGGGAGAATTGCGGTTAGCAGTGTCACGGGCCACGGCGTCAACCGATTGGTTGAGGCAGCCCCAATACTTGGTGTCGAGGTGTCGCTTGTCAAGGAGCGAAGACCGCTGGTCAGGTGGTCAAAGCGGTGAGGCAAGCGCTCGCCGCGCCCAACAGGATGGGATCTGAGGACCAGTAGCCCGAGAGGGAGCCGGCGTGCTCCGTGGCCAGGATGGCGGCACCCGGTGCCAGCAGAATGGTGGCCGGTGCCCCGAAGTGGCTGTCCAGGGCTTCGGGATCGACTGTGCCGGCGATTGGGAGGGGGAAGCTCTGCGGCGAGTCCCCCACGACCCAAAGCTCCGTTTGGGCTCCGTCGGAGGCTCGCTTGCGCCACACGGGCAGCAGCTGCGAGATCTGGCGGCCAGGCCCCAGGAATGAGACCGGACCCGCGGCACGGGCAGCGGTCCGGAGCACCAGCTCCTGCAGCTCTCGCTCGCCCCTCAGGGGAATGATCGCGGGCTCGCCGGTGCCGCGCCGCTCACTCAGCCGCCGCTCCAGCCGGTCCAGCCGGCGGGCCTGATCTCGAGCGACCAGGGCGAGCAGGGCCTCGGGCGAAACCGGCCGGAATATCTTGGGGGTCTCCTGCCCGGCCTCCGCGGCCCCCTTCGCCACGAGTCCGTTCAACGCCTGGTAAGTGTTTGCCCTTGCAACGCTTAAGGCCTTGGAGAGGCGATAGCCCGATGACGGGCCGCGCTCCAGCAGCGCCTCGTACACGAGGCTCTCTGTGGGGGTGAAGCCAAATGGCGTGAAATCGAGATCCGGCATAGGTAGTAGTGACCGCAACTACTATGGGGACTTCGGTGCCGCGAGGCAAGCAGGGGTACAACGGGAACGGGAGGTGGTTTCGGAGAGGCAGCCATTGCCGGCACGTTTTCGCAGCTCGGCAGTGAGCCGAGGGTGGCAATGGCTGCCTGGCTGCGGTCCTGCGCAGAGCCTACGTGTACTCCAGCTCCAACCCCGCGTGTTTGGCGATCAACGCCAGCCGGAACGTAACGTCGGCCTTGCGGCGCTCTGCGGTCTTGCTGTCGGTCTCGAGCGGGAACGCGAAATCCGCCAGCTTCGAGCCGCTCTTTGGCAGGGCCCGGAGGTTCTTCGGGTTCCAAACGCCCTGGCCATCGCAGTCCCGGAACAGCCGACTCAGAATCCGCTGAGCCGTGGCAGACTTCTGCAGGACTCCGAGTCGCGCAAGGATCTCGATCCAGTGCAGCGCGAACGGCAGGTCCTTCGGGTTGCCCGAGGACTCGGCCTTGAGCGGGTCGCCCAGCAGCTGGAACGTCGGCTTCATGACCTTGCGGCCGACCTGGATCACGTAAGTGCGCTTGGGTGCGGGCTGCACCAGGTACGCGCCGAGGCGATCTACGAAACCGGCCCGCTCCCGCTGCACATTGGGCATGTAGGCGACCAACGCAACGGAAAACACGGTGGGCGGGTACGCATCGGGCTGCAGGATGTTGCGGGAGGCCGACCGTTTGATCGGCTTCTCGGAGAACTCGCTGCGCAGGAACTGGGAGATCCGCGACGAGATCCTGTGCGCCGCTCCCCGCACTCGGGGGTCGTCGATATGCCCGGCATGGGCCAGCGCAGCCGTGGCGGCTTCCCGCATCAGGTCGCGAGCCCACGGCCCCAGGGCCGCGTTGGCCTTGGCCGCCTTCTGGTACTCGAACAGCAGCGCCGGATCCTCGTCGCGCGAGAGGAGCCGGTGGAACAGCCGCTCCGCCAGTCGGTATGGCCGCTCGCCGGCGGGATAGCCCAGCTCAACCAAGTGACGGTATTGCGCCACTGTCCCGACATCTCTTGTGCCCTGCGCCTTTGACGCCGCCAGGCCCAGGATGTTGCCCCCCCAGATACCGGTTGGCTTCTGCTTCTTGATTGTCTGCGTAACACCCTTGAAATCAACGACTTCCGCACGCAGGGCGTGGGCGTCGGCAGAGGTCGCTGATCCGGGAGGGAGAATCTCTGAGACGGTGCGCCAGCGGATCGGAGCGCAGGCGTTCTCTCTGATCCAGGTCACTGGAACCCGGTGTTTGGTCGGCAAATCCAGGGGTTCGTCTCCTTGAGGAGCCGAGATGGCCGGAAAATCGGGCGGGAACATACCAACTTTGCCCCGTTTCGGCCAGGGGCAAGGAGGGGTGAGAATCGGTTAGGGAGTCGTTTCCCGCAGCCGCTTGAGCCGCAACTGCTCGCCAGCCGGCCTGAACTCGGAATCCCGGTTCCACTCGGGGTACTCGGAGACGGCGGCGATCTCCCACGCCAGTTTCAACATGAGACGTGCCTGCTGCACGAGGCCCGCGAAGTCGAAATCGTCCTGGAACTCATCGCCGGGCTGGTGGTAGCGCTGAGTCACGTACTCGTGCTCCCGCTCGGCGCCCCATTCCGGGGGGTGCCCCGCGTAATCCGATCCGGCCCGGAGCGAGACCACTGGTATCCCGGCGCGGGCGAATGCCAGATGGTCCGAGCGATAGAAAAGGCCTGCGTGCGGGGTGGGGTCGGGAGAAACCCGCAGGCCCTCGGAGGCCCACGTCCCGTCTACGTATGCCGTGATCCCAGAGCGCTCCGCCCCCAGCGCAACCACGTCGCGGGTGGCGCCCCAGAGGTTGACGCCGTCGATGTTGATGGCGGCGGCGGTGTGCTCCAGCGGCACCGGCGGCTCCTCGGTGTAGGCCTGCGCTCCGAGCAGGCCCGCCTCCTCTGCCGTGGTGGCCACCAGGATGATGGAGCGACGCGGGGCAGCACCGCTGGCGCTGAGTCCCGCTCCCACCGCGAGCAGTGCCGCCACGCCTGACGCGTTGTCCTGCGCTCCGTTGTATATGGAGTCGCCCCCGACCGGGGTTCCCGTGCCGAGGTGGTCGTAGTGCGACGTGAGGACCACCGCCTCTCGGCTCCCCTCGGGATCGGCTCCGGGAAGCCGTGCCACGACGTTCACGGACCGTATGCGCCGTACCTGGCTGCGAATGTGTACCACCGCGTGCGCGTCCAGCGGAATGGGTCGGAACTGCTGCTGCCGGGCCCGGCGCACCAGCAAGTCGTAGTCGCGGCCGGTCGCTGCCAGCGCCGCGCGCGCCGCCTCCTGCGTGATCCACGCTCCGAATCGCAACGATTCCCGTGCTGCACGATCGAGCTGGATCTGTTCGCCCGACCATGAACTCCGCACTACGCTCCAGGGGTAGGTGGCGCTCTCGTCGGTGTGAATGAGAATGGCGCCGACGGCGCCGAGTCGAGCTGCCTGCTCCAGCTTGTAGGTCCAGCGACCGTAGTAGGTGAGCGCCCTGCCGTTGAAGCGGGTCGAGTCGGCGAGGCCCGGATCGTTGACCAGCATCAGCAGGATTTTCCCCGTGAGGGAGGTGCTCTTGTAGTCGTCCCAAGCCCACTCGGGTGCTTCGATACCGTGGCCCACGAACACGACCTCGCCATCCACCGTCACCGATTCCTCGGGTCGTGTGGGCCACGCGACGAACTCGGAGAGGTACTCGAAGCTGGTTGTCCGGGGGCCGATGCCGAGTACCAGAGACGGCTCGGGCGTCGCACCGCGCAAGCTGACGGGCTGGAAGTAGCTCCCGTTCGCCGCTCCCGGCTCGAGGCCCAGGAGCTCGAATTGCGCAGCGATGTACTGGGCTGCGATCTCCGCGCCTGCGGTACCCGGGGCCCGTCCTCCCAGCAAATCATGGGAGAGGAACCGCACGTGCGCCCGTGCCGCATTGGCCGAAATCGCCGCGAGGCCCCGGTCCAGGTCGGCTGTGGTCCGTTGCTGCGCCCGTGCCTCGGCCCGGGGGAGTAGACAAGTCAGGGCGCACAGTATTGCCGCTGCTCGTGCAAACCCGGAGCTCACTAGCTTCCCTCCTGCGCGGATGTCGGGCACCGCACCAGGGCGATGGTGCCACGCCGGTTGGGTGCCGCCTCGCTGGTTAGGACCATGAGGTCCTCGTCCCAGAAGTCCACCGCCTCACCCTGCCGCTCTCGCAGACCGAGCCAGCATGGGCCGGTGTCGCGCACGATGGCCCCGGGTCCCCTGCGATAAAGATCGATCTCTGAGTACGTGCGCACCACCAGTCGGCGGCCGCTCGGGGAGACGGCCGCACCGGTAACCAGCCGCCCGAGCGTGCGCTGCGGCATGAGGTCGAGTGTGCCTTCGTCCACAGCGGTCACAGACGTATCCCGCGCGGTGCCGAGCGGCACGGTAAACATCTTGATGCGCCCCTGCCACCCCTTGGTGAGGAGCAGAACCTCACCGTCGGGAGCGACCGCCAGCGCCTCCACGTCGTGCGGCCGGTCGGGGTAGCGCACCTCGATCCGACTGGCTCGCAGGTCGCGGCTTGCCCGCTTTCCCGGCTCGGGGGGCACGCCGGGCTCCTCAATGATGTGGATCGCGACGCTGCTGCGACGACGCAGGTTGTCGCCGGTGTCGGCGATGTATATGCAGGTCGCGTCGGAGTTGGGACACGGACCGAGGGCGATGTCCTCCCAGTCCCGTGCGTCCACGCCCACGACGCGGTAGTGACCCAGGTCGTCGCCCAGCAGATTGGTGGCGTACAGGTTCGGTGCGTTGCCCCCGTCGTTGTGCGTCCAGAGAACACCGGGATGCTTGCGGCTCACGGCCACGCCCGAGCTCTCGGTGATGCGCGATTCCTCGAATCGGCCGGTGACTCGATAGAACGTGGGCTGCGCCCACTGGCCCAGGGCGGCCTGGGCGTGCAGCGTCACGCCGGCAATCGCGAGTATCCACGAGGCCGTGGTCATCGCCCAATACTACAAGGCCGCTTGCCACACGGAAACGGAACGGTCAACTTTCGGCCCTTGTGATCGAGAGCATCAAGTCGAGACCAGTGCAGCGGCGCCCCGAGCAAGTGCGGTTCGAGGGCCGCGTCCTGTTCCTGGTAGATGACGCGGAGCTGCTGCGCGGGCAGCTCGAGGGATCGGACCTCGATTGGCCGAGCGCCGTGCCGCTGCGCGACAACATCTCCACCGACGAGATCACACCCGCCTACATCTGCTACTACTACGACGCGACGCTGGGCGACTTTCCCTACCTCGGGCTACAGGCCGGCGACGATTTCCCCGTGACGCCGGGAAGCGTACGCGGTGGAGGCTTCGTCTGCTCGGTGAGCGGCAAGCGCCGCGGCAAGGGGTCGTCGCGCGAGCAGTCTCCCTATGCCGAGATGATGGCCGGCATACGGCTCGTCATCGCGGAGAACATCGAGCGCATCTACAGGGAGAACTGCCAGAACCTCGGCATCCTCACCAGCACCGACTTCTCGCTCATCGAGCGCGTGCGGCGCGGTGAGGAGATTCCGCTCAGTGTTTTCACCGAGGGCGAAGGTGAGATCACCCGCGGGATCATCGAGCACGGCGGCCTGTTCGACTACAACGTGGCGCGTATCCAGGGCAAGGTGCGCGTGCCGGCCGTAGCGACGGGCGAGCGTCCCATGACCCTGGCCGAGAAGATCATCGCACGCCACTGGGTGGCCGACCTCGCCCGCAACGAAGTCGGTGTGCCGCACGTGCAACCGGGCGACGAGGGCTTCGCCCGCACCGACATCCGGTTCAGCCACGAGTACGTGACGCCGATGGCGGCGATATTCTGGCGAGACTACGTGGGGGAGAGCGAGAGCATCGTGGACCCGCAGTCCGTGTTCTTCTTCCGCGATCACCTGACCTTCCTCGAGATCGCCATGACCGATGAGCGCAAGGCGCAGGGCTTGCTCGACGTCGCTCTCGAGCTCAAGGCGAAGCAGGAGGGGTTTGCCGAGCAGCAGGGTGTACGGCTGTACGGTGAGCTGCCACGCATGGGGCCGCACATGGCGGTGGTCGGGTCCGAGGCCATCTGCCACTCGAAGATCCTCGAGCAGCACGCGTTACCGGGCCAACTCATCATCGGCACCGATTCCCACACTCCCCATGCCGGTGCGATCGGGGCGGTGGCGTTCGGCGTCGGAACCACGGCGATCTTCAACTCCTGGCTCACGAAGGACGTGCGCATCAAGGTCCCGCCCTCGGTTCTGGTGCGGGTGAACGGACGCAAGCCCGACAACGTCACCGCCAAGGACTTCATGCTCCAGATCCTGCGGCACCCGTACGTAAAGGACGGGAATGCCATCGGGAAGATCGTGGAGTACGCCGGCGAGGCCGTGGAGCAGCTTTCGATCGACGAGCGCGCAACCATGACGAACATGGCTGCCGAGGTCGGGGCGTTCACCGGCATCGTGCGACCCGACGAGAAGGCCGTCGAGTTTCTGGCGCGGGAGCGCGGGCTGGACCCGCAGCAGGTGAGGCCGCTGCTGGAGGGGCTCTACTCGGACGAAGGGGCGGTGTACGAGACCGTCATCGAATTCGACTCCGCCGACCTCGAGCCCATGGTGGCGCTTCCGGGAGATCCCGGGAACGGCCTGTTCCTGAGGGAGCTGGGTGGGCCGGTGAAGATCGACATCGCCTACGCGGGGTCCTGCACTGCCGGCAAGAAGTCGGACATGGACATGTACGCGCGCGTGTTCGGGGAGGCGCTTGAGCGAGGTGAGCGAGTGCACTCCGACGTGAAGTGCTTCATCCAGTGCGGCTCGCAGGAGGTGAAGCGCTACTGTGAGGAGAACGGCTACCTGGAGATCTTCCGCGACGCGGGGGCGGAGTTCATCGAGCCGTCTTGCGGCGCCTGCATCAACGCGGGACCGGGCGTGTCGTACGAGAGGGAAACGGTCACGGTGAGCGCTATCAATCGCAACTTCCCGGGCCGCTCCGGCCCCGGACAACTCTACCTGGCGAGTCCGTACACGACGGCGGCGAGCGCCGTCGCGGGCCGGATCGTGGGGTGGGAGCCTACTGCGGGCCTTCGTTCGGGCTCGTGATCGGACCCAGCACGCCCTCCGACGAGCGCTGTTCCGACCGCAGCGCGGCGGCGGGATACCTTCCGCTGGCATTCCACAGCACCCAGTCGGTAAGGCCTACGTCCTCCACCGCCTGTATCTGCGCCCGCACTTCGGTGGCGGTGTAGCGTGGGCGCCTCAAGGTGAAGGCCTGGAGGTACGGCCTGATCCGCGCCGGGTCGCTGAGCCTCTCTGAGCGTCGCATCCCGTCCTCGAGAGCGCGGCGCACTACCTCGTAGGGCGCGGCGTTGGGATAAGGAATGCTGTAGGAGCCTCGAGGGTAGTGGCTCGGGTACACCATGGGGAGAAGCACGTCTGCCAGCTCGGACAGGTCGTCCCAATTCTGCCCGATCCCCATGCTGCCGCCCGCGCTGGTGGTGAGGCCGAAGACGTCCAGGGTGAACGGCACTCCGAGGCGCTGCACCTCTCCCTTCAATAGTGCCACCTGCCGGCGCACCGCCGAGCGCTTGCTCTCACCCCCGCTGCGCGCGCGGTACACCGCGCTCTCCATGCGCTCCCTGGGCTCGTCGGGGAAGCGTACGTAGTCGAACTGGATCTCCTTGAAGCCCATCAGGACCGCTTCGGCTGCGAGCTCGGCCGCGTAGACCCACACCGAGTCGTGGAACGCGTCCACCCAGGGCTTGCCGAGGCCGTCGCGCCACAGGCCACCGTTCTCGTGATGTATCGCCCAATGCGGCTTGCCGCGTGCCAGCAGCGGGTCCCGTGCCACCACGATGCGCGCGATGGCGTGAATGCCCTTGGTCTGGAGCAGCGCGAGTCGCTCCCGGGCGTCGGCCACCCGCACCAGGTCATTTGCTCCGATGGCGACCGCCGTGGGAACGCCCGATCGGTAAGCGATGAACCCCGTGGCGTCCTTCACGTCCATCACGAAAGCGTTCACCTCGGTCGAGTCGGCGAGAGCCACGAGGTCGTAGAACCGTCGCGAGCCGAACACCCAGGCATTGAGGTAGATCCCGCGTACCACGGCCGGCGGCCGGCCCGGCGGCGGAGCCGGAAGCGTAATGGGCTCCGGCTGGGGCATGCCGACCCATGCGAGGTAGTTGGGGGAAGGCTCGGTGCGCACCAGCGTCGGAAGCTCCGGAACCTCGATCGGCGGCAGGGGCACGCGTATCGAGGCTACGTCCGCGAGCAGCATGTCGCGCAGGTAGTTGGGCACCGGCTGCTGGTGCGGCGCCGCAAGGCCGGCCGCCGCCTCGTCCTGCGCCGCAACGGGCGAGCACAGCGCGAGCGCGCCGACCGCGGCGATCCAGCCGATCCGCCGCGTCACCGTGTTGCCTCCGTGAACGCATTGAAGATCAGCGGGTAGGTCGCCAGTGTCTGGCCGCGATACTGCGGGCGGAAGCCGTAGAGGATCACTCGCCCCTGCCCCGCCGACACCTCCACGATGGCCACTTTCCCAGCCACTTCCTCCGGCCGCAGGACCCAGCCCGACATCAACACGCGGTCGGGATCGGCCGACCAGCGTCCGATCGCGCGTGCGCGTCGCGTGCGCCCTATCTCGAACACGGGGCTGCGCTCGAACCATGCCGCCACCTGACCGGGCATGCCGCTGGCAAGTGGGTGGGTGGTGTCGAGCTCCAGGCGGAACAGGCTGCCCGGCGCGAAGAACTCCTCATCGCTCTTGTCTGCCAGAACGTCCCTCACAGGGAGGTCGAGTGCCCCAATCGCGAACGTGGAAGCTCGGTTGAACGCCAGCAGCGTACCGCCCCCCTCGACGAACTGGTTGAGTGCGACGATCCCGGCGATACCGATACCTCCGGCGTAGGGCGCGGGGTACCGCGACGCCGGGAGGCCTTTGATGATCGTCGAGTCCCGCATGTCGGGCAGGATGATGACGTCGAACTGCTCGTGCAGATTCCCCGCGTGCACGACCGAATCGACGAGCGAGACGTAGGAAACGCCCCACGTGTCGAAGATCCAGCGGGTCCACCCCTCGTCCATTGAAGCGGCGTAGCTCTTGTACAGCCCGACGCGTACGTGTCCCCGGCTCTCGGCCGCGCCGGCGTAGCTGTACCGCGGCTGCGGCACGGAAACCGGCTCCGACAGCGAGATGGGCACGCTGTCCTCGAGCAGCACTGCCTGCACGTGCATCAGCAACGGGAGCGTGTGCGCGGTGACGTCGTATGGTGGCTTGGGTGGTCCCCCTTCATACAGCCGCAGATCGGGGTAGACCTGCTCCTCGAGCATCGTCTTGGCAAAGGCTGCGTACGGCTGGCGCAGTACCACGACGTACGTGCCCTCCGGGAACTGCTCACCGCCCGCCGTGAACGCGGACTGCGCGGTGCGTATCTCGACTGCACCACGCTGCAGGATGGTGAGTAGCGTGTTGAGGCGCGCTTCGTCCTGATCGGCTCGCGGAATGACGTACGCGTAGGGCCATCCCTCCCAGCCACGCACCGCTCGCTCGCCAATGAGCGCGAAGTTGGTGAGCCACAACTCGCGGTTCACCGCCGCGTTGCGCAGCAGGGCGAACGCGCCGGAGGTCATGTAGTCCACGATGTTGCCCAGGCCCCAGTGTCCACCGGGCCACGGCGCGGGGAAGTTCCAGCTCTGCTTCTGCGGGTCGAAACCGCGGCTGCGTGAGGCGAGATCCTCGAACTCGATTCGTATGGGCGTGGCCAGCTGGGCACTGGCGGTCTCTGAGAGAATGCGCACGCCGGCGTGGTAGTGCTGATACGCGCGCGCCGGCGTCCATGCATCGTAGCGGGCATTCACTACGACACCGGTCTTGCCCTGGCCTCCGAGCTCCCACGCGATCGACGTGCCCAGCGCGCTATAGCCCTTCACGATGAGCGGATCTACGTTCGGCTCGAACGGGTCGATGAAAGGCGGGACGAAGTAGCGAGCGCCGCTGGAGCCGGTTTGGTGGATGTCGTGAACGATCTGCGGGTGCCACACGTTGTGCAGGCTGTCGACCGTCAGCTGCGTCTCCACCTGCGTGAACGCGTACCAATCGCGGTTGTTGTCATGGCCGACGTAGGGGTGGTACAACTCGGGTGGCCCGCTGCCCTCGGCCTTGGTCCCCAGCGTTCGGTTGTACCAGCGGGAGACGATGCTCACCCCGTCGGGGTTGAGCGACGGAACCAGAAGCAACACGGTCTCATCGAGGACGCGGCGAATGTCCGGAGAGTCTGCGCTCGCCAGGCGGTGGGCGATTACGGCCGGCGCGAAGTGCCCGCCCACCTCGGTGCTGTGAATGCTCGAAGTGATCAGGACGATGGCCCTGCCGTCCCGGATGAGTTGCTCCCGCTCTGCGTCGGAAGTGAGCAACCTGGGATCGGCGAGCTTCTGGTTCATGGCGCGGATCTCGTCGAGCCGCGCCATGTTCTCGGCGCTCGATATGACGAGAGCCACGAATGGCGCTCCGAGTGTCGTCTTGCCGATCTCGCGGTACTCCACGCGGTCGCTCGCCGCGGCGAGCTGCTGGTAGTACTCCACCAGCACCGGCCACTCGACGAGCCTGCGGTCCGTTCCGGGAGTGAAACCGAGCACCGATTCCGGGGTCGGGATGGTCTGCGCCGCGAGCGGTACGGTTACCATGAGGACCGCGAATACTGCAGTGAGTGATGCGGTGACGACTCGGCCCATCCGGAAACCCCCGTTCTCGAGGCGGCAGAGGGCGGTGAGGGGCGGTAGGGAAGATCCCTACCGCCCCTCAGCCGCCCTGTTGTCTACCGTTGTCTCTTGCCGCCCTTACTCTTACAGCTCGAGACCCGCCCTGCCCTATCTAATTACTGTGACGGACCGCCGGACAGCAACCTCAGCTCGACGCGCCGGTTCTGCGCGCGGCCTTCGTCTGTACCGTTGTCCGCGATGGGCGCGTCCGGGCCGTAGCCACGGGTCTCCATCCGGGACGGGTCCACTCCCTGGCGTGCGAGGTATGCCTTCACCGACTGTGCCCTCTGTAGCGAGAGCCGCATGTTGTACGACCGCCGGCCCACGCTGTCGCTGTGTCCGCCGATCTCGATCCGCACGTCGGTGTGCGCCAGCAGTGACGCCGCTACCTCGTCGAGGATCGGCCGCGAATCCGGTGTCAGCGCGGAACGGTTGAACTCGAAGTGCACGCCGCGCAGCACCAACGGCCGCGTCACTCCCTGTTCCACTACGAAGAGGATCGCGCAACCGACTGCATCCACCGGCACGCCCGCGCTGGTGCCCGGGCAGCGGTCCTGGTCGTCCAGCACACCGTCGCCATCGCTGTCACGCATGACCACTGCGGGCGGACAGCCACGCTCGTCGACCTCGGCTCCCGGAGGCGTGTCGGGGCACTGGTCGACCGCGTTCAGCACACCGTCGCCGTCGAGGTCGGCCGGACAGCCGGTCTCGTCCACCAGCGTGCCGGTGGGCGTGTCGGGGCACTGGTCCAGACCGTCGTACACGCCGTCACCGTCGCCGTCGGTCGGGCACCCGTTCGCGTCAACGGTGGCACCCAGCGGAGTGTCCGGACACTGGTCGAGACCGTCGAATACGCCGTCCTGGTCTGCGTCCAGCGGGCACCCGTTCTCGTCCACCGTTGCGCCCTCAGGCGTATTGGGGCAGACGTCGATGCCGTCGAAGACCGTGTCGTTGTCCGAGTCGGTGGGACATCCTACCTCATCTACAAACGCGCCCGCCGGCGTGTCGGGACACTGGTCGATGCCCGCGTACACGCCGTCGCCGTCGAAGTCCTGGGGGCAGCCCACGTCGTCGACTTGGGCGCCGCGCGGCGTGTCGGGGCACTGGTCCGATGCGTTGCCCACGCCGTCACCGTCCGCGTCGCGCGGTGCTCCACCGAATGCGAATACGGAGATCACGGCTGCAGCGCCGAAGTTGATGGCGCTTCCCTCTGTGGGGGACAGCACGGATTGGGGCAACCACTGCATGCGGCCTTCGATGCGGATCGCGGCGCGCCCGCCGAGCGAGAAGCGATCGCCCAGGATGAGGTGGGCGGCGTTGTCCACCGTGTCCACCGCTCCGGCGTAGAACACCCGTGTGTAGCCGGCGCCCAGATAGAGGCTGCCCAACACGGTGCCCCGCGTGTGTCCGTAGAACGTCGCGCCCACGTTCGTGACCTTCACGTCCTGACCGGTGGCCGTGGCCGTGGTAGTCGTGTGGTCGGCGAACGCCTCGAGCGAGAACGTGCTTGTGAAGTAGTAGCCAAGCAGGCCGCCGGCGCCGATCTTCGACTCGAGGCCCACGTTGGTGCTGTTGTAGCTGGTCGCGAGCCCGTAGATGCCGAGCTCGACCTGCCCCTTCTCGCCGGACTGGGCCCAGGCGGGGGCGCTCAGGCAAGCGGCCGCCAGGGCCGCCAGCAGGGTCATTCTGATCCACATGGACACCAATCTACACTCCCCCCTACCCCCTACCACTGTGCCGTAAATCACTGGTTCTCCGTGTTATGGCCCTCTACGGAGCGGGTTCTCCGACGTAGCTGGTCGGCCATCTCGTTGAGTTCCGCCGCCCCCCTGACCAGCTCGTCCAGGGCCCGGAGCTGCTCCTTGCTGGCCGCCGCCACGGCGGCCGCTTCCTTGGCGGAGCCTCCTGCAGCCTGCCTCGCGTCCCCCAGCACCTGCTTGGCCTCCTCGGCCAGCTCACGGTTGCGCATCGGCCCTTCGGCCATGCGCTCCCCTGTCTCCCGGGCTACTTCGGCCGCGGATACGATCTGGTCCAGCTCGAGAGTCCAGGCCTCCGAGGCCTGGGTCACCGCTTGGAGCTGCTTGTTCATCTCCTCCAGGACACGGGCAGCGCGGTCGATTACCCGCCGGGTCTCCTGGGCGCCGCGTCCCATGTTCACGGCCGCCTGGGCACTCTGCTCGGCCAGCTTGCGTACCTCGTCGGCCACGACCGCGAACCCCTTGCCGTGCACTCCGGTTCGGGCCGCCTCGATCGTGGCGTTGAGGGCGAGCAGGTTGGTCTGGTTCGCGATCAGGGCGATCGCCTCCGAGAACTCCTCCACGTCGGCCGCCGCCTCCTTGAGACGGCTGACCTCGGCTGCTCCCTCGGCGATGGTGGATATGAGTGAGCCCATTTGATCCACCGCGCGCCCGCTCGCGTCGCGCACGCCTAGGGCCGACTCGGCAGTGGTGCGGTTGGCGTCCTGTGTCGCGGCGGCGGCCTCCAGGGTCGTGCTGATGCTCTCTTCCAACTGCCTTAATGACGCGGCGACCGACTCTACTTGTGCTGCGGCGCGCTGCGCCTCGCCCTCGGCGCGTGACGCGCCCTGCGACATGGTCTCGGCCGCTTGCTGGAGTTGGCCGCTTGCCTGGGAGAGCTGGGCTACGTACGCGCTGGTGCGTTGCGACGACTCGGTCAGGGGCTCCATGAGAGCGCTCACCGAGAGCGAGAGCGCGAGTTGCGGGGCGAGCAGGTTGAGCAGCGCGCCATCGGCCGGCCGGTACATGGTGGGATCGGAGTGGCGCACGCTCCACAGGCCTGCCAGTTGGTCGCCGTGGAACAGCGGCACGATGATCTCGGACCCCGGGGACTCGCCCTCGGGCAGTACCATGTCCGAGCGCGTCAGCACGTTGGCCACGACGGGTTCCTCGGTGCTAACCGCCTCGGCAATGAGACCGCTGGCAGTGTCGAACCTGAGACGCTCCGACGTGGACGTGTCCACCAGCAGCACCATCTCGTGCGTTGCCGCATCGTGTTGCGCGAACCCCATGTGCTCCCACGGGACGAGCTGCCGGGTGAGCTGCTGGATCTGCTCGAAGTTCCGCTCGATGTTCACCTCGGCGGCCACCGCTCTGCCGAGCCCCTGTACCAGGGCCAACTCGTCGGCCCGCACTGCAGTCTGAATCAGCCACCACACGAGCCATGCCGCCGCAACGAGGGCAGCCACGAGGAAGGCGGCGGCGTTCGGGGTGAGGTCGGCGGTGAGAAAGCTCACCCATCCCAGGGCGAACGCCGCGCCACTCGCCGAGACCACGGCTTCCCACCGCAGGGTGAGCTGCACGTCCACCTTGGGGAGCAGGCCGGCCAGGGCGAGCTCCAGGTAGAAGCTCGAGTTGGCGATGAGCGGCAGCAGGATGACGACGGCCGCAGCTTGAAGCAGGTTGCCGGCCTCCACCGAAGCCGCACCCACCTGCCCGCCGAGCCAGTCGTACAGCAGGCCGGCCAGGCCGGTCGCCACCACTACGTGGCCCAGCGTGACCAGGCTGTCGCGAATCCGCAGGCGCCGCAGCAGCACGTCTCCCACAGGGACGCCGACCGCGGCCACCAATACCGCGGATTGCCATCCCCGCAACAGCAGAGCAAGTAGCACAATGCCCGTGATGAACGATGCGAACCCCTTGCCTGGGAGGGCGATGCCGACTCGGCGGCTCAGAGCCGCGGCCGTCGAGATGAGGATCACGTGGAGGACGAACGACCCCTGCCGCAGGTCCGGCCGCGCCACGATCGTCGCCAGCGCAAGGACGAAGAACGCGATGCCGGAGGCCGCGATCGCCAGGCGCAGCCAGCGTGCGAGCTGTCGGGTGTCCACAATCGGCACGGCAGGAACCGGGTTGCAGGCGAGCGAAGGGTAAGCGGCGGGAATGTCGTAAACCTGTCGGCAAACTGCAAGCGGGAACCCCTCTATCTCGTTGGCGGCGGGGCAGGCCGTGGCCTAAGTTTCGGGCGGAGCGCCACAGACAGCCCATCTTGGAGGGGTTCGTGCGGGTTTCAATCGAATACTGCGGTGTTTGAGGCTACAAGCCACGGGCCGCCGGTCTGGCGGCCGAGATTCACAAGGCCTATTCCGACGCGCAGGTGGAGTTGATCGAGTCGTCGGGTGGTGTCTTCGAGGTGGTGCTCGACGGTGACCTGGTGTTTTCCAAGAGCGAGCTCGGCCGCCATGCGGAGCCGGGCGAGGTCATGGGGATCATTCAGGAACGGTCGAGTTCCTGAGGTAGTCGTCGGTGCGCGTCGGGATATCGACCGGGGGCGGCGACGCTCCCGGACTGAACGCCGTCATTCGGGCCATCGTGCTCTCCGGCCTGCGCCGCGGCTGGGAGGTGTTTGGGGTCGAGCGCGGTTACGGAGGACTGCTCGGCACTGCCCGCGTAATCCCGATGGATCGCGAAAGTGTGAAGGGAATCGTGCGCCTGGGCGGCACTATCCTCGGTACGACCAACCGCGGCAATCCGTTCAGCTGGCCGGTGCTGCAGACCGACGGGGAGTGGGGCGCGGTCGATCGCTCCGACGAGGTGATCGAGTCGTTCAAGCAGCTGGCGTTGGATGCCCTGATCGTGGTGGGGGGCGACGGAAGCCTGCACATCGCTCACCAGCTCTGCGAGAAAGGTCTGCCGATCGTCGGCGTGCCCAAGACGATCGACCGCGACGTGAGCGGTACGTTGATGACCTTCGGCTACGACACGGCGATCCAGACCGCTACCGACGCCATCGACAAGCTGCACGCAACGGCCGAGTCGCATCAGCGCGTGATCGTGGTGGAGGTGATGGGGAGGCACTGCGGCTGGATCGCGCTCCACTCGGGGCTCGCGGGCGGAGCCGACGTCATCCTGCTGCCCGAGATCCCCTACGACATGGAGAAGGTCTACCGCAAGATCCGTGAGCGTGAGGCCGAGGGGCGCCACTTCAGCATCGTGGTCGTGTCCGAGGGCGCCAAACCCAAGGACGGCGACGTCACGGTGAGGGCCGCCGCGCAGGCGGGAAGTGCGGAGCGCCTGGGTGGCGTGGCCGAGGTGGTAGCGGCGCAGATCGCTCAGGGGACGGGCAAGGAGACGCGCTCCCTCTCGCTGGGGCACCTGCTGCGCGGCGGGTCCCCCACGACCTTCGATCGGGTGCTGGGTCAACGTTTCGGGGCCGCCGCGGTGCAGGCGGTGGCCGACGGGAAGTGGGGTTACATGGTGTCCTCGGATCCGCCGGACGTCGTGCTCGTGCCCCTCGCGGCCGTGACGGGAGAGCCGAACCAGGTGCCACTCGATTCCGACTCGGTGAAGACCGCTCGCGCGCAAGGCATCTGTCTGGGTGACTGAGCGGCACGTCCGCGACCACTTTCTCCCCCCCGACCGGGAAGCGTATCTCCAGGCCGAGCCGCCCACCGGCCGGGTCATCGTCATCGCCCCCACGAGGGCGGCCTGCGAGACCATCGAGCGCGCCTGCCAGCTGGACATCGAGACCGTACTGGAACGCGAGCACGGGTCCGAGGTGCGCGAGCTGGCGCGGCGCGGCCTCGGCTTCGGGATCGTGGCCGGCACGGGAACCGGGAAGACGCTCGCAATCCGTCCCGTGGCCGAGGAGACTCTGAAGGCGCCCCTCAGGGTCGGGGTGGTCAACCGCGAGCGCGAGGCAACGCCCGAGACTCCTTCGTGGAACGTCGTGATCGTCACCACGGGCATTGCGCGGCGCTGGTTCCAGGACGAGCTGATCGACCCGCACGACACGCTGGTGGTAGATGAGATTCACCAGACGTCGGCGGAGCTGGAACTTTGCCTCGCGCTGGGCAAGCGCGTCGGCTGCCGCTTCATCTGGCTCTCCGCCGAGGTGCTCGAGACGACGGCGTTCGATCCCTCGCTCGCGGCGCGGGTGCAGACGCGGCGGCAGAATCCAGTCGAGTTCCTGGACGATCGGTTCGTGCGGCACAGCATCAAGCAGCGACGCGGTGTAGCGGTATTCCTTCCAACGCGGGCGGAAGTGGAAAAGGCGGCCGCGGAGCTTGGCAAGCGGTGGCCCCGGCTGAACGCCGCGTTCTATCACGGGGGCGAGCCGATCAGGGTGATCCGTCCGTTCCTCGACGGTGAGGCCGACAAGCCGTTCCTGCTGGCGATGACGGCGGCGGGACAATCGGCGCTCAACATCCGCGACCTGGACACCGTCGTGATCCTCGACTCACGCTTCAGCAACGTGGTGGAGCGCGGGCGCAACGTGCTCACGCGACGCTACCTGGGCCCCAAC
>JBDHJR010000059.1:0-3710 GCA_039586815.1 Gemmatimonadota bacterium | reverse complement strand
GTCGAGCGTTTGGCGGGCCGGGCGGCGGCGCATCGAGCGAATCCCAGGGACCTGGGTGGTCTGCGCGATTCGCTCGGTAAGCTGCCCGACGTGAAGAGCGCACTCGATGGTCTCGCCACGCGAGAGTCCAGCGCCGAGCTGGAGCGCGTCGCGGGGTCGTTCGATCTGATGGCCGACCTCATGGAGCGCCTGGAGCAGACACTGGTCGATCGCCCGCCGCCGTCGTTGGGCGACGGCGACTCCGTTTGCCCGGGCGCCGACGCCGAGCTGGACGAGATCCGCGAGCTGCGGGACGGCGGCAAGCGCTACATCGCCGCACTGCAGGCCACCGAGCGGGAGCGCACCGGGATTCCGTCGCTCAAGGTGGGCTTCAACAAAGTGTTCGGGTACTACATCGAGGTCACGAAGGCCCACAAGCGGGCCATACCCGACGACTACGAGCGGCGCCAAACACTGACCAACGCGGAGCGATACGCCACTCCCGAGCTCAAGGAGTACGAGGCCCGTGTGTTGGGCGCGGAGGAGCAGGCCCTGCGGCGCGAACGGGAGCTGCTGGCCGCGGTGTGTGACCTGGTGGCCGACCGGCTGGCGCGCCTGCAGCGTGGGGCCCGCATGGTCGCGGAGCTGGATGTGTTCGCGTCACTCGGCGAGACGGCCGTGCGAGAGCGCTACACGCGCCCCGACATGACGGACGGAACCGAGCTCGAGCTGAAGCAGTCGCGCCACCCCGTGGTAGAGCGCGTCCTTCCGCCGGGCAAGTTCATCCCCAACGACATTCGGATCGACGAAGCGGGTCGCGTGATCCTGCTGACCGGGCCCAACATGGCGGGGAAGTCGACGGTCCTGCGGCAGACCGGACTCGCCGTGGTGCTCGCCCAGATGGGCTCGTTCGTACCGGCCGATGCCGCCACCGTCGGCGTGGTAGACCGCGTCTTCACGCGAGTGGGAGCGAGCGACAGTCTGGGACGGGGGCAGTCCACTTTCATGGTGGAGATGAGTGAGACCAGCGCGATCCTGCACGGCGCCACCGACCGAAGCCTGGCGCTGCTCGACGAGATCGGCCGCGGCACCGCCACCTACGACGGCGTGGCGATCGCGTGGGCCGTCACTGAGTATCTCCACGATCACGTCGGCTGCAAGACGATCTTCGCCACGCACTACCACGAGCTCACCCAGCTCACCGAAGAGTTGCAGCACGCCCGGAACTTCAACGTTGTCGTGCGGGAGTCGGGCGACGACATCGTCTTCCTGCACCGTCTCGAGCCGGGAGGCTCCGACCGCTCCTACGGCATCCACGTGGGGCGGCTCGCCGGCCTCCCGGGAGAGGTGGTGCACCGCGCATGGGAGATCCTGACCCTGCTCGAGTCGGGACACCATGTGGCGGGCGAGAAGGCGCCGATGCCGCCCGACGCCCAGCAGCTCACCCTGTTCGCGCAGGGCGCGCACCCTGTGCTCAAGGAACTGCTGGCAATCGATCCGGAGACGATGACCCCAATCGAGGCGCTCGCACGGCTCTCCGAGCTGAAGCGCCGCGCCGAGGAACAGTGATGCGCTACACCTGGATTGGAGTTGTCCTGCTCGTAGCTTGCGGCGCGGAGGACTCGACGCCACGCGAAGAGGATCCCGTGGCAGCGCCGCGCGGCTTCGAGCCGCCTGTCGTAACCAACGCCGAGTCGCCCATTGGGTACCCAGCGGATCTCTACGCCGATGGGGTCGAGGGCACCGTGATCCTGCGGCTGTTCGTGGACGAGACCGGCACCATGGTGCCCGACTCGACGCGCATCGCGGAGGGAAGCGGTTACCCGGCCCTGGACACGGCGGCGCTCGAGGGAGTGTCGGACATGCGCTTCGCTCCGGCGCGGCGCGACGGCCAACCGGTGGCAACGTCGTTCCTGCAGCCGGTGCACTTCAGGCGGCCCGACGGGCCGGCGGGAGGTGACCAGTGAGTGAACGCCACAAGCGTCCGTACGGCGACGTCCTCGAGACCATCGGGTGGACGCCTCTCATCCGGCTCAACCGCGTGACCGCGGGCGTTCGTACACCGGTGTACGGCAAGGCCGAGTTCTTCAACCCCGGCGGGTCGGTGAAGGACCGCATCGGCATGGCGATCATCGAGGATGCCGAGCGGCGCGGAGACCTCAAGCCGGGCGGTGTGATCGTTGAGGGCACGTCGGGCAACACTGGTGTCGGCCTCGCGCTGGCAGCCGCCCTCAAGGGGTATCGCTGCATCTTCACCATGCCCGACAAGATGTCGTCCGAGAAGGTGCGGCTGCTCAAGGCATTCGGCGCCGAGGTGGTGATAACGCCCACGGCGGTGCCGCCAGACCATCCGGACAACTACGTCATGAAGGCCAAGGCGATCGTCAAGCAGACGCCCAACGCCGTGCTCGCCAACCAGTTCTACAACCAGGTGAACCCCGAGGCGCACTACCGTACCACGGGGCCCGAGCTGTGGGAGCAGACCGATGGCAGGATCACTCACCTGGTGGGCGGCTCCGGCACCGGCGGCACGCTGAGCGGGGCCGGCCGATACCTCAAGGAACAGAACCCCGCAGTCAAGGTGGTCGTGGGGGAGCCCGAGGGCTCCGTCTACGCCGAGTACGGGCGCACGCAGCAGGTCGCCGAGGGGCACCCCTACAAGGTGGAGGGGATCGGCGGGGACAAGATTCCCGACACGATGCACTACGACGTGCTCGACGACTTCCACTCAGTGAGCGACCGCGACGCGTTCCATATGGCACGGCGCCTCACGCGTGAGGAAGGTCTGTTCGTGGGCGGGTCGACGGGACTGATCGTCACGGTGGCCCTTCGGGTGGCGCGCCAGGTCGACGATCCCGACGCGTGCGTAGTGGCGATCCTGTGCGACACCGGCGAGCGCTATCTCTCCAAGGTCTTCAACGACGAGTGGTTGCAGGAGAATCAGCTCGTCGAGGTGGAGCGCGTGACCGCCGGTGGCCTGCTCACCGCCAAGCCCGCTGCCGGACCGCCGCTGGTCACCGTGGCGCCGACTCAGACGGTCCGCCAGGCGATCAACCTGATGGAGACGTACGACGTCTCCGGGCTTCCGATCGTCGAGAACGGCGAGAACGTGGGCTCCGTAAACGAGGCAACTATCATGGCGCAGGCCATCGCGCATCCCTCGGTGCTGGAGCAGCCTGTGCGCGAGGTGATGGAGCCACCCTACCCGGTGATCGAGGCCACCGCGCTGTTGGAGCAGTTCTCTGACCTGCTTTCGCGCGAGGTGCCTGCCGTGCTCGTACGGCAGGAGGGCGAGCTCGCCGGGATCGTTACCCGCTTCGACGTGCTGCACCACGTCGCCGGAATCAGGTGACTGAAGCACACTTCCTGCTGTCCGCCGAGGCCACGTTCTCGGCCGCCCACACGCTACCGGGCGTGGAAAAGTGTGAGCGCTTCCACGGTCACAACTGGCGCGCCCGCCTCACCGTGCGGGCAGACGGCGATTCTCTGAGCGAAACCGGAATGGCGGTCGACTTCCGCCTGATCGAGGAAGCGCTACGCGAGGCAGTGGCGGACTTCGATCACGCCCATCTCAACGAGCTCGAGCCCTTCCGGCAGCTCGCGCCGAGCGCGGAGCGCATCGCTCAAACGGTGTGCACTCGTTGCACCGAACGACTTGCACGGAGCGCGCCGGGCACTCGGGTGGAGGCGGTGGAGATCTGGGAGACACCCCAGTACCGAGTGATCTTCCG
>JBDHJR010000036.1:18155-18868 GCA_039586815.1 Gemmatimonadota bacterium | reverse complement strand
GGATCCTCCAGCACCCGCTCCAACAGCGACCGCAGCGTCTCACCCATCCGCGGGCCCTGGGGCACCCCGGCAGCCATCAGATCCGCGCCCTTCACCGCCAGGTCACCCACGGTGAGCGGCGCGCCGGAGGCCCGGATCGCCTTCACCGCCTCCGCCAGGCGCGCGCCATGGCCCTCTGCCTTGGCGATGGTCACCAGATCGTCCACCGACGGACCCGCGCCGCTCATCCAGCGCCGCACCTCCACCGGGGCCTCCGGATCGGGATACGCGTCGCGGTACTCCCCAATCCTCCAACCACGCTCGATCTCCGCGTTGGAGCAGCGCAGCCGCCGCAGGGTGGACTCGGGATCGTCCGACAGGTAAGCGGTCATCAGCACGGCGTCGCGCGGCTCGAACCGGTCCACCGCGTCCGGCCCCTGCGCGATCTCGGGCAGCCACGCCCTGAGCCCGCCCGCGGCCGCCCAGAGGTCCACCAGCTCGGAGGGGTGCCGGGCCCCGTCCAGCCCCTTGAGCCACTCGTCGCGCACCCGCTCGGCCGAGAGGTGGGGCAGTCCCCCCACGTTGGCCTTGGCCGCCTCCCACGTCGCGTTGTCGATCACGAACTGGAACCGCGCGGCGAAACGCAGCGCCCGCAAAATGCGGAGGTAGTCCTCCTGGAAGCGCCGCTCCGGCTCCCCCACGGCCCGTATCACCCCCGCGTCCAGGTCGCGGTA
>JBDHJR010000036.1:0-18122 GCA_039586815.1 Gemmatimonadota bacterium | reverse complement strand
CGGCGCGACAGGTCCACGTCGAGCGACACCCCGAACTCCACCACCGCGTGGCGGCCGTCGGTCTTCACGTCCTGGCGGAAGGTGGTGACCTCGTGCGGCTGCTTGTGGCGGTCGAGCACCGCTACCGTGCCGTGCTCCACCCCGATGGGTATGCTGCGGCGGAACAGGCTGCGGATCACCTCGGGCCGGGCCGCCGTGGCCATGTCGAAGTCCCTGTTCTCGAGCCCCAGCAGGTTGTCGCGCACGGCGCCGCCCACGCACCAGGTCTCATACCCGGCTTCCTCGAGGGTCCGAGCGATGCTCAGCACCTCGTCAGGGATCGGTAGGCGTGGGGGAAAGGACATTGGGAAGTTGGCGTCGCTCCGCGCGACAATATACCGTGCAGGAGGCCTGCTGGGAGGATGGCAGGGAGACCGTTAGGGCTCGGGGCGGCGGAGCGGCCAGCCCACGACCGGTGCCCCTGGGGCACTCCGCCCCAATCCAGACGCCTCGCTCACGCACGGGCGCGACAGTGACGGTCCCAAATGCCCCAGCATCTCCGTGTAGGCCTGTCCGGGAGCATGCTCCATGCCCGATTTCGGGCTAGGCGTTAGGCTCCCGTCAGTCACGCATATATCGTGCCGTACATCACAGATTGGGTACCTAGAAGAGGGGTAAGTTTACAGCGGACAAAGGCTTAGGTGCTATTTGACTATGCCCAGCGGGTTCATTCGCACGCGCCCACCGATGGCGCTGATCATCGACAACAAAGACTGGTCGGCCAGGTCGCTCGAGAGCGTTCTGACCCCGGCCGGTTACGACGTCATTCGTGTGAAGACAGGCATGAACGGCGTCGCCAGGGCCCGCGCGCACCCGCCCGATGTCATTCTGATGAACTTCGACCTGCCCGACGGCAATGCCGTAGGGCTGTGCCATCTACTGCGGGACGAGCCGCGCATCGGCTCGAGCATCCCGATCGTGGTGCTCTCCACCGGGCACGCCACCAGGCAGCAGCGTCTCGCAGCCCTCGAGGCGGGCGCCTGGGAGTTCCTCACATACCCGTTCGACGCACAGGAGCTGCTGCTCAGGCTCGACGGCTACACCACGGCCAAGGCCGAGATCGACCGGGTGAAGCAGGACAGCCTGGTGGACGACACCACGAGCCTCTACACCGATCGCGGGCTGGAGCGCCGCGCCGAGGAGATTCGCTCACTGGCATTCCGTCAGGGCGGCTCCCTCGCCTGTGTCGTGATCGCTCCGTCGTTCGAGTCGGGCCACGAGCGCCCCAGCTCGGGCGCCGACGTGGACGCGATCGAGGACGCGGTCAAGCAGATCGGAGAGGCACTGAAGGAGGCCGGACGCGTATCCGACGCCATCGGGAGGCTGGGCAGGACCGAGTTCGCTATTGTCGCGCCGGCCACGGACGCTGAAGGTGCGGTGCTGATGGCGAAGCGCCTGGCCGCGGCGATCCAACGATCCAACAACAAGCCGGACGGCCCACACTACAGCCTGCGGGCCGGCTACGAGGCGGTGAGCAACGTGCGGGAGGCCCAGATCGAGGCTCATGATCTACTCGAGCGCGCCGCCATAGCAATGAGACGTGCCAAGCCGAACGGCGAAGGCCAGTGGATCCAGCCGTTCGAAGGTGAGGGGGAGTTCCGCCACTAGGGGGCAGGCCCAGGGGCGAGTCGAACAAGGTGGGGAGCGGGGCCGGACGGGGTTGGCTCTGGCCCATAGACTTGAACCCTGCGCGGGAGCTCGAGTGGCTTCGACTGGGCCCCGCTCTCCAAACTACCGTGCAACGCGCAACGTGCAGCGTTTCGGAGAACGAACGCTGCACGTTTTACGTTGTACGCTGCACGACGGGGCGTTGCGGCGGGGAGGCTACCCGCAGAGCACACTTCCCCCATTCACGTTTAGGATCTCGCCATTGATGCTGGCGGCGAGCTCGGAGCAGAGGAACACGATCGGCCCCGCGATCTCCTCGGGGGTCGCCACGCGCCCCACCGGGATGGTGCTCTCGATCCGCTGCTTCCCCTTCCCACCGTCCTCCTCGTAGGGGATCTGCGACATCTCGGTGTCCACCCAACCGGGGGCAACCGAGTTCACCGTGATGCCCCGCGGCGGGGCCTCCACGCAGACAGACTTCACGAACGAGATGATCGCGCCCTTGGTAGCCGCATAATCGGCGTGGAACGCCTCGCCCCGCTGGCCGGCGGTGCTGGAGACGATTATGACCCTGCCGCCCGGCTGCATCACCTCTAGTGCAGCGCGGGTGCCGTAGAACACCGAGTCCAGGTTCACTGCCAGGGTGCGGCGCCAGCGCTCGTCGGGCATCTGGGCCACGCCCACCTCCTCCACGGGCCAGATGCCGGCGTTGGCGATGAAGAAATCCAGGCGCCCCAGGTTCTCGGTCGTCTCCCGCACGGCCCGCTCGCACGCCTCCCGCTCCGCCAGATCGGCCTGTACGGCCTTCGCGCGGCGGCCCAGCGCCTCCACCCCCTCCACCACTCGATCGGCGTCCTCGCGGCGCGTGTGGTAGGTGAACGCCACGTCGGCGCCCGCCTGGGCCAGCAGGTTCACGGTGGCGGCGCCGATTCCGCGGCTCCCGCCCGTGATCCTCCTGATCCGCTCCATTACCCCGCCCTTCAGCTCCACGGGCGGCACCGGCGCCAGAGGCTGGTCCTCCACGATGGCCCTGGGATTGTCCTCGGTGAGAAGCCGGGCCACGGCGGGGTGCCCCAGCTCCTCCAGGTACTTCCGGCCGGTGGCGACCGTGCGGCGGCCGCCGTGGTTGTCGGACGCCAGAAAGTCGGCCAGGCCCTGTTCCACCAGCTCGCGGGCCCGTTTGCCCCGCACGCCCGCCCGGGTGAGCGTGGTGGCATCCACCTGGATCGTGGCTCCCACCTCACGCCACGCCTGCACCACCGGCGCGCTGCACTCGTCATACCGCTCCGGGTGTGCCACAACCGGCACCACACCGCTGCGCGCGATCTGGCCCAGCACCGTGGTCGCGAACTCGGCCACCACCGACAGCCGGAACTCGACCAGGTAGTAGCGCGACCCGGCAAGCGAGAGCCGCCGATCACCCAGCGCGACGGCCGGCATGGGCTGGTCGAGCATGACCTCGAAGCCGAGCAGCAGCTCCGGAGGCGACGGAGCCACCGGCTCCATCCCCCTGAGCGCCCGCTCGCGGCGCTCGATCGCGCCCTCGGCTCCATCCACCAGCTCCATGGCCGTCACGTGCGGCGTGAGGGCCACCGCAGTGATGCCCAGCTCTCCCATGCGCCGCAGCACTCCAACCGACTGCTCGACTGAGGAGGAGCCGTCGTCGATGTTGGGCAGCAGGTGGGTGTGGAGGTCGATCACGGCTGCTCCGCCGCCGCCTCACAGGCGTAGGTAACCAGCGTGTCGGCTGCGAGCAGCGTGAGCGCGGTGTCGTGGTTGGGGGGACCGGTCTTGGCGTCTTCCAGCAACCCCTCGGCAAGCCGGTGCAGCTGATCGTGCAGCGGCCCGTCCCCCCGCTGCTCGTTGCGCGTTGCACGTTGCGCGGCCCCCAGCACCCGCTCCCGCAACGAGGCAGGCGCCTCGGCGAGCTTCGCCTCGAGCCAGGCTAGCAGCTCGGCGCTCAGCCGACCCCCGCGCCGAGCATCTCGGCCACGATTTGGGGCGTCTGCTCGCGCGCCGCCGCGAGCTTGGCCGGGTCGCCCGCTCCCGCCGACGCGAAGTGCGGCCGTCCACCGCCCTTGCCACCGCTCACCGCCGCGATGCGGTTCACCAGGTCGCCCGCCTTGAGGCCGCGCGAGATCACGTCGTCGGTGACGCCCACGTGGATCCCCGCCCGCTCGCCGCTCACGAACAGCACCTGGATGGCGTTCTTGCTCTGCTCGCGGAACGAGTCCATGAGCAGGCCAATCTGGCCACGGTCCGAAACCGGGGACTCTCCAACCAACAGGGTGGTCTCTCCGATCTGGAGGCTGTCGTACGCTTCCCCCTTCCCTCTTCCCCCTTCCCTGAGCAGTTCCTCGACCTGTCGCTCCAGCCGCTTCTTCTCCTCCAGCAGCGCCTCGATGCGCCGCGCCACGTGCTCGGGACTGGTGCGCAGAGTGTCGGCCGCCTCCTCGATCCTCTCCCCCAGGCTCTTCACCAGGGTGTACGCCACCGGTCCGGTCACCGCCTCAATGCGGCGCACTCCGGCCGCCACACCGGTCTCGCCGCTGAAGTGAAACAGACCGATCTGGCCGGTGGAGCGCACGTGGGTGCCACCGCACAGCTCCATCGAGACCCCGGGCACGTGCACCACGCGCACCACGTCGCCGTACTTCTCGCCGAAGAACGCCGTGGCGCCCTGGGCCAGAGCCTCCTTGTACGGCATCTGATGCGTGTCCACCCCCACGTTCTGCCAGATCGCCTCGTTCACCTCCTCCTCGATGGCGTCGAGTTGCTCGGGCGCCACCGGGGAGTGGTGCGAGAAGTCGAAGCGCAGCCGGTCGGGGGCCACCACCGATCCAGCCTGCCGCACGTGGGTGCCGAGTTGGTTCCGCAGCGCTGCGTGCACCAGGTGGGTGCCGGTGTGGTTGCGCTCGATGTTGCGGCGCCGTTCCTCCGCCACCACGGCTTCCACCTCGGTGGGCTCGAAATCCCCTTCGTACGGACCCACCACGACCTGCTTGTTGTCGTCCTTGACCACGTCTTCCACCGGGAGCTGCCACCCCTCCCCCTTCACCACCCCGGTGTCGCTCACCTGGCCGCCTGACTCGGAGTAGAACGGGTTCTCCTTGAGCACCAGCTCCAGCTGGTCGTCACCCTGCCGGAAAGCGAGGATCTCCGTCTCGGCCGACGTTGTCTCGTAGCCCACGAACTTCTGCCGCACGCGCGGCTTCACCCGGGTGAACTTGCCCTTGCCCGGGGTGGTCTTGATGGCCGGCGCCTCGATACCCTTCCCGCTTCCCTCTTCCCCCTTCCCCGCCGCTCTCGAACGCTCTTGCTGCTCGGCGAGCGCCCTCTCGAAGCCGACGTGATCCACGTCCCAGCCGCGCTCCGCAGCCATTACCTGCGTGAGATCGAAGGGGAAGCCGTACGTGTCGTACAGCTTGAACGCGTCGGCACCGATGATCATGCCGGGACCGCCGGCGGTGAGCTCGTCCAGCCGCTTGAGCCCGCCGTCGATCGTCTCGAGGAAGCGCTCCTCCTCGGCGCGTGTGACGCTCCCGATGTGCTCCGCCTTCTGCTTGAGCTCCGGGTAGTCTTCACCCATCAGGTCGATCACCACGCCGGCCAGGTCCACCAGCATCGGCTCGTTCTTGCCGAGTTGGTAGGCGTGGCGCACGGCGCGCCTCAGGATACGGCGCAGCACGTAGCCCCGACCCTCGTTCGAGGGATAGACGCCGTCGGCCAGGAGGAACGCGACGGCCCGCGCGTGGTCGGCCAGCACCCGGTAGCTCACCCCGGTGCGGCCCGGGTCGTAGGGCCGGCCCACGATCTCCTCCGCCAAACGGATGATCGGCATGAAGAGATCGGTGTCGTAGTTCGACTCGACGTTCTGCAACACCGCCGCGATGCGCTCGAGGCCGGCACCGGTGTCCACCGAGGGTGCCGGCAGCGGTGAGCGGGCGCCGCCCGCCGCCTGATCGAACTGCATGAAGACGAGGTTCCAGATCTCGAAGAAGATGCCCTCCTCGGCCATCTCCTCGAACTGCGCAGTGCCGGGAGCGGGCTGCGACCACTCTGCTTCCGGGCGAAGATCCACATACATCTCCGAGCAGGGACCGCACGGTCCCGTGTCGCCCATCTGCCAGAAGTTGTCCTTGTCGCCCAGCCCGTAGATCCGCTCGGGCGCGATTCCGGCGACGTCGCGCCACAGGGTGCGCGCCTCGTCGTCGGTGTGGTGCACCGATATGAAGATCCGTCCCGGATCGATGCCCAGGTACTGCTCGCTCGTCACCCACTCCCAGGCGTACTCGATCGCGGTCTTCTTGAAGTAGTCGCCGAAGGAGAAGTTGCCCAGCATCTCGAAGAAGGTGTGATGCCGTGCGGTGATGCCGACCTGCTCCAAGTCGTTGTGCTTGCCGCCGGCGCGCACGCACTTCTGCGCGGTGACGGCGCGGTCGTAGTCGCGATGCTCCAGCCCCTGGAAGACGCGCTTGAACTGCACCATCCCCGCGTTGGTGAACAGCAACGTGGGATCGTCGGCGGGGACGAGCGACGAGGACGGAACGTGGGCGTGGCCCCGATCCTTGAAGTAGTCAACGAATGATCGGCGTACGTCTGCTGAGCGCATCCTGTAATACTAACGGGGAGCGGGGAACAGGGAACGGGGAACGGTAAGACAGACCCTGCCGTACCGTTCCCCTCTCGCCGGGCGTTGCGTCGCCACTACCGGCATCGTTTGGATGATGCCACGCCGTCGCCCGCCCCTACCTTCGCCCCATGCCTCTCAAGTCCGACCCCGCCACCTGGACCGACCAGCGCCAGCTGCGCGGACTACATGGAGAGCAGGTGGCGATGCGGTACCTCACGTTCGCCGGCTGGCGCGTCACCGACCACCGCTTCCGCATGGGTCGCCTGGAGATCGACCTGGTGGCCCGCAAGGAACACCTGGTAGCATTCGTGGAAGTGAAGACCCGCTGGAGCAATCAGTTCGGGCGGCCCACCGAAGCTGTCACCTGGTCCAAGCGCCGGGAGATCGCCCGGGTCGCGACCGCCTGGATCGACCGGCACGGCCACCCCGACGATGTCTATCGCTTTGATGTGATTGGAGTTACGCTCTCCCAAGCGGGCCCGCACCGATTGGAGCACGTGGAGGACGCATTCAGGGTGGGGTGGCGATAGGACGAACTTCGGTTTATATTCGGTCCCACCGGACAACCAGACCAAACACGCACCCGAGGACACGATGCCCGCCAAATCCGACCAGCAGGCCGCCAGACACACCGACGAACGCAAGAAGGCACTCAACCTCGCCATCGCGCAGATCGAGAAGACCATCGGGAAGGGCTCGATCATGCAGATGGGACAGGACGCTCCACGCGTAAGGGTGGGCGGCATCTCCACCGGAGCGATCAACCTCGACGCCGCCATCGGTGTGGGAGGCATCCCACGCGGTAGGATCACCGAGATCTACGGACCCGAGTCCTCGGGCAAGACGACGCTCGCGCTGCACATCGCCGCCAACGCGCAGAAGGCGGGCGGCGTGGCAGCGTTCATTGACGCGGAGCACGCGCTCGACGTGGAGTACGCGCGCAAGCTGGGCGTGGACATCGAGGACCTGTTGGTCTCGCAGCCCGACACCGGCGAAGAGGCACTCGAGATCGCGGAGATCCTGGTGCGCTCCGGCGCGGTGGACGTGATCGTGGTCGACTCGGTCGCGGCCCTGGTCCCCAAGGCAGAGATCGAGGGCGACATGGGCGACTCGCACATGGGGCTCCAGGCGCGGCTCATGTCGCAGGCGCTACGCAAGCTCGCCGGCAGCATCAACCGCTCGCGCACCTCGGTGGTGTTCATCAACCAGCTGCGCGAGAAGATCGGCGTGATGTTCGGCAACCCCGAGACCACCACGGGCGGCCGCGCGCTCAAGTTCTATTCCTCGGTGCGGCTGGATGTGCGGCGCATCGGGCCGGTCAAGGAGCGCGACGAGATCACCGGCAGCAAGGTCCGGGTCAAGGTGGTGAAGAACAAGGTGGCACCGCCGTTCCGGCAGGCGGAGTTCGACATCATGTTCAGCGAGGGCATCAGCCACACCTCGCTGTTGGTGGACATCGCCGCCGAGGCGGGGATCATCGACAAGAGCGGAGCCTGGTACTCCTACGGCAAGGAGCGCATCGGCCAGGGCCGTGAGAACGCCAAGCTCTACCTCAAGGACCACGAAGACATCGCGACCGAGATCGAGCAGAAGGTGAAGGTCGTGTTGGGCATCGAGGAGGTTAAGCCCGAAGAGGGGAGCCAGGAGGCGCCGACAGACGGCTGATGCGCGTCACCGCACTGCGACCTGACAAGCGGGCTCCGGGCTGCCTCGTCATCGAGCTGGACGGAGCCCGTTTTGCGTCCCTGCCGGAGGAACAGGTACAGGCACTGGAGCTGGCTGTCGACGCCGAGATCGACAACGAGCGGCTGCAGCGCCTCACCTACCTCGCCGACGTGGAGAGCTCCTACCGTGTGGCGGTACGCATGCTGGCAGCCCGCCCCCGGGCGGTGAACGAGGTGCTACGGCGTCTCCGGGAGCGTGGCCACAACCCGTCGGCCGCCGCCGAGGCCGTGGGGCGCCTCGAGGCCAAAGGGGTGCTGGACGACGAGGAGTTCGCCAGGCACTTCGCCCGGGTGCGCTCCGTCAGGGGACACGGACCCTCACGGCTGCTCACCGACCTGCTCGCCCGCGGCGTGGAGCGGCGCCTCGCGGAGCGGGCGATCGACGAGGTGCTGGACGCCGAGGGGGTGGACCCCAGCGCGCAGGCACGGGCGCTGGCGGAGAAGCGGGCCGGCCAGATGGGAGACCTGCCTGCGGAGGTCAAACGCCGCCGGCTACTGGCGTACCTCGACCGCCGCGGTTTCCGCGGCGGGGACGTGCTGGAGATCGTGACGGAGCTGGTGCGCGAGCCCTGAGTCAGTCCGCGCGCCCCGATCGGGATGGGGGTGGACGCGGACCAGCCGCGGCGCAACCGCCTCGCGACAGATCAACGGAACCCCACAGCCAAGGGGCGTGGGGGAGCCTCGCAGCGAGCGCTTTCGGGGGCGGGGCTGGTGGGTGGAACGGGATGCGCGGGGTGGTGGGCCGGTGCGTCGGAAGCGCGGAGCGAGAGGCTGCCCCCACGCCCCGTTGCTGTTGTTGTTGTTGCTGTTGTTGGGCAGGCTACGTGTACTCGTCCAGCTCCCCCATCCCGATCAACACCTCGCGCGGTTTGGAGCCGTCCGGCGGCCCCAGTATCCCCGCCTCGTGCAGCTGGTCGATGATGCGGGCGGCACGGCCGTAGCCGATACGCAGCTTGCGCTGCAGCAGTGAGGTGGAACCGAGTTGGTTGGAGATGCACACCTGCGCGGCCTCCTTGAAGAGAGCGTCGCGGTCGCCGGGTGCGGCACCCCCACCTGCGCCGGCGCCCTCGTCTTCCTCCATCGCCTCGATCACGGCGATGATGTCCTCTTCCTCGCCAGCTGGCGCCTCCTCGGCCTCGCGCGCCACCTCGGCATACCACTTGGTGAGCTTCTCGGTCTCGCCCGTGGATATGAACGAGCCCTGCACCCGCACCGGCTCGCTCTTACCAGGCGGAAGGAACAGCATGTCGCCGTTGCCGAGCAGCGTCTCGGCACCGTTCTGGTCGAGGATCGTGCGGCTGTCCACCTTGGACGCGACGCGGAACGCGATGCGGCAGGGGAAATTGGCCTTGATCAACCCGGTGATCACGTTCACGCTGGGACGCTGCGTGGCCAGCACCAGGTGAATCCCCGTGGCGCGCGCCTTCTGCGCCAGGATCGCCAGCGGCTTCTCCACCTCTCCCTGCACGGTCATCATGAGGTCGGCCAGCTCGTCCACGAACACTATGATGTAGGGGAGCGGCCCCTCGTCGTACGGTGGCGACTCGAACTCCAGTTCCTCCTGGTCACTATCACGCTTCCCGCTTCCCGCTTCCCCCTTCCCGTTCGGCAGTACCAGCTCTCTCCCCTCCCTGACGTACCGATTGAAGTCCTGGATCTGCCGCGCGCCGTTGGCATGGAACAGCTCGTAGCGCCGTTCCATCTCCACCATGACCCACTTGAGCGCCTGCGCCGCCTCCCGGTTGTTGGTGACCACCGGGTGCCTCAGGTGGGGCAGCGCGTTGTACATGGACAGCTCGACCATCTTGGGGTCGATCATGATCATGCGCAGCTCGAGCGGGGTGTAGCGGTAGATCAGGCTGGTAATGATCGAGTTGATGCAGATCGACTTGCCCGTGCCGGTGGCGCCGGCGATCAGCAGGTGCGGCATGCGCGCCAGGTCGCCCACCACCGGCCTGCCCTCGAGATTGCGCCCCAGCGCGATGGGAAGGATGCCGCGGAAGCCCTCCCACTCGCCCGTCTCCAGCAGCTCGCGCACGGTGACGATTCGGGCACTGGGGTTGGGCACCTCCACCCCCACAGCACCGCGACCCGGTATGGGCGCCACGATGCGGATCGACTGCGCCCGCATGGCCAGCGCGAGATCGTCGGCCAGTGCCGCGATGCGGCCCACTTTCACTCCGGGCGCGGGTGCGATCTCGTACTGCGTGACCACCGGACCGGTGGTGCGCCCCACGATGCTCCCCTCCACGCGGAACGTGGCCAGCGTGTCGATCAGCACCTGGCCCTGGCGCTCGATCTCGTCCTCCCAGTCCTGCTCGGCCTCGGACGCGGGCGGGTGCAGCAGCTCCACAGGGGGCAACCGGTCGGCGGTGTCCTCGGGGCGGGGACGCCGCTTGGTGAAGCGCCGCAGCAGAGACTTGGGCCTCGCCTCGTCCCCCTCATCCACCTCCTCTTCCTCCTCGTGGTCGGGCGCCGGCGCCCCGCTCCAATCCGGCACCCTTCGCCCTTCCCTCCTTCCCCTTCCCTCCACCAACCGCCCGAACGGATGCCAGTCGAGCGTGTACATGGTGAGCGCGGAGACCGACAGCAGCCCCACGATCACCGCTCCAGCAACCCCTATCAGGCTGCTGAGCCCCGTCGCGGTCATTGCCGGCAGGATGCCGCTCAGGCGTTGCGCCGTGCTCCACGCCGCGTAGTCCGGCGGGAAGTCACCCGGACCGCGTGCACCGGTAACGATGGCGACGGAGAACGGAATGAGGATTACCAGCCCGCCGAACAGCACAGCCACGCGCGCGACGTCGAGCCGTGGTATGCGCCCAAAGCCGGCGAGCGCGACGCCCAGGCCCAGCAGCGGCAGGATTCCAGCGCCAGCACCGAGGGACATCCATAGGAACCGGCCGATCACGCCCCCGACCGCGCCGGTGACGTCCCAGGGAAGCAGCGTTAGTGCGACGAAGACGCCGACCAGCAGGGAGACGATCGCGAGCAGCTCCTGCTTGTTCCGCGGCGTCAGCGCCATGTCAGGCTCCGTCGGCGAGTGTCACGAGTCGGTTGGCGTACTGCGGCACGGCCGTATGGCTGTCCACCTCTGTCGCCGCCAGGACGTCGGCCCTGTAGCCGTTCGCCCGCAGCTGCTTGGCGGCAGTGCTGGCCGACACTGCGTTCTTCCACTTGTCTCCGTAACGCCGCACCAGCTCCAGCGCCGCGAGCGCGGCGTCGTTCAGGTCGGCGGAGCGCCGCTGCCTTCCCGGGATGAGCGCCTGTGCGAAGCGGCCCGCCACGTAGGCGTCCTCCAGCGCGAAGGCGCGCTCGCGCCCGCTGCACAGTATCACGAAGTCTTCGGTGTCGGTATAGATGGCCTTGGCCCGCTCCACCGCGGCCGAGAAGTTGGTGATCGCACCGATGAGAACCGGCCGCCCCGGATCGGCCACCACAACCGCCTCCGTGCCGTTGGTCGTGGCCATCACCAGCGTCTTGTTGCGCACCGCGTCCTCGGTCATCTCGCCGGGCGAGTTCCCCAGCGCGAACCCATCGATGACATGCATCCCCTTCTCGCCCGCCAGCAACACGGCGTCGCGCTCCAGGTTGGCGGCGACGCGCAGCGCCTCCTCGGCGCTCGCCGCCGGTATGATCGCCTTGGCGCCGCTGTCGAGGGCCGCCACCATCGTCGTCGTGGTCCGCAGCACGTCCAACACGAGCACGGGCCGCCCCGCGATGGCGTTCGGCTGCACACCGAGTGGGGTGAAGTAGACGGTCAGCTTCATGCGGCGGGTTTGAACAGGTCGGTCTCCCGCTCCAGGAACTTGGTGTCGACCCGTCCGGCCTCGAAGTCCGGGTGCTCGATCACGCGCTGCAGGAACGGGATCGTCGTCGTCACGCCCTCGATGATGAACGACTCCAGTGCGTGCCACATGCGCGACAGCGCCTCCTGCCGCGTGTTGCCGTGCACGATCAGCTTGGCGAGCAGCGAATCGTAGTACGGCGGAACCGTGTACCCGGCGTAGATGTGGGTGTCCACCCTCACGCCCGGCCCTCCCGGCGGGTGGTACGCCGTGATCGTGCCGGGCGAGGGCTGGAAGTTGCGGTAGGGGTCCTCGGCGTTCACGCGGCACTCGATGGCGTGCCCCCGCAGGCGGTTGCCCGAGAGGTTCAGCATAATCGGCTCGCCCGCGGCGACCCGTATCTGCTCCTTCACCAGGTCGAAGTTGGTGACCAGCTCGGTCACCGGGTGCTCCACCTGGATCCTGGTGTTCATCTCCATGAAGTAGAAGTGCCCGGTCTCGTCGAGCAGGAACTCCACCGTGCCGGCGCCTACGTAGCCGATCTCCTGGGTGGCGCGCACCGCGCACTCGCCCATCCGCTCCCGCAAGTCCTGATCCACCACGGGACTGGGCGCAACCTCGATAAGCTTCTGGTGGCGGCGCTGCACCGAGCAGTCGCGCTCGCACACGTGCATCACCCGTCCGTGCTGGTCCCCCATCACCTGGATCTCGATGTGGCGTGGCCGCTCCAGGTACTTCTCCACGTACACCTCGGACGACCCGAACGCCGCTAGCGCCTCGTTCCGCGCGAGCTGGAACGCCTGGGCAAACGCGGCGGGATCCTGCGCCACGCGCATCCCCTTCCCGCCCCCGCCGGCCGCCGCTTTGATGATCACGGGGAAGCCGATCTCCTTGGCGACCTCGAGCGCCTCGTCGGATTTCTCGATGGCACCCTCGGACCCAGGGACCACCGGTATGCCGAGGCTCGCCACCAGCGCCCGCGCCGTTGCCTTGTCACCCATCTTGCGGATTTGCTCGGCAGTAGGCCCGATGAAGGCGATACCCGACGCCTCGCACGTCTCCGCAAACGCCGGGCTCTCGGCCAGGAATCCGTAACCGGGATGAATCGCGTCCGCCCCCGTCAGCTCGGCGGCGGCGATGATCGATGGAATGCGAAGATAGGAAAGTCTGCTGGGAGGGGGGCCGATGCACACGTCATCGTCGGCGAACCGCACGTGCAGGCATTCTCGGTCCGCCTCGCTGTATACCGCGACCGTCTCGACGTCGAGCTCGTGACACGCCCGAATGACCCGCAGGGCTATCTCCCCGCGGTTGGCGATCAGGACCTTCTTGAACACGGCGCTACTGGCCGAAGCGCTCGATGTCGTCGTCTTCCCGCGACGTCGACGCGCGCTTGAGCGATTCCTCCTCGAAGGTGCGGTCCGACGTCCCCTTGATGCCGCTCACCGCGAGCTTGAACTCGTTCGGGTTCGTGGCATAGAAGAGCGCCGCCTCGTAAGTGACCGCGCCCTTCTGGTACCAGGTCATCAGCGACTGGTCGAAGGACTGCATCCCGTACTGCACCGCGCCTTCCTTGATCAGGTCCGGGATGGCCAGCGCCTTCTCCTGGTCCCGGATGTTGTCGCGCACCGCCGCGGTGTTGATCAGCACCTCGCAGGCCGGCACCCGCGCCTTGCCGTCCTTCACCGGCACCAGCCGCAAGCTGATGACCGCGGCGAGCGCCGTAGAGAGCAGCGCTCTCACCGCGTTGTGCTCATGCGGCGGGAAGAACGAGATGATGCGGTTGATCGTCTGGGTGGCGTCGGTTGTATGCAGCGTGGAGAACACGAGGTGGCCGGTGTCTGCGGCCTTCATCGCGGTGTCGAGGGTCACCCGGTCACGAATCTCACCGATGAGGATCACGTCGGGGTCCTGCCGCAGCACGTGCCGCAGGGCCGACTCGAACGACAGCGTGTCGCTCCCCACCTCACGCTGCGAGATGTTGGCCTTGCCGTCGCGGTGCAGGAACTCGATGGGGTCCTCGATGGTGATGATGTTGCAGGCGCGCTGCCGGTTGACGTGATCGATCATGGCTGCAAGCGCCGTGGACTTGCCCGAGCCCGTCACGCCCGTCACCAGCACCAGGCCGCGCGGCTTCTCCGAGACCTGCTCCAGCACCCCCGGCAGATTGAGCTCCCGGATCGTCTTAACCTCGTAGGGGATGGAGCGGAAGACGAACGAGAGGGTGCCGCGCTGCTGGAACACGTTGGTCCGGAAGCGGCCCACGCCCGGCACGCCGATGGCGAAGTCCGCCTCCTTGTGCTCGGCAAACTCCTTCACCTGCCTGGGCGTCATGATCTGCTCGGCGAGCGCCTTCAGCTCGTCCGGCTTGAGCAGCGCCTGGTTGAGCTGCAGCAGATCGCCTGCTACCCGGATGGTGGGCGGACGCCCGACCTTGAGGTGCAGGTCGGAGGCGTTCTGCTTGGCCATCTCGGTGATGGCTTCCTTGAAGTTGAACGGACGAGCGTTATCAGCCATTGGGATCCACCCTGAACAGCACCTGTCCGAATTCGACTGCCTGCGAGTCCTGCACGGTGATCTCCTTGACCACGCCGGACACCTCGGCGTCGATGGGGTTCATGATCTTCATCGCCTCGATTATGCACAACGTCTGACCCGGAGCGATCCGGCTGCCCACCTTGACGTACGGCTCGGCTCCCGGCTCGGGCTGTGCGTAGAACGTGCCAACCATGGGGGACTTCACATCCAGTAGGTGCGTCGCCGCTGCCGGCTCCGCCGTTGCGCCGCCGCCGCTTGCCTCTTCCCCCGAGGCCTGGGCCGCGGACGCCGGATTCCCCGCGGCTGCCACCTGATATGTCACCTGCCCCGAGCTGCCCGCCGACGGGTCCTTCGAGACTCGAATCGTCGTGCTCCACAGGTTCTTGCGAACCTCGATGGTGCCCGCGTTCGTCTCGTTGAGGAGCGCCAGCAGCTTCTTGATCAGGTCGAGGTCTTTCATACGCGCTCGAGGTATTTGTCTTCGCGACGGTCCACGCGAACGGTTTCGCCCTGCTCGATGAACAGTGGTACCTGGACGACAGCCCCGGTCTCGAGCTTCGCCGGCTTCGTGCCGCCCTGCGCAGTGTCACCGCGCACGCCGGGATCCGTCTCGACCACCTGGAGCTCGATGAAGAACGGCAGCTCCACCTGGATCACGGTTCCGTCGTGGACGAGGCCACTGCACTCCATCCCCTCTTTCAGGTAGCGGAGCTGATCGTCGCCGATCACCTCCTCACCGATGGGGATGTCGTCGTACGTCTCCATGTCCATGAAGTGATGGTGCTGCCCGTCGTGGTACGAGTACTGCACGGGACGCCGCTCCAGCCGCACCTCATTGACACGCTCGCCTGCGTTCCAGGTGCGGTCGATCACCGCACCGGTCATGACGTTCTTGAGCTTGCTCCGGACGAAGGCCCCGCCTTTGCCCGGTTTCACATGCTGAAAATAGACTATCTGGAACAGCTGTCCGTCAATCGTGAGAACCATGCCGTTCCGGAAATCAGCGGTCGATGCCATCGGGTTTCCTACGCCAGTACTCGAAGTTGGGTGTCACCACGAGAAAGAAGCTCAGCGCCGCCGGACCTGAGCACGATATCGTCCTCGATCCGCACCCCACCCCACCCTGCAACGTACACGCCCGGCTCGATCGTCACCACTGCGTCGTCGGGCAGCGGGTCCTCGTTCAGCGTGCTCAGCCGCGGCCCCTCGTGCACCTCCAGCCCCAGGCCGTGCCCCAGCGAGTGGCCGAACGCCTCGCCGAAGCCGCGCGCATCGATCACCGAGCGCGCCAACGCATCGGCTTCCTTGCCGGTCATGCCGGACCGGATCCGCTCGCGGGCCGCGAGCTGCGCCTCGCGCACCAGCTCGTAGATAGTGCGCTGCCGCTCGTCGGGCGCCTCCCCTACGACGACCGTACGGGTGATGTCGGCGCAGTATCCATCGACCTGAGCCCCGAAGTCAAGGAGCAGGAGGTCGCCCCGCGCGATCTCCCGATCCGCGGTGCGCGCGTGCGGCAGCGCGCTGCGCGGCCCCGACGCCACGATCGTGGGAAACGGATGCCACTCGCTGCCACGGTGCCGCAGCTCTCCCTCCAGCACCACCGCGACGTCTCGCTCGAGCTGTCCGGTGCGCACGGTCTCCAGCGTGGCGTCCAACGCCTCGTGCGCCAGGTGCGCGGCCTGCCGGATCGCCTCCACCTCGGCGGGATCCTTGCTGGCCCTGAGCCGCTCGACCAATCCCTGCGTGGCGCGGAACGCCGTGCGTCCGTTCCCCCGCTCCATGCGCGATGCTTCGTCCACCGTCACTGTCTGGGACTCGAAGCCCACCGCGCCCACGCCCGCGTACTCCCCCAGCAGCTTCCGCACCCGCTCCCACCGGTCCGCAGGCGTGATCTCGATGCGCGCCACCTCGCCGACCTCGCTGTCGGCCTGGGTGCGATAGCGAAAGTCGGACACGAAGATGGTCTCCTGACGCAGCACCACCGCGAGCCCCGCGGAGCCGGTGAACCCAGTCAGGTAGCGTACGTTGGGCAGGTGGGTGACGACGAGGCCGTCGAGCTCCTGTCGCTGCAGGAGATCGAGCAGCGCGTCGCGACGCGCAGCCCGGCGGTCAGGAGGCACTTCGGGTGAGGAAGCCGACCAGGGCGTCCAGCCCGAGCAGGTAGCTCTGGGCTCCGAACCCGGCAACGATGCCCACCGCCAGATCGGCGAGCAGGGAGCGACGCCGCTCTTCCTCGCGCGCGAAGATGTTGGTCAGGTGCACCTCAACGAACGGTACGCTCACGGCAAGGAACGCATCGCGCACAGCCAGCGAGGTGTGGGTTAATGCCGCGGCGTTGACCAGTGCGCCGTCTACCGTGCCGGGCAGCGCCTGCACCAGGTCGACGAACTCACCTTCATGGTTCGTCTGGGACCAGGTGACCTCTGCGCCCAGCTCGGCGGCGCGGCGCCGCACCGCCTGCTCGAGATCGTCGAACCGCTCGGAGCCGTACAACTCCGGTTCGCGCGTGCCGAGGAGATTGAGATTGGGACCGTTGAGGACGGCGATGCGCACTTAGGTCTTGAGCGACTTGAGCCAGTTGCGGAAGTCGTCTTCGCTGCCCTCTTTGCCCGCCGCCCGGCGCGTCGAGGGAGCAGCTCCACCGGTGTCCTCCTCACCGCCGAAGAACTCGTCGAACGAGAACTCATCGGCGTCCGCCGCCTCTGCTGGCGGGGCCGCGGCAGGCGTGCTCGCCGCTGGTGACGGCGCAGGGGGACGTGCTCCCTCCGGTCGGGGCGGTGGGGCCACCGCAGGCCGAGGCTCCACACCCAGGATCTCGGCGAGTACCACGCTCACCGACGCGCCGCCGGAGGTCGCGGCCGCGGCCGGAGCAGTTGCCGACTGGGCCTCGATCTCAGCGACCTTCGCCGCCAGTGCGGCGTTGCCCGGCTGCTGCGCCAGCAGCTTGCGATAGATGTCGAGCGCCTCGTCCACGTGGCCCTGGGCGACGTAGACCTCCGCCATCGTCTCGGTGAGCACCGGCTCGGGCTCGGATGCCGCCTCCTCCTCCTCCGCGCTCACTTCCTCAGGGAGGATCAACGGGAGCGCTGCCTCCTCGGGTTTCGGCTCGGGTGGTGCAGGTGCCGCGGGCTTCGGCTCGGGTGGCGCAGCTGCGACAGGCTCGGGCTCGGGTGGTACAGCTGCCGCAGGCTCGGGCTCGGGTCGTACAGCAGGCTCCGGCTCCGGCTCCGGCTCCGGCTCCGGCTCTGGCTCCGGTGGCGCCGCAGCCACCGGCTCGGGCTCGGGTTCGACGGGTGGAGCAGCCGCTTCGGCCTCCTCCTCCCCCTCCGCCGTAGGCTCGAAGCCCGCTACCGGCTCGGGTTCCTCCTCCGGCGCTTCGGGCGGCACATCCAGCCCCTCCACGGCGGGGGCCTCACGCTCCTCCACGCCGACGTCGGGAACCTCCTCCTCCTCGATCCCCGGCAGGGCGTGGGCCACTTCGTCCAGACTGTTCTCGTGAAGGTGCTTCGCCTCCTCGATGTCCTCCTGGGAGATCGCGTGCGAGACACGGTCACCGGCGTCCCACCCCATCTCCTCGTCGAACGCCTCGATCTCCAGCCCGCTCGCGTCGACGGATCCCTCCTCGGCATCGGCACCCAATACACCTCTGTCCAGCCCTTCAACCGGTGCAGCAGGCTCGGGCTCGGGCTCGGCCTCCGCCTCGAGCGGCGCGGGCGTGCCCCCGGTCAGCCCCTCCACCTCCGGTGCCGACTCGACTTGGAGCGTTTCCTCCTCGGCCACCTGCTCCAGCTGCCC
>JBDHJR010000058.1:0-3784 GCA_039586815.1 Gemmatimonadota bacterium | reverse complement strand
GTGGTGGTGGATGCGGGACTCACGCCGGGGTACGCCACCGACCTCATCGGCAGGATCAAGCAGCTCACCGACCTGCCGGTGCGCTACGTGGTGACCACGCACTGGCACGACGACCACGTGTTCGGCAACCAGGGCTTCCGCGACGCCTTCCCCGACGTGCAGTTCGTGACGCACGACAGCACGCGCATCGACTTCGTGGACATCGCAATGCCGTCGGTCGCCCAGAGCCTCGGTGCGTACGAGGGCTACGTTGCGCGGATCGACACGGTTCTAGCGTCGGGGATGATGCCCGACTCGACCCCGCTCACCGACGAGCAGCGCGAGCGCCTGGAAGGCCAGAAGCAGATGGCGCTGGCGTTGCTCCCCGAGATGCTGGAGATGGAACCGGTACCGGCCACGCTCACCTTCGAGCGCGACCTCACGCTCCACCTGGGCGACCGCACCGTCGAGCTGCACTACCTGGGCCGCGGCAACACGCGGGGCGACATCGTGGTGTACCTGCCCGAGTCGAAGGTGCTCGCCACCGGCGACATGGTCGTGAACCCGGTGCCGTTCTCGTTGGGGTCCTACCTGGGCGACTGGATCGAGTCGCTCACGAAGGCGAGCGAGTTCGAAGCCGACTACGTCATTACCGGGCACGGTCCGCTGCAGCACGACATGGAGTACGTGCTGGCGGTGCGCGAGCTGCTGCAGGAAGTGATGCGCCAGGTGAAGGACGCCGCCGACCGCGGCTTCACACTGGAGGAGACGCGGGAAGCGGTGGACCTTAGCGAGTATCAGACGCGCTTCGCCGGCGAGGACCGCATGCGCAACCGGTTCTTCGAGGCGTACTTCGAGACACCGGCGGTGGAGCGGGCATACCTCGAGGTCACGGGGCAGGATCTGGGGGCGGTGCCGGAGTAGGCGGGCGCTTTACCGGCGCTCCAACTCGGGGTAGCTTGGCCGGATCATGGTTCGCTGGAGGCTCCGGCTCGCTCTCCTGTCCGGCCTGCTCGCTGGATGCGCAGTGAGCTACTGGTACGAGTGGCCGTTCTGCTGTGTCGATGGCACGGCGAAGGACTACTGGGTAGACCGCCGCGGCGGCAAGTGCATTGGTCCGATCGCCGGCTACGACTCAACTGGTGCCGAGACTTTCGAGGACGACCCAGAGTACTGCCGCGCTCGGCGATTCCCGCCTGTTGACCCACCGTACCGCGTTGAGCTCGCCGATAGCCCCCAGAAGCTCTTCCTTATCAGAGCTAGAAACGACACGGATAGTCTCGTCGGGTGGACGGGAACCTGCGCGGGAGAGCAAGACCGCGTGAGCGTCCCGTGGACGCGAGTTGCGCAAATCTCGTACTTCCCCGGGCAGAACAACGATGTGCCATTCGGGGGAAACGCACGGGACCTTGTCACATGTGTGCAATCTGATGATGGGCCATGCTGTGATGTCCCGGAAGGCCAGGAGGGCTATCGAGCGTCCCCCGTTTCCAACTAAATCACTTGCTTTTCCCGCGCCGCCACTCTAGCCGGCGCACGTGCAGCACGTACCTTCCCCCGTTGAGACCATTCATCAGCGGGGGAAAAGCCATGCGCAGCAGAACACTGTTGGCGGCGGCGGTGGGGGTGCTCCTGGTAACCGGTTGCTACCCGGCGGCGGGACCGCTCAGCGACGAAGATGTCGCGGCGATCGCCGCGCTGGGGCAGCAATACGTCGAGGCGTCGCTCGCCGGTGACGCCGCGGGCATCGCGGCGGTGTACGCGGAGGACGCCACCGAGATGCCGCCCGGCATGGTCGCCACCGAGGGACGAGCGGCGATCGAGGCGCGGTACGCCGAGGGCGACGAGCCGTCACCGACGACCTTTACGATCACGTCCACCGAGATCGTGGGGTTCGGCGATCTGGCCTACGACGTGGGCACCTGGGCAGCCGCCGGAGAGGTCGAGGGGATGGATCCGATCGAGGTTTCGGGGAAGTACGTGTGCATCCTCGAGCGGCAGGCCGACGGCTCGTGGCTCTGGAAGGAAGTGATCTGGAACTACGACATGCCGATGCCCACGTACGAGTAGCGAGGGCAGGCGAACCGTCGCACCGGACAAGCGCCCGGCTCCACGCCGGGCGCTCTCGCTTCCCGCACCGCTAATCCCGAGTAGAATTCCCCTTGTTAGCCTGGAGTATGGGGAGAAGGTTCGTCCCAATCACCCTCCAGGAGGCCAGCATGCGCCGCATGATTCTCCCAGTGACACTGCTCGTCGCCGCTGCCTGTCAGCCCACGACCATGGTGATGACGGACGCGCAACGGGCTGCAACCGAGGAAGCCGTCACGCAGGCAGCCCTGGAGTACGGTGCGGCCTGGCAAGCAGGGGACATCGACGCGTACATGAGCTACACCTCCGACTGGGCCGGGACCCCTTGGGGTTGCTGTGAAACGCTCGAGGACCTGCGCGCCTATGCCACACGGGTTCGGGAACGCTGGACCGTCGAGAGCGCCGAGAACGGCGAGATCACGGTGATGGTGTTCAATCCGGACGCCGCCGCCGTGACGTTTACCGGCACGGCCGTTCGCGTCGACACTGCGGGCGTGCGACAGGAGCGGGCAAACCACATCGCCGAGCTCTGGGTTCGCGAGGATGGGGAGTGGAAGCTCCTCATTGGGAAGAACTACGCTCGAACCGTAGACCCGTAGCGGGCGGTGCGGTCTCACTGAACCAAGGGGCGCCCGCAGGCGCCCCTTTGCTATCTGCTGGAGGCCTTGACCACCGCCAGCAGGTCGTCGAGCTCGAACGGCTTCTCGACCACGGGGCGGTCGATCCGCTCGAGGAACGCCTGGACCGTGGGTTCCCTGGCGAAGGCGGTGACGAACACGACCTTCTTGGCCTCCTCGGGGTGGTCCTTCTCGAGCTCGTCGTAGAAGCTCACGCCGTCGAGGAACGGCATGCGGACGTCGCAGATGATGGCGCGGTAGTTGTGCTGCTGCAGCGCAGCCACCGCCGCCAGGCCGCTCTCCACGGCCTCGACCATGTACCCGGAGCGCTCCAGCGCCTTACCCACAGCGCGGCGCACCGCCGGATCGTCATCAATAATCAGGACGTCCATGCACACCTTCCCCGCTAGCGCACGCCCCCAATAGGGCCAATCGGAGTCATCCGGGCGTGAGGCTACCAGGAAAACGGCTTGCGCCCCCCACAAGTTGCCCCATTTTGGGGCCAATCCGTCGTCGGCCGCCGCCGGCTGGGCGGTCCGGCGTGAGTGGACCAACCTGGCAAGGAGGTGGCATCATGCGCGCCCTCACACTGCTGCTGGCACTCACCCTGGCCGCCGCACCGCTGGCCCATGCGCAGAAGGGCTCGATCGAGATCGGAACCAAGGCCGGGATCAGCCTGGCGATCCCGGACGACGGCGACACCGAGGTGTTCATCGCCATTCCGGGCACCGGCTCGCTCATCCTGCTCCCGTCGATCTACACCACCTTCTGGGCCACGCCGGCCATCATGGTCGAGCCGCAGGTGTCGTTCCAGTGGAACAGCGCGAGCGAGCAGGTGTGGTTCTCGGGAGTGCTCCAGGGCGGCTGGATGTTCTCGCCCGAGAAGCGGAACTCGACCTACCTGGCGCTCGACCTGGGGTGGATGACGCTGGGCAGTGACTTCAACACGGCGCTCGCGGGCGGCGGCGCGGGGTATCGCTTCCGCGTGGGTGACGGTGCTGCACTCAGACTCGAGGCGCTGTACCGGCGCTGGCTGTGCAGTGGCTGCGACCTGAACGAGATCACCTTCTCGTTCGGGGGCGGCATCGTGTTCTGAGCGC
>JBDHJR010000018.1:0-54031 GCA_039586815.1 Gemmatimonadota bacterium | reverse complement strand
GTGGAACAGATGGACGAGCTGACGACCGTGTTTCGACTGGTCGCCATAGCGTTGCTGTTCGTGACCGTCTTGGCGATGCGGCTGACTCGCAGCCGGATCGAGCCGATCCGCTCGCGCGACGAGCGCGACGCCTGGTGGCAGGCCAACCTGCCGAAGGTCATCGTCGTGTGGGCGCTGGCCGACGGCGCGGCCATGGTGGGAGCGGTGTTCTGGCTGCTGACCGGCGATTACGTGATTCTGGCGGTCGTGACGGGCGTCGCCCTGGCGCTGCTGCTGATGCACCGCCCGGCTCTGATGGAGATGTAGCAGACGAAGCCCCGCAGCGTGGTGTCATGCTGCGGGGCTCTAGTCATGGTTGAGCCGGGTCGAGCCGCCTACTCCTGGTTCTCGAGCACCTCCCTGAGGTTCTCCATCACCCGGATTTCATATTCCTGGGAATAGACGGTGAGTGCGACCTGCCGGCCGTCGGGGCTGACGGTGAACGCGCCTGCATACTTGTCCTCCGCGAACGTCCACAGCTTCTCCGGTTCCCCGCCGCTTGCGGCGACCCGCCACACGCCGGTCGCATCATTGATCTCCGGTGTCGCGTAGAGAACGTGCCCACCATCCGGGGCCCACTGCACGCTGCGGGCCCCTTCGAGACTCCACTCCCGAAGGGTGAGTAGCTCCCGCACTTCGCCGCCCTCGAGGTCCATGACCATGAGGCGGCCGCCTCTCATGAGTGTGGGACTGCCCCCCACCGAGTCCTTGATACCGAACACCAGGTGGCGGCCGTCCGGGGCGAGGTCCAGGGTCCGCGAGGTGAGGCAGGAATCCCGGTAGAGCTCGCGCTCAGTGCCCGATGCGAGCTCCCGCCACACCAGGCGACCCTCTCTGGCGTCATCGTTGTACGCGGAGTAGATGATGGCTCTGCCGTCGGCGGACCATTCGGCCTCGAACCCGTACCACCACACCGTTCCATCGGGCATGTCCAGCACATGAGAGACGTCACCGCTCTCTACGTCGACCAGATAGAGGCCCCCACGGTACGCATCGTCCTCCCGGGCTTTGTCCCGAGCGTTGATGAGAATCGACCCGCCGTCGGGGGACCAGTGTGGGCGGCGCGTCTGCTTGAGACGCCCGAGTTCGCGCTCCTCGCCGCTAGCGAGGTGCTGAATGCGGAGGGGCCTCCTGTACTCGAAGCCCGGACCGCCCGGGCCGTGCTCCTCGCCGACGAGGGCGAGGTACTGACCGTCGGGGGACCAGTCTACGTTCATGTTCGAGCGGCGGACCGCGACAGCCGATTCCCGGTCCACCTGCCCGGTCGCGGCGTCAAACGGCGCCACGCTGGTGGACCACCACCGCGTATACGTCTGGTAGAAGAGCCTGCCGTCCGCGGTGAAGTCGATCGGCTGAACCTCACCGATGTTGCGTTGCAGCAGCCTGGGTGCGCTCTGGGCTTTGCCGTTCGCGACCGTCACCGCCCAGGCATCCCAGGTACCGTTGCGGTCACTCAGGAAGACCACGTCGTCGGTTCCCGGGACCCAGCCCAGCAGGCGGTCGTTTGCGGGGTGCTGCACGATAGGCGCATCGCTGCTCCCGTCCGCCGCAACAATCCAGATGTCCCTCATTGCGCTGTCGGCTTCGACGGGAACGTCGTACACGATGTAGCGATCGTCCGAGGAGAATACCCTAGCTCCACCAAATGCGTCCCGGCCGAAGTCCTTGACCAGGTGGGCCGTACCGTCCTCAACCGATACGAGCACGAGCTGGAAGTTGTCTACGCCGTCAGCCGCCGACTCGCAGGAACGACCTGCAAGCAGAGTCCCGGCATCGGACGACCAATCGAGCGGCCAACCGCCGCATGCCTCCTCTGCGTAGAGCACCTCGGGACCGGACCCCTCCGTGCCCACCACGCGTACCTGAGACGGCTCGTTCTGCACCCACCAGCCGTACGCCACCTGCCGGCCGTCGGGTGACACCGCCGCAGCCCACGCATATGCCCAGGGTTCGTCCCATGTGGCGTCGTCAGTGAGGCGGCGAGTCTCCCCCGACGCTATGTCACGCAGGGCGAGGTCGTCCGATCCGGACAGTGTCACGACTGCGTGCCTGGCGTCGGGCGTGATCGCGAGCCAATCCGCCTTCGCCTCGCGCAGTATGAGCCGCGTCGTGATGCTCACCGTTTCAGCCGCTTGGGCGGCACGCTCCAGCGCCGCCAGCCGCGTGCGGGCCTGCGCCACCGGCGCCTCCTGGTCGCCGAACTCCCGCACAACCCGCTGGTACGCCCTCTCGGCCTCGGTACTGCCCAGCTTCTCGTAGCACTGGCCCATCTGCACCAGGGCCTTGGCCGACAGCGCGCGATCCTCAAAGAACTCTCGGGCTATCTGCTCGTATAACCCAATTGCCCCTCGGAGATCTCCGTCGGCGCGCTCCTTGACGAGCGCCTGCTGAAACAGGTCATGGCCGCTCTGGGCGAGGACAGGTGTCGTGGCGAGCGTAGTGAGCGAAACGGCGACGATAGCTATCGCAATGGCTCTCATGGTCCCCTCCCGGACCCAGTTAGGGCGGTGGCGAAGTCACGCCGAACATGGGGGACGTGCTCGTGCCGTGTGTCACGGAGCGAGGCTGTCAACGCAAAGTTCCCGCAACGTTTCTTTCAGGTCTTGTCGGGAGCATGTCATGGAATCGCCAGCTCACCCCTCGTCCAACCAGGTCTCACGGCACGAACTTGTACCCAACCCCGTGCACCGTCAGCAGATGACGCGGCTCGGACGCCTTCTCCTCGAGCTTTGCCCTGATGGACGCAACGTGGTTGTCCACGGTTCGCGTCGTGGGGTAGTTCTTGTAGTCCCAGACCTCGTTCAGTAACTCGTCCCGACGCACGGCCTCGCCGGGCCTGGAGGCGAGAAAGCGCAGGACGCCGAACTCCTTGCGCGTCATCTCCACTGGACTCCCGCTCTTGCGTGCCTCGTAGCGCCGGAAATTCACTACGACGTCGGCGAAGCGCAGCTCGTCGGGTAATGCAGTGGGCGGGTGGGCCCGCCGCACGATGGCCCGCACCCGGGCCAACAGCTCGCGAATCGAGAAGGGCTTGGTGACGTAGTCGTCGGCGCCCAGGTCCAGGCCCAGCACCCGATCGGCTTCCTCGCCCCGCGCGGTGAGCATCAGGATCGGCGTGCCGATTCCCTCGTCCCGTGCCTTGCGACACACCTCGTAGCCGCTCATGCGGGGGAGCATGAGATCCAGAATGACCAGGTCCGGCTTGTGCTCCCGGAGCATGCGATAGCCCGCCTCGCCGTCGCCCGCTGTCAGCACGTCGTAGGACTCCGCTACGAGGTTGTCCGTGAGGCCCCGCAGGATCGCGGGGTCGTCCTCGACGATGAGGATGCGGGTCATGCTGCGTCGTGCTCGAGCGGCAGGTGAATGGTGAAGGTGCTCCCTTGGCCCGGCGCGCTCTGGACCGTGGCGCGTCCTCCGTGGGCCTCGGCGATGTGGCGCACCAGCGTCAGCCCCAGCCCCGTGCCGGGAATGCCCTCGTTCTGCCTGGTGAGCACGCGATAGAACTGCTCGAAGATGCGCTCTTGTTCGTCGGGTTCGATGCCGGGGCCACGATCGGCAACCTCGATTGCCGCGAACCCGTTGGCCCTCCGGAGCCGCAGTGCGATGTCCTGGCTCCCCCCCGAGTACTTCATGGCGTTGGCGAGGAGGTTGAGGATCGCCTGCTCGACGGCGTCCCGGTCCACTCGGGCCGGCGGCACCCCATCCTCGATCTGTACGGTGAGCTCGACCTGCTGCTGCTGGAGTGGATATCGCATCGCCCGGGCCGACGACTCGACGATCTCGGCGAGGCAGGCGGGTTCAGGCCGATACACCTTTTGCCCCCGCTCGATCTTCGAGAAGTCGAGCACGTTGTTGAGCAAGCGTGTGAGTCGCTCGCTTTCGTTCACGATCGTCTCCAGGTACTCGGCGTGCACCTCCGGGTCGGTGGAGCGGCCCAGCTGCAGCGTCTCCGCGAACATTCGGATGGCGGTGAGCGGTGTCTTGAGCTCATGCGAGACGGCGGAGACGAAGCGGGACCGCGTCTCGGCCAGCTGTAATTCTCGGCGCACGTCCCGCGACACCAGGTACGCGCCGAGCAGGGTCACGCTAAGGACCAACAACAGGGTGATGAGGTAGAACCACCGCCGTGTGTCCCACGGGGCGCCGTCCGCCTCGTCCGGCGCCGACCGGAATTGCACCACCAGGCCGGGGAAGCTCGCGCCGAGCGACTCTCCGTTCGGCGAGCCGCCGCTGGCTATGGTGGGGGCGCCCCCGAGGTCATTCGACTCAGCCGTCTCATTGGCCACCAAGGTGAAGGCGCTGTCGGCAACAACCGCGACGGCGACCTCAGGAGCATCTCTTGCTGCCGGCGCGGCGCCCACGAGCCAGGGAGGCGCGCCATATGGCACCCAGCGGGACCTGGCCCCGTGCACCTGCGCCCCGACCCTGGCCCCCAGGCCCAGTCCTCTGAAGTCACGCTGCAGTGCGGTCGCCTGCTCGGTTCGGTCAACCAGTCGGTCTATTGTCGCCGCGAGATCTTGGGCGGTCCGGCGCGCAACGGAGTCGGGTGCCGACTCCTGCAAGGTGTGCGCCAGGTCGCGCAGCATGTAGAGCGCTGTCGGCGAGAGCCACCGTCGAGCTGCGACCGCACCACTGACGTACTCCAGCACAGCAACGTAACCGCTCCCAGCCCCGAGGAGCCGGGTCGCAGCGTAGTTCGACAGGGGTACGCCGTGCTCATCCACGACGTCACGACCGATCGCGAGGACCCGGCGGTAGCCCGCCAGGGCCTCCCGCCGCCGTCCAGCGGTCGCCAACGCACGCGCCAGCAGGAGGCGGCCGAAGACCGCTTGATCTACAGAGCCTGCCATAGCCACGGCCTCGCGATAGAGACGCGCTGCCTCCTCGGCGTTGCCCGACTCCAACTCCGCGCGCTCGGCCTGCGTGACGATCTGCGTGAAGCCCTCTTGCCGCACCAGCCGGCGGAAGCGCTCCGGCCGGGGATCGCTCTCCCATGGTAGCACGAGGCGCCCGTCGGCCACTCGGGCCACTAGGGCAACGGCTGGATGCCCGTAGCGGTACGATGAGGCGTGCCCCGGCTCTGCCGCCAGGGCGGTGGCCTCCTGGAGGGAGATGCGTTCGAGCTGTGCGGAGAGGTTCTGGCGGATCTGGTTGGTGATGCGGCGCCGCTCGTCAGCTACGCGCTTCTCGCGCAGCTCGCGCTCCTGTCCGATGATGCGGATACCGAGCACTACCAGTACCACGCACGGCAGGATGATGGCCGCGAGAAGGAGTGAGACCTGACGCCGATGCCTGTGGAGAGTCATGGCCCGGGCGCGCCGCGAGTCGGGTTCGAGCTACTGTAACGCCTTCTCTCCCTCCCAATGTCACGGAAATGTCAGCGACCGGCAAATCGCCTACTCGTCCGTTCCCAACGGCGCCTCGGAGTCGTGCGGCAGGCTCCCTCGGATCGAGCGCAGGTACACGTAGGGAGTCTGGTACAGGAAGTTCGACACCCTGGACATGTAGATGTCGGCGTAGCGCTCCACCTGCCGCGCCAGGTGGCTCTTGTCGTTCCCGGCGCGCATCAGCAGGCCCCAGCGCTCGTTGCTGAGCCGTCCCGCGCCCCCGGCCAGAGGTGAGATCTCCTCGTCGAGCGCCTGCAGCTTGTCGCGCAGCGCGTTCAGGTCCTTATCCAGCGTGCGTGCGGAGGCGCTCGGCTCGGGCCCGTACTTGGCGCGGCGGCGCTGCAGCCCGAGCCGTACCTGGGCGTGCTCGAACTCGAGCCGCTCCTTCTGCTGCATCAGCTCGGTGAGCCGAGACTGGTTGGCCTCGAAGCTCACCATCGCCTCCAGCTCGTCTTCCAGCTCCCGCAGCACCAACGCCGTGCGCCAGCGGAACACGTTCTTGGACACGCTGACGTCGGTGTAGATGTGGTCGCCCACGTAGAGGATCTCGTCGCCCGAGACCCCGAGGTAATCCTCGACTAGGGTCGCGTGCCCGCCCAGATACGTTCCCCGCTCGCGGATGCCCATTGCCGCCGGCTTGAGAAGGCCCTCGTCGTTCACCACCTGGAACACCGGTGCCCGCTCCCAGAAGAAGGCAGGCTTCCGCGCCGAGACTATCACCAGCTCGAACAGGTCGCGCCACTTCATGCCGTCGGTCAGGAACTGATCGAACGCGTAACTCATCAACGCGCGCGTGTACTCCCACTCAGAGTTGGTGATGAGCAGCAGCTTCTTCCCCGCGTGGCGCTGGTCCAGCAGGGCCAGGGGAAGCTCCGGGTCCAGCTCTACGAAGCGGTCGGGGTCGGCGATGATCTCCGCCTTGAGCTGGCCCTCCATGTGGGCCTCGTCGATCGAGGTGCGCACCGCGTGGTAGAGATCGCGGTACCCCAGGACGCCCTCCAGCCGGCCGGCGTCCAGCAGGTCCACCAGCTGCGCGTACATGCACGCTTCCGAGAGGGAGAAGAGCGTGTTGAGGAACACGAAGCGGTCGGCTCCGAGGTCCACCAGTTCCCGCCCGTAGATTGCCCGCTGTCCGTCGAACGCCATCAGCGTCGTGCCGTGATACGCACGCTTCACGTAGCCGAAGCGGTTGGCCTTGAGGATGTTGCCGTGCTCGAGGTCGAGGATCAGCCCCCGTACGATGAGATGCGGGTCGAACTCCAGCTCGCCCACGGGCCAGCCGAGCGCCAGCAGCTTCTGCTTGAGGTGCTCGTAGGCGCGACGCTCCCACTCCTCGATCCGGTAATGGATGAGGGTGTAGTCCATGTCGTAGCCCACGGCGCGTATCGCCCGCAGGTTGAGCGTGCGGTTGCAGAAGATCCCGCGTGCCCGGTCAGGGGACGGGTAGCGACTGGTCACGTGGAGCTCTCTTCCCGTGGCACGGGTGCGAAGTGATTCAGTGGACCGTGGCCGCCGCCCAGACCCGGTGCGGTGCCGATGGCTCCGTGGACGAAGCCGAGCGCGTCGCCCACCGACTTCTCCAGCGTGCGGCCCAGGGCGAGTCCCGCGGTCACGGCGGACGACAAGGTGCAGCCGGTACCGTGCGTCGAGCTCGTTGCGATCTTGGCGTGGCGGTAGCGGCGCACGCCGTCGCGGGTTGCGAGCACGTCCACGATCTCGTCGCCCTGGAGGTGGCCCCCTTTGACGAGCGCCGCACCAGCGCCCATGCGCACCAGATCCCGTGCGGCCAGCTCCATCTCGTCTGCGGTCCGGATGTCGCGCTGCACCAGGATCTTCGCCTCGTCGAGGTTGGGCGTCACCAGCGCCGCCAGCGGCACCAGCATCTCAGTCATGGAGCGCTCGGCGTCCGCGTCGAGCAGGCGGTCGCCCGACGTCGCCACCATGACCGGGTCGAGCACGTAGTTGGGGAACTCGTGTCGCTCGAGCGCGCGCGCCACGAGCTGCACCAGCTCCTGCGTGGCCAGCATGCCGGTCTTCACGGCGGCGGGGAACAGGTCGTCGGCGACCGCGGCGAGTTGGCGCTCGACCATGTCCAGAGGGATCGCGTGCACGCCGGTCACACCGTGCGTGTTCTGCGCCGTGATCGCCACGATCACGCTGGTGCCGAACACTCCGAACTGGTGGAACGTCTTGAGGTCGGCCTGGATACCCGCGCCGCCACCCGAGTCGGAGCCGGCGATGGTGAGGGCTATCTGCATGGGTCAGACCCCGCCGTGCCGGCGGGCAACTTGGCGCCGAGCGGTCGGCGCGTAACATTGAACCCGTCCCGAGCGCCCTGCACGTTCCAGAACCGCTCGGATCTCTCTACTAAGTGGGACCATGCCATCCAATCTGATCACTGAGATTCGCAATCTACAACGGCGCAAGGCTCGCAAGCGGCGCGGGCTGGCGGTGGCCGAGGGCGTGCGCCTGGTGGAAGAGGCGCTGGCCGCCAAGGTGCCATTCAAGGGGGCGCTTGCGACCAAAGCGCTGCGCGACGCCCCGCGAGGGGCTGCGCTGCTGGCGAACCTGGCGGGTCACGCGGTCCCGATCGAGGAGATCTCCGAAAGGGAGCTGGCGGGGATAGCCGATACCGACACCCCTCAGGGGATCCTGGCGGTCATCGACCCGCCACGCTGGACACTGGGCGACATCGATCCGGCGGCCGGCAGCGCGGTGCTGGTGCTGGACGGGGTCCAGGATCCGGGTAACGTGGGGGCGCTGCTGCGTACCGCCCACGCCCTCGGCTCCTCCGGCGCCATCCTGCTCCCGGGAACCGCGGACCCGGCCAACCCCAAGGTCATGCGCGGGGCGATGGGCGCGAGCTTCAGGCTTCCGGCCGCGCCGGCTCAGGATGGCGAGCTCGCCAAGTGGGTGAAGCAGCACGATGTGACGCTCTGGGCCGCGGCTGCGGAGGGGACGCCGCTGGCGCGGCTGACGCCGCCGCCCCGCACGGGCGTGGTGGTCGGCAACGAGGGCGCCGGCGTGCGTCCGTTCGTGCGCTCTCTGGCCCGGCAGCAGGTAGCGATTCCCCTCGCCCGAGGCGTCGAGTCGCTCAACGTGGCGGTAGCCGCCGGAATCCTCCTGTACGAGGTACAACGTGCCAAGTGACGCCTTCGTGACCGTGATGGCCGCGCTGCTCGGCGCCATGGTGGGGAGCTTCCTCAACGTCTGCATCGTGCGGCTCCCCAAGGACGAGTCGATCCTCAAGCCGCCGTCGCACTGCCCCAAGTGCGGTGCGGGCGTGGCGTGGTACGACAACGTCCCGATACTCTCATGGCTGCTGCTGCGGGGGCGGTGCCGCCACTGCAAGGCAGGCATATCGATCCAGTACCCCCTGATCGAGGCCGCCACGGCGGCGGTGTGGGCAGGCTCGGCTTACCACTACGGCCTCGGCCTCGAGGCACTCACCGCCGCGGTCTTCGGGACCTTGCTTCTGGGGATCGCGGTGACGGACGCGCGCACCTACCTCATCCCGGACGAGTACACGTGGGGTGGCCTGGTCATTGGGCTGGGATTGGCGTGGCGCGGTGGCTTCGATGGGTTCCTGGCCGCCCTGCTCGGGGCGGCCACCGGCTTCGCGCTGCTCTATGCGGTGGCGTGGGGTGGTGAGAAGGCCTTCGGCAAGGAGGCCATGGGCGGGGGCGACATCAAGATGATGGCCATGGTCGGCGCCTTCGTGGGCTGGCAGGGGGTGCTGCTCACCGTGTTCGGAGGGGCCCTGCTCGGTACTCTGGTCTTCGTCCCCCTCACCATCAAGCACAAGCGGCTCGTCCCATTCGGGGTATTCCTGGCCGCGGCGGCCGCCATCACGTTCGCCTTCGGGGACCCTATCCTCAACTGGTACAAGGACTTCGTGCTCGGGGTCTGAGTTGGGCTGCCGGGCGTCAACCATTTCGTGGGATCGGATATCAAAATGGGTGCATGGAGCCAGCGGCCGTTCGGGAGCATCCCGTGAATGGGGAGCGAGACCGCGCACCGACGAGCTCGGACGCGGCCGACGCGAGGAGGGCAGCCAAGGGGGACCCGGAGGCCTTCGAGCGACTGTACCACGCCCACGTGGCGCGGATTCACAGCCTGGCCCGACGGATGCTCGGCGAGCAGGACGCCGATGAAGCAACCCAGGACGCATTCGTCCGGGCATGGGAGAAGCTGGGGACGTTTCGGGGAGATGCCGCGTTCGGGACCTGGCTCCATCGATTGGCGATAAACCTGTTCCTGGGGCAGCGGGCGAAGCGGGCAAGGTTGCGCGAGCGGATGCGGGGCGGACAGGAGCTGATAGAGGTTGCGGAGAGCAAGCGCAACACCCTGGAGCTGCACATCGATTTCGAGAAGGCGATTGGCCGACTACCGGCTGGAGCGAGAGAGGTGTTCGTGCTGCACGACGTCGAGGGTTACAAGCACCGCGAGATCGCCGAGATGATCGGCGTTACCACGGGCACCACCAAGGCCCAACTACATCGGGCGCGGATGGCACTGCGCGGCTACGTCGAGCGGTGACGGAGCGAACCATGACTGACGCTTGGACTGACAGACTGTCGGAGTACCTGGACCAGGAGCTGAGCGCGACGGAGCGCGAGGCGCTGGAGGCGCACCTGCAACAGTGCGGTGCGTGCAGCCAGGCGCTCGAGGAACTGCGCCAGGTGACGGAGCGGGCAGGGGCGCTCGAAGACCGCCCGCCCTCGGGCGACCTGTGGTCGGGGATCGCCACGCGCATGGCGGCGAAGAGTGAGACCGCATCGCACGCTGCGAGGCGCCGCTTCACGTTCACCGTGCCGCAGCTGGCGGCCGCGGCCGCCGCGCTGGTGCTGCTCACGGCAGGCGGGATGTCGCTGGCACTGCAATCCGGCGGGCAGCGGGGCGGGCAATTGGCGGCGAGCGCGCAGTACACCGGTGAGCCCGTGGCCGTAGCGGCCAGCGCTTACGACGCCGCCGTGGCCGAGCTGCAGCGCATGCTGGACGAGCGGCGCGATCAGCTCGACTCGGCCACGATCCGGGTGCTGGAGGAAAACCTGGCCGCGATCGATCACGCGATCGCCGAGGCGCGCGCGGCGTTGGTCGAGGATCCTTCCAACGCCTACCTCAACAAGCATCTGGCGACGACCATGTGGCGCAAGGTGCACTTGCTCCGGCGGGCGGCGACGCTCACCGGCGAAGCGACCTGAGCGCGAACGAGAAGGGATACGAACGATGTTGACTCATCTGATTGCGGCGGCGCTACTGAGCGTACCCCTGGCGCAGCAAACCGACACGGTGGTGGCGGTGGCCCCGGGTGCGCGGCTCGACGTCCACGCCTTGGGCGGAGAGGTCGTGGTGCGGACGTGGGATCGGTCCGAGATGCGAGTGGTGGCCAACCATGGGTCGCGTGACCGCCTGGACATCAGTACCAGCTCGGTGGTGGCGCGCGTGCGGGTGAAGGCATACAGGGGCGCGCCCAGTGCCGTGGATCTGGAGATCACGATCCCGGCAGGCATGGACGTGGACCTCGGGGGGACCTTCCTCTACATCGACATCGAGGGCGTCACCGGCGAGGTGACGGCCGAGACGGTGCACGGCGACGTCGTGCTGCGCGGTGGGAGCGGAGTGATCAACCTGCAGTCGACCCAGGGATCCGTGGAGTGCGTGGATGCCGAGGGGCGCATCAGCGTCGGAACCATGAACGGCTCACTGCAGCTGCGCAACGTGGCCGGTGAGCTCACGGCGGAGACCGTGAACGGCAGCATCACCGTGGAGCGCGCGAGCGCACGATCGGCGGAGCTGGTCACGGTCAACGGCCGGGTGGCATACCAGGGTACCGTGCAGGACGGAGGACGCTACATGCTGAGCAGCCACAACGGCGACATCTCGTTCACCGTGCCGCAGAGCACCAATGCGACGATGTCGGTGTCCTCCTTCAGCGGAGAGTTCGTGGCGGACTTTCCCGTTACGCTCACAGAGACATCGGCGGGCGGCAAGCGGTTCAGCTTCGTGCTGGGGAATGGCAGCGCTCGGGTGGAGCTGGAGTCGTTCGGTGGAACGATTCACCTGCAGCGCCCGTAGGCAAAAGGAATAGGAGACAGATGATGCGAGCAATCCCAATTCTCATGACGCTCGGCGCCGTGGCTGCGGCCGCGCCCGCGAGCCTGATGGCGCAGGACTTCGAGTGGTCCGGACGCCTCGCCGCCGGGCAGGCGGTCGAGGTCAAGGGGATCAACGGCGATATCGAGGCGCTGCAGGCTAGCGGCAACCAGGTCGAGGTGACGGCGGTGAAGAAGGAGGGACATCGCGGCTACGCCGACGAGGTCACCTTCGAGGTACTGGAGCACGACGGGGGCGTCACGATCTGCGCCATGTACCCCAATGAGCCCGGCAAGCGGGAGAACGAGTGTCGCGAGGGCGGGCATGGTCGCATGAGCGTGCACGACAACGACACCGAAGTGCGCTTCACGGTGCGCGTCCCGGCCGGCGTCGACTTCGTGGGCCGTACGGTCAACGGCAGTATCGATACCGGCCCCCTGGACGGAAATGTCCGGGCCTACACGGTCAACGGCGGCATCGAGATCGCGGCATCCGGTTTCGCGCAGGCGAATACGGTGAACGGCTCGATCCGTGCCAGCGTGGGCCGGGCCGACTGGAGCGGCGACCTGGACTTCCAGACGGTGAACGGCTCGATCACCCTGGAGCTGCCGGCGGACTTGAACGCCAGGGTCGAGGCCAGCACGGTGAACGGCGACATGCACACAGACTTCCCGCTCACCATCCAGGGACGCTGGGGACCGCGGAGCCTCAAGGGCACCATCGGGGAAGGCGGCCGCACGCTGCATCTCTCGACGGTGAACGGCGGGATCTCGCTGCGACGCAGCGGCTGAGCGGCGCCGCCGCATGAGTGAGGCCGCCGGGGCATCGCTCCCGGCGGCCTCGTTGTTTGGCTATCCTTCCGGCATGATGCTACGGCCCCACACACTAGGCCTGCTCTGCGCCACGCTGCTAGCCTGCGGCGAGCGAGGCGAGGCCCAGAGCGACGAGACCCTCCGGGCGCTCACCGACGAGCTGGTGCCCGCCGTGGAGGACGAGGTCAAGCTCAGGTTCCGGAATCCCCCGACCATTGCCGTGCGATCGCCCGATGCCGTGCGGGCCTACCTCGAGGCGAAGCTGGACAGCGAGTTGCCTCCCGAGGTGATGGAGGGAGTCGAGGCTGCTTACCGGCTCTTCAGGCTGATGCCCGACACGCTCGATCTCGAGGCTCTGCTCCTCTCGCTCTACACGGAGCAGATCGTTGGGTACTTCGATCCCGATTCCTCCACGCTCTACGTTGTCGAGGGAGCCGATCGGGTGCAGCTGCGCATGGTCTTGGCGCACGAGCTGGTGCACGCGCTCCAGGGGCAGTACCTGTCGATCGGCGAGTTGCTGGATCCAGACGTCGGCAACGACCGCCGCAGCGCCGTGCAGGCGGTGCTGGAGGGACAGGCCACGCTGGTGTCGCTCAAGTTGACGCTCCCGGGGCAGAACCTGGACGAGATGCCGGAGCTATGGCGCAACTTCCGGCCGGCGATCAAGCAGCAGTACGAGCTGATGCCGGTATTCGGCACAGCGCCGGTGATCCTGCAGGAGGTGCTGATCTTCCCCTACCTGGGCGGGGCGGACTTCGTGCGCTGGTTCGAAGGGACGTTCCCCGACACCGTGCCCTTCGGCCCGCGCCTGCCGCGATCCACCGAGCAGATCCTGCATCCCGACCGGTACCACGACGGAGACGAACCTGTAGACCTGGTGTTCGGGGAGGACGCGGGGGCGTTTTTCTCCGACCAGCTGGGAGAGTTCGAGACGCGCGTGCTACTCGGCGTGCTTACCGGCAGTGAGTCGATGGGCCGTGCCGGTGCAATGGCCTGGGGTGGTGACCAGTACGCGGTGTTCCGGGCTGCAGCGGGTGACGCGCTGGTGTGGTGGTCGGTGTGGGATACGGAGCGGGCGGCGGACCGTTTCGCCGACGTGCTCGAGCGGGGTTGGGCCGCGCGCGAGGTTCCCGGCCGGAGGCATGGCGTGGAGCGGCGCTCGATCGAGGGGCGTCCCGCCGTGCGGTTGATCGACGCGCCGGTTGCCTGGGAAAAGTGGGACGACCCTCCGGCCGTCCGCGTGGTGTCGCCCGACTAGGGCATCAGCAGCGACACGCCGTACGCCATCGCGCCCACGATGGCGCCCAGCAGATATCCCAGCCGCACTATCAGGTTGAGCTCCCGCTGCGTCGTATTGCGCACGATCTCCTCGATGCGCTGCAGCGAGAAGCCCAGCACCTTCTGCTCGACCATGGTCTGCACATCCACCTGTGCCACGATCTCGGGGATCTGCTCCCGAATCCACTGCCACAGTACGGGCGCGAGCTGGGCGGCGATCCGGTCGGCGCTTCCCTCGGGCAGCCAGGCGGCCGGGCGCCCCAGGGGTCGGTTGAGCAGCGCGCGCAGGGCGCTGGCCGCGCCGTCTTGCACCCAGCCCTCGAGGCGCGGCGTGCGTGCGGTCTCGGCCACCCAGGCGGCGGCGCGCTCGGGGGGGAGGTGCCGCAGCAGGTCGCCCCAGGTGCGACGCTCGGTGGCCTGGAGGGCACGGTCCAGTTGCTCGATGGCGTGCTGTCGCGTCGTCGGGTCGCGCAGTGCGGCCGTGATGTTGCGTCCCGCCGCATTCTTGATTCCCTCGGTGCGTTCCGGCCCGAGTCGTTCGAAGTGGTCCTTGAGGGGCCGCTGCAGGAAGTTCACCACGGCGTCGTTGATGGAGCGCGCCACCTGCGTGCGCATCTCGGGCTCGTCCAGCAACGCCGCGAGCTGGTCCACTCCCTCCCGCTCGAAGTTGTCGAGCAGGCGGGCGATGGTCTTCTCGGTCACCATCAGCCGGGCGACTATCCGCTCGTGCAGCATCAGTTCCCGTACGAAGCGCTCGAACAGCTCGTGCAACGCCCGCTGTATGCGGCCGCGCGCCTCGACGTTGGACAGGATCGCGGCGAGGCGGTCGATGGCCACCGGGAGGTAGCCGGTGACCTCCCGCTCCAGTGCCGCCACCAGGTCAGGCGGCAGGCGGTCGAGCAGCGGCGTCTCGTCCTCGGACAGGCGACCAATCTGGCGATCGAGCCAACCGTGTATCGTGCGGTCCAGCTCCTCGCTGGCCACCGCGTCGCTCACCCACTGCTCCACCCGCTCGCGGATGGCCTCCTGCCGTGCCACCGTCAGCAGGTCGCCAATGGGCCGGTCGGCGTACTCGTCGTGCGCCTTGGCGAGGAACCGCTCAGTCACCTCCCGGAACTGGTCGGTGGCCACGAACTCGACCACCTTCTCGGCCACGACTCCCGCCACTGAGTCCAGTGCTTGCTCGACCTCGCTGACCAGCCCTTCGGGGAACTCGTCGCGCAGCGCTCCCCGCTCGCTCTCCAGCAGCGTGCTCACGAAGTGGTGCACGGCCCGGTCGAACGCCTCCCGCACCCCCGGGGCGCTGAGCTGCTGGGTGAGGTCCTCGGACGTCAGCAGCCGCTGCCCCACCGTGCGGCCGATCGTCTTGGCCAGCCGGGACTTGTTCTTGGGGATCGCCCCCTGGAGCCGGAGAGGCCACAACCCCCGTGGCTCGTAGGGGTGAAACAGCATGGAGATGGCGACGGCATTCGTGATGCCGCCGGCCAATGCGCCGAAGAGGATGGTGACGATCGCGCGGAGCGCGTCGAGTTCAAGGTTCACGGATTCCAGCGCCTGGTTGCATGAGCGTCGGCCTCGCGACGTTGGAGGCGTCCGGCGGCCGCCTGTTCCCCTCGGGCGGCCCGCGATGCACAATATACGCCCATGCGAATGCCGCTCCGATCCCTGACCTTCTGGATCTTCGTAGGCCTCTTCGCCGGCCTGATCGCCGGCAAGGTGCTGGGCGAGTCGATCGTGCCGCTGGCCGGCCTGCTGTCGGACGTGTTCCTGCGGCTGCTGCGCATGGCAGTGCTGCCCCTCATAGTCACGTCGCTCACGGCGGCCGTGATCAGCGTGGGCGGCAAGAAGAACCTCGAGATCCTCGGGGCCAAGACGTTCGCCTACTACATCACGACCAGCATGCTGGCAATCCTCACGGGCCAGATACTGGTGAACGTGTTTCGGCCCGGAATCGGGTCGACGATACAGCTGGACGAGGCGGTCGGCGAGGTACCGGCCACCCAGCAGAGCTTCTCCGACCTCATCCTGAACATCATTCCGGAGAACCCGTTTGCCGCGCTGGCCGAGGGGCACGTGCTGCCCGTCATCTTCTTCTGCATCCTGCTGGGGTACTTCATCACCCGCCTCGGCGAGCCCGACAAGAGCCGGCTAGGCGACTTCTTCCAGGCGGCGTTCCACGCGATGATGAAGCTCACCCACGCGGTCATCTGGCTGGCCCCGGTGGGGGTGTTCGGAATCAACGCGAAGATCGTGGCCACCACCGGGTTCGAGGCGTTCCGCTCGCTCGGGTTCTACTTCATGGTGGTGCTGATCGGCCTCCTGATCCATGCGGCGGTCACGCTGCCGACGTTGATCTACCTCGTGACGCGGCGGAATCCCGGCCGCCACTACCGCGGCATGCCCCCGGCGCTCGTCACGGGGTTCTCGACCGGCTCCACCATCGTGACCCTGCCGCTCACGATGGAGGCCGTGACGCAGAACTCCAAGGTATCGGACAAGATCGCCTCGTTCGTGCTCCCCATTGGGGCCACCGTCAACATGGACGGCACCGCCCTGTACGAGTGCGTGGCGGTCATCTTCATCGCCCAGGTGTACGGCATCGCGCTCTCGCTCGATCAGCAGATCGTGGTTGCGCTCACGGCGCTGCTGGCCTCGATCGGCGCGGCCAGCGTGCCCATGTCCGGTCTCGTCATGATGTCCATCATCCTCACCGCCGTGGGGCTGCCCCTCGAGGGGGTGGGCATCGTGCTAGCCGTGGACCGGGTGCTCGACATGTTCCGCACCATGGTAAACGTGCTGAGCGACTCCTGCGGAGCGGTGATCGTGGCGAAGCTCGAGGGTGAGGACGTGCTGCCGCCGCGCGAGAGCTTTGCCCCCCCCGGCGCCCCAGATTAGAATCCGCCACCGTCCAGCATTCGCTTCCATGCCGCTCACGGGAGGATCGAGGTGAACAAGCGCCGCATTACGCTCATCGTCGCCGGCCTTATCGTGGCGGGGGCTCTCGCCGCGACCGGGAAGTTCCCCCAGCAGGGCGATCACTACGGTTTCTGGTCGGTCCTGCCACCCGCCGTGGCGATCATTCTGGCGTTCGCCACCCGCGACGTGGTCAGCTCGCTGTTCATCGGCATCGCGCTGGGCGGGGTCATCAGCGGCAAGCTGAACATCGTTCAGGAGTACCTGATTCCCTCCATCGGCAGCGAAGCCTACGCCCTGATCCTGCTGGTGTATCTCTGGGCGCTGGGTGGACTCATCGGTCTTTGGACTCGCACCGGGGGTGCGCAGACGTTTGCCGAGTGGGCGGGCAGCAAGATCGTGGTGGGGCCACGCACGGCGAAGTTCTTCGCATGGTTCATGGGCATAGTGTTCCATCAGGGCGGCACGATCAGCACGGTGCTCACGGGCACCACCGTGCGGCCGGTGTGCGACAAGCACCGCGTTTCGCACGAGGAACTGTCCTACATCGTCGACTCCACGGCGTCACCAGCGGCCACGCTGATCCCGTTCAACGTGTGGCCCATCTACGTGGGTGGGCTCGTGGTCGGCACCGTGCCGTTCCTGGAGTCCATGTCTGAGGCCATTGGCTTCTTCTTCAGGGCGCTGCCGTTCAACTTCTACGCCTGGTTCGCGGTGATCTTCACACTGCTCGTCGCCATCGAGAAGATGCCCTTCCTGCCGGGCAGGCTGTGGGGCAACGTGCCGCTCGTAGTGGGCCGCAAGATGACGCGCGCCATCGTACGCGCCCGCGAGACTGGCCAGCTCAACCGGCCGGGCTCCCAGCCGCTCACGTCGGATGAGCTCACCGTGGTGCGGGTGGCCGAGGGCTACCGCAGTGGCCTCATAGACTTCTTCGGCCCGATGGGCACGCTGCTCGGCGTGGCCATTCTGCCGTACCTCTACACCTTCTTCGTGCTGCGATCGGAGCAGCCTACGCTGCTCATCGCCGAGGCTTTCATGCTCGCCGTGCTGGCGGGCCTCGTGATAGCTCTGGTGAAGGGGATGCGGCTGCGCACGGCCATCGAGGCCATCGTGGACGGGTGCAAGGGCGTGACCATCGGAGCCATCGTGCTCGCGCTTGCCGTGACCCTCAAGAGCGTGGCTGATTCGGTGGGCACGGCGCCCTACATCATCGACGTCACCTCCGGGTTCCTCACTCCGGTCATCGTCCCGGCCCTGTTCCTCGTGCTGTGCATGGTGATCGCGTTCTCGACCGGCACGTCGTGGGGCACCTACGCGGTGGTGTTCCCGGTGGCCATGCCGCTGGCGTTCTCGGTGAGCCAGGATCCGCTGTTCCTGCTGCTCTGCTTCGGCGCCGTAACCGGGGGGAGCGTGTTCGGGGATCAGTGCTCGCCCATCTCCGACACCACGATCCTCTCATCCCTGGCCACGGGGTCCGACCTGATGGACCACGTGTACACCCAGATCCCGCTGGCCCTGACGGCGGCCGGCCTGGGGGCGATACTCTATACGCTGCTGGCGGCGTTCGCCCTGTAGCGAGCTGCCGGCGGGGCCGCCGCCGCACCGCTAAGTCCAGGGACCCCTGAGGTTTGTCCAACGCCGGGGTCCCTGACTATATTCCACGGCTCGCTATGTTCGGGAATCTGTCGGAAAACCTCACCGCGGCCCTGAAGAACCTCACGGGCCGCGGCGTGCTCACGGAGCAGGACGTCAAGGACGGGCTCCGGGAGATCCGCAGGGTGCTGCTCGAGGCCGACGTGAGCTACGAGCTCACGCGCACCTTCATGGAGCGGGTGCGGGAACGGGCGGTGGGGCTGCACGCGGTCAAGGCGGTCAGCCCGGGGCAGCAGCTCGTCAAGATCGTGCACGACGAGCTGGTGGCGCTGTTGGGCGAGAAGCAGGCGCCGCTCGAGTTCGCGTCGGTGCCGCCCACGGTGGTGCTGCTGGTCGGTCTCCAGGGTTCGGGTAAGACGACCACCGGGGCCAAGCTCGCGGCCCGGCTCAAGCGGGAGCAGAAGGCGCCGTTCCTGCTGGCCGCCGACATCTACCGCCCGGCGGCCGAGGAGCAGTTGCGGCAGCTCGGGGAGCGGGTGGGGGTGCCGGTCTTCGGGCCGTCCGACGTGGCCGACGCGAGCGACGTGCCACGGCTTGTGCAAGCTGGTGTGGAGGCGGCGGGCCGGGCGCGGGCGCGCACGGTGCTGGTGGATACGGCGGGGCGGCTGCAGATCGACGACGAGATGATGGCCGAGCTGGCCCGTCTCAAGGATGCGGTGGCGCCCCAAGAGATCCTGCTGGTGGCGGACGCCATGACCGGGCAGGACGCGGTGCGGATCGCGACCGGGTTCCACCAGACCCTGGGGATCACGGGGGTGATCCTCACCAAGCTGGACGGCGATGCCCGGGGCGGCGCGGCGCTGTCGATCTACGGTGTGACGGGGGCGCCGATCAAGTACGTCGGCGTGGGCGAGGGGGTCGAGGCCCTGGAGTCGTTCGACCCCACCCGGATGGCCGGTCGCATCCTGCAGCACGGTGACGTGGTGGGCCTGGTGGAGAAGGCCCAGGATGCCATGAAGGCCGACGACGCCGAACGGCTCGCGAAGAAGGCGACGTCGAAGAAGGGAATGGACCTCGAGGACTTCCTCGTGGCCATGAAGCAGATCCAAAAGATGGGGCCGCTCGAAGGACTGGTGGGGATGCTGCCGGGGATGAACGCCAAGGTGCTGAAGCAGGCCAAGGCCGATCCCCGCCGCCTGAAGCACGTCGAGGCGATCATCCTCTCGATGACCCCGGGCGAGCGGCGCGAGCCCAAGGTGCTGAACGGGTCGCGCCGGGCGCGGATAGCGAAGGGCGCGGGACGGCCGGTCCAGGAAGTGAACGCGTTGGTCAAGCAGTTCGAGCAGATGCGCAAGATGATGAAAGGTGTGGGCCGCATGGGCCCACAGATGTTGATGCAGCTACCAAGGTGAGGTTATGGCGACACGCATTCGGTTGCGCAGGGTCGGCCGCAAGAAGCAGCCCGAGTACCGCATCGTCGTGGCGGAGTCCGAAAAGGCCCGCAACGGACGCGTAGTGGAGACACTGGGGCGCTACAATCCGCGGACCGAGCCGGTGACGATAACGGTGGACGCAGAGAAGGCGCGGGCCTGGCTGGCGAAGGGCGCGAAGCCCTCCGACACCGTGCGCTCGTTGCTGAAGCAGGCCGGCGTCTTCAACGCGCCCTCTCAGTAGGGCGGTGGACGGCGCGTACCTGGCGGTCGCGCGCGTCCGTAAGCCGCACGGGCTGAAGGGCGAGGTGGTGGCCTGGGTGCTCACCGACGAGCCCGAGCGGCTGTTCGCAGCCGGGCGGCAGCTGGTGCCGGTGGATGAATCGGGAGCCGCCATTGGTGCGCCGCTGGTGATCGAGCGGAGCAGGCCGTATCACCGGCAGTGGTTGATCAAGTTCGAGGGAGTGGAGGACCGCACCGTCCTGGAGACCTGGCGGCAGCGTCTCCTGGGGGTGCTGCGGGAGGAGTTGGTGCCGCCACGCGATGACGAGATGTACGTGCACGAGGTCCCGGGCACCGGTGTAATCGTGGGTGGTCACGAGGTGGGTCGGGCCACGGGCCTCGTGGAAATGCCGGGCGGCGGGCAGTTGCTCGGAGTTGAGATCGAGGGGCGGGAGGTGTTCGTGCCGTTCCGCCGGCCGATCGTAACTCGTGTCGACCGAGAGGCACGAGTGATCGAGCTCGACCCGCCCGACGGCTTGCTGGAGCTGTAGCGTGGTGCGGATCAACGTGGTGACGCTGTTTCCGGAGCTATTCGAGGCGCCGCTGCGCACGAGCATCCTGGGACGGGCGGGTGAGAAGCAGCTGGTCGAGTATCGGATCGTGGATCTGCGGGAGTACACGCACGATCGGCACAAGACCGTGGACGACACGCCCTACGGTGGCGGGGCCGGGATGGTGCTCAAGCCGGAGCCGTTCTTCGAGGCCCTGGACGACCTCGAGGTCGGGCCGCCGGTGGTGCTGCTCTCCGCGCGAGGACGGCCGTTGACGCACGATGACGCGGTGCGGTACGGGCTGAGTGAAGAGGTCACGCTGCTCTGCGGCCACTACAAGGACGTGGACGCCCGGGTAGCGCAGCGCGAGGGGTTGGAGGAAGTTTCCGTAGGGGACGTGGTGCTCTCGGGTGGCGAGTTCGCGGCGCTGTGCGTCATCGACGCGGTGGTACGGCTGCTGCCGGGGGCCCTGGGTGATCACGAGTCGGCGGCGGGAGACTCTTTCTACGAGGGTCTGCTTAGCCCGCCGAGCTATACACGGCCCGCCGAGTACCGCGGAATGAAGGTTCCGGAGGTGCTCATGAGCGGTGACCATGAGAAGATTGCCGCCTGGCGGCGTGCCCAGGCGGAGCAGCTTACACGAAGTCGGCGGCCCGATCTGTGGGCCCGGTACGATGCCGAGAACGGGTCCGAAGGGGCCGAGGCGTAAGAGGTGGGAGCATGAAGCGATTGGAAGAGGTGCAGCGCGAGGGCCTGCGCGACGATCTACCGGACTTCCGTCCGGGCGACACGGTGCGTGTGTCCGTGCGGGTGCGCGAGGGCGACAAGCAGCGCCTGCAGGCGTTCGAAGGTGTGTGCATCGGGCGGCGCGGCGCGGGGATGAGTGAGACGTTCACCGTGCGAAAGGTCTCGGGCGGTGTCGGCGTCGAGCGGGTGTTCCCGCTCCACTCGCCCACCGTCGCCGGACTCAAGGTGGTTCGGGCGGGCCGGGTTCGCCGTGCCAAGCTGTACTACCTGCGCAAGCTCTCGGGCAAGGCCGCCCGCATTCGGGAGCGGCAAGAGTCCTGAGTGTCCGACCCGACGCTTGAGCGCGAGGCGGCGCTCTGGGCGAAGGGCTTCGAATTCGTCGCCGGTCTGGACGAGGTGGGCCGTGGTCCCCTCGCCGGACCGGTAGTGGCGGCGGCGGTGGTCTTCCCTCCGGGCCAGAGCTCGATCGAAGGTCTCAAAGACTCCAAGCTGATGACTCCAGCCGAGCGCGAGCGCGTAGCCACCGAGGTGCGTGCCGCCGCGCGTGCTTGGGCAGTTGGGGCCGCTTCCGTGAGGGAGATCGACCGCATCAACATCCGGCGCGCCAGCGCCTTGGCGATGCGGCGTGCGCTCCACCGCCTCCCGATCACCCCCGACCACATTCTGGTTGACGGCACACACCTGCCGGAGCTCGGCACCGCGCATGAACCGGTGGTCGGCGGCGACTCGTTGTGCCAGTCGGTGTCGGCAGCCGCGGTACTCGCGAAGTGCGTGCGCGACCGCCTCATGGAGCTGCTCGCCCCGCGTTACCCGGAGTTTCACTGGGAGGCGAACAAGGGCTACGCCACCGCCGAGCACCTGGCGGCCCTGAAGCAGTGCCGCCCGACCCGGCATCACCGGATCAGCTTCTCGCCCATGTCGCAGTTGGAGTTGCTGGAAGGAGCGGAGTAGCTACTCCGCCGCTGTGTCCGCGCGCTGCCGCATTTCATCCGCCCGGCTCGTCGCGCCCAGGTTGTCGAACTCCCGAGCCGCGGCTGCGAACGCCGCGCGCGCCTGCTCCGCGCGACCGACCTTGTAGTACAGCTCGCCGAGCTCCCGCTGGGCCTCGGCCATGGTCCACGGATGCTGCACCTGCTCCGCCACGGCGAGCGAGCGCTGCCCGGTCTCCTCGGCCCGGTCGAACTCACCGGAGCGCCGCGCGATGATGGAGAGAATGCGAGAAGCCTCAGCCTCGCCCAACAGGTCATCGTTGCTGGTCGCGAGAGCGAGAGCGCGCTCGGCCTGAGCTCGCGCAAGCTCCAAGTCACCCAGCTCCACGAAGGCGTCCGAGCGCGCGGCGAGCGCCTGCCCGAGGATCCGCTGATCCTCGGAAACCTCTGCAGAGGTGACGGCCCGCTCGCCGGCATCCCTCGCGCCCTCCAGATCGCCGAACTCGCGCAGCACTATGGTCGTGTTGAGCCAAGCCTCCGCGAGACCCTTCCATGAATCGATCTTGCCGAACGTCGCCGCGGCCAGGCGGTAGAAGCTCAGCGCCGTCACGTACTGTGCCAGGTAGTACGCCACGTTGCCCAGGTTGTTGGCGCAGCGCGCGGTCATGAGATCGTCCGCCAGCTCGTCGGCGAGCGCCATGGCGCGCGAGAATCCCCGCTCCGCGTCGGTCAGGCTGCCCACAGCGAAGGCGCCAGCCGCTGCCACGTTCTCCGCACGCATCTCCCCGTCGGTGTCGCCTACCGACCTGTACCCGTCGCGCGCCTGTACGGCCGCGCTGCGGCTGCGGCTGAAGTCTCCCAGACGCCAAGTCGCCATCGCCGTGAGCAGCTGCCACTCGGGCGTGCCGCGCGCCCCCGCAGGCGAGCGCTGCAGCTCGTCCCACGCCTCGCGGAACTGGCCCGCGTGGACGGCGCGGCGCACCTGCCGCAGGGGGTCGTCGTGGGGGCTCATGCGTCGTCCTCGCCGCGCTCGAGCAGCCGCTGCAGCCGCGACCGGGAAATGCCGAGCTGGCGGGCCGCGGCGCTCTTGTTGTCGCCGTGCTGCGCCAGCGCAGCGCGCACCGCGGCGAGCTGGATCTCGTGCAGCGTGGCGGGGAAGGGAATGGCGCCACCCTCCTGTGCGGGCCGCGCGCGCGAGATGAGGTGCTGCGGATCGAGCGTCCCGGGCTCCGACAGCAGCAGCGCGCGCTCCACGGCGTGCCGCAGCTCGCGCACGTTGCCCGGCCAGGCGTGGCCGTGCAGCACCGCACGCACCTCGTCGCTCAGTGTGGGAACGGGTAGGGAGTAGCGGGCGGCCAGCGTAGCTGCGAAGTGATCGGCCAGTTCGTCTATGTCCTCAGTGCGCTCCCGCAGCGGCGGGAGGGTGAGTGACACGACGTTGAGTCGGTAATAGAGATCTTCCCGGAACTGCCCGTCCTGCAGTGCACCGGCGAGATCGACGTGGCTCGCGGCGATGATGCGCACGTCCATCTCGCGGCTCTGCGTTCCTCCGACGCGCCTTATGCGGCGGTCCTCCAGCGCGCGCAGCAGCTTCCCCTGGAGCGACAGGGGCAGGTGCCCAATCTCGTCCAGGAACAGGGTCCCGCCGTTGGCCTCCTCGAAGAGACCCGGCTTCGCCGCGTGCGCGTCGGTGAAGGCGCCACGCTCGTGCCCGAACAGTTCACTTTCCATGAGTTCGCTCGGTATGGCGGCGCAGTTGACCGCCACGAACGACCGTCCGCTGCGTGGCCCCCCGTCGTGCAGCGCCCGCGCAAGCAGCTCCTTGCCGGTTCCCGTCTCGCCCCGGATGAGCACAGTTACGTTGTCGTGGGGCAGTACCCGTCTCGCATCCTCCAGGGTGACCTGCAGCGCCGCACTGTGGCCGCGCAGGCTCTCGAACGGATCCGAGGGGGGCGTTACGGGGCCCGACGGTCGCTCGCGCTCCCGCGCCGCGTCGGCTCTCGCGGCGAGGGATCGCCGCAGCTGGTCGAGGTCGCCGGGGAGCACGAAGTAGTCGGTGGCTCCCCTGCGCACTGCCTCCACCGCAAATCGGTGAGACGGGTTGGCGCCCACGACGTACACCGGTGGTCCGTTCGTGACCGGAATGGTCGGGAGCGCGTCGAGGGCCCGGTCTTCCTCTCCGCCGGCCGCGACGATCACCGCGACGGTGCCCGGTGGCGGAGCGTCGCCCGGGGTGAGCGGTGCGAGCTCGAGCTGCAGCTCCTCCGCCAGCTCGTTCCAGGCGCTGCGGAACGAGTCCGACAGCTCCAGGAGGCCCAGTGCCGGGCGCGCGCTCACGGCCGGCTAGCCCTCGTCGAGGTCGTCACCGTCGCGGTCCTCGTCCTCGAAGGCCTTGAAGGAGTCCTTGATGTTCTCCGTCACTTCGCTCTCGTTCAGCCCACCCTTGTTGGCGGTAGCCGGGTCGATGAGCGCACCGGTAGCCGAGCGGAACCAGGTGGATACGTCGACCTTGACGGTCACGTTGGTCGCGGCGTTCTCGTCCACCAGCATCGGCGGTGAGAGGGTCAGCTCCTGCTCCACGTCGAGATCGGTCTCGAACGTGAACGGAGTTCCGTTGTACGTGCCCTGCGCCCGAATGCTGAGATCCGCGAAAGTGGGATGCGCCTGCAAGAAGGCGGCGTCCTCGGCGTTGCCGCTGCTCACCTTGTGCACCTCGAAGTCGATACGAGTGTAGGTGCCGGCGGGCGCTTCTATCGCGAAAGTCGAGTCTGCGCCGGCCACCAGCGGAAGGTCGACCAGTACCGGTCCGACCTCGACCTCTTCACAGCCGGCGGGCTCCGGCTCCGTGTCGCAGTCCGTGGTTTCCGCGTGCTTGAGCTCGATCTCCCGGAGCACGACCTCGACGCTCGTGAGAATCAGAGTGTCAGTGCCCGTCACCAGCGTGTCGTCGAGCGCGGGTGCGCGGCTGAACGAGGGCGCCGGCGTTCCGGCCGTGGGACTCTGGGTGGCGAACGACACGGCGACACCGCCACGCAGTGCCACCTCGGTGGTGTCGCTGCACCCGGCGAGGGCCAGGGCTCCGAGGATCCAGAAGTACAACACCTTCTTCATTGCATGCCTCCCCCTGCTGGGGATCGGTGATCCACAATCTAGCGGTGCGGAGCCCGGCAGTCGCGCTTGCCGGACGCCGCGAAGGGACCGGTGGTGCCCGGCCCGAAGGCCGGGCCACGCGGCCGTGTGCGATTACGAGATGTCCGGTTCGCCATCGCTGTCATGATCCTCGAACGCCTCGATGGACTGCTTGATGTTCTCTTTTACCAGGCTCTCGTGCTGGCCACCCTTGTTTCCGTCCTGCGGGTTCACCAGGGTACCCGAGAGATCCCGGAACCACGCGTCCACGTCCACCATGATCGTCACGTTGGTGGCGGCAGCGGCGTCAGCACCCACCGTGAGTGGCGGGCTCAGGTCGAACTCCTGCTCCACGTCCAGATCCGTCTCGTAGGTGAACGGCTGGCCGTTGAACGACCCCTGCACGCGGATGCTCTTGCCCACCATGTCGGGATACGTCTCACGGAACGTGGCGTCCTCCGGATCGTCATTGCTGACCTTGTGGATGTCGAACTCCACCTCGTCGTACACGTCGGGGTCGGGCGTGATCGTCACCATCGTGGCGACGTTGCCGTCGAGCGGCAGGTCGAGCAGTACGGGACCGGCCTCGAACTCCTCGCAATCGTCGTCACCCGGCAGGTCGTCGCAACCGGGGGCGATCTGGCGCTTGAGCTCGATCTCTCGCAGCACGATCTCGACCTTGTCGAGCGTCAGGGTGTTGCCCTGGCCGTCCGTGAGGTCGATAGCCGCGACGCTCATCGACATGCCGGGGCTGGCCGGGGCCGCGCCAGCTGCGGGCGCCGCGAAGGACAGCGACACGCCGGCTTGGCTGTTCGGTCCCGTGCCGTCACTACAGGCCGCGACGAGCAGGGCGGCCCCCAGAATGAGAGTGGTGCGCTTCATGTGTCCCTCCTGTCGGAACAGTTCGATGTGTTCACTTCGGCGGGCCGTCGTGCCGCCGCTGCCGACAGGAAGTGCAAGCCCGGTGCCACTCCGGGGCTCTCGTTCCGTTACAGGGAAGTCATAACGCGGTAGTGAGTTACCTGAACGTGATGCCGCTCACGTCTCCCACGGGTGCCGCGAAACGGGGCAGGGTGCTACGAAACGGGGCAGCGCTTTGGGGGGCCTCACTGGGGGTCGGCGAGCGCGCCGACCCCCCAATGCGGGGCTGGTACTACAGAGGTACTGCGGTGCTACGGCACTGCGGTACTGCTGCATCCATTCCACTGCACGTGAGGTGGTGAGGCTCCGTCCTATTTCACGTGCTTGTTCACCAGCTTGGTCATCTCGAACATGCTCACCTTGGACTTGCCGTTGAAGACCGGCTTCAGGTTTGCATCGGCAACGATCATCCGCCGGTTCTTCTTGTCCTGGAGCTTCTTCCGCTTGATGTAGTTCCAGAGCTTCTTGGTGAGCTGTGTGCGTGGCAGCGGCTTGCTGCCGACGACCTTCGCCAGCTTTGCGTCGGGCTGCACCGGCTTCATGAAAGCGGCGCTGGGTTTGCGCTTCTTTCTTCTCTTCTTCTTCGCCGGCTTCTTCTTGCGCCGCTTCACGACGCGCTTGGCCTTCTTCCGCTTCGTTGCGCGCTTCTTCTTCTTGGTTGCGCGCTTCTTCTTCCTGCGGACCGGCTTGCGCTTCTTGGTCGCGCGCTTCTTCTTCTTCTTCGCTACGCGCTTCTTCTTCTTGGTTGCCCGCTTCTTCTTCCTGCGGACCGGCTTGCGCTTCTTGGTCGCGCGCTTCTTCCTGCGCACCACCTTCTTCTTCTTTTTCCTGCGTTTCTTGGCCATGGTCCCCTCGGAGTAGGTTGAAACGGATGACAACCAGCCCCATTACGCCCCCCAAAGTAAGGGTTTCTGTCTGTGAGACAAGAGTTTTTCCCCCTTGATCTTAGAGGGAGATACGGGGGCGCCCCCCCCGGAGGAGGGTGCACGCCCCCTCGGGGAGCCGGGTTTTCCCCTCTGTGAACGCGCTGCAGCAGGCGGTGCGAAGGCGATTTCCCCTCGGAAACAGCGTTCCGTGCACATGGTGTCCAGGGCGATTTCCCCTCGAAAACACGTTCAGTGCAGGCGGTGTCCAGGGCCATTTCCCCCGGCAGGACTCTGCTGCACGGGGGTGCCAAAGGCGATTCCCCCTCGGGCGACAGGCTCCCGCGCACCGCGGAAGAGCATCAGTGCGACCGCCTCCGCCGGGTGACTCCCTGTCTGGAAGTGCATCCCCGGAGCGGGGCGGAAGGCCGGGTCTCGCTTGTCTCCCGAGCGGGGCGGCGACAAGTTTCTCAATGCCGGACCGGGTAGCTCAGTTGGCAGAGCAACGGACTTTTAATCCGTAGGTCGTGGGTTCGACCCCCACCCCGGTCACTGGTGAACGATTGTGGGACGGGGAGTCGCGGGAGGGCGCGCGCGCGCCTTCGCGACGAGCCCACACGGTGCGTCATCACAACGACTTCAGGAGATACCAGGTGAACATCCGTATCCTCTCACTGATGGCCCTCGGTGCGGCCGGGGTAGTGCGGGTTGCCGTCGCGCAGGTGCCGAGCCAAGGAGTACAGCTCCCCTACGGCGAGACCGTCGCCGGCGTCCTGGCGCCGGACGGCGACACTCTGACTGACGGCTCGTATTACAGACAGTACGCCTTGATGGGGAACGAGGGGGACGTCTTGTCCATCTCCGTCTTGTCGGGCGACTTCAACGCCACCGTGTTGCTGCTGGACGCCATAGACAACGTCATAGCCAGCGACGACAACGGTGGTGGAGACTGCAACTCCCACATGACCACTGCGCTGCCGGCGGCCGGGCGGTACTTCGTGATCGCGCGCGGCAGCGCCCGCCACGAGATCGGGAACTTCACGCTCTCGGTGCAGCAGGGTGAGAGCCCACCGGCCAGCACACGCCCGTGCCGCGCATTCCACGGCCCGCGGGGCATCCTCCAGTCGGGAGATACGGTCAGGGCGGCGATCGGTTTGGCGGACCCGCTGCTGCCCAACGATTCCACCCGCTATCAGGTGTGGGTGTTGGCGCCAGCGCCGGGCCGGACGCTGAGCATGGATCTGGTATCGTCCGAGTTCGACGCCACGATGTTCCTGGTGCGGGGTCTGAGCCAGGTGGTAGCGGCCAACGACGATGGCGGAGGCGGATGCAACGCGCGGCTGGTGTTCACACCGGACGAGGACCGCCCCTACCGCCTCGTGACACGTGCCGCTCCCGGGGGAGCGGTCGGCAGCTTCGAGCTCACGGTGAGCGACGGCGCGAGGCCGGTGCTGGAGGAATCCACCTGCGTGCCTCCGGGGTCGTAGTCCGGGCGGGCGTGCCGCCTTCCCTCCGCGGTAACAGCTGCGGGGAAATCGCATGAGCCAACCTCATCACCTGCGGTACAGGGTCTGCGACCAGTCGGTGGAGCTCGAGGTTGGAGACGCAGCGTTGCTGGAACCCCTGGGCGTGCTGTTTCCTGATTACGAGGCGGACGCGGGCGCGCCTGTGACCGACGATGTGCTGCGGCTCTCCGTGGCCGCGTCGGGAGACCGCTTCGCGGTAATCGACCCGCTGGGGGCGTGCACTGAGTGTGCGACACTGACGCAGCTGCTCGATACCTGCGAGTTCGCGCTCACCCAGGTGTTCCTGGCAGGTTGTGGCGAGTTCGCGCAGCTACACGCGTCGGGGGCTGTGGTGGCTGGCGGTGCCGTGCTAGCGCTGGGGCGCGCCGGTGCCGGGAAGTCGAGCCTCGCCTTGAGCTGGCACCGCATGGGGTACCCGGCGCTGGGTGACGACATCGTGCTGCTCGACGACCGAGGTCACGCCCACCCGTTCAAGCGGCTGTTCGGGTTGGAGGCTGCAACTCTCCAGCAACTGGGGGTGGCCCCGGAGGAGACCTGCCTGTGGGAGCCGGGCAGCCAGGAGGTGTGGTACGATCCCCGGGCTGGAGCCGGATGGGGAGGGCCGGCGCCCGTGGCGCTGGTCGCGGTGGCCGCCTTCCGTCCGGGTGCGGCCCTGACGATCACCCCGCTGTCCCGCTCCGCCGCCCTCAACGCCTTGGTGCACTCCCAGTTCGCCGGCACGGGAGATCGGCCTGACCGGCTCGAGGCACTGGCACACGTTGCGGAGCACGCTCAGGCCTTCGAGGTCACGTTTGGCTCGTCCCCCGAGGCAGCTGCCGCGCTGGCGGCGCGCGCCGCGTGAGTGACCCAGTCGCTGGCACGCTGATCGGCGCGCTGGATCGCGCGGCCACAGCGCTGGGAGTCGAGGCGCGCGACTCCGTGCTCGCCCTCGCGCGGCGGTTGGGGATCGGCGGCTTCGTAGCACGGCATCGCGCACCTCAGGGTGTGGACCGTGACGAGGCGTTGGCGCGCCATCTGCGCGAGGAGCTGCTGCGCGATGCGGCAGTGGAGATCTCGCAGGCGCTGGCCGCCCGGGATGTGCGCCACTTCTTCGCGCGCGGCATAGTGCTCGCCGGCACGGTCTACCAGCCGGGCGATCGTGCAATGGCGGACCTGGATCTGTTCATACAGCCGGGGCATGAAGCGGCCGCGTGCGAGACGGTGAGCACACTCGGGTACGAGGAGCTTCCCGTCGGGGAGCAGAGCGGACCCGCGGCACTGCGCTCCAGCGTGAACCTGTTGCGGTCGGGGCACTCGGCCATGTCGTCCGTGGATCTCGACCTGCACTGGGGTCTCGAGCCGGTCAACCGGCTGCTGCCCCGTCCGGGCGCGACGGTGCCGCCAGTGGTGTGGCAAGCTGTGCAGTCCGGCAACGCGCTCCGCGCACCCACGGCGGCGCATCACGCGGCCCTGCTGGTGCACCACCTTGTGCACCACGATCTGCTGCACGCGCGTGCGCTGCTGGACCTGGCGCTGCTGCGCCGCGATCAGTGGACCACCGACGGCAACGGGTACGAGGACGTCGCCCGGCACCTCGGAGTGCTGCGTGTCGCCAGGGCGCTGCACTGGGCGCAGGTGCGTGACTTCGGCTTCACACCGATTGCGGGAGTGGGCGCGGCGCCGCGCGATCGGCGCGGCCGGCGCCTGCAGCGCGCGCTCGTGCTCGATCGATGGCTCGCCTGGGCTGGAGCGGCAGGGGACACGGAGCATGTGGAGATCACCTCGCGTCGGCTACGGCGCCGCATGTTGCTGCTCGACCGCGCGACCGACGCACGGCTACTGCTGGCCGATGCGCTGTTTCCGCCCCGAGATCACCTGCGCTGGCGCTGGCCCGACGCGCGGTCGAACGTCGCCGCGTGGCGGCGGCATTTGCAGCAGGTTGCGGGTAAGGCCCTCGGCACACGATCTTAGCGCCATGACGACCAACCCGTCAGGCGATCGACCCAAAGGACGCGAAGACATCGTGTTCCGCCAGCTCGACGACGAGTGGGTGCTATTCGACCCGGAGGCCGACCGGTTGCACGCCCTCAACCTGACCGCCGCCCTCGTGTGGTCCCACTGCACGGGCGAGCTCGACGCAAGCGCGATCGCGGACGCGGTGGGCGGATCGTTCGATCCGCCGGTGGCGGGCGGCGACGTTCTCACCGACGTAAAGGCCACCCTCGAGCGGTTTTCCGAGGAAGGGCTGTTCGTGTGAGCGACGTGAAGTACTATCGCGATCTGCTGACCCAGGAGCAGCGCACCGAGGCGTTCCGCCGTGCCATCGGCGCGGTCGTGCGGCCGGGAGACCGGGTGCTCGACGTGGGCACCGGTCTCGGCACGTTCGCGTTCTTCGCGGCCGATGCCGGGGCCGACCGGGTCTACGCGGTAGAGTCCGATCCGGTGATCCACGTGGCCAAGGCGGTGGCCCGGCTGAACGGCTACGAGGACCGTGTGCGCTTCGTACGCGGGCTCCTGCCCGAGGTGAACCTGCCGGAGCCGGTCGACGTCGTGATCTTCGAGGACTTTCCGCCTCACCTCATGGGGGGCAGTGTGTTCCGCCTGCTGCGGGCAGTGCACGAGAGGTACGCCGCACCAGCCGCGCGGGCGGTGCCGAGGGCCGGCGAGTTCTTCCTGGCACCGGTGAGCTCCATGGAGCTGTGGACCGAGGTCGCACCGTTCGGGCCTGCGGAAACCGCCCACGGAATCGACTGGAGCCCGTCTTGGGAGTACGTGGCCAACGCGCCGCTCAAGCGCGCCGTCGCACCCGAGAGCCTGCTGGCGCCGCCGCAGCTGGTGGGACGGGTGCGCCTGGACACCACGCCCGACGTGGCCGCCGTCGGTGGGCGGGGCGCCTGGCACGCCGAGCGGGAGGCGGTGGTGCACGGGTTGGCGTACTGGTTCGACCTCGACTTGGGGGGTGGCGAGCGACTGTCCAATGCTCCGGGTGCAGAGCCTGGCTCATGGGGGCACCTCTACTTGCCCATAGATCCACCCACCCGGGTGAGCGCCGGCGGGGAGATCCAGGCCGAGGTGAAGGCTCACCCGCGGCCGGACGGTGCCCCGGGCTGGCTAGCGTGGAAGGTGGTGGTACAGGGTGAGCGGGTGCGAGGACACGAGTTCGCATCTGCTCCCGCCTCCCTCAGCGACCTGACCGTGGCCTCGCCCGATGCCGTCCCCTCGCTCGCCGCCCGGGGCGCTACCGAGCTCGAGGTGCTCGGCCTCACAGACGGGAGCCGCTCGATCCGCGACATTGCCAGGGAGGTGGCGGGCCAGCGGCCCAATATGACCCAGGCCGATGCCGAGCGGCTTGTGGCTGGGGTGCTGCACGACAAGATTGAGGTGGCGCACGGACTCGCCGCTGAGCGAGGTGGACCATGACCGAGCACGACCGACGCGAGTTCCTCAAGAAGCTGGCCAAGACCGCCGCCTACGCGGCGCCCGTGGTCTACAGTCTGGCGGCACCCTTGGAACTCATCGGGGCACAGATGGACATGGGGCACGGGTCGGAGATGATGATGGCGCCAGCCGCGGCCGGGCAGTCCGAGCCGGCGGGCTCGGAGAAGGCGCCTGGCAGCCAGCCAGCCCCGTGGGAACGTCCCCCACCGGGCGGCAAGGTGCCCTAGGTCGCGGCCGGCACCACCCAGCGGCTGGACCGATCAGCGCCCCGCGCGGACTTCCGCCCGGGGCGTTTCTCGTGCTAGACTGCTCTCCCTGACGCAGGAAACCTCCCCCCGCGGCGGTGTGTTCTCACGAGCGACTCATGCAGCGGTTTGATCTCATAGCGATCGGTGGCGGCACCGCGGGGCTAGTGACGGCTGCCGGGGCGGCGGCGCTCGGTCTCAGGGTGGCGCTCGTCGAGCGCGAGTCGCTGGGCGGCGACTGCCTGTGGACGGGGTGTGTGCCCAGCAAGGCGCTGATCGCCTCCGCCAAGCTGGCGCACCAGATGCGGCACGCCGATGAGCTGGGGCTGGCGGGCGCTTCACCGGCGCACGTGTTCGGCCGCGTCATGGATCGCATGCGCGCCGCCCGCGAGCAGATCGCGCGGCACGACGACCCGGAGCGATTCCGCCGCATGGGTGTCGACGTGGTGTTCGGCAGCGCGGAGCTCGGCGGCACCGACCGGCTGACGGTGGACGGGCACAGCCTCCAGGCGAAGCGCATCGTGGTCGCTACCGGTGCGATGCCGGCGGTGCCGTCCATCCCGGGCCTCGAAGAGGCCGGGTATCTCACGCACCTCACGGCGTTCGACCAGACTTCCCTGCCGCGGCGCATCGCCCTGCTGGGTGGCGGCCCGGTCGGGATCGAGTTCGCACAGGTGTACAGCCGGCTGGGTGCCGAGGTGACGGTGCTCGAGATGCTGCCGCAGCTGCTGCCGCGGGAAGAGCCGGAAGCGGCGAAGGCGATTGCGCGCGCGCTCGAAGCGGAGGGCATCGCACTGCACGTCGGCGCGAAGGTGGAGCGGGTCGAGCGCACCGCGGCCGGCCACAAGATGGTCTATGCCACTACAGAGTCGGGCGAGTCGATCGCCGTGCCGGTGGACGAGATCTTCGTTGCGACCGGCCGCCGCGCCAACACCGAAGGGCTGGGGCTCGAGCAAGTCGGTGTGCTGCTGGAGCGGGGTGCGATCAAGACCGACGCGGCGTTGCGCTCGAGCGTGCCGGGCATCTGGGCGGCCGGCGACGTGGCGGGTGGACCGCAGTTCACCCACGTGGCCGACTACCACGCAAAGCTGGTGCTGCGCAACGCGGTCTTCCCGTTCTCGACGAAGCTGGATTACTCGGCGGTTCCCGCGGTCACCTACGTCGATCCGGAGGTGGCCCGGGTGGGCCTAACCGAAGTGGAGGCGCGAGAGCGGTTCGGCGAAGCGCAGGTGTACCGCTACGAGATGACAGATCTCGACCGCGCCATCGTGGACGGGCACGACGCGGGGTTCGTCAAGATCGTGACGCGGCGGGGCGGCAAGATCGTGGGTGCCACGGTCGTGGCGAGCGGCGCAGGAGACCTGCTGATCCCGCTGGTCATGGCGGTGAAGCAGGGGATCAAGCTACCCAAGCTGTCGCAACTGGTGTATCCCTATCCGACGATGTCGGAGGGCATCAAGCGGGCGGCCGACAGCTACTACCGAGAGAAGCTGGCCGGCCGCCCCGGCGAGTGGCTCAAGCGGGTCGTGCGATGGCTGAAGTGAGGCGCTTCGGTCCCTACCTCAAGCTCGCGCTGCTGGTGGCGATAGTGGCGGGAGCGGCGCTGCTCATCCGGCTCACTCCGCTGGGGGAGTATCTCACCCGCGAGGCACTGGTCGGCACGCTCGAGGCGCTGCGCAGCTCGCTGTGGGCACCGCTGGTGTTCGTGCTGGTGTACTCGGTCGCCACGGCTCTGGCGCTCCCTGGGTCGCTGATCACGATCGTCGGAGGTGCGGTGTTCGGGTTCGGTTGGGGCGCGCTGCTCAACTCCATCGGGGCCAACATAGGTGCGAATGCTGCCTTCAAGCTTGCGCGCGGGCTCGGCAGGGAGGGCGTGGAGCGCATCGTGGGCCACCGTCTGCGGGGCCTCGACCGTGCCACCGAGCAGCACGGCTTCTGGGGGCTGCTCATCCTGCGCCTCGTGCCGCTGGTGCCGTTCAACGCGCTCAACTTCGGCTCCGGGCTGACGGCCATTCGCTGGCGCGACTATGCCCTGGCCACGGTGCTGGGCATCATTCCGGGTACGCTGGTGTACACCTTCTTCGCGGACGCGTTGGCGCAGGGCGCCGCCGGCGCCAGCGAGGCGGCACGCACGCGCCTGTGGATTGCCGGCGGCCTGTTGGCGGCGCTCTCGATCATCCCCCTGCTCGCGCGGCGGCTGGGCTTTCGGCTGCCGTCGAGCTCTTCCAGCGAGGCAGCGCAATGAGTCGGCTAGCCGGAGTCGTGGCGGCAGCAATCCTCGTGACCGTTGCCACGGTCGAGGCCCAGGAGCTCCCCGACCACTCAACACTCACTGGGGTGCTCGAGACCTACCTGCAACACGACCTGGTCGACTACGCGGCACTGCAGCTGGGCCGCGAGGGCCTCGACGCGTACCTGGCAGAGCTGGCCGGCACGGACCCGGAGGTGCTCGGCGCGGCGCCGCGCGACGCCCGCCTGGCGTTCTGGATCAACGCGTACAACGCCTGTGCACTGCGGCTCGTGATCGACCACTACCCGATTCGGAAGGCGGGTTTCCCCACCTCGCTGGTGCGATCGCTCCAGGGTGTGCCGGCCAACTCCATCCGCCAGATACCGGACACCTGGACGCGAGAGTTCTGCGACGTTGCCGGGAAGGCACGGGCGCTGGACGAGATCGAGCACGAGATCATCCGACCCATGGGGGAGCCCCGCATCCACTTCGCGGTGAACTGTGCCTCCCGCTCGTGCCCCGTGCTGGCGCCGCGGGCGTACACGGCCGAGGAACTGAATGACCAACTGGATGCTGCGGTGCGGCGCTTCCTGGCGAGCGAGCGCAACTACGTGCTGGTGCGGGAGGGCGATCCCGCTCTGGCGCTCAACAAGGTGCTCGACTGGTACCGGGACGATTTCGGCGGGATCGAGGGAGTGGTGGAGTTCCTGCTGCACTACGTCACGCCACAGGACGTCGAGTACATCCGTGGCCGCGCGCCGGAGGTAGGGTTCATCGAGTACGACTGGACTCTGAACGACACCGCCGTGTTCGGCCGATGAACAGGCTCGGGGTAGTCATCCCCACCCTCAACGAAGCGCAACACCTCCCGGGCATACTGGAGGACCTCGCGCGCGTGGCGCTGCCGCACGAGGTCGTGGTGGCCGACGGCGGCTCGGGCGACGATACACTGGGGATCGCCCGAGCAGCCGGAGCACGGGGCGTTTCCGCGCCGCGCGGCCGCGGGCCGCAGCTCAACGCGGGAGCGGCGGTCCTCGATTGCGAGTGGCTCTGCTTTCTCCACGCGGACGTGCGTATGCCGGGCGAGGCACGGGCGGAGCTGGAGCGGGCCGCGGCCGACTCCGCCGTGCAAGCTGCCGTGTGGGGGCTGAGGATCGACGCCACCGGGTTCTGGCCGCGGTTCATGGAGTTGGGCACGGCGCTGCGGGATCGCCTTGGACGGCTCCCCTACGGGGACCAGGGGCTCCTGGTGCGGCACGAGCTGTTCCGGGCAGTAGGGGGATTCCCGGAGTTTCCCATCATGGAGGACGTCGCCTTGATCCGTGCGCTCGGCCGGCGTGCCAGGATCGAGCGGCTCCAGGCGCCCCTCGTGGCATCGCCGCGACGCTGGCTGAGGGAGGGACCCTACCGCACCTGGATCCGCAACAGCCTGCTGCTGACAGCCTATCTCGCAGGCATGTCGCCCGAGCGCCTGGAGCGCTGGTACCGCGCGGAGGCGCCATGAGCGCCGTGCTGCTGTTCGCCAGGGCGCCGCGGCCGGGCCGCGTCAAGACGCGCCTCGGCCGTGAGATAGGCGACGAGGCCGCCGCCGAGCTGTACCGGCGGGTCGGTGCCGGTGTGGCCGCGGCGGTGGGGGCCGAGCACGAACTCTCAGTGTGGTACGACCCGCCGGATGCCGAGCGGGATATGCGGGATTGGCTGGGAGACCACCAGTACTTCGCGCAGCAGGGAGCCGATCTGGGAGAACGGATGGCGCACGCCTTCGCGGTCCACTTCGATCGGGGCGACCGGCCAGTGGTGGCCATCGGAGCAGATGCCCCGGGCGTCGGAGCGACCACGGTCCAGGAGGCGGTGCAGGCTCTGGCTGAGGCCGACGTGGCTCTGGGGCCGGCCCTGGACGGAGGGTACTACCTGCTCGGGCTCAGGGAACCGGCCCCCCAGCTCTTCGAGGGCGTACCCTGGGGCACCTCCCGTGTGCTCCAAGTCACTGTGGCGCTGTGCGTTGCGCACGATCTTAGGATCGGGCGGCTGAGGCCGCTCAGAGATCTGGACACGGCGGCGGACATGGCGGCGCTCGGCCTAACTAGCCCTTGACCGTGAGGAATGGGATTCCTCATATTCCTGCGACCTGCGGCGCCTTAGAACCACAATGAGGGGATCGGTTGATGGCGTGGAGAGTGATTGACACCGGCAGCGAGGTCTGGCACGTGCAACCGGCTGCCGAGATGCGTCCCGACGTGAAGATGTGGCAGCTGACACTCTCCTTCCGAGCCACCAACTCAGAGCGCGAGCCACGCGCGTTCTGGGCTTCCTACCCGTTGGAGTCGAGTTCTAAGTCGTCTCTGTTTCAGGCTGCGGACCGGCTCTCCAACGACGCGCTCAAGGAAGTCCTCGTCCAACACATCACGTAGCCGGTCGCCGGCCACCGCGTGTCCGTCACCCCCGTCCAAGAACTGCGTCGCATTGCCGAGGCCGTGGCTCAGCTGCGCGGCGAGACGGTAGTGGACGTGGAGGTGCGGCAGGATTGCCGGCAGCTCCGGGTGACGTTGACCGACGGCCAGTTGCTGCTCATCTCGGTGCTGATGGACGAGGCCGGCAAGCCGCGACTAGACGTCGATCTGCTGCGGACGGTCGAGCAGGCGACGCATCGACAGCTCGAAGTTCGGTTCGAAGGAGCCGAGTAGATGACGGCTGCATCCGGGCGCGAGCGCCTGAGATTCCTGGATTTCGAGTTCGAGCGCCTGCCCAGCGGGCGTTACCGCGCGCGCGTGGTGCTCGAGGGTGACCCGGGCGAACGCTTCGTGGGCACTGCCGAGGGGCTGGGCTCGCAGGCAGGCGAGCTGCGCTGCGCGGCCGAGGCTGCAACCGACGCCCTACGCGGCGCTGTTGAGGAGAAGATGGCCTTCGAGCTGTTGGGTGTGAAGGCGGTGCGCGCGTTCGACTCAACCGTCGTCATCGTGGCCATCTCGTGCCATAACGGTATGCCGGCTACCCGGCTGGTGGGTTCCTGCCTGACGGACGAGGCGCCGCATCGTTGCGCCGCGTTGGCGGTGCTCAATGCGACCAATCGATTTCTTGGGAACATCATCTTCACCCGGTAGTTATACGTGACATGATCCTTCGACGCGTGGCCCTCGGAATCCTGGTGTGTGCGGCAGCGGCCTGCGCCACCTCCCAACCCGAAGGCTCGATCGAGCCGCGGGCGGAGGGTACCGGCCGTACCGGCCCGGTGGCCGTGGCCGCGCCGGCGCCGACGCCGGAGGATTCCCTGGCGGACCAGAGAGCGCTCGAGGAGCTGCACGAGCTGGAATTCCGCAGCCTGGCAAAAGGAGCCGGGCACGTACGTGGCGTGGTCCCCGCGCCGCGACTCAGCGAGCTCGATGCGAGCCCGGCTGCTCCGCGGGGTGGCGCCGCGAGTGCGGCGGGACCGACCTACGACATAGACGTCGCGTCGTTCGCCGACCGCAACCGCGTCCGGTACTACGTCGATTACTTCCTGGATCCAGCGCGCGACCGCTTCGTCATCTGGCTCGGTCGGCTGCCGCGCTACGAGGGAATGATCCGGGAGCGGTTCCAGGCGCAGGGCGTGCCGGAGGACCTCGTCTACCTCGCGATCATCGAGTCGGGCTACTCCAACACAGCCGTGTCGCGCAGCAACGCGGTGGGCATGTGGCAGTTCATCCGGTCCACGGCACGGCGCTACGGCCTCACCGTGAACTCGTGGGTGGACGAGCGGCGCGATCCCTATAAGGCAACCGAGGCGGCAGCGCGCCACCTGGCGGATCTGTACGAGCAATTCGGCTCATGGTATGTGGCCGCCGCGGCCTACAACGGCGGTGCGGGAAGGGTCGAGCGGGGCATCCGCCGGCTGCGCGAGGAGCCGGACTCGGTGAGCGACGAGACGTTCTTCGACCTGTCGGCGAGGCGCTACCTGCGGCGCGAGACGCGCGACTACGTGCCCAAGCTCATCGCCGCAGCGATCATCGCCAAAGATCCGCTGCGCTTCGGGTTCGACAGCCTGCCCATGCTGGGGCCTCTAGTGTTCGACGAGATCACGGTGCCCGAGGCCACGGGGCTCGACGTCATCGCCAGACTCGCCGACACGACTTCCCGGGCGTTGATGGAATTGAATCCGCACTACGTGCGTGGCGTCACGCCGCCCAGGCATAGCTCGATCGTGCGCGTGCCGCGCGGTAGCGGGCCTGCGGTGCTGCAGCGCTATGCCGAGCTGCCGGCCAACGAGCGGGTCAACTTCATCGAGCACGTGGTGCGGCGCGGCGAGACCCTGGGAGAGATCGGCGAGCGGTACGGCGTGAGCGTGAGCCTGCTGCGGGCGGCGAACAACTACGTGAACCCGCGCCGGCTGCGCATCGGGCAGCCACTTGTGGTCCCCGTCAGCTCCGCGGCTCGCAGCCAGGCGGCGGCCGGACGGGCGCCGCGGCCCCGGCCTGCGGTATCAGGAGTGCGGTATCACAGGGTGCGCCGGGGCGAGACGCTGTGGATCATCTCGCAGAAGTACGGTGTGACGGTCGCCGACCTCAGGCGCTGGAACGGAATCCCCGGCAACGACGTGATGATCCAGGTGGGTGAGCGGCTGGCCGTGGTTCCACCGGCCAGCACGTCCCGCTGACTCTCGGCGGTTACTGCAGCCCCTCGTAGCCCTCCAGCAGCGTCACCGCATAGCCGTTCTCCGGGTCCTTCCCGGCATCAATGAGCTGCTTCACCCGCGTAGGTCCCCTGTTGTACGCCAGCAGGGCGATCTTGGCGTCGCCGTAAACCTCCAGCAGATCGCGCAGGTACCGCAGCCCGATGCGCAGGTTGGTCTCCGGATCGTACAGCTGTTCCGGCGTGATCAGGGGAGCGTAGAACCGCGCAGTCGCCGGCTGGACCTGGGCGAGGCCGTATGCGTCGGCCACGCTGAGGGCGCGGGTATTGAACCCGCTCTCCAGCTTGACCAGCCTGAACGCCAACTCGGGGTCGATGCCCTCGCGCACAGCGACATCGTAGATCATCTCCGCGAGGTCCGCGGGGATCTGGTACATCGCGGAGTACCGCAGGAGGTGCTCCGCCCGCTCCAGCTGGAGGCGGGCGAGCTCCAGCTCGCCCTCGGTGAGATCGAGCGATATGCGCAGGTGCCGGAACTGCGATTGCACCGCCGTGCCGGTGTACGAGCCACCGTCGTCCGACGACGCCTGCACGCGCGGCGCCTGCGCTCCCGCGAGCGCTCCCACCACGAGGACCGCACCCAGCAGCCCGACGCCGCGTAGCGTGATCCGCTGGGTGGCCGACAGCCGCTCCCAGGTCTCCACCACCGCCGCCACGAAATGCTGGACGATGAGCTTCAACTGTATCATGCGGTTTCCTCGTTCCCTCGTTTCCAGTCTCCCCTGGTTCCCCCCGTCTTCTCCACCAGCCGAATCCCCAAGATCTCCATACCGTGCCCGGCGGCCTTCACCATGTCGTACACGGTGAGCAGGGCCAGTGACACCGCCGTGAGTGCCTCCATCTCGACCCCGGTCCGGCCCGTCGCCTTCACCTGGGCCTCGACCCTGACTCCAGGCACCGCGGGGTCCGCGTCCACGGTCACCCGCACCTGATCCAATCCAACCGGGTGGCACAGCGGGATCAGCTCGGCCGTCCGCTTGGCGGCCATCGTGCCAGCCAGTTCCGCCGTCGAGATAACGTCGCCCTTGGCTCCGGTGTTTCCCTGGATCAACGCCAGGGCCTCCGGTTCCATCCGGATCGTCCCCTCGGCCCGCGCAGTGCGCTGCGACTCGGGCTTTGCCCCCACGTCCACCATTCGGGCGCGCCCTCCCTCGTCCACGTGGGACAGCTTCACAGCAGTCCCTCCAGATCGCCGGCCAGCACGGCCAGCGTTAGCTGCGGGTTCACATTCCCCTGGGCCGCAGCACGGGCCTCCTCGACCCGCTTGAGGGCCTCCAGGCGGCCCTCGAGGCGCTCGTCCGCATCTGCGGCGCCTTGCTCCAGCCCGGCCCTGAGACGAACCGCCAAGGCGTCGAGCAGCGCCGTGAAGTCACCTCTGGCAGCCCAGGTCGGCTGGGCCATGGCCTTGGGAGCCCACCCCGTGGCGCCCTTCGCCACGGCCGCCAGCAGCTCGGCTGCCTTCCGGTCGGGTCCCTCGGCCTCACCGTCCATCCACAGCGCCGCGCCAATGCTCCCCTGGGCCAGCAGCGTGCGGCGCTCCAGCGCCTCGCCCTCGAGGGGCGGGTCGAGCTCCTTGCCCAGGAACTGCCGCACGTCGTCATCGGCCACCCGCGGAACCCGCAGCGAGACCAGCCGAGAGCGAATCGTCGGCAACAAGGCCTCGGGGTCGGCCGCCGTGAGGATCAGCGTCGTGTCCGCAGGCGGCTCCTCGAGCACCTTGAGCAAGGCGTTGGCTGCCTCCGGGCTCGACTCCTGTACCACCAGGCGCTCGGCGTCACCCAGCACGAACACCTTGCGGCTCCCCGAGAACGGGGTCACCGACACCCGGCGGTGCAGCAGCCGCACCGACGCCAGCGAGTGGCTCACCATGCCCTCGGACCGCTGCCACAGCGGGTCCTTGCGGCGTTCCTCCATGACTGCGGCCAGGCTTCCCTGGGCCTCCTCGACCTGCTTGTCCGGGTCGCCCGCCTTGGGCCGCGGGATCGGCACGAACCAGTGCAGATCGGGGTGCTGCAGTCCCGCCGCACGCTTGCAGCTGCCGCACTTGCCGCACGGCGCACCCGGTCCGGCGTCGCACAGCAGGCCCTGGGCGGCCCACAGCGCAAGCCGCTGCTTCCCAACGCCCGGCGGCCCTACCAGGAGGGCCGCCTGAGGGAACCGGCTGGAGGCGAGGGCGCCAGCCAGCCGGTGCTGCAATGCCTGATGGCCGTAAATCGGCCGTAAACTCATGGCCGCAATCTAGCACCGCACCGGTTCCACAGGTAGTGCTGTAAGTCCGTTACCTACAATGAGTAACCGAGTCAACTAAGAGGCGGTCCAATACCGTGCGACGGCTTAACGAGTGACCACTCACTGATGCGTAGACAGCTTGCGAGCGGTGACTCGCATAATCGGCCTCAGGCCAGGGATTGTGGGCTTGCGCCCCGTCCTTGGCGGTCGGAAGTTCAGGCTGCTGCGCATGGCATACCTGCACACTTCTCTCACCCGCGAACCCACCGGAGGCGTCGCGTGTCGCCCCGCTATCGAACTGCGCTGGTCTGTGTCCTGCTCTCACTTGGGGGCGTGAGCTCCGTGGGGGCCCAGGAGGCCGAAGTCGTCCTCTTCGGAGGTCGGATCTGGACCGGAGCCGGCTCAGCGGAAGCGGGATCGCAGCCTACCGCCATCGCGGTGGCGAACGGCCGGATCCTGGCTGTGGGCAGCGACAATGACGTCGTGCGGTTCGTGGGACCCCCCACCCGGCGTATCGACCTCCAAGGCCGCCTCGTGGTGCCCGGCTTCATTGATGCGCATACGCACTTCGTCGAGGGCGGCTTCGAGCTCGCCAGCGTGAAGCTGCGCGACGCAGCGACGCCGGAGGAGTTCGCCCGCCGCATAGGGGAGTTTGCTGCGGCGCAGCCGCAGCAGTGGGTCACCGGAGGCACGTGGGATCACGAGCTGTGGGGCGGTGAGCTGCCGCGGCGCGACTGGATCGACTCCCTCACCCCGGACACGCCCGTGTTCGTGAGTCGGCTCGACGGTCACATGGGGCTGGCGAACACGAAGGCACTGGCGCTCGCCGGCGTCACGGCCGACACTCCGGACCCGGAGGGCGGGACCATAGTGCGGTACGACGACGGCAGCCCGAGCGGCGTTCTCAAGGACGCGGCCATGGGTCTGGTGGCCCAGGCGATTCCCGCCCGCTCGGAGCCGGAGCTGGACCGCGCGCTACAGGCGGCCGTTGCCCACGCCGTCGAGCGTGGCGTCACCATGATCACCGACATGGGAACCTGGGAGGGGCACGGGACATACCAGCGAGCGTATGCGCGCGGCGAGCTGCCGATCCGCGTGTACTCGGTGCTGCCCATCGGGCAGTGGCAGCGCGTCGCCGAGTACGTGGAGCACGAGGGACGCGGTGACACCCGGCTCTTCTGGGGAGGGGTGAAGGGATTCGTGGATGGATCGCTCGGCTCGACCACGGCGTGGTTCTACGATCCCTACGACGACGCGCCCCACACCACCGGGCTCATGGTGACCGATACGGCCGAACTGCGGCGGGCCATCATTGGAGCCGACGCCGCAGGTCTGCATCTCATCGTGCACGCCATCGGCGACCAGGCCAATGACTGGCTGCTCGACGTGTATGCGGAGGTCCGGGAGCTGAACGGGCCACGCGACCGGCGCTCCCGCATCGAGCACGCCCAGCACCTGACGACCGGCGCGATTCAGCGCATCGCCACGGACGGAGTCGTACCCTCGATGCAACCTTATCACGCCATCGACGACGGCCGCTGGGCGCAGAAGCGTATCGGTCCGGAGCGGATCAGCACCACCTATGCGTTCCGAGATTTGCAGGACGCCGGCGCACGCATGGCGTTCGGCAGCGACTGGACGGTGGCCCCGCTCGATCCGCTGGGGGGCATCTACGCGGCGGTGACGCGGCGTACCATCGACGGTGCGAACCCGGACGGATGGGTGCCGCAACAGAAGATCACGGTGGAGGAAGCGCTCGCCGCGTACACGGTCAACAACGCCCACGCAGCGTTTCTGGATGATCAGCTCGGTACGCTGGAGCCGGGCAGGTTCGCCGACCTGGTCGTGCTGTCAGGCGACATCCTCACCATCGATCCGCTAGAGATCGACAGCGTGCGGGTGGATCTGACGATGGTTGGTGGGAGGGTAGTGTTCGAGAGGGAGAGGTAGCGGCGTACTCGAGGACGCGAGGCTGCCCCGCGCCCCGCGTCGCTATGCGTCCTGCGCGCCGCCTACCGCTCCCGCCTCACTCTCCAGCGCTCCACCACCTGTTTGCCCCGCACCACGTGATACTCGTCGAAGCATGCGACGGTGAGGCACGAGTGATTGGGGAGGATGCGCACCCTCGAGCCCACCGGAAGCGCCCGGCTCACCTTGCCGTGTTCCTGGCTCAAGGATACCAGACGCGCGTCGGGCCGTAGCGTACCGGCAGGGTAGTCGTCGTAGATCTCGCCCATGCCCGGCTGCTGTGTTTCTTCGTAGCCGGGGTCCTTGGAGAGCGCCAGCGCGCCGGCGTCCACCACACAGTGTCCCGCCGCCGGTTGCGACGACACGACACTTGCCAGCACCGTGACGGCACAGTCGCGCGGAGTGCAGGAGCCGATCAGCACCTGGGTGTAATCGTGCAACGCGTAGTTGCCGGGCCGCGCCTCGGTGACTCCGTCCAGTTGCTCTACGGCATTCATGCCCGGCGTGGAGCCCACGCTCACCCCGGGTACTGGTATGCCGAGCGCCCGCAGCTTCTCCGCCAACTCCACCATTACGTCGCGCTCCCGGGCCGCCACCGCCGCGCTCTCCCGGCGCGTGGGTCCGTCGTAGGCGTGGCCCCCGTGCGTCAGGATTCCGTCGAACACCAGCGTGCGCGATTCGTGGATGGCGCGTGCAAGATCGGTAGCCCTGCTCGACTGCGGGTCCACTCCCGCCCGGTGATAGCCGCAGTCCACCTTGAGCCACACGTGCAGCGGCTGCCCCGTCTGCTCCAGCTCCTGTACCGCCTCTGCCGAATCCACGACCAGCCGCAGGGTCACACGCTGGGCCAGCTCCACCACCTCCTCCAGGCGCACGAAGATCAGCGGGAACGCCCACGTGATGTCGTCGAAGCCGTGATCGGCGAAGATCCGGGCCTCCGGAAGGGTGGATACGGTGATTCCCCGGGCGCCGAGGGCACGCTGCCGCTCACCCACCTCGATGCACTTGTGCGTCTTGATGTGGGGCCGCAGGGCGACGCCGAGGCGGTCGGCCTTCGCCTGCATCTGCTCCAGGTTGCGCTCCAGGATGTCGAGATCAAGCAGCAGGGCAGGGGTGGCCAGTTCGTCGATGGTGTTCACAGTGTCGGAAAGTTCGTCGCGATCCGGGGGTGCGGCAACCGTGCGTAGCGAGCGAGCGGCCCCCGCCGCACGGGGCGACGGGGGCCGGCTGAATACTACTGTTCCTGCCGCGCTATTGCCGCAGCAATTCCTCGACTATGCGATCCGCGCGGTACATGTGCCTCAGTGCCTCGATGATCCCTGCCGAGTGCACCGATACGGCGCGCGCGTCCGACGTGTCGAAGATGTAGTCGCCCTTCAGGCTCTCGATGTTGCCGTCGAAGGCGAGGCCCACGACCTCGAGGTCGGTGTTGATGACCGGGCTGCCCGAGTTGCCGCCGACGATGTCATTAGTCGACACGAAGTTGAGCGGCGCGCCCATGTCGAAGCTGGCCGGCGGGTCGAGCCACCGCTCCGGCAGGTCCCAATCCTCCTGGCCCTCGTGCGCGTAGTGCCGGTCGTACAGGCCGTAGAACGTCGTCCACGCGGGCGCCTTGGTGCCGTTGTACTCGTAGCTCTGCACCACGCCGTCGGCGATGCGCAGCGTGAACGTGGCATCGGGCGGCAGGTCGGTGCCGTACACCTCGAATACCGCCAGGGCGAGCTGCGCCGTAAGCGCTTCCTCCTCCGCCAGCAACTGGCGGTAGCGCTGCGCCGCGCGGCCGTACCGCGGCAGAGTCTCCCGCACCAGGCTCAGCGCCGGGTCGGAGCTGTTGAGTATCCGGGTGGGGGTGTCGAGCAGCGCGCTGCGGAGCTCGGGGTCGATTACCGCCGTGGCGCGCTCCATGAAGGCCGCCGTGGCGTCGTGCAGGGAGGTGTCGCCCAGCATCACGGCCGTGACGAACGGATCGTCCTCGCCGAGCCACATCGTCACGTCCTTAACCCGCTCCTCCAGCATGTGCCGGTCGAGCCGCACATCGATCTCGGTCTCCTCGATCTCGGCGCGCATCTCGTCCACTTGTTCCTGCGGCGCGTTGCCCACCGCCTGCGAGTACTGCAGCATGTCAGCGGCCGTCTGGATCGTCTGCGGCGCCGCGAGCCCACTGAACGGGGTGACCGCCCAGAGCGTGGGGAAGACCTGTGCCATCTCGGTCCGGATGCGGGCAATCTCGTCCCAGAGGTGCGCGTACTTGGCGCGCAGCTCCGGGTCTGCCGCCACGGCGTCCCTGAACGCCTGCTCCCAGCCCAGCTTGCGGCCCATCACGGCGGCATCGTTGAGCGCCTTCTCCCGACCGATGTAGAGCTTGAGGCCGTTCATCCAGCTGGCCCACCGGTTGATCAGGTCGTCGCGCGTCTCCGGATGGTGGTCCATGTAGTGCTTCAGCACGTCGGTGCGCGTCTGCAGCAGGTGGACGAACGTCGGTTCGTTGTAGTCGCGGAAGAACTCGAGCTGCGCCATGGTGCTCAGCCGCGAGGTCGAGCCGGGATTCCCGATCACGAAGACGGGGTCGCCCTCGGCGGCGCCGGTTTCGCTCCACCCGAAGGACCGGGCAGGTTGATACGGATTGCCGTCCTCGTCGTACACGCGGAAGAAGGTCACGTCCAGGTTGTAGCGCGGGAATGTGAAGTTGTCGGGGTCGCCGCCGTAGTAGCCGATCTTGAGCTCGGGCGTGAACACCAGGCGTACGTCGTCGTACCGCTTGAAGCAGTACAGCGAGTACCTGCCGCCGTTGTACAGCTCGGCGACGTCACACTCGAGACCGTGAACGTCGCTGGCGCTGTCGGCGATCGCCTCCTGCCGGGCGCCGCGCTCCTGCGCCTGCCGATCCTGCGACGCCATGGCGGTGACCGCCTGCTGCACCATGGCGGTGACGTCCTCCATCAGGATCATCTGATCCACGTAGAGGTCGGGCACCCTCCGCTCCTCGGCCATGGTCGCCGCGAAGAAGCCGTCATCCAGCAGGCTCTCGCCCTCCTGACTCACGCTGGACGTGCTGCCCCGGGCGCAGTGGTGGTTGGTCGCCACCAGCCCGTCGGACGACACGAATGAGGCCGTACAGTTGGGTAGCCGCAGGGTGGCCATGCGCACGTGGTCCAGCCACTCCTGGGACGGCCGGAAGTCGTACGCCTCCTCGAAGTAGTCCAGCGGGGCGTTCTCAAAGGTCCACATCTTGCCCATGTCGAAACGCCCGGGCTCGATGGCCTCGTAGGGAGTATCCACCTCGGCAGGCGCCACTTGGGGCGCGGGGGCGGCGGGCTGAACCGGGGCGGGCTGCTGGGCGCTGGACGAGGCGCAGCCGGCCACGGTCAGCGTGAGCGCCGCAAGGCCAATGAAATACCGACGAACGTTGCTCATGAAATCCTCACTCACTGAGCGATTCAGTTGGATTAATGCGATTCTCGGATCTCGATTCGAAGCGTGGAGAGACCGCGCCAGCCGTGCAGACACCACCCGCGGGAACACCCACGACCCGGGTATAAAGATACCCAACGCCCGCGGGGGTGGCAGCCCGCCGCAAGCGTTGGGCACTGCATGCCCCGGGAGAGGGGCAACCGAGGTGCGGCTACACCACGGACCGACGAGGGCGGAGACAGGTAACGGGGACCATAAAGGTCCCCGTCACCTGTGCGGGCGCGTCGCTACCGCACCAGGTGGAACTCCGACTGCCGCTTCAGCACCCAGCGTACCTCTCCCTCGGGGGTGAGCTCGGCCTCCTCCTCCAGCATCATGCGCACCGGCTGATCGTCCCACTCGGGCACTGAGGTCTGGGCTTGAAGCTCGATCGAGTGCCAGGTGCCCGCGCGGATCGGCACGTCACCCTGGCCCGGCACACCGTCCTGGCGGTCCCACAGGCCGATCAGCGGGCCGGCACCGTGCCCGTGCTCCCCGATGGCGTGTGTGTAGATGGTCCCGTCGATGCCCGCCTCCCGCATGGCCGCCAGCGCCGCGAACAGGATCTCGTTTCCGGTGCGGCCCGGCCGCATCTCGGCCAGCACAATGTCCTGCAGTCGGTTGCCGTTGAGCAGGGCCTGCCTCAGGCCTTCGGGCGCATCGCTCTCGCCCTCGCGCAGCACGTAGGCCATGTGCTGCGTGTCGGTGTTGAGTCTCAAGGCGGTGACGCCCACGTCGCAGTGCAGCACGTCGCCCCGCAGGATGACGGGAGCCGTCGAGTCGGCCATGCTCACTCCGTGCCGCTGGACGTCCACCGAGGGCTGGAACCAGGTGCCGAGCCCCAGGTCGTTGAGGCGCTGGCGGAACCACCACACCGCGTCCGCCGTGGTCGTGACACCGGGCGTGATGACCTCGTCCGAAAACATGGTCGCGATGAGCTCGTGGGCCAGCTCCTCCATGCGCACGTACGTGGCGTGCATCGAGGGAACGCGGATCCCCAGGTAGTCGAGCGCCAGAGTCTCGGCCCTAACCACGCGCGCGCCCAACTCCGGACCGAGCGCCTCCTGCAGCTGCTCCCACTCCCCGGCGCTCAGGCCGTCGGCGAAGCGCAGATCGTGGGAGATGTTGACGGCGATGTTGCGCGGATCGCGCTGGCGGATCACGTCTACTACGAAGTTCCACTGGTCCCGGCCCCAGAACTCGCGCGGGCGGCCGTCGGGCGCCTGCTCGGTGGCTCGCACCACCTCATAGACGCCGCCCTGCGAGCCGCCGCCGATGGTGATGCGCTCCACTCCCTCCTCGGGCCCCCGGTCGTTGAAGATGAATACGGTGCGCCGCCGGGCGGCGAACCGCGTGGGCGCGGCCAGGGCCTTGAACAGCGGGTCCTCGTTGTACTCCCGCATCGGGATCACCCACATCTGGATGTCGCGCTCGCGCATCAGACGAGGAAGCACCGTCTCGACACGCTCCTCCAGCCATTGCTGCTGCAGCTCCGCCTGGTCGCGCAGAGTGCCGAGGGGACGCTCGGGGGCAGCCGTCTGGCCGCAGAGCGTAGCGGCGGGGAGCATGATTGCGAACGCCGTCGCAAGCGTGATTCGTGTCATGGTTCACCTGAGTTGAGTTTGGCGTCGCGCGGGCGGTGATCGCCGGCGCGTCGCGGGAGAAGATACGCGGCGGGCTGCGGCGCGGCCATCGCGCGGCGAGTGGGCTCGAAAGACTAAGTTTGAGGCGAGGGCTTGGGAGTGCCGGCCCGGTCACGCGGCGGATGGAGCGGACGATGACGCAACCACATTCGACCCCACTCGAGCTCACGGGGCCCGAGATGCGCGCGCTGGTCGACGCAGCGATGGAGCGCATTGTGGCGCACGTGGAGTCATTGCCCGAGCAGCCCGCGTTCGACCTGGACGGTGCCGCCGAGCTGGCACGATCGCTGGTGGAGTCGATGCCTGAGCGGGGAGCTCCGCTCGCCGAGCTGCTCGACGTCGTGTTTCGGGCAGCGCCCAAGAGCTTCAACACGGCCGGGCCGGGATACCTGGCCTACATCCCGGGCGGCGGGATCTTCCACGCGGCCGTCGCCGACCTGATCGCGGACACCGTGAACCGGTACGTGGGCGTGTGGCTGGCGGCACCGGGGCTGTCGCAGCTCGAGGCCAACGTGGTGCGCTGGTTCTGCGAGATAGTGGGTTACCCGAGCTCGGCGCGGGGCATTCTCACATCGGGCGGCTCGCTCGCCAACTTCTCGGCCATCGCGACCGCGCGGCGCGAGCGGCTCCCTCCGAACTTCCTGAGCGGAACGCTCTATGCGTCCGACCAGGTGCACCACTCGGTCGAGAAGGCCGCCATTCTCGCCGGGTTCCCGGCGGATAGCGTGAGGATGGTTCCATCGGACAGGCGTTTCTGCATCCGGCTGGACGCGCTCGAAGAGCTGATCGAGCAGGACCGTGCCGCCGGCCGGGAACCGTTCCTCCTGGTGGCGAGCGCCGGCACCACCAACACCGGTGCGGTGGACGATCTCGTGGGCGCCGCCGACGTGGCGCGGCGGCATGGTCTCTGGCTCCATGCCGATGCCGCGTACGGCGGCTTCTTCGCGCTCACCGAGCGGGGACGGGTGGCGATGCGCGGGCTGGAGCGAGCAGACTCCATCACGCTCGATCCGCACAAGGGGTTGTTCCTGCCGTACGGCACCGGCTCGTTGCTGGTGCGCGACGGTGCGGCGCTCGAGAGGTCGCACGCACTGGGTGCCGACTACATGCCCGAGATGAGCGACACGGAAGAGTTCGTGGACTTCTGCCAGTTGTCGCCGGAGCTGTCGCGTCCGTTCCGCGGCCTGCGTGTTTGGCTGCCGTTCAAGCTCGCCGGGGCCGGTGCATTCCGGCGGCAGCTGGACGAGAAACTCGACCTGGCACAGTGGGCGTACGAGCAGTTGCGTGAGATCGAGGGCATCGAGATCGTAGCCGAGCCGCAACTCTCGATCGTGGCGTTCCGCCTGGCGCAACCGGGGCTCGACGCCGAGGCGATGAATCGGCTCAACCGCGAATTGCTGGACCGCATCAACGCGCGCCGTCGCGTCTACATCACGGGCACCACCGCAGGCGGCAGCTTCATTCTGCGCATCTGCGTGCTGTCGTTCCGCACCCACCTCGAGCGGATGGAGCAGGGATTGGAGGACGTTCGCGCGGCGGTGGCGGAGTGCGTGGCGGGCTTCGGTCCCCCGCGTTAGGATTTGACGGCGAATCTTCGAACATCCATGACCAATTCCGCTGCATCACTTGGCTTCGAGCAAACCGGAGACGGGACGCTCCTCGTCCGGCTCCAGGGTCGCTGGCAGTTGCGCGGAGGGGTGCCCTCGGCCGAGCCGGTGGAGCGCGAGCTCACGAGCCACCACCGACCGCGCACCCTGGCGTTCGACGTCGCGGCGCTGGGTGAGTGGGACACCAGCGTCGTCACCTTCTTGGGCCGGGTGGAGCAAATCTGCAAGCGCCACGGCATCTCCGTGGACCGCAGCGGCCTCCCGACGGGCGTGCAGCGGCTGCTGGCGCTGGCAGAGGCCGTGCCCGAGGCGGCCGATGCGCGCGGGGAGCAGGTGGACAAGGGGATGCTGGAGCGGATCGGGGTCGGTACCCTGGAGGTCCAGGAAGCCGTGCTCGAGGTCTTCGGGTTCGTCGGCGACGTAATCCTGGGGCTGGGACGATTCGTCGTGGGCAAGGCCCGCTACCGCAAAGCTGATCTGTGGATCCTGATCCAGCAGACGGGCGTCGAGGCCCTGCCGGTGGTTGCCCTCGTGGCGTTTCTGTTGGGGCTCATTCTGGCGTTCGTGGGGGCGGTACAGCTACAGAGCTTCGGCGCGGCGATCTACGTGGCCGATCTGGTCGGGGTGGCCATGGCGCGCGACATGGGAGCGCTCATTGCGGCCATCGTGATGGCGGGACGCAGCGGCGCGGCGTTCGCCGCCCAGCTCGGCAGCATGCGGGTGAACCAGGAGATAGACGCGCTCGCCACTACGGGCATCTCGCCCATCGAGTTCCTGGTGGTCCCGCGGGTGGTCGCGCTGGTGCTGATGATGCCGCTGCTCACGCTGTACGCCGACGCCGTGGGGATGCTGGGCGGCATGTTCGTGGGCATCAGCATGCTGGACCTGTCGTTCACCCAGTACTTCCAGCAGACTGCCACGGCGGTGAGCTTGGGGAACGCGGTCGGCGGCGTGTTCAAGGGCGGCGTGTACGGCGTGCTCATCGCCATGGCCGGGTGTTTGCGCGGCATGCAGTCGGGGCGCAGCGCCTCGGCAGTGGGTGACGCGGCCACGTCGGCGGTCGTCACCGGCATCGTGGCCATCATCGCCGCCGCCGGAGCGTTCTCTGTGATATTCTACGTGCTCGGGATCTGAGGCAAAGCGATGACCGAAGCACACATCACGGTCCGCGACCTCACGATGGCCTACGGCAGCTTCGTGCTGCAGCGCGACCTCAACTTCGCGATCAACCGCGGCGACATCTTCGTGGTGATGGGTGGCAGCGGCTGCGGCAAGAGTACCCTGCTGCGCCACCTGATCGGGCTCAACGAGCCGGCGCGGGGCGAGGTGTTCTACGGAGAGGAGAGTTTCACCGAGGCCAGCCCGGAGCGACGCGAGCAGCTGATGCGGCGCATTGGCGTGCTGTACCAGAGCGGCGCGCTGTGGAGCTCCCTGACGCTGGCGGAGAACGTGGCGGTCCCGCTGGAGGAGTTCACCGACCTGAGCAAGGCGGAGATCGAAGAGGTCACCTCCCTCAAGCTAGCGTTGGTCGGGCTCAAGGGATTCGAGGAATTCTACCCGTCGCAGATCAGCGGCGGCATGCAGAAACGCGCCGGGCTGGCGCGGGCCATTGCGCTGGATCCGGACGTGCTCTTCTTCGACGAGCCGTCGGCTGGGCTGGACCCGCTCAGCTCGCGACGGCTGGACGAGTTGATCGTCGAGTTGCGCGACAGTCTGGGTGCGACGATCGTCATCGTGACGCACGAGCTGCCCAGTATCTTTGCCGTGGGCACGAACAGCATCTTTCTGGATGCGGAGACGCGCACCATGATCGCCATGGGCGCACCGACCGAGCTGCGGGACCACAGCGACAACCCGACGGTGCGCCGCTTCCTGCGGCGCGGGGAGAATGGACATGAGTAGACGTGCGAGCCCGCGAATCGTGGGTGGCTTCGTGGTCGGCGCCGTGGTTCTTGCCGCATCGGCCGTCACGGTGTTCGGCTCGGGACGTGTGTTCAGCGAGACGGTGCCATTCGTGGTGTACTTCGACGCCAACGTGTCAGGGCTGGATCCCGGCGCGCCCGTGAAATTCCGGGGGGTGCGAGTGGGCACCGTGCGGCAAGTACTGCTCAACCTCAGCGGGACTCAGCGATCGCTCGATGACTTCCGCATCCCGGTGATCTTCGAGATCGACATGAGGACCATCCAACACCGGGGGGCGGTGGTGGACCTCGCCAACCCCGCCGTGGTGGACTCGATGATCGAGCAGGGGTTCCGCGCCACGCTGGTATTGGAGAGCATGGTGACCGGCAAGCGCTACATCGAGCTGGACGTGGTTCCGGACGCGCCGGTGACGCTCGAGAACGTTGTCGGGTCGCCCTACAAGGAGATTCCGGTTCACACGGCGCCGGGCTTCGCGGCGCTGCAGGAGCTGATGGCGGACATTCTGCGCCAGGTCGACAAGGTCCCGTTCGACTCCATCTTCGACGACGTCACGCGCACCCTGGACAGCTTCAACGCCATCGCTGCCTCCGACCTGCCCGCGACGCTGAGGAGCGTGCAGCAGGGGCTCGATGCGTTCAGGGATTTCGCGCACGGCGCCGAGGGGCACATGGGCACGCTCAGTGAGGACCTCCAAGAGGTCACGGCAGAGCTGACCACGGCGATCAAGGATCTGCAGGCGACGTTGGTGAGCGCCCGTGCACAGATGGACCCACAGTCGCCCATGAGCGTGCAGATGATGGAGACGCTCGAAGAGCTCGCCGGCGCGGCCCGGGCGATGCACTTCCTGGCCGACTACCTGGAACAGAATCCCAGCGCGCTCGTGCGCGGCAAAGAGGAGCCCAAGAAGCCATGATGCGATACCCGTTGCTCTTTGTTCTGGCACTCGGGGGCTGCTTCGGTGCGCGCGCGAACCCGACAGAGTTCTTCGTGCTGACGTCAGTCGCCGAGAACCAGCCCATGGATCTCTCCAGTGAAGCGCTGGATGTCACCGTGGGGCTGGGACCCATCGAGATACCCGAGTACCTGGACCGGCCCCAACTGGTCACGCGGCTGGGGGAGAACGAGGTGGCGGTCTCGGAGTACGAGCGCTGGGCGGGATCGCTCGGGGGTGATTTCTCGGAGGTGCTGGCCGCCAACCTGGCCGTGCTGCTGCAGACCCACGACGTCCTCCTCTACCCCTGGCAAACCACGACCTCGGTCGATTACACCGTGAGCGTCGGCGTAGTGCGGTTCGAGCGCACCGCCACGGGAAGCGCCGAGTTGGTAGCCGGCTGGGAAATCAGGGACGGCGAGAGCGGTGAGCGCTACGACCGAGGTGTATCGCGCATCTCCCAGCCGGCCGACACCACCGGCACCGTCGGCTCAGTCGCCGCGTTGAGCCGCGCGCTCGGGGAGTTCAGCCGGGAGCTGAGCGCGGCGATCCGAACGGTGCACGCGCGGGTGGGAACCGACTAGCAGCCGCAATTACGGCAGGCCTGCCTGCACCTGTGGCACGTCCGGGTACTACGCACCGGGGATTACCTGCAAATCTGGCACGTCACGCTGGCATCCTGATTGCACAATGGTCTCGCGGCAGGGCCGGAACGGTTCCGGCCACGTGATCGACCAGACGGCCGCATCCGGCGGCAGTGCAACTCAGGAGGAATAGCGTAATGCTGTACCCGACTATCCGGCGCACGCGTGCGCCGAACCTGTGGGACCAGATGTTCAACATCCGCAACGGGCTCGGTTCGCTGGCCGATGCCGAGGCCAGCGGCACGTGGTATCCCGTGGTGGACGTGCGTGAGGCCGAGGGCGAGCTGGTGCTTCAGGCGGAGCTGCCCGGCCTCCGCTCAGAAGACGTGAACGTGGGAGTGGAGAACGGCGTGCTCACGATCAGCGGCGAGAAGAAGCAGCACGTCGAGGAGGGCCACGAGGGTTCCAACTACCGCCTGGTGGAGCGGCGCTACGGCCGCTTCGAGCGCAGCTTCACGCTGCCGCGCAGCGTGGACGCCCAGAAGGTGCAGGCCGAGTTCGCCAACGGCTTGCTCACGGTGACCCTGCCCAAGGCCGAGGCTGCCAAGCCGCGGCGTATCGAGGTGCAGGTCTCCAAGAACTAAGCCGAGAATCCACGCGAGAATGACAAAGGCCCGGCGCATCGCCGGGCCTTTGCCGC